>JAVBOH010000037.1:0-39756 GCA_031550725.1 Oscillospiraceae bacterium
GTTGAACATACGTCATTATACACATAATTAGTGTGCATAATTGTCGAATATGTAAAATGCTATATTATCAAGCCAAATATAATAATTAGTGATAATAAAAAAATCTATACCTGACCGTAAAATTTTTACGGTCAGGTATAGCTTTTAAACATATGTTGATGATGTATTTTCTAAATTAGCTCTTTACATTTACATGTAACTATGGTATCATGTAAACATGGAGGTGATTTTATCAAAAACATAGGTTTTCCAATTGACGAGGAACTTTATACTAAGCTTAAAATCATATGCCTAAAAAAAGGTGTAACACTTAAAGAGTATATGACTAAGCTTATTGAAAAGGAAGTCGAAAAAGAGGAAAAGTCAGACAAAAAATAAAGAACACTCGCTCCTTCCGATCAAAGTTAAAGCGAGTGTTCACAAGAGGAAGTGTGATTAATACAAATCCCAAAATATTATATCACATAATCCTAAAAATATCAATATTATTTTAGGAGGTTCATATGAATAAAATACTTAAAGAATTATATTATGATAATATAGATTCTTACATTAATCCAAAGGTTAAAGATACCGAATATGATTTAATCAACGAAAAAATCAACTCAGAAAAAGAGGAATGGCTCAAATCCATACTTTCAGCAGATGACTATGTGCGTTTTGAAAAGCTTGAATGCTTATATACTGGGTCATCAGAAATTGAAAACTTGCAATTTTTTATCAATGGCTTTAAGCTTGCATCATGCTTATGATTGATGTTTTCAGCGAAAACTGAAGGTGAGGAACATACATATGGGTTTTACAGATGAAATTTTCAGACGAGCTGATATCCAACATATTCGAGAATTTTTATTAAACGGTGTAGAAGCTGCACAAATTAATGATAAATCCTATGAGCAAAGGATTAAGGAATCCAAACAGGATATGTACGATTTTTTCAAAGTAAGGTATCCTGATGAAAATGATTTTGCAGAAATTACTGCTGCTATTTTCAAATATGTAAATTCTACCGAGGATGTTTACATGGAAATAGGACTTAAGTGTGGAGCTGTTCTGGCTATGCAGTCGTTCATTGATGTAAAGAATAAATAATATAAATACAGCGATAGTATATGAGAAAAATACTATCGCTGTATTTTTATTCGCTAAGAAGTTATGCGTTTTAATTCTGGGATATCTACAGAAAATATCATTGAATCACCATTAACTACTGCTGTCCATATATTTTCATGCTCAGTGAAAATCATATTATATGTTTCATCAAATTTTAATTCATATTTTCCATTGATAGAATCACTACTCATATTTCCAGAAAAAGTACCATCACTCTTAAATTCTAAAGTAATTCCTGGAACAGTTCCGAATTCTTCAAAATATTGTTCTCTTTCTTCATCAGTAAAATTAGAGAATTCCTCATCACTGACACCTTGAGTACGTTGTTTTTCTGCGAGGCTATCCTCCCAAATTCCAATAATAGTTAGCTCTTCAATTTCCAAATCACTAGTGGTTGATGTAAGACTTTCAGAAATAGTATCATCAGTTTCTACTTTTGTTTCTTCAGATGATATATTTTTTGTCGTTGACGTCAGTGCTTGGGTAACGACACTCTCTGTTATTACTTTTGGCTCATCAGTCGGTACGTCAGTTTTGTCTTTGGAGCATGAAGTTAAAAATAAACAGATTAATACTAAAGCTATGCTAACACGTTTCATTTCAAATCCTCTTTTCTTTTATCGTTTGATAATTCGATATTTAGTAATAAATTTATTTCAATTACATTACCTCTTGATTCATTATACATTACCATGATATAAAAATCAAGTATAATTATATGCTCTTGAAAAGCAATATCATTTTCCATTAAAACAAGGCTTGATTTCATTCAAAATTTTAGGTTAGTCTTACATAGCAAGCACAGAAAAAGTATATCCTTTTTCCCATATCGCACCAATTTTCTTCCGCACGGGTGGGTAGAAAAATCATGTTTTTCAAAAATGTTGTCTCCACATTTTCGAAGATATAGCAAATTCAATCTTGAATTTTTTACTTAGGAAAATCCTAAAACCTTTGCTATTGATGAAAAAATGACACGACCGTAAAAATACGATCATGTCACATGGAAAATGGCTGGGTGTATGGTAAAAGTAGAATGTATGGTTTTGAAATTAAAGATGGTCAGTTATATATTGTTCCTGAAGAAGCTGAGGTTGTTAAGCATATTTTCCATACATATTTATATGACGGTAAGGGTTGTCATACTATTGCTAATGAACTTAATGCGGCTGGATATCTTTCCATAAATGGAAAGATGTGGCGTGAAGATGGTGTATGCCGATTGCTCAAAAATGACAAGTATGTCGGTGATCTTACTCAATGGAAACATTATTCTACAGATTTTCTATCAAAGAAGGTTGTACAGAATAACGGTGATAATACTGATGCTCCACTTATAACTGTTACTGATCATCATGAAGCCATTATTTCAAGAGAAGTTTGGAATGGAGTACAACAGCAAATTTATGAACGTGGAAACTTTCCAGAGAAGGTCGCAAATATTCACGTCATTATTGGTATAGCAGTAAGGTGTATTGTGGTAAGTGTGGATATGCTTATGGTGTTAGTGGCAAATCATCAAAGTAAAATCGAACTCTTAGATGCATAAATCGTGCAAAGTATGGTGTAAACCATAGGATTGATGCAAATGGTGCTGAGGTTGGTTGTGATAATAAAGGTATCAATGAAAATGTTCTTGTTTATTGTATGAAGTATATAATTGAACATATTAAAGATTCACGAGAAGGAATTGTAAATCAACTTTTGGTTGAAATACAAGAAATACAGCGAAACGAACCTGCTATAAGCATTGAGTCACTTAAAGCTGAGATAGAAAATCTGACAAGAAAAAAGCACAAGGCTATCGACCTTATGCTTGATGACCTTATATCAAAGGATGATTTGAAAAAGCAAACTGAATTCTATGATAATGAGATTGCATTAGTAACTGGTCGAATAGCTGCAAGTAAAAATGTAAGTGATATTCATAAGAAGCAGCTTGATGGCATTAAGTCATATATTGACAAGGTAAACGAAATGGTTGGACTTGATACAAATGAAACTGCAATATTACGTTGATATGATAAAGATACATTAAACGTGATTGACAGTCAGAACGAAAATAAAGAGATATTGGGAATTAATCATCCTAATATCTCTTTTTATTATTGGCTATACAAGAAAATATTACTATTATCAAGAAAATTGTACACGACTAAATAGCCTGCATTGGATAAATTTTCACACACTTGTCAAATCCTTAAAAATTTGCTATACTTAATAAAAGAAAATGATAATCGAAGCATATAACAATAAAAATAGAGAGGCGAATAAAATATGACAAGTCATCTTATAATATATATCCTATATCAGTTTGTAACGCTGTATCCATGCGTGTTTTTGTGTTATCAACCGTTTAAAGATAAGCTCAACCGACATATGAAGAAAATCGCTTTAGAATCTGCTTTGGTTTGCTTTCCTTTAGTAGCAATACCTGAAATACTGGCATTTTTATACATCAAAAATGAAGTAACTTTGTTTTTTATTATATTTATGATTGTTGGCTTTATATATTATCGTAAAACAGTGGGGGTCGGAATAAATAAACTGCTGTTTGTAATTTTTATGACAGCACATATAGCGTGTTTAGGTACAGAACTTGAATATGCTGTCAGCACACTTGCAGGAATTACAGTAATTGATTCACGTGAGGGAATTTTTTGGTACCCTATATTTATTTTAATGAGAATTGCATTGTATCTGATTGCTAGTTTTATCATACAGCGAATTATTACTCCACGCCTAAGTCAGATACATTCTGAGGATATGAAAGGTTTATGGATACTGCCAGTGTTTTTTATTGTGGTTACTACTTATCATTGTGAGATTTATTACAATAATAATGCTTTGGATTATTTTTTCCCAGTTGTTTTTATTGCATTGGCTGTACTTTCATTTCTGGTTTACTGGCTCGTTTTACGTGTTTTTGACAGTGTTACAAAAACTGCGCGCTTGGAAGCAGAAGCAAAGCTTATGGAACAACAGCTTGCCAATGAAAATGCTGCACTTGACAGACATAATAAAATGAAATCCGAGCTTATTGCAACTATTACCCATGAAACACGAACTCCCTTAGCTGTATTGTCAGGCTATTCAGAGCTTATTGCAATGGAAATGCGCCGAAAAGGTGTTGATGAGCAAACAGCCAAAGACCTAGATAAAATATCAGTGGAAACACAGCGTATTGCAAAGCTTTTGCAGGAGATTAATAACTATACTCGCAAACAGGACGAACGTGTTTCAAAAGAACGTACATCTTTACCCCAATTAATAAACGGTGCAGCAAGGCTGTATGAGCCGATTTTATTGCGTAAGGATACAACGATTTCTGTATGCATACCTGATACACTTCCTGATGTCTATGCTAGTGCTAGTGAAATCACTCAAGTGCTTTTCAATCTTTTGCAGAATACACGAAATCATATTCAAGATGGTGAAGTGCATATTAATGCACATACAGAAAATGATTTTGTTGTGGTTACAATTGCTGATACTGGCAATGGAATACCGAATGAGCTGCTGCCAAATATTTTTGAACGTGGTGTTAGTGGGAATGGCAGCAGTGGTATAGGTCTTAGTATATGCAAGGAAATTATTGCGTTACATAATGGGATTATTACAATTGAGAGCGAACTTAATAAGGGTACAAGTGTTAAGTTTACTTTACCAATTTATAAAGTTGAGAGTTGAGAGAGGAGAGTTGAGAGTTATGGGGAATAGTGTTATTAAAGATAAAAGTTTTTTGTTTGCTGTGCGAGTTGTTAAGCTTTATCAATTTTTATGTAGTGAAAAACGTGAATTTATAATATCAAAACAGGTTTTACGAAGTGGAACAAGTATAGGTGCTAATGTTCGTGAGGCTTTGCAGGGACAAAGCAAAAAAGATTTTTTGAGTAAAATCAGCATATCATTAAAAGAAGCTAATGAAACAGCCTACTGGATTGAATTGTTACATGCTACTAATTATATTGACGACCAACAAAAAGACAGTATTTATACTGATTGTAACGAACTTATCAGTATACTCACTGCTATTGTTAAAACAACAAAAACAAACTTAACCAACGATAAAGTTGCTTAAGTTGTGAGTTGAGAGTTGAGAGTTATCAACTTAATTCTCAATTCTCAACTTCAAAACATACCAATTAATAATTTTAATAATTAAAGGAGCATACCTTATGAATATAGAAAACAACTCTCAACTCTCAATTCTCAATTCTCAACTCATCCTATTGGTTGAGGATAATGTTGAGCTTAACGAAATTAACAAGCGTGCACTTGAGGGTGCAGGATATATGGTGCTTACTGCATTAACGCTTGCTAAAGCACGAGAACATCTTGCAGATAATGAGCCTGAGGTTATTCTGCTTGATGTCGTTTTACCTGATGGGGATGGATATGAATTTTGTGAGGAAATACGTGACACAACTGATGCGCATATTCTGTTCCTCACTTCATGCAGTGAGCATGAGGATAAAATTCGTGGGCTTTCTATTGGCGGTGATGATTATATCACAAAACCATTTATGCTTGATGAGCTTTTACAGCGTGTTGCGGCAGTTATGAGGCGCAGGGCAATGAAAAATCCTGCTAAGGAAGTAGTGCTTACGCTTGGAAATCTTACGCTTGATGTTCCGTCAAGCAGGGCATTTGTTAATGATAAGGATATTTTGCTCACTTACAAGGAATTTTTGCTTTTGTTGCACTTTGCAAGGAATGAAAACAAATTTTTCAGTGCAGAGCATCTGTATGAAAGGTTATGGAAACAAACGCCTAACAATGATTATAATGCTGTTAAAATACAGGTTTCAAAAATACGTAAAAAGCTTGAAAAAAGCGATTATACAATTTCAGCAGTTCGTGGAAAGGGATATCAATTTCAAATAAAATAAAATTAATTGGTGCGAAGGTAACTTTTTAGAAACCTTCGCACATTTTATATTATTTTATGTTATAATAATAAGTAAGTATGCAAAAACTACATATTATGTATATAAGGGAAATTTAAGGAGGAATTTATTATGGCTTACAAAATAACTAACAAAACAACTTACAAACCTGAACATTTAGCAGAAAAGCCAAAGAGGACAATCAAAAAAGCGACAGCTTACAAATTTTTAGCATGGGCTTTGACCTTGGCTATGGTGGTGGGACTAATGCCGACAAATATTGTTAATGTTTGGGCAGCAAGTGAAATTAGCTATATTGATGATAAAGGTGATACTCAAATTTGCTCAAATGCGACTGAGCTTACAGACAGTACTTTAAAAACATTGTATGCTGGCTGGTATGTTGTAAATAGTAATGTTGAAACCAGTGGTTTATCTGTGTCGGGTGATGTTCATATTATTTTAATGGATGGATGCACACTCAGAGCTTATGGTGGAATAGCTAGTGCTGGTATATATGTTAATACTAATTCAACTGTAAGCCTCTCATACGGATACATCAACCAAAGTAACCTATATTTGATAAAAAGTGCTGTCACTTCTATTTTGTAAGTGACAGCACTTTAATTATGATTATATTATTTAAAGCTTCATTATAATAACACCTTTGTTAATTTACCTCTTCACAATATTGTCAATAATATTAAATAAAATTGTTGGTGCGTTTTTTTATTGTAATAAGCACAATTGAAAATAGAAAATATAAAGGATAACCAACTTAGGAGTGAACTGCTCCCTTTTTGTTAGACAATATGGTATAATAAAATATACTATATAAAACTAACGAAAGGGAGCATTTTTTATGCCAAAAGGAAAAGCAAATAAGCGATATACAGGCGAGTTTAAGCAAAAAGTAGTAGAAGCGATGATAAATGAAAATTTAAGTTATCGAGAAACAGCTCGACTTTATGAAATAAATGATCATCACATTGTCACAAGATGGGAGCGAATATACCTTGAAGAAGGAGCAGAAGGGCTGTATAAAGAACACCGTGGGCGAGCTTGTTTAGCTGGCGGAACCCAAAAAGGCAGACCACCAAAACTTGATAAAAAAGTTGAAGAAGATTTGATAGGTGAGGTTCAACGATTACGAGCAGAGGTTGACTACTTAAAAAAATTGAATGTCTTGGTTTTAGAAAGGGAACTTCACGAGAAAAAGCTCAAGTGATAAGAGAATTAAGGCATCAACACAAGCTCCCGATACTTTTAGAAGTCTCGAAACTTGCACGAAGTACATACTATTACTACTGTAAACAGTTCGAAAAACCTGATAAATATGAGTATATCAAATCAGAAATAAGCACACTTTTCGAGGAGAGTAACTCTACTTATGGTTATCGACGAATGACTACAGAATTACGAAATAAAGGTATAATAATCAATCACAAGACCGTTTTGCGATTAATGAAGCAGATAGGTCTGTATTGTCATGTCAAAATGTCAAAATACAAATCATATAAAGGTGAAATAGGCAAAATTGCACCTAATCTTCTTGAGAGAGATTTTGTTGCTGCCAAGCCTTTAGAGAAGCTGGCATCTGATGCTACTGAATTCAAATTATTCGAAACAAAGCTATATTTATCGCCACTAATTGACCTTTATAACGGTGAGGTCATGAGCTATAATTTAAGTTTTCATCCTAATTTTGAGCAGATAACTGATATGTTAACAAAAGCATTTGCTAAGATTCCAAACGGTTCAAATGCGATATTGCACACTGATCAGGGTTGGCAATATCAGATGAAAAAATATCAAAAAATGCTAGCTGATAAAGGTATTCGTCAGAGTATGTCACGTAAAGGTAACTGTCTTGACAACGCTTGTGCCGAAAGCTTTTTCGGTCGTTTGAAAGTTGAATTCTTTTATGATAGAATTTTTGATAGTGTTGAAGATTTTATCCTAAAGCTTGAGAATCACATCGAATGGTACAATAACAAACGAATTAAGTCTCGTTTAGGTATGTCTCCTGTTCAATACAGGCTTCTCATTGCATAACAAAAGCGACTAAATTTTCACTTAGTCGCTTTGTATAAATTCTTATTTAAAATTTTGTCTAACTTTTGGGGGGCATATTAGAGTGACTTGAGTAATGATAATTATAGTTATGCTCTAAAACCGCCTATGGTATTCTTGTTTTATAATAGTCGCGTACAAAGGTAAGCTTGATGTCTTCTAAAAAAACTCAAGAGAAAATACACAAAAATAATAACATAAAAATTCCGAATGAAATGCTGCCGTTATGTGGTACTCCAAAGAAGTATAAATATTTTTTTTGAAAAGTATGTCATTGAGTGAATTTTGTGTGAAATTGTTAATGAACAAAAATAAGGTTCAAATAGGCTTAAAAACTTACTTGAACCTTCAATAATATAAGTGATATTATTCAAAATAATCAACTTTTTTTGATAAAATAAATAAGGGGATAAACAAGATAAAAATATAAGTGATTGCTGTTGAAAAGCACTGTGTAAAAGGTTTATTTATTTGTGGTAAACAATCAGAAAAGACCGATAGTAATCCTATAGGTGAAAAATATTTTGTAACTGTTAAACTATCAACTGTACCTAAAATAAAAGTAAATAGAATGCCGATAATTGAAAGAAGTTTAGATGATATTTTTGATAAACACGATAGTGCAATTATTAACGAAATTATTATAGCAGGTACAATGCTCGAAAAATAAAGCAAAAAGACAGTATATAAATTTTGCATATTAAGCTCAGAATCAAAGAAAATTTGTCCTAATATAAATGATATGAATAAATTTGAAAATATAATTAATGATGCTATTAAAATCATTGCAATAATCTTTCCTATATATGCTTCCCATACTTTTACCCCTGTTAACAAAGTGAACTTGAAATTTCCACTTTCTTTGTCAATACAAAAAACATCTATTGAAATAAGTAATATAAATATTACAAATATTGAAAAAAAGCTTTTAAAAATAAAATCAGTAAGAAACAATCGTGAAAAATTGATTCCATTTAAATTTCTAAGAACAATTTTTAATTCTTCCGAATAATTTTCACTTTTTGAACTATTAGTTATTACATTTAGTGCCATATCTCTATATGCTATAACTGCCAAGATTGCTAATCCAACTATTAAAAAACATAATACATAGAATTTTTTGCTTCTAAAAAATTTATTTAACTCATTAAATGTAATTTTATAAATATTAGCCATAAAATCTCCTAACTCCAAATATCTTTTAATTTAAATAATGTTAAAATAATTATGTTTAATATTATAACATAAACCCCAAGCATTATGATATAGGTTTGGCAAATTGAAATTTCACTAAAATATAGATTGGCATTACTAATGAATCCAGTAGGAGTATAGAATTTATCTCCTAATACACTGTCAACACATAATGAAAAAATTAAAATTCCTATGCTTCCAAAAAGTGTTTTTATATGTTGACCAAACACAATAGACATTAAAACTGTAATTAATATTATTGGAAAACATCCTATTCCTAATAACATATATGAGTAAAATGCTTTTAGTATATAATTTATACTGTTATCTATGCCATAAAAAAGTAAATAAGTGCTTCCTAAACCTACAAAGACAATTATTATTGTGATTATTGAGGAAATCATTAAAAAGATTATCTTTCCCAAACAAAGTTTAATTCGTGTTATACCTGAGAACAAAAAATACTTTAATGTACCTTCGGAATAATCCGCTGCGAATACTAGTGATGACAAGTATAACGTAAAGATTGGGAATATTAATTTACATAAAAGAAATGTTGAATTGTATTCAAAAAAACTCATCAAATTAAACTTATAACCCAATTTTTCTGACAACATATTATTTTCGATAAAGGTAATTAGAATGCACAAAAGAATAATTGAAAAAAAATATAATATAACTTGTTTTAAATTGCAATTTTTTTTGAATTCAATTAACATAAATTTAATCATTAGTGCTTTCCTTTACTATATTGAGATAATAATCTTCCAGTTTATCATATTCATTCTCTTTTAAAAGAGCTGCTGTATCACCTTGAACTAATATTATACCGTCTTTTATTATTGCAAGTTTATTACACATTGTCTGTATCTCGCTTAAAATATGTGAACTGATAAGGAATGTTATATTTTCATTTTTAGATAATTTAATGATTAAATTACGTATTTCAATTACTCCTTCTGGATCTAATCCGTTAGTCGGCTCATCCAGAATTACGATTCTTGGTGAATGAAGAAACGCACGTGCAATGCCCAAACGTTGCTTCATTCCCATAGAATAATTTTCGAATTTTTTATTTGCATCTTTTTTTAAATTAACCAAATCTAAAACAGCATTAACCCTATTATCATTTAAATTATATAATCTAGCATACAATTTTAAATTTTCAAATCCACTCATATTTGAATAAAAACTAGGATATTCAACCATTGCTCCTATTGATTTTAATGCAGATTCACGTTGTGTGCTTATATTATAATTTAATATTTTAACTTCTCCTGATGTAGGTCTGACCAGACCAAGTATCATTTTTATCGTAGTGCTTTTACCGGCACCATTGGGCCCTAAAAACCCTAAAATATCGCCTTCATCTAGTGAAAAATTAACATTATTCACTATTGTATGTTTTCGAATTACTTTATTCAAATTATACGTTTGTAAAACTTTAGTTTTCATTGGAAGCTCCTTTTTTATAAGCTTTATGAGCAGTATATATTCTTAATGATATTACTAAAACCAAAATTAGCAGATATTGTTTAATGTTCCATATTGCACCGAACACTCCGCTTGACGAATACCCTGATGCAAACAAACCTATTATTGAATGCAATTCATTAAATATTAGTGCTACAATCGCTGTACAACTTAGTGCAAAATATAGTAAATAAAATCCTTTTGAAACTAATTTTCCTGTCTTAAAGAAATTTTTTATATTTGAAAAAGATTTCTTACGTAAGTTTGGAATCTTAAATAATGAAGCTAAAATAAAATAACCGTCCAATGGAAGAAGTGGGTTTAGATTTGAAATTACTAAAACAAGATTAATATACCATAAATATTTAAATACTTCAATTAAAAAATCATTAGCTCCAATATCAATTGACATAGTATATAATAACATTCCTAAACTAAATAAAAAAGCATTAGTAATAACTCCTGCTGACCAAACTGCTATTCTTTGATTGCGATTTAATGTATATATTCCTGGAATTTTTAAATAAATAATAGGACTTATATATAAATATAATGAAAGAACTATTTTATTAGGTATAAGTCCAAATCTTGATGCAGTTATACCATGTGCTACTTCATGTAAAAAAAGACTAAAAAAGCCTATTGATATTATAGTAATTATATTAAATACATAGTGATTATTAAAACCCAATAAGCTATTCCCACCTATAATATATAAAGTGTTACACAATACGAAAGAAAAACCAACCAACAAAATTGTAATAAATAAAAAGGGAATTATTATAGAAGATAATTTTTTTAAAATCGGATGAAATTTAACCAAATTACCTTCTAACAATTTTAATGAAAATGCATCATATTCGCTTTTTTCAACTATATTATCATTAGAATTTTTTAGTAAATCTGCTTTTTCTAACACTAAACATAATTGCTGTACATTTATTTTTTTATTTGAAGAATCATAAATAGATTGTTCTATTTCTTCGATAGTTTTTTCTCCATCAAGCATTTCTATAACTTCTAAAATGCTATTTGTATCACTTTCATTAACTTCAATAAAGCGATCCTTTTTAATGCTTCCAATAGCATACTTATTTTCTTTGTTTTTATATTCATAAAGAAGATACTTTTTAATGCCTTCTTCTGCAATTGGAGAAGTTGTCATAATAAATCCTTTCTATATATATGAAACCGATAGCTCTTTTATAACTGATTCAGTCATTTTTCTAAACATAAAACAATCTTCTTCAGATGTTTCAAAAATATTTCCAGTATTAAAATAATTAGCTCCTAAACATCCAAAGCATATTTTATTATTAAAACAATTGGTGCATTTGCTATTTTTAAATTTGCTGAATTCTAATAACTGGTTACTAATTGTAGTAAATAATTCTGATTCAAATAAATTTTCATCAAATATATTCCCCATTCTATATTTTTCAATATCTGTTAACATAAAACATGGGAAGATATCTCCTTTATATGAAACAGAAAACATAGAAATTCCTGCTTCACATAAATATTTATTTGTCTTTTTGACTTTAAATGATTGTATTATTCTTTGTATATAGGCATAAGAATGATCTTGGTTTTCAATTCTTTTGAAGTCAAAAATATCATGAACTGAATTTATAAAATCATACCTGTTATCTAGCTTTAGAGTAGAGGCAGTATCTACCGAAACAGGTACAACATGTACATTATTTATTCCTGTATCAGCTTTTATTGACTTTATTACATTAATAATTGAATATCCTGAATTAACATGATTTGAATTAAATGTAACTTCAATTGCTATAGGTTGATTAGTTGCTAATTTATATTTCCTTATATTTTCAATTATTTTTTGCCATGTGCCAGAGCCATTTTTAAACACTCTCGTTGCATTATGCAATTCTTGATTTCCATCCATACTTACTGTCATTAATATATTATATCTATTTACAATGGATATCATTTCTTCAGTGTAGATGGTACCATTTGTAATAAGTCCAAAGTTAGGTAGAAATTCAATTTTATTTTCATTGTTTAACTTCGTAAAATATTCACAAATAAATTCAATGAGTGGAATATTGAGTAATGGTTCGCCACCAAAGAATTGAATATTTTTAATATTCCTATATCTTTTTAAAAATACATCAATTGCACTTTTAGCTGTATTTTGCTCCATAACAGAAGATGATGATAAGTATTCACCTTCACATGCATAACAATACTTACAACTCATGTTACATTTATTCGTAATATTTAAAGTAAGTTTATATAAAAAATCAGAATTTTTTGCAGTGAATTCTGGAATTGTTGAATTTTCATCAATAGTTTTTAAAATATTTTGAAAATCATCCTCTGAAATATTATGTTTTTTTCCAATTTGATCGTATTCGAAACCTGCAATTATATCATCAATAACGCCTTTTGTATTTTCGTTAATGTTATAAAATTTAAGATTACTGCAATTAAGCATAATGTAATCAGTATCATTTTTGATAAAATGTAAATTCATTTTATTACCCTTTCATATGTCATTAGTGATAAACTTAATGACCAAATCTCAATATATAATTTTACACATTGAGATTCAGTCAATTAAGAATTGCTACTTAGCCGAAACAGAATATTCCGAAACAGCCAACGCCACATCCGAGACCGAATGCAGGTGTATCAGTCTCTTCCAGAACTTCAATAGCTTCAACATTTACTTCATTCATTTTGAATTCCATCGTTTTTTACCTCCTGTTTTAATATTTATGTAAAGGCATTTTGCAATGCCAACACAAACAAAAATATACTAAATACAAGATAATATTTATCTTGTATTTAGTATAGCATAAGTGTATTCATAAAATCAACATTTTTTGCCCCAATGGTATTTTATATTCCCCAAAAGCAATTATCTTTTTAATCTAATATCAACAATAAAATTATCCTTGTTTTCGCTTTCTGATAAATTTATCATCCCATTATATTTATTAACAATATCCATTATTGTTTGAAAACCTAATCCATGTAAATTTTTATCCGGTTTACTGGTTGATAAATTTGGATTGTTAAGTAGAACAGAGCTCATAATCGAATTACTTACAATTAATGCTAAATAAGCTTTGCTATTACTTATTGTAACATTAATACAAGGATTATTGCTTTTTTCTGATGATTCGATAGCATTATCCAATAAATTTTCTAGCATAATGCTTATATCAATGTCTGAAAAATTACTGAAATCTCCTGTAATTTGATAATTAAAAGCAATATTTTTCTTTTGACATGCAATAAGTTTTAAATTCAAAACCGCATTCATTACATCACTGGTTGTTGTAATAGACTTAAAAATGTTGTCTATTTTGTTGTTTTTTAATTCGTTAATATAAATAAATGCCTTTTCTGTTTTTCCTTCATGCAATAATGCCGTGGTTACTTCGAGATATTTACTTATATCATGTCTTATTTTTTTTATTTCTAACGACAAATCATTAATTTCATATAGAAATTTACTTTGTTCATTTAGTTTAACATTTAACATTTCTAATTGTATTTCTTTGTTATGCTCCTTATTTAATATTGTAAAGAGATAAAAAGTTGCTATATTTAAAGTAGCAAGGCCTATTGTTGCAAACAATAATATCAATTGATTTTCCTGTAAAATTGATTCGTATGCATTAAATATAAAAACTTCAGCAATAAAAGAAGATAGAAAAATACCTATAATTACTATCCATTCTTTCCACTTTAAATTTACCATTATTTTATTTTTTAAATTTAAAGCAAAAAATATAATAAGAAAATACAAAAATTTTGTTGTGAAAAGAATAAAGTAGTGTCCTATACCACGTTGAAAAATTATTGTATTGAAATTATCCTTCAATATCATAGCGATAAATGAAAGTGTCAACATACTCACAATTAATAATAAAGCTACGCTTAAAACAGTTACCAAAACCTTTTCTAAAATCTCACCTTTTAAGAATAATTCACAACATACAAAAAGAAAAAACATATAACCAATTACTGCGATTATATTTATACTATATAGAGTTTCGGCAATAATTCCTAATACAATAGGTACAGAAGCTATAAATAAAAATTTTTTCCTTTTATTATTTGCATTTTTATAATCAAGCCATTTAGTTACAAAAAAAGAAACAAGGATAATGTCAATAACATTAGCAATTATATCAAAAATTAATTGTATCATTTTATATCCCTCCTAGTGAACTTCATAAAAAGTTTTTTTACTGAATTTATACGATATCTACTAATCATTAGTTTACTTTTATCATCTAAAACAATTAATTTATTTCTGATGTCTAAATCATAAATATACCGATAATTAACAAGATAACTTTTATGAATACGTATAAATCCTAAATCACTGTAATCAAACTCTAATTTATCTAATGGTATATTAGTTTTTAGTATATCATTTTTATAATGAATATCAATACAATGCCTAAACGATTCGAAATATACAATTTCTGTAACTTTAATTTTAAAAGAAGTATCATCCTTAGTAGTTCTTAAGGACACGCTTTCTTTTGCTATCTTTTTTTGTAACGAATCGAGTACCTCCATCATTTCGGTATTTAAATTACTTTTTCTAATAAATCTATAAGGTGAAAATTTAATGGTCTGAAAAACAAAAGAATCTATATTGGTACAAAAAATTAAGATGATATCTGAATTATATTTGCGAATTTCATTAGCAACTTCAATGCCAGTAAATTTAGGCATATCTATGTCCAAAAATAAAATGTCGAATATTTCTTTATTACAATCTCGTAATAATCCGCCACTATCATTATATAACAATATATTATGCAATATATTGTTTTGTTCAAAAAAATCACTTATACAAGTATTTAATTTATCTAAATAAAACTGCTCATCATCACAAATTGCAATGTTAATCATAATGTCACCTCTCATCAGCAACAATTATACCATATTATTCTATAAAAATCAACACTATTCGATTTTACAATCAAATGCTTTTAATAATTAGCAGATTCAGATATTGTATGAATGACAGCTATCCAACTTACGGATTTATCGGTATGCTATTTTCTCCTATGGAGTTTCCCCTCAGGTTAACCGATTTATAACAGAAATTAAACCACTTTCCTGCTGAGTCGCCATGCTCAGAGTTAATATTTTGCCTTGACAGGCGCACTATCTAAAAGATACAAGATACTGCACTCAAATTATTGTACCACCGTATGCCAAACGGCACATACGGTGGTGTGAGAGGTCGGCTACTTCATTAAGGGGTAGCCTCCTACTCGATTATTTATGGGCAAAAATATATGAATAACTACAAGTAAATTAACCACTCAATTATGCAAGGTAGAGAACCTTAGAACAACATTTTCAAATTTACCGTAAAATCGGAAGTTTTTTATCCTAATAAGTGAACCGGCATATTTTTTTGAGTACAGAATGAAAATATGCAGAGAGACTTTAATATATGAAAGAGCATAAAAATATCTGTTATGTTTTATGCAATTATACAAAAGTTTCAGAAAACGAAGAAAAGCGGTTACAAAAAAGCCTGTTTTGGTAGGTACTTATGAGAAGGGTTTGTAATACTTTCTCATAAAACCCAGGAGGTGATTTAAGAAATCAAATGCAAACAAATAAAACATAAGGAGGTATAAATATAGCAATTTATCACTTTAACGTTAAGGTTGTTACTCGCAGTAAAGGTGCAAGTGCAGTCGCAAAAGCAGCATATATCTCAGGTGAGAAAATTAAAAATGAGTACAATAATATTATTCATGATTACAGCAAAAAAAAAGAAATTGTACATAAGGAAATTTTGCTTCCTTATAAAGCTCCAAAGAGATTTATGAAACGTTCTGTTCTGTGGAATGCCGTTGAAAGTGCAGAAACCAGAAAGAACAGTCAGACTGCAAAGCATATTGATGCTGCACTTCCTGTTGAAATTTCTCGTGATGAACAAATTGATTTGGTACAGAAATTCTGTCAGCAATGTTTTGTAAGCAGAGGAATGTGTGTTGATTTTGCAATCCATGATAAGAAAGACGGTAATCCTCATGTACATATTCTTCTCAATACACGCAGAGTTAATGAGCATGGTTTCACTACAAAAGACCGCTCATGGAACGACAAGGTTTTGTTGCTTGAATGGAGAAAGTTATGGGCGGACTGGTGTAATCATAAGCTTAATTATGCCAGCGATGAAAGAATTGACCACCGCAGCTACAAGGCACAGGGAATAGATAAAATTCCTCAGATTCATCTTGGTGCTGCTGCATGTGCAATTGAGAAAAAGGGATTTAAAACAGATAAGAGCAGCAAGAACAGAAAAATCATTCTTGATAATACTGATGCTGAAATTGAACGTCTGAAATTTCAAATTGTTTCATTATATGATGATAAAAATGATCTCATAAAAGAAATGCTTGAATCAGAAGTCGGCTGTCCTGTTTCTGAAATGTTGACCTTTACAGATACCAAAGAGATAATGGACAAGATTGAAATCGAATTGCTCAAGAGAAATATTCAATTCAAAATTGCTAATGCAGGCAATAATAATTTAAAGATTTTCATGGCAAGGAAGTATGATAATGAAGTTTATCAATTATGGCAGCAGATTAAAAATGAAAATCAAGAGCTTACTGCTGCTGAAAAGAGTAAGGACAAACCAGTAAAAAAGCACTGTTCACGATGATATGTGCAATTGCAAAAGCTGCAATATCATCGTAAAAATCCGTACCACAAGGTACGGCAGTTGGCTTTGCTGTGCAAAGCTTTCAGAGGGGTCAAGGGGAGTTTACTCCCTTGCGCACACAAACTCGTCAGAGTTTGTATAAGTGCGCCCTTCGGGATATTCAGTTAGTTTTGCACTTAATGATAAGATAGTCCAAAACACAGTCATATCGTAAACGACATGACGAAAGCAGAATGAATATCCCACAGCCATAGCTGTCCGCCTGTATGGACTGGGAGCGTATGTGACTACTAAAATGAGAGAGAGGATAATATTATGCCAAGAAAAGTTGATATGGACATAATGAAATCAAAATTAACTCGTATTAACGAGCGTACAAAGGAAGCAGAAACAGAGCTGAAAAAGCTGGAGGATTCTAAAAAGGAATTACAGGCAAAAATTGAAGCGGAGGAACGTAAGATTCGTACACATAATCTTTGCGGTATCGGTGGACTTGTTCACAAGTATTTTGGAGAAAATCTTACTCCGGAAGATTTCAAGGAAATGTTGGATTTTCTATTCACCGTTACCGAGGTAAAGGAATTTGTTGATTCTGAAAAAGAAAAGCGTTTTTTGAAAGATAATCCACCTGTTGCGGTAAAATCATCTTGTGAAACTAAATTCACTGATAATACGGTACAAAATGATGTTATATAAAATGGAGGTATTACATATTGAATAGACTTGCGATGTTTGAACTGAATGAAAAATACAGCGACTGTCCAGCGGCAATTAATGAATACGAAATTGAAGGAAAGAAATATATTGTACATTCACATTTTATTGGTGATAAAGATATTAATGAAGTTATTTCAAGAATTGCAATAAACCGTGCAATGAATGAAATCCTTACTATAGCTGCTTAATATTTTGTTGCAAAGTGCTTGTCCTATTCGATGAAATATGTTATAATTATTTCATCGAATATAGGTGCTTTGGATTTGAAAGGAGTTAAAGCTTATGCCAAAGCAGACTATTAATAACGTTGGAATTTACGTAAGATTATCAAAGGATGACTTGAGAATTGGTGAATCACTTTCTATTGAAAATCAGAAATTGATACTCACAAAATATGTTAATGAGCAAGGTTGGAATATCATTGATTATTATGTTGATGATGGATTTTCAGGAACGAGTTTTGACAGACCTGCTGTTAAGCGTTTACTTGAAGATGCTGAGAAAGGAAAAATAAACTTGATTATCGTTAAAGACCTTTCACGTTTCGGAAGAAACTATATTCAAGTCGGACAATATATTGATTACATTTTCCCTATGCATAACATCAGATTTATTGCTTTGAATGATAATGTTGATACCATCAATACGAACAGCACAGCAATGGATATGATGCCTATAATGAATGTTTTTAACGAATGGCATGCCGCAAACACCTCGAAGAAGATTAAGGCTGTTATTGAAGCGAATGCTAAGGCTGGGAAGTATCGTGCAGCTTCTGCTCCCTATGGATATGTAAAAGGAACTGACGAGAATAAACTTCCTGTTGTGGATGAGCCTGCCGCAAGTATTATCAGACGCATTTTCTTAGAGCGTTCACAAGGTATTAGTCCACGCCATATTGCAGACAAGCTTAATGAGGAAAAGGTAATGATACCGTCAGATTATCAATATGCAAAGCTTGGAAAACCAAATCCTCGTCATACAAATCATCTTTGGTGTGCAGAAAGAGTCAGAGCATTGACTCAAAATCCAACTTATCTCGGACATTTAGTACAACTGAGAACTACGACAGTTTCATACAAAAATCATAAGACGGTTAAGCGTAATGAGGAAGATATGATTGTTGTGAAAAATACCCATGAACCTCTTGTTACACAAGAAATCTGGGATAAGTGCAGGGAAATGGAAGCATCGGTAAGTCAAGGCAAGAAAACAAAGAAATATGAAACAATGCCTTTAAGTGGATTGATGTTCTGTATAAATTGTGGCGAGAAGATGCGGCTTTGCACAAACAACACTACAAACGGGAGTAAAAAGCTTCCGAGAAAATATATCCGTCATAATTATCAATGCGGAGCATATAGCCGATTTGGCAAATTTCATTGTACAAGTCATTACATTAAGATGAAAGATATTGATGCTGTTGTTCTTGAAGATATTCGTTCAATGGCAAAGCTTGTGGTTGATAATGAGAATGCAGCACGTCAGAATTTTCTTTCTCAAAAAGAAAAACTTAATGCTCGCCAGTCTGCGGATGAACAAAAACAATTACGTGAAGGCAAATTCAGATTGGGTGAACTTGATAAATTGATGTCATCCATTTATGAGGATAAGGTACTGGGTAAAATCCCTGAGGATGTTTGTATTAATTTGCTTGAAAAGTATCAATCTGAGCAGAAAGATTTGACTGTTAAAGTTTCAGACCTTGAAGTTAAGCTTAGTGCTGTACAGAAAGATGAACAGGATGTCGATGAGTTCATCAAGCGTTTGAAGAAGTACACTGATGTTTCCGAACTCACTCGTGAGATGTGTCTTGAACTGATTGAGTATATTACTATCGATGAATATTCTGCTGACCGACCTAGAGATATTCATATTTATTACAAGCTACTTGATAAAGAACTGAAAAATAAGCGGTATCTGGATGTGTCAGAAATCGCTTAAATACGAAGAAAATTATAAATATTATAATGTGTGTCCTTTTGAGAGGTTAAATACTTTACATATTTATGGGCAAGAAAATGGAACAGGCGCATTAAATGCTCAGGGTGGTACTGGCTCGGCTGGAATTGGTGGTAAAGACGGTGGAAACAGTGGTAATATCATCATAAATGGTGGTAATATTACTGCTGTTGGCGGCAGTAATAATATGACTGGCTCTAATGGTGGTGCTGGAATAGGAGCTGGTGCTGGTTCAACAGCTAAAACCGTAACATCAGGCTCAATCACAATAAACGGTGGTACTGTTAATGCAACTGGCGGTACTGTTTTAACGGTATCTGGTGGTGCTGGAATTGGTGGCTCTGGTAAAAATAGCACTATTAATGGGTCAATAACCATTAATGGCGGTGTTGTTAATGCTCAAGGCGGATACAGCTCAGCAGGTATAGGCGGTGGTTATGGACACGATGGCTTTGATGTAATAATCACAGGTGGAGTTGTTAATGCTGCTGGTGCTGAATATGCTGCTGGTATCGGTGGTGGCTCTAATGGTAAGGGTGGAACTACAACAATATCAGGTGGCATAATAACTGCAGCAGGAAATACATGTGGCGCTGGTATTGGCGGCGGAAATAATGGCAGCGGTGGCAATATTAATATTAGTGGTGGTATTGTTACAGCAAACGGTGGTATCTCTAACGGTTCTATTGGTGGAGCAGGCATTGGCGGCGGAAATAGTGGTGCTGGCGGCTCAGTAAATATATCCGGCGGTACAATTTCAGCAATTGGCGGCACACAGTCTGCTGGTATTGGTGGTGGAGTTAATGGCAGTGGTGGAACTGTGAAAATCACTGGTGGTTCAGTAAATGCCAAAAAAGAGTATGAGCAAGCTGATAATATAGGAAAAGGCCGCAATGGAAGTGATAGTGGAACGCTAAAAAACAACTCTGTCGATGTCTTTTTAGTTACTATATATGGTTTGCCAATAAATAAATCAGTAGATATAATGACTTCTCCAACAGACTATGGTCTGAAAGATGTTAAAACGGACAATAATGGTAATTTATATTTATATCTGCCGACTGGAACTACTGATATTATCTTTGATATTGACAACACAAATCAAAATCATGAAAATTACGAGATTTCAGCTAATCACAAAAACACCATATCAATTTTGGGTATAGAATTAGTTGATTATGTTGATGAACATGGTTATTCAAATCGTGTTTCATGTGAAGTCCTAACAGGCGGTAATACTACTCTGTCTAGTGGTTGGTATGTTGTAAAAGGTGATGTAACTACTTCAGATTTATTAGTCAATGATGGGGAAAGTGTTAATCTTATTATATCAGATGGTGCTAAGCTTACAGCGAATGGTACAAGTGATCATGCTGGAATTGGTGTTAAAGAAGGAACTTCTTTAACTATTTATGGTCAATCAGCAGGAACAGGGAAAATCATTGCAACAGGATCTTCAAGTTGCTCTGGTATCGGTGGTTATGGCACAACCTCTAAAAATCGTGGTAGTGGAACAATTATCATTAATGGATGTGATATTACAGCTACTAGTACATCTAGTTCTGGAATTGGTGGTGGTGCTTCTGCTTCAGGTGGTACAATAATTATTAATAACGGCAAAATAAATGCTTCATGTAATAGTGGAACTGGTATTGGCAGTGGTAGCAAGAATAGTACAACAGGTGCTAATATAACTATTAATGGAGGTATAATAACTGCAGTTGGTTATAATATTGATGCTGGAATTGGCGGTGGCGGTGTAGCTAATACTATTACCATAAATGGAGGTATTATAAATGCCTCTGTTGAGCTTAGTATCAATAAAAGTTATGGAGCTGCAATTGGCGGTGGTGGTGCCAGTTGAAAATAAAATATTATTACAACCGTATTTATCATTTAAATACTGGCTTTTCATAAGCATATCCTCTGATTTTTGAGCAGCAGTAGTCTGAACTCCTGCCACATTTGACATCTTTGTCGAAATAAAGCAGTTCTTATAGTTATGTGATTCGTCACATACAAGGTAGTCAAAACCGAGCTTTTCAAAGCATAATGAGTTGTCTTTTGGTGAGGATAACAGCTTTTCCAAACGCTCCTCAACTTGTCGTTTCTGACGTTCAAGTGCCTTTACGGAAACCCTGTCGGTTGAATCCACTTCTTCAAGTGCGTCCATTATTTCATTGAGTTCACGCTCCATAAATTGCTTTCTGTACTGGTCTGACATAGGAATTCTCTCAAACTGAGTGAAACTCATTACAACAGCATCATAATCACCAGTAACACATCTTGCTATGAATTTTTGTCTGTTATCCTTAGTAAAATCCTCTGGACGTGCAACCAGTAATTTTGCGTTTGGATACAACCTCATCCACTCACTTGCAGTCTGCAATGTTAGATGTTTTGGCACTACAACACAAGCCTTATTGATAAGTCCTAATCGCTTTTTCTCCATTGAAGTTGCAATCATCTCGAATGATTTTCCAGCTCCAACGCAGTGTGCAAGTAAGGTGTTTCCACCAAGTTTTCCTCTTAAAACAGCATTTTCCTGATGTGGATTAAGCTTAATTGCAGGATTCATTCCTGGGAATGTTTGACGTGAACCGTCATATTCTCTGCCACGGATTGCATTGAAAAGGTAGTTATATTTTTCAACATATTTATGCCGACGGTCAACATCATTAAATATCCAAGACTTAAACCCATCTTTCATCTGACGAGCTTTTTCTTTAGCAAGCTGTGTTTCTTTTGCATTAACCTCATACCACACCTTGCCATCTTCCTCACGTCTGTCACGAATAACAACATCACGTTGATTAAGAAGATTTTCAAAAATATGATAACTGCTCATTCTAGAAGTACCATGAGTTCCTGTTGCACTAACACGTTTATCTTGAGATTTACCTTCAATTTTGTACTCGCCCATTTTTGTACGAGTAACAGGGTGACTATATGTATCAGCTTTTGCAAACTCTTTTAGAAAAGCATTGTAATCATCTACATCAACCCAGTTTGCACCGATACGGACGGATATTTCACTAGCTTCAAGGTCTTTTGGTATAACTTTTTCAAGTGCAGAAACATTCTTAGAGAAATGCTCATCAATATGCTTTGCATAATCCTTTGCAATTTTGAGTTTCTCTCGAACATTTCCAGACAAATATTCACTTGCATCCTCATATCCTGAATACTTTTCATCATCACTAATTTTAGCAGGATTACGATAAATCTCATTGCTTAAATCAACAACAATCTTTTCAGGCTCACAACCAACAAGCTGTGCCATATACTCAACATCAACCTTACCAACTCGGTCGATTGATACCTGTAATGCTTCCTGTGGAGTATCAACAGAAGTTATCTCCTGAACTGGCTGAATAGTACGTTTTGAGAAGATTTCAGCTTTTTCAACGGTCTTTTTTTCAATATTTACTATCTCCAATGCAGCAAGGGTATTGTAATCGTCATCTGAACGGAAACATCGTTCATTCATGGTATCTGTAATGTTCCCATAAGCTTTTTTGAACTTGTCATAAACGGAATTAAGTTCATTTTGGAGTGCTGATAATTCAACATCTGAACAACCCTCAGCTTGTCCGTCAATTACAGCCATTGCAGCCTGACGAATTTTATGAAGTCCCATCATTCTGTCGAGTGTTTTGCCAGTTTCCTGAACTTTGAGCATGACTTCATTTTCACGAAAATACAAGTCACCATCAACAATGGTATGCGTAAAATTTCTAACAGACGGATCAGCAGGAATGAACTGCTGTTCGCCTTTTTCTTTCTCCTCTGCACGAATAGTTTCAATACTGCCCTCAATCTTTGAAACAGCTTTTTTAATCTGTTCTGCTAAAGGATTACTGTCATCAGCAATGCAAGTTGTAACCTTGCTGTCTGCTCCATATTTGCCTTGCATACGCTCATCCCAAGCCATTTTTCCAAGCACCATATCAGGATTATCCACGAAGTATTTATTGCATGGAATACCATCCTCAGTCTGTGACATATGCACCCAATCAGGTACTTCAACGGTTAGTGTCTCACGCTTTTTGAGGAACAGAATATCTGTCGTAACCTCTGTACCAGCGTTTTTCTTAAAAGCATCATTTGGAAGTCTGACTGCACCAAGTAAATCACATCTTTCAGCTAGGTATCGCCTAGCTTTTTCGCTGTGTTTATCCATTGTGAATTTTGAAGTAACGAGTGCTACAACTCCACCTGGTTTTACCTTATCAACTGCTTTGGCTGCAAAGTAATCATGTATCTTGAAATTATGCTTGTCATAAGCTTTATCAGATACTCGGTAATCACCGAAAGGAATATTTCCGACTACAATATCAAAGCTGTTGTTATTAAATGATGTCTGCTCAAAGCCTTTTATCTGAATTCGTTCATTTGGATAAAGTTGCTGTGCAATTCTGCCTGAAACGCTGTCAAGCTCAACACCATAAAGCCTTGAATTATCACGAATATCCTCTGGCATTTTCGCAAAGAAATTACCTACACCCATCGACGGCTCTAGTACATTTCCACCCTCGAATCCGAATTGTGAAAGTGCCTGATAAACACCGTCTGTGACTTCTGGAGGAGTATAAAAGCTTGTTAAAGTTGATGCTCTTGCTGTTTTGTATTCATCCACCGAAAGCAAGCTAAGTAATTCTTTCTGCTCATTTTCCCAACCAGTCGGAGCAGAATTTCCTACATTCCCACTCAAGCTTTCAGCAGCTCTGTCTGTTGTAAATGCCTGTGGAATACCACCCCATCCTACATACTTCGCCATAATTGCCTGTTCTTCAGGAGTTGCATATCTGTTCTCTTTTTCAAGCTTTTGCAAGGTTTTTATTGCTTCAACATTAGCATTGAATTTTGATTTTGCACCACCTTGCACAATATCATCTGAATTGAAATGATATGTAACTGGAGTACCAGTTTTCTTTTCCGATTTTGTTACCACAATCTTTTCAGGAGTATCAACTTTAGATTGTTCCTGTTTATGCTCTTGCTTCTGTTCAATGCTATGTTCTACTTTTGGTAACACCGATTTTACTGGAGTTTCATTTGGTATGTTAGCAAGAATATCAGCTTTCATTTGAGATAATTCAGACGGAACATCTAGGTCAGTATTCATATCAACAAGTTCAATGAATTTATCGTAATCAGGAACTTCTGCAATCATTTTCTCACTTGTGCCAAGTAGTTCAGATGCAGAAAATTCAAGGTCAATGTACTCGTCCATCTCCCATATTCCACTATCAATTGGTGTTAAATCTGGAGCATACATTGTATAGTCAATACCCTCATCAGTCTGTATAACGGATATGAAACTTTCGTCACGAGTATCCATAAATACGGCTTTGTCTTTTTCATCAACATCAATTTCCTGTGGAGTTTCCATTATTTCAACTGGAATACCAGCAGCCTTTGCTTTCTCGATTATCTTTTGAACTGGTGACTTCTGTGGCTCATTACCGATACCATACTCATCAAGAACTTTCTGAGCATTTTTAATCATAATTTTGTTAACATCATCATTAGGTTTTGTATTATTAATAGTATATTTCGCATGACGAATACGCTCATCAATATCCTTTTGAGTGATATATTTTCCCTCAGAAATCAAACGTTCAACTCTGCTCGCAACCTCATTCCATTTCATTGTAATACTACAATCTGGCTTTGAAAGCGACTCACCCTTGCTATATGTAAGACCTGTGGAGTCATGCCAAGTATTAAATCCAGTACGACCAGTGCCATAACCATTCTTTAGAAAATCTGCTTTTTCTTTTGCATTATGTTCTTGACTAAAATATCTCATTATACTAAACTTGCTGTCCTGAATATTTCCACCATGAGAAACAACCTTGTCCTTTTCATCCTCTGTGATGAAATATTTTGGAGTAAAACTAAAATCTGATTTTGTGATAAAATCCTTTCGCTCTAACTGTAAATCCTTTAATTTTTCTAGCAATGCCTTTGGTTTATGGAAGTGATAACTCAGTATATTTCTGTTTTCCTCATACTGCTTTGTTAAATCAGTAAGTCCGTAAATATACTTTTGTACAGTATTTTTATCTGTCAGACTTGCAGTAATTCTCTGTGTACTGTCAGGAAATCCACCCTTAAACATTTCATCTGGAATGAAGTATTCGGCTTCACAATCCTGATGAAGATACCAAAGATTTTCAGCTATTGTCTGCATTTCATACTGAGCAGCTCTGTCGATATTATCCTGAGAAGTATATTCACCATTTTCATAAAGCTCACCGATACGCTTTGAAACCTGTTCCCATGAAATGCGAGTGTTTGAATTGGCATTGAAAGCTGTATTTCCAGCACCAAGAGTTATTCCGTCCTTGTCAAACCAAGCTGACATTGTTTGAATTTTGTTGGTATCTGGGTTAGTATACAAATATCCTCTGCCATCAACACCAAATTCATTACGCAAAAACTCTGCATTTTCAATCTCAGACTTGCCTTTTTGGTATTGTGCAGTAATACGCTCCATAGTTTTTGGCTCATTGCTTCCACATTTCAAAGCATAATCAATCATATCCTGTGTAATTTCATATGACGGCAAATCAATTCGCTTGTTTGGAATTACTGTTTCAACTGGCTCATCATCACCGAAGAAAGACAGCTGTTCACCTGATGTATCAGGCTCAAATATTACTGGCTCTATTTTCTTTGGCTCTGTAAAAATCGGTTCGGTTACTATGTCTTTTTCTTCAATATGTAGTTCAATATTCTCATTATGCTCATGTGAATAACCATTCTCTGAAATTAATTCAAAACCTAACTCTGTAATCCTCTCCTGCCACTTACCGAAGTAATATCGCTCTTTTTCTAATGAAGTTTCATCATTATTAGTAAGCTTAATTGAGTATGCCTTTTTGCTTGCAACTGTCCAAGTCGAATCACCTAAAGTTATGACATCACCATTATCCAAATCATCAGCATAATATCCATTCTTATCATGAGGAATGTCAAGCAGTATCTTTTCAGGTGGAATATCGAGATATTCGTTTTTATCAATCATATCAGCTGTAACAGCTTGTACTACATCCCAGTTAAAAGCAGCTTTTTTGCTTCGATTGAGGTAATCACCCTCCCAAATATACAAGCCACTTTCATTCACTTTAAAACCAACCTGAACATTATCAACATTAACTTCGTCATACTCTGTATTGAACACCGATTTTATGTAGTCAGTACGCTTTGCTATGTCTTGATTATCCTCAAAAAACTTTACTATATTCTCACAACTAACATTGAAATGCTCATCATTTTTCATAATGGCAGCAATGCGTTTTTTGTTTTCAAGTAATGGTAATTCTGTTGTTTCGACTACCTCATTGAGTATGATAACTGGCTCTATTTTTGGCGTTTCAAGTACTTCAAAAGGTTGATTTTTAACTGCACTCTCAATAATATTTCTGATTTCATCAGCTTGAATTACGGGGAATTTCTCAGCATCAAACTTATCGAAAAACTCAACCGGATTAATATTTGAGCCTTGTAAATCATAGAAAAGTCTACCTGCTGTTTCATAATTATCAAGTCTGCGATTGAAGTCAGCATTTTTGTACGTTTCTATCAATCCCTCAACTGAAAGACTATCTCCTCCATAATCAGATGTTCTATCCAAAGAAGTCGATTTTTCTCCCAAGTCTGAATTTCGTCGAATGTCATCGGTCGTGGATTGCTTTGACGGTACTGTATGTCGAGTTCCTGAAAGCGTTCCTCTGCCAGAACGTCTATCTCCCTCGGAATTATCTGCCACTTGCTCTCCATTATGTAAACTGCTACTTCCGTTGGGTACTCTGTCTGCACCCATTCCTGCCACAGTTTCCCCCACTTCGATACCTGATTTTGCAGAAGTGCCAGTTCTCTCGGATCGTCCGTATACTGTATTTGTGGTTTTAGCTGTCCTGTCGATGTTTGTTTGTAGGTCATGGTTTTGCTCTCTCCTTTTTGTATATATTTGAACGATTTCTCGCTCCATTTCAAGCAGTGTATCCTTTGCAGATTTCTGCACCAAGTCGCAAAATCGTATTAAATCACGATTATCCTTAAAGCTGTCAACAGCATTAAGATTAATCCCTGTTGACACTTTCATATCGCTTCCAAGCTCACAACGATTTGATACAACAAAGCGTACAGCTGACACAACAGACTGCTGATATGCCTTGATTTCATTTTCCGAAAGCTTAGATAAAGCCACATTATGCTCAATATCAGGAAGCCTAGTTTTAATGTTATCAACAGCCATTGCAGCAATGGTTTCCTGTATGTTTTTGCACGATTTACCGTATTTTTCATTGATAACAGAAGTCAGCTCAGCTGATATATCCTCTGATAATTTCCATAATTCAGGAACACGCTTACCGTTGGTTTGGGATATGTCAAAAAGGTATTTACACTTGTTATCCTCACCGAAAACAGCGATACTATGTTCACCCTTATTTACAAGTCTGCCAAGCTTATTCCATGTGGATAATTCTGCAACCTTTGTAGCATTTGGGTTTTGCTGATATATTAAAGCTGCATCAGGGAATGACATTTTGTACATGCTTGCCTGAAAACGAAGAAACTGTGCTAAATGCTGTTTATCCGACTTCAAGCGTTCGGTTATTTCTGTCCAGTTTTCTCGGACGGATTGTAATCTGCTCAATATTTTTTGTTCCTTTCTTTGTTTTAGTTGATTTATTTGAGGTGGAGTGGTATAATGAGATAAAAGTAATTTAAGATTTAAAACGTATAAATTCTTGGAGGAAACAACATGAAATATTATATTGTTGATACATTTACAGATCAATTATTTAAAGGAAATCCCGCAGGTGTATGCATACTTGATGAGTGGATTAAAGATGATTTAATGCAAAATATAGCATTCGAAAACAATCTTGCTGAAACAGCTTTCGTTGTAAAACGTGATACCTATTATGATTTAAGATGGTTTACTCCTAAAAATGAAATTGATTTATGTGGTCATGCAACGTTGGCAAGTGCCTTTATCATTACAAATATTTTTGATAAAAATATAGACAATATAGATTTCCATACTATGAGTGGTATATTAAGAGTAAAAAAAATAGGTGACTTATATGAAATGGATTTTCCTTCAAGAAAACCTAAGCCTATCGCTATAATTCCTTTGATGGAGCAAGCTATCGGAGTTCCAATAAAAGAAGCACATTTATCAAGAGATATGCTTCTTTTGATTGACACCGAAAAACAAGTTAAAGAATTAAAACCTAATATAAATTTAATTGCAAAATTATCAGACTGCTTTGCATTAATTGTTACTGCGAAAGGTGATAAAGTAGATTTTGTTTCAAGATTTTTTGCACCCAATGCAGGTATAACAGAAGATCCTGTTACAGGTTCATCACATTCAACATTAATTCCATTTTGGTCAGAAATGCTTAATAAAACTAAAATGACAGCAAAACAACTTTCACCGAGAGGTGGAACACTATATTGTGAAAACTGTGGCGATAGAGTAAAAATCTCAGGAAAAGCTGCACTTTATTTGCAAGGTGAAATCAATATTATTTAATTTATAGTTTAAATAGTATTACCCTGCATTTTTAGGTAGAAGATGTAGGGTTTTGATTTAAAAATCAAATAAGAAGATTTATTCTTAATACAAAGGGGGTTAAAGCCAATGTTTATGTAATTTTTAATACGATATATACACTTAAAGTAAAGAAAATTTTTATGATATGGAGATATAAAATATGTTAAATTATATTTTAGATAATGATTATTCTATTAAGTCCGAAAGATTAACATTTTCTTGTTTTAAAGAAGCTGATTGTGATGATATGTTTGCAATTCAATCTAATCCTGAGATGGTAAAATATACACCCGATGAACCTTGGAAAAGTATGGATGATTGGAATAAATTTTTTAATTTTGCAAGCTATTTTTATGGCGAGAAAAAAAGCCGCCCTGATTGGTTTAGATATTTTTTCGCAATAAGAGAGAAAAATAATAATAGAGTTATTGGATATTGCGGACTTGGTGCACCTGAATATGACAGAAGTGTAACAGAAGTGTTTTATAGCATAACACCTGATAAATGGGGAATGGGATATGCAACAGAATCCGCAAATAGTATGCTTAAATTTGGGTTTGAAGAATTGAAACTAAATGAGATAGTTGGGTTTAGAGAAGATGGCAATCCTGCTTCTGGGCGAGTATTAGAGAAAGCAGGTCTTAAATTGGTTGGAAAATTGACAAATTTAGAGCCTGAGTTTTCATATTTTGAAGGTGAGCCACTATATAAAATTACAATTAATGAGTATATTCAATGATAAGCATTTTATACATAAACACCCAATCAAATTAATATATAAACAATAATAAAAATGTGCCTCGCCTCAAAATAAGCGAGGCACATTTGATATTAAAACGACCTTTTTTTCTTCCCACCAACAAATTCCTCAAGCTTGAGATTTGCATACTGCCCATTATCTTCAAGTGAAAATACAGCACTATACTTATTTCCCTTTGAAGAAGTGCAGTTTTTTAAAGTCACTCTGCCATATGAAAGCAGTTCAGAAATTTCAAAAGCAGTATAATCCCTGCCAATACGTTTGTCAGATTTATATATGAAAAATCCACACTCATCACGACCACCAGAACAAGTAAAAGCCTTGCTGTTTTCTACAATAACCTTACCACACCTCGGACACTTGCCGATTATAGTTTTCCTTGTAACCTTATTGCGATTAACCTTACTTTTCTCGAAAATGATTATGTCAGTAACATTTTTCGCAATCTCCGAAAGTAAATTATCAGCATTACAAACACCATTTTCAATATCAGACAACATCTGCTCCCAATGTGCAGTAAGCTCTGCCGACTTCACACTTTCAGGAAGTGACGATACAAATTTTCTGCCATAATCAGTATAAACAAGCTGTTTTTTCTTGCGTTCAATATATCCAGCAGAAATGAGTTCCTCAATGATAGATGCCCTTGTTGCTGGTGTTCCTAAACCTCGTTCTTTAACGTAAGATTTAAGTTCCTTATCCTCAATCTGACGATCTATATTTTCCATAACAGCAAGAAGTGAACTTTCAGTAAAATGCTTTGGTGGTTTGGTTTCACCTTGCTTTACTGCTAGATTATCAACAGTAAAAGTATCATTTTCATGATAGGTAACATCGCAAACTTTTTCACTATCTTCATCAAGGTCTTTCGGCTCTGAAAGCTTGTAATTCTTCCACCCCATTTCAACTGGAGTTCTTACTGTAAGCTTGAATATCTCATTCTCTAAAAGAAATTCATACCTTGTTTCAGTATAACTGTATGGCTTATCCAAAGCACATAAAAATCTATTGATTACAAGTCGAACAACACGTTCTTCATCAGTATTCAAGTCGGTTTCAGCAAGTCTACCAATAAGATTTGTCGGTATGATTGCATGGTGGTCGGATATTTTTGTGTTGTCAATTACTCTGCTGTCAATATTCAAACCTTGCACTTGTAGGTGAGTAATACGTTCATTATCAAATGAAGTCAAACACTTTACTATACTTTCAACAAGAGGTATCATATCATCAGATAAATAGTTACTGTCTGTTCGAGGATATGTAAGCAATTTCTTTTCATACAACGATTGTGCAGCTTTGAGTGTGTCCGATGCAGTCATGCCAAATATGTCGTTAGCTTCCTGCTGTAATGATGTTAAGCTATGAAGTAAAGGACGATTTTCTTTCTTCTGCTCAGACTTTGCAAGCGATACAACAGCTAGCTTTCCATTGCATTTATACTTAACAACCTCTGCCTGCTCTGGAGTATCAAAAACCGTTTCACATTCAGCACCATTTTCAAGTAAAAGCTTGTAGAAAGGTCGTTTCACAAATGCTGAAATTGCTTCATCACGAGTAGAGATTATGCTTAAAACTGGAGTTTTTACACGTCCAACCTTGTGGCTGTCATCATTAAGAATACTGTATAACCTCGATAAACTCATTCCTAAAATCCAGTCTGCCTTTGCTCTCGCAAACCCAGCATTGAACAGATTGTCCTTTGAACTTCCATCAAGCAAATTATCAATACCATACTTAATACTTTCGTCAGTAAGAGAACTTATCCATAAACGCTTGACAGGTTTTGTGCAGCCAAAATAGTTGTAAATATACCTGAAAATACATTCCCCTTCTCGACCAGCATCACAAGCGTTTATTACTTCCGTGACATCATCACGACTAAAAAGCTTCTTCAAAAGTTTTATCTGATTTTCATATCCCTGCAAAGGAAACAGCTTGAATTCTGGAATAATCGGAAGTTTATCAATATCCCACTTTTCATAACCATAATCCTCCGGCATTCCGATACCGAAAAGGTGACCTAATGCGTTGGTAACAATATATCCGTTACCCTGCCAATATGAAACTTTACCATCCTGTATTTTCTCTGTTGCACCAATACAGTACGCAATTGACACACTTACACTAGGTTTTTCAGAAACGATCAATCTTAGCCCCATATATTACGCTGCCTCCATAACTTTTATTGATACAGAAACTGGCGTTGAAATGCTTTGTTTCAGCTTTCCAACAATCTGTGAAGAAATATCAATGATGAACTCATACACATCAAAATCCTCATAAACATCTGTGTTTACACGATAGAATGTTGTTAAGTTTTCATCTGTTGTCATGATACGATAAAGCAGTTTTATCTCACTACTCTTAATGTCATAAACAACATCATAACCTCTTGCTATTGTTGCAGCTTCATTGTCATCAGCAGTATATGTATCTGTCATAAACAAACCAAGATGAATACATTCAGCATAAAGCACTCCGTTATTCTTGATTTTCTCAGGAAAAATCTCATCAGTATACTGCTCACCAGCGAAAATATGATAACGATTGATTGATGTTACCGGTAAGCTTGTATTTGGAATTCTGTCGAGTACAGCAAATGCTGATTCAACAAGTACATCTATTTCTTCCTCAGATGAATATCCATTCATTTGCTCTTGTTCAACACAAAAATCGTAAAGTACGTCCTGAATATCGTTAGTTAGTTTTGTAAATTTCATCATCATAATTAGTTTTTCCTTTCATCAATAAACGTCTTTTCTTTAGTCTGTTCTGTTTGAACAGGCTCTTTTTTATCTGTAATATCATTCGATATTACCATATCCGAATTTGGCACACTCATAACACTAAAGTCACCCAAACTAACAGCCTGACGCAAAGCATCAATGTCATAACCATTCTGATTTATCATATCGAATAATGCTGACATTTTTACATTATTGAGATTTGCAAGTATGCTGACCTCTTTTTGCTCAAGTTTTTTCAGCATTTCCTTGTGATATGCAATCAATTCTCTAGTCTTATTTATGCTATCCCTGCATTTTTGTAAATTATCAGAATAGCGTTTTTCCTTATCAATAGCCATCACTTTCTCCCCTTTCTGAAACGAAAAATGAGGTATAGAATCGTAATAACTACAATAAAAATTCCGTCGAACATGCTGAAATTAAAGCTGTATTCCATTCTCTGCATTTCATGTGTAGCATTGCCGACATTGTTAATACCAGTAATCGTACTGAACAGAATTATTGCTCCAAAGATGATAAGGATTATGATAAAAGCCTTGTCTTTCTTAGGTTTTGCAGTAGGTTTTTCATCATGCTTTTGAGTAAAACTACCTTTCAATTTCTTCAAATAATCAAACATATCATCCCTCACTCATTTCGTTCATCATCTTGATTTGCTCTAAGTACATCTCATACAATTCCTTTTCATCGTCTGTAAAACTATACTTCGTAAGAACATCATCAAGAGGAATATTTGTGACTTCACCATTTAAAATGGTATGGTTTCCAGGGCAGTAGTAACGCTGTGTGACAGTTATACTGCCATCAGGATTTTCTATTTCCGTTTCTTCCAAAGTACAATAAGGGTAGTTACAACTGCCTGTTGTGTAGTTGTATTCAAAGGTGTAGAAATTTTCAAGCATTTCAGCGATTTCTTCCTCAGTAAATGATAACTTTACTTCTTCATCACTGCCTTCAAGTTCACGATAACGAAGTACAGCAAGTATTGCTATTGCCTCATCTTCACAAGCAAAATCTATATCAGAATTGCCATATTTATTAAGTTCATCAAGCGAATCATACGGTGGATACTGACGTTTATCAAGAATAAAGCCGTCAACTATATCATCAATATCAATCTGCTTTTCTTCGATATACTCCACTATGTAAGTTTGATAACCACCTAGCACATCTAACTCAGATTTACTGTCATCTTCATCAACAAGCCAGCTGAACATACTGCTTATTGCTGCAACAATTAGTAACAGAAGTCCACCAACTAAAACAATAATTATTGGAAGTAACAGAACTATTAGAAGTCCCATAACAATCGGATTTGAAGATGCAGCCTTTGCAACAGTTATGACAGCGTTCTTCGCATTTTCAGTATTACGTCTTATTCGCCTTGCTTGCTCTACCGTTTTTTTTGGCATATCACGAATAACTTGACCTGTTTTTACGGTTGCTTTAGCAGTATTTGAAACAGCTTTACGAGCATTATCAACGTAACGAATATCGGTAATACCTTGCTTTATTGCTTCTGTACCGCTATCAGTAATCTTTGACTTATCAATTTTGGTTTTCAAAATCTGACTACCTGTGTCTTTAGCAATATTTCGTATACCACCACCCACACCTGTTGCAATCCAACCTAAATCTTTTATAGAGCCTTTACCACTAATAACCGATTTATGTTTAACAGCAGTAGCAATTTTTGATGTAACTTTACTTGTAGTTTTTACTGTATTATTTACAGTTTCAGCAGCTTGTGTGACGGTGTGTGCAGACGTCTCTACCGCCTGCACCATCTCAATTGCATTGGAATTCTCACTCTCCATTTTTGCTACTGTATATCTGCGTCGCTTTTGTTTCAGAAGATTGAGTACATATTTCCGTCTGAAAGTTTCCTTAGTCTGAACAGCTTTTTGATCCAACTCTTTGGATTGATTAATGACAGCTTGTACATCAGCACTGTAACGAATTTTGGCAGTTTTAATATACTCACTATTTTGCTGTGTTTGAATAAAATTCTTATCAACAGCAGTATTCAACTCATTTTCAGGAACTTGAATATTGGTATTAAGCATACTTTTCTGCTTAACATTCTGAGCATTCTGAGCATTCTGAGCATTTTGTATCAGAATACTTCTCTCAATTTGTGTTCGTGAAGTCTGCGATACAATATTTTGTGTGCGATAAGACTGTACTGATGTATCCTGCTGTGTCTGCGAAGATTGAGCAGTAAAGCTCTTTTGTTTCTGAATTGCTTGTGATGTATATGCAGAACGTTTCTGGGGATTATACTGTTCAGCAATCAATTCTGACTTCATTTTTTTGAGGATATTTCGTTTTTGGTTATCAGAAATTATCGCAGATCTTAACTGAACTGAATAATTCCTGACAACCTTATTCTGCGAAATAATACTCATTTCGGAACGTACTATTTGTGTTTTCAAACCTGACATAATAATGCCCATGCCCTAAATTTACAAATAGGTATGAAAAATCTGGCATGGGCTCGCGCCACCTTTCTTCTCATTTTGAACATCTTTCAAGCTCGCTCCTTACTCCGTTTTCACTTCATCCAACTTAGTGGTCATGAGGTCATATAGCTCATTATGAGGGAACTTGTCCTTGAAAGGAATAATACTTCCACCACAACAAATTAGTCCATGTCCACTATCACTGTTAGTAACAAAGCTTAACAGATTGTCTGAAATATTCAAAAGTCGTGCAAGCTGCATTCTATCAGAAGTTGCCTGATTTAACATCATTACAAAGTCCGTATTTGAAAGCATTGAACGTGCAGTTTCTGATTTAAGCAAGTCGACGGGTAGGGAAAAGGACGCTTTACTGTAAAACAGCAAGTTTTCCTACCCCTCCCTCGGAACCGGACTTACTCCTCTCGAAGTATCCGGCTCCCCATTAGTAATTCACATATAACTAACTGTGTATACGGTGATGACAATTACTACATACAACAAGCGTTTTTCTGCGCTTTTTCTTCATAGCAATTTCCCAATCAGCATTACCTAATTCATTAAGATTCCGTATAACATGAACCTCATATAATTCCGAATGCTTTTCACCGCATAATTCACAAACTCTGGCATTAAGCCTTTGTCTTATTGTGGATTTCCAGTTATATTTAGTTCTCTTGAATATTACATCATTAACTTCACCATGTTTACAGTCAGCTATTTTAACAGGAGATAAATTTTTAGTACCTGATTTGGTTTTATATGAAATTGACCATGTACTCCCATTCCTGTATTGCCTGATTATTTTACTAACTGAAGATTTGTGCTTATTGGCAATTGTTTTCAAACAACTGTATTCCATAAGATAACAAAAATAATTTAAGGTATGATAATCAACTGCTTGATTATAGTAATTTAGCAAACCTCTTACCTCTGCATTATATTGTTCCAAAATCTCAATATCAGACATATTTAAAAGCGCTGTTCTGTGGACTGGTTTAAATTCACCATTTTCTTTTTGAATAATGGCTTTCTTAGCAAACATAAATTTCTCAATCTTTTCTTTATGAGGAATTGTCAGTGCAACCTTTTGATGAAGTGTTCTTGACTTACGCCATTTACCGTTCTTCATCTTGTATCCTTTAACTTTCGAACTTCTGCGGACACAAATATCGTATCCAAGAAAACGTATCTTTTCTGAACTATGAGTAATCAGAGTCTTTTCTTCACTTAGAATAAGCTTTAACTCATTATTTAAAAATTCAGCTATTTCCGCTTTCAATTCGACGCATTCTTCCTTTGAACCACAAACACCTACGAGCCAATCATCAGCATAGCGAATGAATGTAATCTTTTTATTAGTTTGCGGTTTGCATGGTATCTTATGAAGTTCCTTTTTCAAAGATTTATACTGGTTAATCAAATCCTGTCTTTCTTCAATGTTTTCTGTATGGTCAATCCAGTAGGACAATTTCTTCATTTCATTATCCACTTCCCTATATTCGGGAGTTTTTATTTCACTTCTCGGATTATCAAATCTAAGTTTGATTTCTTCAAATTTAGTGTCAAGTTCATGAAGATATATATTAGCAAGAATTGGCGAGCAAACACCGCCCTGTGGACATCCGCTGTATGTATTGTTATATTTCCAATTCTCAATATATCCTGCTTTTAAGAACTGACGGATAATGTTCAGAAACTTGCTGTCCTTAATCTTTTTAGAAAGTATACCGATTAGTATTTCGTGGTCAATATTATCAAAGCATCCTTTAATATCACCCTCTATGAACCATATCACTCCTGTAAAGTCTCGTGAAATCTGCTTTAATGCAGTATGACAGCTTCTATTAGGTCTAAAACCATGGGAGTTTTTATTAAATACAGGCTCATAAATTGCTTCTAGTATCATTCTGATAACTTCCTGCAAAAGCTTATCCCTAAAGGATGGGATTCCAAGTGGACGTGTTTTGCCATTTTTCTTAGGAATATATTCACGTCTTACAGGTTTTGTATCATATGTACCATTACGCAATTCATCAATTAATTGCTTTACATATTCTTCACTAAATCCATCGGCGGTATCATTATCGATACCATTAGTTGTTGCACCTTTGTTTGCATAAAGTTTTTGATATGCTGCATAATAGATGTCTTCACGTAGCAAGTATCTGTACAGTCTTGTGAATATACCATCTTTATGCTCAATAGAACTTTTTTCAATACGCTCTAAAATTTCAGATGTTGGTTTCATTGAGGTTTCTCCTCCCTTTCATTCCTACGATTTTAGAATTTACTAACTATCCTCCTTCGCCATGTAAGAGTTATTACCTCTCTCGGACTACTACGAGGATTCCGTTGCCATGTCAGATAATTTATCTGATTTAGGCAATCCCCAGTTAACATTGTATATAGGTTTGTGAAGATTGTCGGATATGCTTTCGGTTCTTTTTGACATGTTCTCATGCCTGTTTCACAGCGGATTGATAGTTGCTGTGCCGTCGAAGAATGCACAACAGCGCTGTGATATGGGTTTCAAGACTTATTCCCATATCTGCAAAAAACAGAAACTCAAACCTCACATTCGATAAACATAATCTTATCCTCATATCTTCTTATCATCGGAGTACAGTCGCACTTAAAGTCTTTTGTGACTAACCCCTTTCCCACCATGCGATGTTCCCGTATGGTATTTCTACCAAGTCGGTAAGGTGGGTTGATTCGCTTACTATCTTAAGCGGCAGCACCTACGCTGCTTTACACAATGCCCTATCTGGGCGCACCTCTACATTCTGCGTAATTCCAGTAGGAACACCACCCCATTTTCTTGCACGTTTGTACAATTCAAATAGGAAGTTAGCAGAATACTCGTTTGCAAAAAGCAGATAAATTTCATCAAGGTATATCCAAGTTCTCTTACCCTTTGCACGATTTGTTGTAATTCTGTTCCATACATAGTCAAGAACGATTAGCATTCCAAGTGTTTTAAGTTGCTTACCCAAGTCCTTGATGTCATAAGATACAACTCTGTTCGTTGTATTTACGTTGGTTTTATGAGCAAATACATTCAAGTTACCCTTTATGTACAACTCGAATGACAACGCAAGTCCCTGTGCTTCCTTTTCAGGCTGTGCATTAAGATTTTCATAGAAGTCCATTAATGTAGGAATTTTTGCTTGATCGAAATCTTGTAAATATTCACCGTATGTCATAGTCAAGCAACGGTCAATGATAGTCTTTTCCTTTGCAGATAAGCCTTGTTTTCCTACAAGACATTCGCAGAATGAAAGGATAAAATCAGACTTCATAACAAGAGGTGATTCATCATCAGAATAATCCTTTGTCATATCAAGTGGATTGATAAAGTTGGTACTAGCAGGAGATACATTGATAATTTCACCATCCAAAGCCTGTACCAAGTTTGTATACTCACGCTCTGGATCTATGATGATAATGTCATCCCCCGTAGCAAGGAAAACGTTAAGCATTTCACGCTTTGCTGAGAAACTCTTACCACTACCAGGGCTACCTAAGATAAAACCATTTGGATTTTTTAGCATAAGTCGGTTAAAAATTATCATATTGTTTGAAAGTGCGTTCAAACCGTAGTACATACCATTTTCTTGTGAAATTTCCTTTGATGAAAACGGAAGTAGAACTGCTGTGCTTTCTGTGGTTAAGGTACGTCTGACTTCAAGAGTACAGTTACCAACTGGAAGTACACTCTGCATACCACGTTCCTGTTGGAACTTGAGTGTACTAAGTGAGCAAATATGCTTTCTGATTACTGCTTCGATTGCCTCAGTATTGTTATCAAGCTCATCATAATCATTAGCAGTAACCATAATTACAACGTTTGTAAGGAACATTTTCTGATTTTTTGAACGTAAATCATCAAGCAATTCCTCTGCTTCAACAAGAGAATGCTTTAAATCCTCATTGATAACGTCGGAAGTATAACCAGAGTGAATTGCCTTTTTCTCTGCTTGCAGCTTATTTGCTCTCATTGAAGTTAACTGATGATTAACAATTTTAAGTGCCTTGTATGGATCAACTGGTAGTACATTAACAGTAACCATAACATCAAGATTTGTATTGGCA
>JAVBOH010000005.1:0-87888 GCA_031550725.1 Oscillospiraceae bacterium
GTTGAACATACGTCATTATACACATAATTAGTGTGCATAATTGTCGAATATGTAAAATGCTATATTATCAAGCCAAATATAATAATTAGTGATAATAAAAAAATCTATACCTGACCGTAAAATTTTTACGGTCAGGTATAGATTTTATAAATAATATTTTTAAACTTATTCAATTTAACTATTTATTTTTATAAGTGCTTTACAAGTACTTATAAAGCGGTATAATAGTATTAAAAAGGAGGTGAATGACTTGTCCCAAGACAAATAGAAAATACAGAAAGAGTAAGCACTTATATAACCAAAGAACAATTAGAAGCTTTAAAAGTAAAATCTAAAGAAAAAGGTATGACAGTTAGTGGTTATATTAGACTTCTTATTATTGAAAGTATTTCTGAGCAAAATAAGGAACACCCGCCTATCCCTATATTGATGTAAAATTATCCTCCATTTTTGCAATATCATCTGCATAGATATTATTCGTTTCATTTGCTTTTTTCGCAACTTGATTGATGTTGTTACCAATAATACGAAGCGTATTTAATAGTGGCGCAACCTCTTTCAAGTCATAACACACTATATTGTTTTCAAGGGATATTCGCTTGATGTAAGTTCCAGTTTTAACAGAAATAGAGTGGATGGTAAATTTTATTATATCAAAAACCACTACATTATTCACCAATATTTAATTATTTTTTACATATAAGATGATATAATTAAACTAATTATATATTGAATTAATTTAATTATCATACGAAAATATGCGGATTTTGAGGGGTTATTATGAAAAAAACAATATTATGTTTTATAATGTTGATTAGTCTTGTTTTGCCAATGCTTAGCTTTAATATCAATGCAGAAGAAACCCAAAATAAAGTTGTTAGAATTGCAATTTCTGATGATGAAAATATCATTATTGACAGAATTATTTATACTGCTCTTGACAGACTTGGTTATGATGTTGTGATATCATCTCTTGGTATGAAAACAGCAATTATGTCTGTTGATAATGGTGAGAACGACCTGCTTGCTGTACAAGCTATTGGGATAGAGGATATTTATACAAATTTACTACCTGTCGATGTTCCAATTTCATATGTTGATATGGTTACATTTACAAAAGCAGATTCGTTAGCAGAGTATTCAGAATGGGATGATCTTAACGGACTTCGTGTTGTGTATCATGCAAAGAATACTCATGTTGAAAATCATATACCTAAAGATGCAGATAAAGTTAGCTATAATAACTATGATAAGTTATATGATGCTGTATTAAATGGTGATGCAGATGTTCTTGTTATGCCTGTAACCGAATTAAGCAACAAGATTGTACCTAAAGGGTTAAAAAATTCAGGTATTGTTCAGGTTGTTGAAACATGTTCATTTGTTAATAAAAATCTACCTGAGTTAGCTTTGCAATTACAGAGCGAATACAAAAAAATGCTTGATGATGGCACTATTTATAACATAAAGAATAACACTAAGCCCGGAACTGATAACAATAAAATCATACTTCATATATCATCATACAGCTCGGAAATGCTATGGGAAAATTCACTTGTTCAGGGTGTTAAGGAAGGGCTTGGTATAACTGACAACATGACATACTATAATATGTCCTTAAACCTAAAGCGTTTTAATAATACAGAGGCACAGTATGAAATTATGGAGAAGTCTATTCATTCAATGTTTCTTGAAAAGGCACCTGATGTAATTATTGCATCTGATAATAATGCACTTGATTTTGTTGTAAATTATTATAGTATGCTTTTTAATAATATTCCAGTTATTTATTGTGGCATAAATAATTATACACCTGATATGATTTATGGATTAGAGGATAAAATCACAGGACTTAAAGAACTTACATCAGCTAGTGAAACTATTGATGAAATGCTACTGCTTTATCCTGAAACAGATAATGTTTATATATTGAACGATTATACCACAACAGGAATTATGAGCCGCAGTTCAATTGAAAATGAACTTAAAAATTACAATTCCAAGGTTAATTTTATTTATAATCAGAATAACTCATTAAGTGACATTATGAACGAGATTTCTAAGCTCGACGGTAATACTACCCTGCTTTGCGGAACATATTATGTCGACGGTGCAGGAAGATATTATTCCGAGCATGAATTATCAGACATACTAGGGGATACCCTTTCAATATCTATTTTTGGACTTAGCAGAGCATATATTGGTTTTGGATCAATTATCGGAGGCAAGGTTTCTGATGGTTATAATCAAGGCTATGGTGCTGCAAAGCTTGTTTTAGATGTTATTAATGGTAAGCAAATAAGTGAACTTGTCGTTGATGATAACCCTAGTAAGTTTAATGAATGGGTTCTTGATTATGCAGCATTAGACAAAAATGGTATAAAGAAAAAAAATCTGACATTTAATCATATTTGCGTAAATAAAAAGCTTACCCTTTTCGAGAGTAATCCTATTGAAGCTACGCTTTTAATATGTTTTTCAATCTTTACATTAATACTTGCTGTTATTTTTAGTTATTTTGCATTTATACTAAAACGCAAAAATAATTCTTTGATAGAAATGCAAAAAAGCCTTCATTCAGCAGAGGAACTTCTTGAAAAGGATAATGAAATTCGTCGTTCTCAAGCAGATTTCTATACTCTTATAAATACTGTTATGCAGCCTATTGTGGTTATTGATCTTAAAAGCAAGGATGTGCTTTATGTCAATGATGCTTATATAAAAACATTTGAGTTTGAATCCTTTGATGATGCAGTTACTCATAATTTAGCTGATATTTCTGAGGAATACCAGCCAAACGGTGAAAAGTCAGCTGAACTCATTCTTAAAAATCATATGCAGATTGTGGAGAGAAATCATATTGAGCCTTTTGAATGGAATTATCGCACACTTAGAGGGAAAAAGTTTTGCGGCAGAGTTTTGGTTAACTGCAACAGTTTCAATGAAAGCGCTGCATATATTGCGGTTATACAGGATATCACTGCTGACAAAATTAAAGCTGATATCCTGCAAAAAACTGCTGATTTGGAGCGTGAAGCAAATATGCTGAAAAGTCAGTTTGTTATGAATATCAGTCATGAGCTGAGAACACCAATGAATGCAATTATTGGCTTTTCACAGATTGCGTTAAAAATGGATTTAGAGAGAAAAGCACATGAAATGTTTTTTAAGGTTAATAATTCAGCAAAATTGCTGTTGGATTTAATTAATGATGTATTGGACTTTTCAAAAATCGAAGCAAATAAAATAGAACTCTTTATCGAAAGCTTTGAACCAGAAAATGTTCTGAATGATACACTTATGCTTGTTGCAGCACGTATTGAAGCAAAACCTGTTGATTTTTATATTAGTATTGATGAAAATTTGCCAAGATATGTTCTTGGTGATAAAGTAAGACTATGGCAGGTGTTAAAAAACATTACCGATAATTCAGCAAAATTTACAGATGTTGGATACATCACAATTGTAATAGGTTTAGATGAAAACCAGCCAAATACTGATGAAGCAATGGTTATTTTCAAAATTAATGATACAGGAATGGGTATGACTGATGAACAGCTGCAAAATATCTATAAACCTTTTGAACAGTTTCATCAGTCGAAAAGCTCTATTACAGGTACGGGTCTTGGAATGTCGATTACAAAGCAAATTGTCAAACTTATGAATGGTGAAATCACTATTTCCAGTATAAAAAATAAAGGAACTGAAACAATTCTTAGAATACCATTTAAGCTGACTGAAAATAACATATCAATCAAGGACAGTATAAAAAAGTTTGATATGACTAGTGCAAATATGGTATTGTTTGGTGTTGATAAATCATCAGAGCAAGCATTTAAAATAATAACCAAAAACATGAATATATCACTTTTTACAGCAAAAAATATTGAAGCTGCTTTAGATGAAATAAATAAGCATGAAGAAAAATCGGATACATTTTTTGTTTGTGATATTAGTACTGCTGATGTAATATATGGATTAAAACTACCTGAAAATTGCAATAAGATACTACTTATTCCAAGCTACCAGACAAAATTGATATCTTCTGATTTAACCGATTTAGGATTTGTTAATACGATTGAAAAGCCGATTATGCTTTCTGAAACTGCTGAAAAACTATATAACATTGCAAATAAAAAAGTTGATAATATAATTGATGAAAAGAAGACGTTATATAAAAATACAGCTGTTTTGCTTGTCGAGGATAACGAGATTAATCAGGAGGTTGCAACATGTATGCTTGAGTTTTATGGGATTAATCCTGTGGTTGCAAATAACGGTCAGGAGGCTATTGATATTTTAGAGAAACAACAGTTTGATCTTGTCTTTATGGATTTAATTATGCCTGTTCTTGACGGACATTCAGCTACAAAAATTATTCGCTCATCAGATAAAGAATACAAAGATGTTACAATTGTTGCAATGACTGCAAATGTTGTGAAAGAGGAAATCGAGCAGTGCATAGAAAATGGTATGAACGACCATATTGGTAAGCCGATTGAGTTTAAGAGTCTTGATAGGATACTTAATAAATGGCTGTAAAATTGTTATTCTGTGGAACAATAAAATTTTAATGTGATAAAACCAATTTAAGTGGTATGCTACATTCAACATAAATGTGGTATACCGCTTAAATATTTTATACTTTTTTCGTGCTTAACTCTGAACGCATATGCTTAACATTTCTATTTACTTACATAAGTTTTCATTCAAACAAATAACGTCGTTTGTACTAACAAGATATTCACCACCGTAGGATTCAACTATTGGTTTCACTTCAGAAATATATGTATCATAATCATCATTTTTCTCATTATTAATGTATGTGTCAATAATAAAATAGTATGGCGTTGCTTTTTTATCAAGCATATGGTCACTCATTATTTATCTCTCTCAATCCTATTACTTTGAATTTTCATTCGCTTTTTTGTCAATAAAATATTTAGTTTATGCTGACCCATCCTAAAAACAAAATTCCACACGCAATAACCAATATCAATATCATCACAAAAACAATACCATGATTTTCGATATTAAGAATTCCATATATCCAATTGCCTGTTAAACAGCCATATGTAATTGCATAAATTAAATATATTATTGGAATTAAAAGTGCAGTCAATAGTGGTTTTACATCTAATACTTTTTCGCAAGTAATTAACGTCAAAAATTCAATACTCGCAATGATAGTATTGATAACATGTAAAAATATAAAAAACCCAGAAAAGTTAAATTCTCGCCAAAAAGCTAAACAAACAAAAAAGACTATTTGTAATAACAAAATGCTGTTCAAATAAAACTGCTGTGGTAAATCTGTTTTATTTCTAATACCATATATTCCACCTATTAAAAAAACTACTCCTGCTATGGCATTTGAAAGAAATGTTAATTCAAGTTCATGTATTCCATACTGTATCATTGAGGGCAGATATGCAGTACCTGCCGTTATAATAAAAAGCACCCCTGTAAGCTGCAAAATAAGCCATTTTATATTCTTCATTGATTTTTCTCCTAAATTTATCCCTTGGGTACGTTACTTAATAAACATTTTAATCATTAAATGGTATCCATCCCTTTGTCCATAAAAATAAGGCTTCTGACATCATATTAAAGTCAACTGTTCCCCATTTTTCAAATCGATAAATATTTAAGAATTATATACTCATTTTCATTAGCAATTTCAATTAAATCTTTTTGATATACAACATATTTACCAGTTTGCTTGAAACAAATTGCTTGTATTGTAAAAGATGCTGATTTATACAAACCTCGCAGAATATTTTCATTCTTTTCATACAGCATATTGTGAACACATCCATGATAAATATTGCAAACGCCAATTTTAATTGCTCTGTCAATAGCAGTATTATCAATGTTTGGAAGTAATTCATCAAGTGAGCCTTTTATTTGTTTTGTATCATTATAAAACTGAAAGAGATCTGATGTCTCCCAATTTAACAATTCATTTTTTCCTGAAAGAAAACCACAAATATATTCTCTGTTTGGAAGTATATCAAGCATATTATTATACGTTTGAATATCAGCAGCTGATAATTCATCAAGTATAACAACAAGGTCTATATAGAGCAACACTCATCAATAGAATGCTCCTTGTAATAGTTTTCTGCTTCTTTTTTTACGAGTTTTAAACAATCCTTATCAGGTAATACCTCGTTTAAATGCGTCTTAAAATTCACTATACTAATCACCTTATTTAACATGATTTATTGCTTTTCTCATTTTATCATAATAATGAAAAAAGTATATTTGTCTGATATTCCAATTCTATCACCTCGCAGACATCCTGACAGGGTCTGCCGAAGTATTCAACATTTCCAACTCTAAGCATTTCCATTTCTCACCCAACACATGATAATACTTTACTTTTGCATGTTCAGGTCTATAAAAGCCGACTGATTTATAACATTGATACGCATATGGATTGTTTTCAAAAACCATTAGTATTACTTTTTCAACCTTTAATATTTCAAATGCATATACTAAAGCCAATCGCAAAATTTCTTTACCATATCCACAATTTCTTTTTGTGTCATCGACGATAAAAAATCCAAAACGTAATATTTTCTTATCTTCATCCGTAAAACGCATTGTTATATGACCTATTACTTCACAGTCATCTAAAGCTGTCAGAGCAAAAAATGTATCATTATAATATAATTCGTTATAATGTTCAATAATTATGTCCTCAGTTATCGGAAACCTTTTAAATCGGTCTGCATACCACTGATGATATGCAGACTCATTTTTTATCCAGTCAGCAATATATTTTGCATCATAATTTTTATACGGACGTAAGCGTATCATTATATAGCTCCAGTTTTTTTATTAATAATTACAATTATTTTATTTGTTTTGATTTGCTTCATATGTTTAAATTGTGATATATCAAGTTCTCCGTTAGTAATTAATTTTTGAACAGTTATTGCTAAATAATTTTTAACGGTTTTTCTTTCTGCCTTTGCTCCTACATTCTCAACATAGAATGTACTGCTACCGAGTTTAAAGGTTGCAAAATAAATCGCATTCTGCTCACCTCTGCTGTTCGGATCGGTCAGAAAATGGTTAATCAAAACCTCTATATTTCTTATATGACATACTGGTATCAAATTATCTTTCTATCAACGATTAATATAATATTGGTTGTTCACTTCTTTTCGATGCTGCAAATGTATCCCAATATGACCAATTCCCAACAGAATAGCTGCAATCAGCAGCCAAATAACTTTACCATAAATACCAAGTAATAAGAATGCAAGTACAGGTAGTGTCGCACCCGCAACAGGTACTCCACAAAAACTACTATAAAAATCAGATAAAGTTCGTTTGCTGTGAAAATAACGTATCCACCAAATTTCATACATTATCATAAGTGTGATAGAAGCGACTAACCACCAAGACCAATTCGTCCACTTTTGCAAGTTGAAATCAGAAAATATTAAAGCACAACAACTTGTTGATACTTCCCCAATTCTTTCAAAAATTAAAAGAATTTTGTTTTCATTTTCATTGGAATACCCCTGAGGTATATTTTTGCTCCAAATAATATTCGGCACGAAAAGCAAAAGCAAAAACACTAACCCAACATATGAAAATCCTATATGTCCTAACATTAAAAAGCCTCCTAACTATATAATATTTTTCAACTATTTTTCTTACCCATGTATACAGCGTAATTATAATACTTATAAACAACATCCACGCATGAATATCCACACTTATTTAACATACTGAGGTGTGTAGTTAATTGAGTTGGTCTATCTTCTGCATAATAATTAGGTAACCATTTATCAGTTATTTCTTCTTCTGATACATTTCCCCGCATAAATTCCTTCCATTTATCCATATACACATTTTGTATTGATTCATCACTGCCCAAAACTACATCTATATTAATAAACACACCATCATCAGTAAGTGCATTGTATATTTTATCATAAAATTTAAGTTTATCATTATCGTTTTCTAAATGATGTAATGCAAGTGATGAAACAATTAAATTATATTACTTTGAAACTCAAATGTGTTAAAATCAGATTGAATACAATTTATTTCTCCGTCAATTTTTGCTTTTGCTATTTCAAGCATATTATCAGCAATATCAACACAGGTAATATTTACATTAATAAAATTATCTTTTACTGTTTTAGATATAGTACCTGTGCCACAGCCTAAATCAATCATTGAAAAATTTCTATCTTTTGAATATGGAATTACAGAAACCAATGCTTCTATCATTTCACTATACTGTGGAATTAATTTTTGAATAACTGTATCATACTCTTTTGCTTCCTCTTCAAAATGATTTCTTATTCTATCTGTTTTCATAACAGCCTCCATATTAATTTATTTAAATTGTTTTGTAAAAGTAACCGTTTCTTCCATGTTTATATTCTATGTTTAATTACTTTTCTTGAATATATTTCTATACTTTTAATATGATAAATATAATCAATTTTGATTTCCAGACGGCAAAGTTTGCATTAATGCAAAGAAATGTTCAGGCTCACCAAGACTCCAGTATGACTTAACAATAATTATAATAACAATGATCAAGCGGACCATTCCCCTTGCCAAGATTAAGGTTTGATTTCAATATATGCGATATAAAATCCTTAGCTTTCCTAACGCTTTCTTCCATATCATCACCATTTGCAAGATTACATGCAATTGCCGATGAAAGCGTACATCCTGTTCCATGTGTGTTTGGATTTTCAATACGATTTGCAGTAAAAAGTGTACATCCAGCTGGTGTGTATAAAAAATCATTAGCAGTATCAATTAAATGACCACCTTTTATGAGAACACAGCCATCAAGCATTTCGGATATTTTCTCAGCAGATGTTTTCATGTCATCAACATTTTGAATTGTAATTCCACTTAAAACCACTGCCTCAGGAATGTTCGGAGTTATTATATCTGCAATCGGCAGCAACTCTTTTATATATGTCTGCAATGCATTATCATCCATAAACTTTCTGCCGGAAGTCGAAATCATAACAGGATCAATGACAATATTTTTCGCATTGTACTGCTTTAGCTTTTCTGCAATCACACGAATTATTTCACTGCTATGCACCATTCCAATTTTCACAGCATCAGGGAAAATATCCTCGAAAATGCAGTCAAGTTCCTTTGCAATAAATTCAGATGGCGTTTCAAGTATGTCATAAACTCCAATAGTATTCTGAGCAGTTTGTGCAGTAATAATACTCATCGCATACGTTTTATGCACAGTAATTGTTTTTATATCTGCCTGTATTCCAGCACCACCACTGCAATCCGAGCCTGCTATTGTAAGTACAGTTTTCATTCGCTTTCACCCTATATTTCATTTGTTGCTGCAAGTAGTTTTTGTGTCGCATTATAAATGTCAGCCTGTGCAAAAATTGCAGATATAACAGCAACACCACATATTCCACTTCCCTTTAAAAGCATTATGTTGCCCTTATTTATACCACCAATCGCTACAACAGGAATTTTTACTGAATTACATATTTCTGTTAAAGTTTCAATTGACACACTGTCAGCATCACCCTTTGAAGATGTCGAAAATACAGCACCAACACCAATATAATCAGCACCATCAGCCTGTGCTTTAAGTGCCTGCTCAACGGTTTGTGCTGATACTCCAAGAATTTTGTCACTGCCAATAAGCTTGCGAACAGCTTTTGCATTCATGTCACTTTGTCCGATATGAATACCATCAGCATCTGATTTTATTGCAACTTCTACGTTATCGTTTATAACAAACGGAACGTTATATTTGTCTGTAATAGCTTTTATTTTGAGTGATTCTACCCAAAATGCAATATCATCAAGCTCTTTTTCACGAAGCTGAATAAAAGTTGCACCGCCCTTGATTGCAGCTTCAACCATACCCTCAAGCTTGTTTTCATGGATAAGATTTCTGTCAGTTACAGCATATAATTTCAAAGAATTTCTATCTAACTTCAACTTTCATACCATCCTTTAAAATGTCATAATTCATCTTACTCATAAAGTCAATCAGCAAGGTTTTGTATGTACTTGTGCCACCGTCAATTTCACATAATCTCTTGTATACTTTTTCACCACTTAAGCCAAATGCAGAAAAAGCACAAGCAGTCGCATCAAGAATATTATCATAATTTGCTGATGCAAATGCACCGAGTATTGCTGAAAGCATACATCCAGTTCCACTAACCATGCTCATCATGGAATGTCCGTTTTTGATTATGTATGTCTTGTTTCCATCAGTTACAATATCGGTTGCACCAGATATTGCAATAATAGAGCCTGTTGTTTTAGCAAGTGATTTAGCCATATTTATCGTACTGTCAATGTTATCGTTTGTGATGACATCTTCATCGGAAACATCAACACCCTTTGTGCTAGAGATTCCGCTTGCTAGAAATTTTATTTCTGATACATTTCCTCTGATAACGGAGAATTTAACTTCCTTTAAAAGTGTTAAAGCAGTTTCATTTCTAAGCCTTGATGCACCTGCACCAACTGGGTCGAATATAACTGGATGAGAAAGCTCATTTGCCTTTTTGCCTGCTAAAATCATGGATTTTATAGTACGTTCATTGAGTGTACCCATGTTAATTACTGTTGCTTTGCATATTGATGTAATATCGCAAACCTCGGAAATTTCATCAGCCATAATCGGAGAGCCACCACAAGCAAGTACAATATTTGCACAATCATTTACAGTTACATAATTAGTTATTAAATGTACCAAAGGCACATTGCTTTTCACGTTTTCAAGTATATTTTCAAACATTTTGTACTCCCCTTTTATATCAGATTAATTTCTTCACCACCAAGAATTTTATTCATGTTTCGCACAGCACACATTTTCCCACACATTGTACAGCTGTCAGCATGCTCAGGCATTGATGATTTTCGGTAATCTCTTGCCTTTTCACCATCTATAGCAAGTTCAAACATAGTATCCCAGTCAAGCTTTGCCCTAGCAGTGCTCATTTTCCTGTCCCATTCGTCAGCACCCTTTATTCCCTTTGCAATATCAGCAGCATGTGCAGCAATTCTTGATGCGATAAGTCCCTCTTTCATGTCGGAAACATCAGGTAATCTTAGATGTTCAGCAGGTGTTACATAGCATAAAAAGTCTGCACCGTTTGCAGCTGCAATAGCACCACCAATCGCACTTGTGATATGGTCATATCCAGGAGCAATGTCAGTAACAAGAGGCCCTAAAACATAGAATGGCGCACCATGACAAAGTTTTTTCTCCATAACCATATTAGCTGCAATCTCGTTTAATGCCATGTGCCCAGGACCCTCAATCATGACTTGAACATCCTTTTCCCATGCTCTTTTTGTAAGCTCACCAAGAGTAATTAATTCCTCAATCTGAACGGCATCAGTTGCATCTGCAATACATCCAGGTCGGCATGCATCTCCAAGACTTAACGTTACATCATATTTTTGTGCAATTTCAAGCACCCTGTCATAATGCTCATAAAATGGATTTTCATTTCCTGTCATTACCATCCAACTAAAAAGCAGTGAACCACCTCTTGATATGATATTTGTAAGTCTTTTATTTTTCATAAAACGCTCAACTGTCTTTTTGTTAAGTCCTGCATGAATTGTCATAAAATCCACGCCATCTTTAGCATGTGCTTCAAACACATCAATGAATTTTTCTGAAGAAATGGATGCCAAATCAATATCATAATATGGTGGTTAATATATGCACCACCATAGGCTTGACATCTCTATTTCCTTACATAAGTTTTTACTCATGCAATTCACACTTAATTTTATTCTATACAAACTGCTCTTGCCATTTCTACAAACCTATTTTTTACACTTTCAGGTTTCATAATTTGAACATCACCACCAAACTGAAATACCCATCCAAAGAATGTTTTACTAGCACTTACTTCGACAACAGTTTTAAAGTATTCCTCAGATAATATTTCTGTATGTACATCCATTCCAAAGTGATCAATGACATTTTTCATTAAAGTATTTCTACACTTTAATGTTACAGTAAACATATCTTCATCATACATATGAAATACTGTTTTTACAAAACTTGTTATACTGAAATTATTAGCTTTAGGAATACATGGACAATCCAATATTTCAACATTACACATCCGGTCTGTACGAAATGTAACAATTTTATTGTGTTTTACTGAATAACCAATTACATAATACTTATTATCATCACATGTCATTCCATATGGACTAAATTTATATAGTTCACCACTATTACGAAGAACACGGTTTTTATTGTTATCGTACTCATAATATTGGAATGTAATTTGTTTTTGACTATGTACAGCATTATGAATTCTGTCTATGACTTCATAAGTTTCCTCATTGCCTGATTTCATACGCCTTGCAAGGTAAATTTCTCTGCATAATTCATCTGCTTCATATACACTTGTTAAATCTGAAAGTTTTTCAATTAACTCTGCACTTTTGCTTTGTGTTATAAACTGTGTTGATTCGACTACATCAACAAGCAGCTTTAATTCAGATAACGAAAATATACGATTATTGATATAATAACGGTTTTGTGAGCTCTTTATACATTGAACATCAACACCAAATTCTATTAGCTGTTCAATATCAGATATTACCGTCTTACGAAAAGCGGATATACCGTTACTCTCGAGCTGTGAAATAATCTGCTTTATTGTTAAGTAATGCTCTTTATCAGTTTGCTCAAGTAGTATTTTATACATATATAGAATTCTTGCTTTTGTCTGCGATGCTGGCACTATAATCACCACTCCTTATGTTTAATTGGAATTTATGATGTTCCTAGAACTTAAGCGATATAACTTATTTTTTAAATAAAGTCATATCGCTATATACTAGAAGATAATACTATTCTATCAGAATATAGTAAAAAATACAAGTTGGAAATAGATAAACCACATATTATTATAACTTTTTTATTTCAAAGTCAAGAAATTAAACAAATGGCATTATCTCACATATACCTTGATGTACAAATTAAATCAAATCTTTTTTTCTTAGTATAGCATTTCCAACTGCACCAAGTCCAAAACTAAACATACCTCCACCAGCTAAGCACAACACAACATTTATAATTGTTGCATCAAGTGGTGTTAACATTGGTATCATCATAAACAGAAACATTCCTACCATAAGTGACAGTAAAATTGAAAGCCATGTTTTTTGCTTTGCAACAATACTCATAACAAGATAGATTGGAACAAAGACTGCCATTAGTATTATTTTTGAAAGCAAACACATTACTATTCCACCTGCACTGGCAGCTCCAATGTCAAAGGATAATCCAGAAATAGCACCACCAAGCATAGCACCGATAAAAAATGTCAAAATCATACATGCACCACAAACAAAACATATCAATGTTTTAGAAATAATATAATCCGTTTTCTTTCCACGAACAGTAAACAAATTTTTAGAGTATCCACTTTTGAAATCATCAGAAACAAAGATACAAACAAAAACTGCAGCTAAAAAGTAAATCAGATTGATATTGCACATACTTGTTAAATCCATAGACATAGCTGAATCTGTATTACTTAATGAACCAATGGCTTGCCATGTATTTTCAAAAGCTTCAATAGTTGTTTCTACACCAGTTTGCTGATTTATAGTTGTAGTACCTGCCATCATTGTAGTCATTACAAATACAAGAATTGGAATAATTAACGAAGTACCTATCATGATATAGAATATTGGAGATATGAACATCCGACAGAAGTCTACTGATAACATACTTTTTAATCTTTCCCCAAAACTTATTGCTTCAAATTTATCTTTATTTGTTGCTTTCACGTTATCTTCCCCCTTTTTTATCCATCAAATCGATATAATATTCTTCCAATCCGATTTTAGCTGTTATTATTTCACTAATGAGAATTCCATTTTCGTATAGATAAGACACAATATCCTCAGGGCTTACAGCATTATCATAAACACGGATATATTCATTCACTTCCTCAACATGCGAATATTTGTAAGTGACTAGTGCTTTAGCCTTACTTTTCTCGTTTGTCTGGAATGCGATATATGTACGACAATCTGCATCTAATTCTTTGGCTGTCATTTCTTTAACCATTTTACCATTACGAACAATTCCGTAATGTGTAGCAATTTTTTCGAGTTCGCTCAAAATATGAGAAGATATAACAACGGTACATTGATATTCCTGCGTAATATCCACAAGAACATCTCTCATAATTCTCATACCATCTGCATCAAGACCATTAATTGGCTCATCTAGTACAAGCAAAGTTGGGTTTCCAAGAAGTGCCATGGCAATGCCAATTCTTTGTTTCATACCCAATGAACAATTTTTATATTTGTTAGAAGCAGCACCCTCCATTCTAACCATTCTTAAAACTTTTACAACTTCTTCGTTGGGCTTTTCTAGATTTAAATTAGCTGCTTGCAGCATCATGTTATTCCAAACACTCAAGTTTTGAAAACAACCAGGTGATTCAATAAGCACTCCAATCTTCGCTTTTACATCACCGTCCATGTAATCTCTGCCAAACAACTTAATCTGCCCTTCAGTTGGTAACATAAGTCCACATATCAGTTTTTCTGTCGTTGATTTTCCACTGCCATTTTCACCTATAAAACCATAAATAGCTCCCTTTGGAACTGTCATGTTTAGTCCATTAACAGCTTGCTTCTGACCAAAGCTTTTTGTTAAGTTTGTAATTTCTATTGCATTCATTTTATGCCCATGCCTCCCTGTCACAAAGCCCTATGAAATTTTCTTGCATGGGCTCGTATATTATTTTATTAGTATTTTTAATATGTTCCAAACTCTTAAACACCTCCTATCAATATACATCGCTATTTTTAAGAATTCGTGTACCAAGCATATTATAAATAACTGTCCAAATGGCAGAAACAAAAAGGCATACGAACACAGTCATAATATTACTTGTAAGACATGCATATACAGAAGATCCATACAAGAAAATATTTAGCAAAGTGGAATTTCCAACTATTGCAGCAGCACCGATAATCAGTATACCTGTGCCGAAAAAGAACGAGGATACGATTGAAACTCCAAAATATCTTCTAAAAATAATATTGAGGAAAGTATATAAGCTTGCCCAGCCTAAGCTCATTATGATTTTGCCAAGAATTGCAAAAACCAACGAGCTTACATTGATTTCAAATGATACTCCAACAAGAAGTCCTGAAACTACTGTTCCAAGTAAATAAGTAATACACATACTCGCCATAGCGAACGCACTAACAACTGTTTTAGACATTACATAATCCTGTTTTTTGGCATGAGTAGTGAAAAGTTGTTTAACATATCCACTTTTATAGTCATGTCCGATAAAAATCGAAACCATAATTCCACCAAAAATGAATACCATATTCATATTTGCATATTCAGCTATATTGTTTACAACATATAACGGTGTTTGTGATGCTATCACTTGCCATGTATTTGTATATAGGGGTGATGTACCTTCGACGGTTTCCATACTGGTCATACTTAATACCATAGCAGGAATAATCGCAGCAATGGCTAGGAAAATATAAAACATTGGTGAATGAAACAGGCGATAAAAGTCAACACCCAGCATGCTCTTTAACCTTTGAACAAAGCTTGGCTTTTCGAATTTTAATTCGTGTGTGTACATATTATCCCTCCTCCTTTTCTGACATCAATTCAATATAATATTCTTCCAAACCAATTTTATTTTTCTTGATTTCACTAACGATGTGTCCGTTATTAAGCAGATATTCAACAATATCTTCTGTATCATTTATATCGTAAACACGCAGATATTCATCTTCTTCCCGAACATTTTCGAATTTCGTTTGAAGAACATTTTTAGCACCATTCATATCTTTTGTTTTAAGTGATACAAAGACTCTGGCTCTGCTTTCCATATCCTTTGCAGATATTTCACAAATCATTTTCCCTTGACGAATAATACCATAATGTGTTGCAATTTTTTCAAGCTCTCCTAGAATGTGCGAGGATATAAGTACAGTTGTAGCATGATTTTGTGTAATCTCGACGAGAATTTCCCTCATAACTCTCATGCCATCAACGTCTAATCCATTTATCGGTTCATCAAGGATTAACAAAGCAGGATTACCTAAAAGTGCCATTGCAATGCCAATTCGCTGTTTCATACCAAGTGAGCAGCTTTTGAATTTGATGTTAGCATTATCTGACATCCGAACAATTTCAAGAACTCTTTGTATCTCATTATCAGGGGATTCAATATTTAGATTTATTGCCTGCATCATTAAATTCTGATACACACTAGAATTTGGGAAACAGCCAGCATTTTCAATTAAAGCACCAACTCTTACTCTTACTCCTGGATCAGTATAATCTCTGCCAAACAGCTTTATATCACCTGAATTTGGGAAAAGATGACCGCAGATTAGTTTCTCCGTAGTAGATTTTCCACTGCCATTTTCTCCGATAAAACCGTAAATTGCTCCAACTGGAACAGTCATATTCAAATGATCAACAGCATACATTCCACGAAAACTTTTCGATAAATTCCTAATTTCAATGGCATTCATTTATTATCTTCCCCTTTTCATTACTAATACTACTCACATTTTAAAGCAATAGCGAAGTACAGTTTAATACTTCGTATTGATTATATTTTAATTTTTCTTCGCTGCTTCATAACGAGCATTAGCTGCAGCAGTTTTTTCTTTAGCCTCTGCAATCTTTATATCTCGCTTTTCCTGCTCTTGTTCTGCCCTTTGTGATGGACTTATATGTGCATCGTCCCAATTTTTCTTTGAATCAGCCTTTGCTTTTGCTAAAGTGTTATGAAATTTATTTTCCTCGAAATTTGCTTTTGATTCTGCTTTTACCTGCTCGAATTGTGCTTTATCAACCTCTTTCTGTGACTTAGCTGATTCCTTCATGTCTTCAAATGATTTTTTCAAAAAATTCTCCATTGTAATACACCTTTAACCTTTCAATATTTACATATTTTTAATTATCATTTTTTGCTTAGGATTTGTATTGCTGCTGAACTAACCATTCAATAAACATATTATATTGTACTAATGTTTGTGAAAGGTTTGCGAATTGTTTGAGTTTTATTAATTTGATATTTTTAATGTTTTTTTATCTGTAGCTTTTCCAAAATAGGTATCAGATTTCTAAAAGTAAATAAAAAATGCCATCAGCAATTAAACCGATAGCATTTTTATTATAATAAACTATTACCCTTTTTACAAATTTCATCAATCTCATCACGCTTTTTATCTATAAGAATACCCATTTCTTCTTCATCAATTTTATAAAGCTTTTTATAAGTTGGGAATGCAAATCCCCACAAGGTAAAAGCAGGAACTGCAAGAATTATTCCAAGCCATATAATCGGATTTGCAGCAGTCATGCAAAACACTGAACCTGCCATAAATGCAGTACCAACAACACCAATTCCAATCGACCATGCAGTCGCTTTACTTGTCTTAGAATTTTCAAGTGTGTCAATTTCTTTCATGCAAGCCTCATAATTTCGCTCTAAACGAGTTAGCTCCGTTTTGTTTATAATTTTACGGTCACGCTTTAGCTTGATTATGGTTTTGCCATGAATACCTGATATGCTTGGTGGTGAATTTTCATCTATAATCCATCCGAAATTTTCGTATCCATCTAAATACTGCGAGATTTGTGATTTATAGGCGATTATTTCTTTATAATCATAGCTGACAAAATCACGTCCATTTGCAGCCACTCTATTCATATGTTCACCTCATTATTTGACGATACAGGTATCTTTACAGTGAATTCTGTACCCTTATTAATCTCACTTTTAACACTAATAGTGCAACCTGAAATATCAATTATACGCTGTACAAGTGCAAGTCCTAAGCCATTTCCCTCAGTAGAATGTGATGTATCTCCCTGATAGAATTTATCGAAAACATGACTTGCAGTTTCCTCACTCATTCCACATCCACTGTCAGTTATTGTAACGGTAATTTCATTTGCATCAGATGTCTGCAAAATCGAAATCGTGCCATCATTATCCGTAAATTTTATTGCATTTGAAAAGAGATTATTCCATACAATATCCATAAGACCAATATCAGCGTTTATGAAAGCTTCATCCTCTATTTCAGGGATAATTTCGATATTCTTTTTCTCCCAAACATCCTCAAACTGCAATATGCAATCCGTAAGCTGTCTGCACAAATCATACCTTTCTGCCTGTGGATGAATTGCCTGTTTTTCGAGCTTGTTAAGCTTAAGCATATTCGTTATCAAGCTAGACAAACGCTTTGTAGCTTGTAGAATTGATCCAGCATACTCCTGTTTTTGCTCATCAGAAAGATTATCATTTTGCAGTAATTCAGCATAATTTTGAATTATCGCAAGTGGAGTTTTTATCTCATGTGATACATTTGAAAAAAAGTCTGTTTTAAGCGTTTCAATGCTCCCAAGTTCCTCAACCATCTTGTTAAAATCTATAATCATTAAGTCAAGATAATCCTGTTTATCAGCAGTATGAACAGTTGGCATAAAAACAGAAAAATCCCCACCAGCTACCTTTTTTGTAGCATCAGCAAACTCTACAAGTGGTTTGTCATAGGTAAGTTTAATTTTGCGTCTTGTATAAAAAGTCAAGCCTAACGCAACAAGTGCCCAGTATATAAGTGGAACACATGATTGAATAATTTTATGCCAATGGTATGTATCCATAAGTACAATTAATCCAGTATGAAGTCCTGACATCAACAAAAGCACTCCAAAATATACCCAATAAAGTGATAACGGATATCTGGTTTCCTTTGATTTTTTTCTACTCACGTCATTGCCCATGCCTTTCTTTATCAAAAGCCCTACTATGTCTAGCATGGGCATCCGTATTGGTTTCGTTCTTATTTGATGTATATCTTTACGTCAGTACCACCTTATACCCAAGTCCACGAACAGTAACTATACTAAATCCATCACATTCCGAGAACTTTTCGCACAGTTTTGTAACATAAACATCAACAGCTCTAAGGCTTGTATCGCTGTCAATACCCCAAAATTCATCCATAAGCTGTGCTCGTGAAAATGTCTTTTTAGGATAGGATAAAAGCTTGTATATAATATTAAATTCTCGTGTAGTCACAGGAATTTCTTCTCCATCGATTTCAGCAGACATAGCATCAGCATCAAGTGCTAGATTGCCTATAACAATCTTTCTCTCCATCTCAATATTAGCACGTCTGAGCAAAGCTTTTACACGCATAAGAAGTTCATCAAGTTCGATAGGCTTAACCATATAATCATCAATTCCAACTTGAAAACCCTTTTGTTTTGCAGGCAAATCATCACGAGCAGACATAAACAAAATCGGAATATGCTTGTTTACTGTGCGAACAGTTTTAGCAAATTCAAAGCCATCAATCTCCGGCATCATAATATCAGAAATAATAAGCTCATATAAATTATTATACATTTCATCATAAGCATCATTTGCATTATGACAACCTTTAGTTTTAAATCCACTGTCATTTAAATATGTGCATACAATTTTATTTAACTTAACGTCATCCTCAACCACAAGTATATTAATCATTTTATAATCTTCCTTCCTATTTGGATGTTTTGTGAGCTTTTCACAACGTGAAAATTTCAATCGTCAGATTGAAAAACACAAAACTCCGAGTTTTGAAAACTTGTTTTTAAAACTTGTTTTTAAAACTTTCTACCTTTCATTTTGAGAAGTCTTAAGTCTATACATATCTATTTCAATAACGACAAAATCAAGTTTTTTATTAGCAGTAGTACATAATTTATCAAATTTTTCTAACGATTCAGTATTTTTGAGTTTTACATAAAGCTCTGAATATTCATCAGAAGATATGTATTTTGCAGGTTTGATTTTGAGTTTTATATGTTCCTTTTTCATAAGCTTTTTAAGTTTGCGAAAAGCTTTTCCATAGTTAGTGTTGTTTTGAATTTTATTTATACGAATAATCAGACATATACCAATTACTGTTGCAGATATTCCCATTAATATTCCAATAAACGCATTTGCCATTGACATAGCTGCAGCTTTATCTGATGAAATTGATAAAAGTGCAGATTGCGTAAGTACAAGACATATCATTGATGACGCTAGATTTATCATTTTTATTGCATGAATTAGTGGAGTTTTATTGTTTCGTTCGATAATTACACCCCTTATATTTAACGTTAATTCTGTAAATGTAAAGGTGGCAATTGCCAAAGCTACATACATATGATACTTACTGGTTTGAGGATGAAAAATCAGTCTGCATGAATATCCGATATACATAACGCTTGATATAATAAGTACAATTCCTGAAAGTCTGTAATAGTTATACTGCTTTTCAGTATTTTCCTCTTTTATTATCCCCATGAGTGCAATAATTTTAGCTGCAACCATTCCAAAAGTATAAAATGCACTTGCACATGTGAAAAAGGAAAGCGACACAATTCCCATTACAAGCTTGCCAAATCCGACAAAAGTATTGCCAAGACAGGACGCTCCGGTAATATGAAGTGAACGTCCTTTTTTTACCCCAACTCTATCAATAGCAGTTTGGCTGACACCTTTTGCAGTATCAATAAAACCAGTTATTTTACTCACAAGCCATCCTCCTATTTGTCCTATATTTTATTATATCTTATCACAGTAATGTTTGTCAATTGTTTGAGTTTTGTTTGAGAATTATTAATTGCAAAGAATATTTCTTATTAAAACATAACGGGCGCACAATGTGCGCCCTACGGATTTCACGCTATTCATCTTTTTCAAGAAATGTTTCCACAAATTTATCCTCGACTTTTTTATATGCCGAGGTAACATTATCCTCGACCTTTTTATAAGCACCAACAACAGTATCTTCGATTTTTTGATATGTGCCTACAACTGCCTCCTCAACTTTTTTAGGAGTTTTCATTTTATAGTTTTCCATTATACATTTTCCTTTCTGTTTTTCATTGTATATAATATTGTAGCGATTACTCCAAATCCACCAATTATACCACCAGAGATTAACAAAGCCTTTTTCATATTAACAGATCCTTTCGTTTTGTGTTTCATTTTCATATTAATCAACCTTTCAAGTTTTTGTTTGTTTTTTATTATGTGATTAGTTTAACATTTGATTGTTTGCGAATTGCTTAAGTTTTGTTTGAGATTTATTAAAATGAATATTTTTTCAAACATTAAAATGCCATTACAAGACCTTTTTCATTAGTATGCAAAGAGCTTAATCCTCTTGTAGGAACAATAAGAATTCTCTTGAAATTATACCTGCTTTCGATTGCACTTTTAAGCCTGTCAGCAAGATTTTGATTATTGCAGTGCGTTATAACAAGAGTTTCGCCATTAGTATTTTTACCACTCTCAAAGATTTTATCTATCATCTTGAGCATAATTTGATTGTCCCCACGGACATGAGAATAAAGTGCAATATTTCCGTTACCATCATCGCCTAATAGTGGCTTTACTCCTAAAGCAGTTATAATTTTGCCAGTTATTTTATTTAAACGTCCACTTTTCACAAAATTAACCACATCATCAAGAACAAAATATGTTTTCATATTATCCGTAAATTTTGTTATAGCAGAAACAATTTCAGAAGTATTAAACCCCTTATCAATAAGCTCACGAATTTTATATGCAATGAGAATTTCACCTGCTGATGCACTTTTGGAGTCAAAAACATAAACATCACTATTTTTATTATCATTAGCACAATGCGTACCTAAAACAGCACTTTGATATGACCCTGATAGATTACTCGAAAGCGTTACAACAAAAGAAACAGTATCTTCGTCGTATGTGTCAGCATATGCAATTGGCGATGGACAAGCTGTACTGATTTTTTCGCTCTTTTTCATAGCAGTCATAAATTCAGTCATGTTAAGATTTTCATCATCAATATATGTTTTATCATCAAGTATTAGTGATAATGGAATTATCGTTAACTGGAGTTCATCTTTAAGTTCTGGTGTCATATCACAACAGCTGTCAGCAATTATTTTGTATTTCAAGTATACCAACCCCTTATATCAACGTTTACATTTGCCACAACTAGCACATCCACCATGTGAATTCGTCCATATTTCATCAGCCTTTTCAGCCCATTTTATTGACTTGTCAATGCATTTTCCTGACAAATCTACTACATCTTCAGGATTTTGTAAATCAGTCGAATATGCACCTGAATCCTTTACCAAGTGAATAAGCTCCTCAGGATTATCGAGCAGTGGGCATGGTCTTAAATGATTTTCATTAAAAGGCTGATTTCTGCGATATGCCATGAATAATGGTGACTTTAAAGTTTCAAGCAATGTTTTTTCACGAATATTTGAATCGGAATAATGTATAAATGCACATGGTTCCATATCACCGTTAGCATTAATGTGCAAATATCTTTTACCACCAGCAATACATCCAGCACCATCAGGAACATACTCTCCATCATTCCAGAAATCCATTGTAAAAATAGGCTTTGTGCTACGGAATTTCCTTACTTGCTCATACATAAATGCTCTTTGTTCAGCAGAAACCATAAGCTCGGGAACAGCAGCAGTTCCAACAGGCATATATGTAAAGAACCAACAGAATTTTGCACCCCATTCTATCATTTGGTCAAAGTATTCCTCTGAGCCAATCATTTCAGTATTTTTACTTGTATAACAGCATGAAATTCCAAATGGGAGTTTCTTGTTTTTTAAGATTGACATAGCATTTTGTGCTTTCTTGAATGTACCATTTCCACGACGGAAGTCTGTATCTTCCTCAAGCCCTTCTACACTAATTGCAGGGATAAAATTCTTAACCCTAAGAATTTCATCAGCAAATTCTTCATCAATTAAGGTGCCGTTCGTGAATGCCGTAAACTGACAATCGGAATGTTTTTCACACAAGCGAATTATATCATCTTTTCTAACAAGTGGCTCTCCACCTGAATACAAATAGAAAAAAATTCCGAGCTCCTTGCCTTGATTAATAATATTATCAAGCTCCTCAAAAGTCATGTTAAGCTTGTTGCCATATTCAGCTGCCCAACATCCTGTACACTTTAGGTTACAAGCTGAAGTTGAATCCATCAGAATTGCCCATGGCACATTACAATCATATTGCTGTTCAAGCTGACGTTGTTTTTGATAGCCAAGATAACTGCCGTTCACAACAAAGTTGCTCCAAAATGTCTTAAGAATTTCATTATCAATATCATTCCACAAGTTCATGATAAACTTGTACCAAACATTATCTGGATTATCAAAAACCTCATGAAAGGTTTCTGCCATCGGCTTAAAATTCATTCCCCATGGTGAGTGTTCGATAAGGTTTAATAGCTTAGGAAGATTTTTCTCAGGATCACCAGTGATATACTCCATTGCTTGATTTAATGCAAATGCTTCAATTTTTTCTTTCATTTTAAAATACCATCCTTAAAGTTTGATTTTTTATTTCTTTAACAACATCAACCTCTTAGCTGTAAATATGGCATTTGAAATAATAGCAATTGCTGTTGGAATTCCTGTTATAACCATTAACATATTTGTCATAGTGCTTCCTCGCTTTCGGTTTTGTTGTTTTATGATGTCATTATATTAACATGCTTTTGTTTGAATATTGATTGTGTTTTGTTTGGGAATTATTAATTTGAAAACGAAAAAACCACCTTCAAAAAGAAAGTGGTTTTTATTGAAAATATAGTTATAAATAATGCGTACTGAGAAATTCACAAAATTGAAACTTCGTTACAAACATATCGTCAATCTATCATGAATTTCAATGAACCGTTCATCATAACGGCAAAAATTAAAATGTTCCATTTCCATTGCATTAAGTAAAAGCTGAGATTCATTAGTCATATAAGTTTTTCCATGTTTTTGAGATTTCAATGTATTAAACAATAAAGATGTATGTGGCACATCTTCTTCAAGCAAATCATATGCAATTGCATGTTCTGCAGCTGAAGTTAGATTTTTTATAGCTGATTCGTCATCGTTCATTCCTGCATAAATTATTGCGATTGTCGTATACCATGAACGTATATAAGTATGCATAGACCCATAGTCTTCGTCCTCGAAAAACAGCTTTATCATTTGAATAGCTTTCTCAAAAATGCATATTATTTGCTCCTTGTCATAATCACAACTTAGAACACCATTCATAACATTGTGAATTGAAATAATTAAGTTTAATAAATATTCCTGAAAATGCGTCTTTAATTCGGCATCTTCCAATATTTGAAGCAACGATTCTTCCTTGTTGAAACACATAGTAGGAATTCTATTAGCGATTTTTACTGCTTTATCGGCTTCACCCAACTCTTTATACACTTTGCTAAGCCGACTCATAACCACATATATAATATGCTGGTCGTTTGCCTTTGCAATTAACGCTTCACCGATTTCAATAGTTTCTTTAAAATATTCACTTTTCTTACTTTCGTTATCTTTGTCATTGATAGATAAACCCCATGCGGCATTTGTTAATGCTGTTATCAAATACATCATTACATTATTATCATTTGGAAATTCTTTTGCTGCATGTCGCCAAAGCTCAACATTTGCGAGTGTATCACCCGACTTGTAAAATCCATACATTTGATTACGATACTTATCGATTTTTTGATTTTTTCGCACCTCTCCAACGCCGAGCAAATCATCAACAGTAGTATCATAAAACACTGCAATTCTCGGTAACAATTCAATATCAGGATAAGACTCCCCACGTTCCCACTTACTGACCGCAGAAATGCTTATAGTTAAAAATTCAGCCAAATCCTCCTGCGTATTATTTTTCATTTTACGCAGTTGCTTTAAGTTATCACAAATAGTAATATCCATTTCAAAACCTCTGTCATAAAAGGCTTTGCTCACAAAGCCTTAGCATTATTTCGATTGCAATCGTTATAATTATTATAATGCAAATAATACAACTAGTCAATGGCGATAAAGTACAATTAGAGTTTAATTTTTCAACTATTGGTTTAAAAAGTAATCGTGTATAAAAGAAAAAGCCAAAGTCCTCAAATATCATAATAACGGAGCAAAAAGACGTATACAATCACGCAGTATTTTGTTTATTAAATTCATTTTTATTGAATCCTTTTGTATTATCAGCGACTTCTCAAATGTATCATCAAAATCTACCCATATATCTCTTAAAACATCAGCACCATATATCCAAACAGCATTTTCATAATGATGAACAAGACTTCTGTAATCTAAATTAATCGTACCGACTATCGCATACTGGTCATCTGACAAAACTGTTTTTCCATGAATAAACCCATCAGTATACTCATAAATATGAACACCTGCTTCCATCAGTGCTGAATAAGCAGTACGTGTCATAACCTGTATTAATTTTTTATCTGGTACATGAGGAGTGATTATTCTAACATCAACACCACGAATTGAAGCATTTTGCAAAGCTGTTGTCAAATCATAATCAATTATGAGATACGGAGTGGTTATATAAACATAATATTGTGCTTGATTAATTATATTAAGAAAAACATTTTTGCCTACTGGTCTATGGTAAGCTGGCTCAGGACCGCTTCCAAAAGGAATGAAATATCCATTTGCATTATCATCAATCAAAGATTCTGTGCAGGAAAGATAATTATTATATGCACTAATGGTTTTGGAATTAACATCCCAATTGATCATGAATAGCTTTAATAAACCACGAACAGCATCACCCTGCAAACGAATTCCTCCGTCTTTCCAATGACCAAACTTTTGAATTTCATTAATGTATTCATCAGCAAGGTTGATGCCTCCTGTATATCCAATTTTCCCATCTACTACAAGAATTTTTCTATGATCACGATTATTATATATAGTTGATGCTTCTGGAGCAAGTTTTGAGAAACGATAACATTGAATACCCATCTCTCTAAGTTTTACATCATACTTTTCAGGCAATGTTGCCATACATCCAATATCATCAAACAACATTTTAACTTCAACACCAGATTTTACTTTTTCTTCAAGGATATTAAGCATAGAATCCCACATAACTCCAGGCTCTACAATAAAGTATTCGAGAAAAATAAACTTTTTTGCACTCTCAAGATCAATTAGTATCTGTTTCCACATTTCTTCACCGAGTGGATAATAAGTGGCAGCAGTGTTTTGAAACACCTCAGCATATGGATCATCACGAACAAGAGAAAGTGCTTTTCCAAAAGCAAGGCGATCATCAGTTTTCAATGAATTTTGTGATGCTATATCCTTAGTGATACTAACTGTCACGTTTGATAAAATTTCTAAATGTCTGGTTTCTTTTCTTTTCATTTTACGTTTATGAAGCAATGCAAAAATTAATGAACCAAAAGGAGGAAAAAGTAAAACTATACTAATCCATGGTATTTTAAATTCTGGATTCATATCATGATTTACAATATAAAGGTACGTAAAAAAATTAGTAATAAAAGCTGCAACCCATAGAATTGGAGCATAATGTGCCAGAAAAGTAAAGAGAGCGATAATACCACATATTTGTGCAATCATAATAATCAAGCATATAAAATATCTCGAAGATATGAATTTTAACTTCTTCATTTATTATTTTCTCCTGTTCTTGAAATTAGCATAAACATAGATTATCATAATAGTGTTTGTGAAATGTTTGGGATTTGTTTGAGAATTATTAATTTGGAAAAATAATTATAAATGAAAAACGTCCTCATTAACATCAAAAATTTCAGTTAATGAGGATGCTATATTTTATATCAAGTGTACTGTAAATTTACTTAGAATTATAGTGGTAAATCCTTTTTACAGAATACAACACTTCCGACAACATATGCTGCCAAAGCGATTGCTAGAGGATAAATCATTTGTGCTATCCACTCGTTTCCACCAAAAATTACAGATTCATAATCATAAAATGAGCATATTGTAAGATATTTGAATTTATCAAGTCCACCAACACCAAGATTACCAAACATAGCAAGCATATTAGTAAGAATTGATACACCTACGAATGTTCCACTAAGTCCCATTGTGTGCTTTGATGCATTGCAAATTCCTGAAAAAGCAAAGCATACTCCAGCTAAACCTATACAAACCATTAATGCTGACAAGTTTATTTTTATAATCATGTCATTTGATAAATCACCAATAAGCTGTGGATATCCGAGTGTTGCAAAGTCAAGCGGCATAACTGTATTAACGATTATATGTCCCACTGTTAAAATTGCAAACATTAAAACAAGTGAGCCAATAAGGAAAACGGCTTGTGTTAATGCAATTTTTGAACGCTTTGTTGGTGTTGATAAAACATATGCCATTGAGCCTCTGTCAACTTGACTTGAGATAAGTTTATTTGCTGTAACTAATACATAAATACCTGGAAGAATTGTTGTCATCATACCGTAGAAGATTACAAAAAGTAGTCCTTGTGTCATTTCAAGTGCTGCAAATTGAATACATAAAATTGTCATAACAGCAGTAATTGCTGTCCATATAACCCAATTGTATTTTATTGTTTGTTTTAATAAGGATAGACTAAGCATCGATTTTTTCCTCCTTGACACTGATAATATTATTATAGTACCATTCTAATGAATATGGCTCGTAATTTATATAACGAACATTATATTTTGATAATACTGAAAAAAGATGATTGATTTCTATATTATCAATTGTAATAGAAACGTGCTTTTGCTTAGGATTTTGTTTAACTATATTGAAACCAGCAGAAATAAATTCATCAAACTCTGCTTTATTTTCAAAACCAATTCGATATTGCTTACTCATATTTATGTTATACTGCTTTCTATCAACAAGCTCTATATATTTACCATTATGTATGAAAACAACTTTATCACAAACTGCCTCGAGTTCTTTAAAAATATGACTGCTGATGAAAACAGTTTTACCCTCATTTTTTTGCTCTAAAATCAAATTAATTAGTACATCACGCATCATTGGATCAAGTCCTGTTGATGGCTCATCAAGTATTAATATCTGTGGTTTTGACATAAATGCAGTAACTAAAGCCATTTTTTGTTTCATACCTTTACTCATGCGTTTTAATGAAACTTGTGTATCTATTTTAAATAAATCAATTAGGCGATCCATATATGAAAAATCAGTTATTCCAAGAAAATCAGCTTGAATTTTTAGAAATGTTGAGCCAGTACCTACATCAGGAAACTCAATCTGACCAGGAACATAACCTACTAATTTTTTTATTTCGCAAGCCTTATTCCAACTATCATATCCAGCAATAGTAATCTTGCCGTTATCAGGTTTCAAAAAACCCATCATGTTTCGGATAGTAGTAGTTTTGCCACTTCCATTTGTGCCAACAAGTCCTAATACTTCACCTTTATTAATAGAAAAGTTAAAATCAAAAACACCTTTTCCATTGCCATAATCTTTAGTTAAATTTTGTATTTTAATGATTTCGTCCATTTTTTATCCCTCCGAAAGCCTTATCATTTTTATAGAAATGCATAAAATAATCTTCAAGTGATACAGGATGTTCTTCATAATATGAAATATCATATTTTTGCATAACAGATAAAAACTCGTTTGTTTTTGCATCTTCCATAAAAATTGATGTCATACGATCCTTTGCATTTTTATTTACAAACTCGAATTTTTCTGATAAAAAGCTGTTGTAATCATTTTGCTCTTTAAATGCTATATCAACAGTTTTTCTTAAACCATGCTTAACTTCAGCTGCATCAAGAATTGAAACAATTTTCCCATCCTTAATTATTTGAATTCTGTCACATAATGCTTCAACCTCTGAAAAAATATGGCTTGATAAAAGAACTGTTTTTCCTCTAGCTTTTTCTTCACGAATAAAATCAATAAAAACTTCCTGCATCATAGGATCAAGTCCACTTGTTGGTTCATCTAAAAGTAAAATCTGAGGATCATTCATAAAAGCAGTAATAACTGCGAGTTTTCGTTTTTCACCAATGCTCATTCGTTTTACTTTCATATCTAGTTCGACTGGAAAAAGATTGATAAGCTTTTGCAGCCGTTCATCATTTTTACTTTTTCGTAAACCTTGCATCATAGCGATAAAGCCATTGCCATCTAACCCTTCTGGTATTGATACTTCGCCAGGAAGATACCCAACATCTTCAAGTATTCGGCTATATCCCTGTCTGCACACCATTCCACTAATTCTAGCAGTTCCACTATCAGGTTTGGTAAAACCCATTAAATGTCGCATAGTTGTAGATTTTCCAGCACCATTTGGTCCTAAAAAACCTAATGTTTCACCTTTCTTTACATTTAATGAAACATCATATATGCCTCTACCATCAGTATGTAGCAGTTGGCGTAGCGGTGATATAACGGCACGTAGTGCCATGCAATTAACAGGCCTAACACCTAACACGTTTTATAGACTTGATGATTTTGGCAACTGCTTATAATGCGGAAAAGGGGTACTATTTATTTAGTACCCCTTTATTTGTTGTAAGACCACATGTTTAAATATTTTGAGAGACAACTCTAATTAATCTTGAGGGACAACTGTTATATCTATAATATATTATTTTCATTAAATAGTAACTTAACCCTACATTCTATTTGATACTATATAGATTGTGGGGTGTGATAATGGTATTGGATTTGGATGCATATACCTTTGGAATTGAGATTGAATTTTCTAATATAAATCGAGCAACAGCAGCATCGATTATAGCTGCAACATTGGATGTTACAACGATTAATTATGTTAGTGGCACGTATTATACCCATGAAGTTACCGCCAATGATGGGCGTATATGGCGTGTTATGCATGACAGGAGTATTGTACCTATTGGATATAATAACCAAGAGTACAGGTGTGAATTGGTTACGCCAATTTTGCGTTATACGGCCGATATAGATACATTGCAACAGATAGTACGTGACTTACGTAATAATGGCGCAAAGGTTAATAGCTCTTGCGGTTGCCATGTGCACGTTGGTGCTGATGGGCATTGTCTGTCTTACCTGTCTTAGCATGATCTATGTATTCGCCTACCAGTTCGTATTCTTCACGTTCTGCAAATTCTGTGCAGACTCTACGCTGACCTTCGATTGATTGTTCTGTTTGATTGTCGGAACTGTAACGTAAATATAATACTGCTTTCATGGTATCACCTCTATTTTATTGATGTGAAATATTTACTATATTATTTTTTATTTTTAATTAATTTTTCAAATGCAATGGATGTTACAATTGATTCTGTGATTGGTAAATTTTTATAATACTCACCTATGAAACTATATTGACTTTCAAAAACAGATAAAATTAATAAAATTAATCTTATAATATTACACGCTATACTAATATTGTAAAAAGATTTAACAAAAAATTCTTGAGTTGTTTCTGATAAAGCCATAGCAATAATTGTATTGTTATTCTTACGTATGTTTTTAAAATGAATTTCGTATATATAACTTAAAACAAAAAAAGAAGTAATTCCAATGTATGAACTAATATAAATATTTTTAAAAACGATATTTGTTAAATGTGATAAAAACACGGAGATATATGAAAGTATAATAACAATTAAAATCTGATGTAAAATAAAATCAAAAGTGTTATTAATATTAATCATTGTTATTATGGAAATTGTACAATTATATAGTATATATATAATTAAAAATAATAAAACGCTAGTCAAATCATAGTCTAAAAAAAATATAGCAAATAAAAGATATATAGACATGAGTAAACATAAAATTCTAGTAAGTAGAATATGTTTCTTTATAAATTCAAGTAACTTTTGCATTATAACACCACCTTATATTAAAATTTTTATATGAATAATACCAATCACAAATTTATATAATAAAGTTAGTATTACTCTAAACAAATAATGAAATAACTATGCTTAAACCTATTGAAATAACTTTGTATCTACTATAGCAATTGCAGAATTACCATAACTGTATTCAGTTCGGTTAATTTCTATTTTAAGTTTTACTGTATCTTCAAGACTAAAATCAAATTGTATTGGAAGTGTTCCAGTAGTTATATCAGTTATCACTTCCATTTGATTATCATCTGAATAAAAATATACCGAGTAAACATCCCTACTATCCCTATTATCATAAGGAATGGCGATAGTACCTTCAATACTTTTATATTTTTTATTTAAATACCACTCAACATTAATTGTGTTAACTCCTTTGCTATAATATGCCGAATTAGCAGATGCAATAATTGCGTTTTCGTATATATCACCAGTTGATATTTTTATATTACTCGTATATTCAAAATCGCCGGTTGCGTGTTTTTCTAAACTTAACCAATCTAATTTATTTAAGTAAATATAATTTGAAGCATTTATGCCTTGAGATGTATTGATATTATCTACTGTACTAACGCTTGGATTAATCTGTATGCTCTTGGCATCTTCATAACCTTCATCATAACCATCTTTTTTACCTTTGTTATATTCATTAGTAAGTTTCTGTTCAATATCTTGAATAGCGCTTTTTTGTCCGGCTTCATATCCGATTGAATATTTTTCTTGAAGATCTTCTTTCATATTATTCGCTTCTTGTTGTCGTCCACCTGACACGCCAATAAATGCTGCAGAAACAGTTGCCACTAAACCAATAATTGCAACTATGATTGATGTGATGTTTTTACCATTAGACGTTCTACTCATCTTTAACACCCCTTATTGTACTTCCTAATAAACATTCACTTGTTTTATAAGGTTTATATGCTATAATCAAATTACATTGTAATTGACAGGACCTTTTTATATTTTACAGTCAACTATAATTTCAATAATTCTTTTTTCTTTGCGTCATACTCATCTTGCGTAATTGCACCATCATCTAAAAGATGTTTATATTTTGATATTTCGTCTGCCACTGAAGGTAGTGCTGGTGTAGGTTCTGTTTGTGTTTGTATTTGTGCTTTATCACTTTTAGCTGTGATTGCTGTTAAGACGCCAATCATCTCTTTTGCTTGGCTTTGTGCCATCGTATACAGTAAGCTTGTTTTTGCAACAGATCCGTTTATAAATTGAAATGTAATTTGTGGTTTATCAAGGTTATTTAGGTATAGTGTTACAGACAAATCAGAACACATACTTGTCATTGCTCTTTGTCCTGAAGCACCAACTAACGCGCCTAATGCACCAAAAGCAAGACCACCTACAGCAGTTTGAAGTCCTCTACCCTTGACAACCGTGTCCCCGTCCTCTTTCATTTCAAAGTCGAGCAGGTCGGAATAATTGTACATAAAGCAATTGCCGTTTACATTGTTAGTAAGTATAAACCGCTTTTGCTCGTCTGCAACTAATAAAGAAAAAAGATTTGTTTTAATTTCTCTGTTTATGCTTAGGCTGTTGGTTGTTACAAATTCATTGATACTATTAGCTATATTTTGTGCTTTTTCTGCTTGCTTTGCGTAAAATTTGCTCAGCAATTTTGAAACTAACTTATAAAAAACAAACAACACAGCATATATACCAATAGCCAGTAGAATTCTAGCAAATACTTGGGAATTAGTTGGATAATTGTTATATCCTCCAAAACTGCTAATTGAATACATATACACAAATCCAATTGCAAAAGCGAAATAAGTAATTGTCAATAATACAGCTATTACGACATTAATTTTGTTTGTTTTTTTGTTTTCCATATATGTCACCCTTTCGTATTAAGCAAATTTAATTTTTCGTTAAGATACTTGATGTTATTCTCTGTATATAATTTTCCTGTGTAATGTTTACTGCCTGTATTTCCACTCCAAAAAGTATTTGCGTTTAGAAACGCATTATTTATCGTTTTATCATATTTAAGGTAGCTGTTAGTTTTTGATTTATCTGTTTTCAATTTTTTCATTTTATTATATTGGTTTTCAAAGCTTCTATCAATAAAATTATTTACAGACTGCTCCATGTTTCTTAATAAATAATTATAATCTTGTGTTGGAGATTTTCCTGTGAAAATTTTATATTTTTCAAATTCTTGTAAAGTTAAAAATAAATCAAATAAAAAATTTAATCGACCGAAGTAAACATCGGGTTTTATAGTATTGTTAACAAGTTTTGCACTTTCTTGGACTTGCTTTAACAACGTTTTAACTCGTTGCAACTCAATTTGACTTATTTTAGGTGTAAATATTGACATTGTTAGTACCCCCTTTTTTGTGGTGATGTTTAAATAATACACCCAAACGCCCTACAATGTCAACCGATTTTAGACTAATTCGCCATTTTGTAGAAAAACAGTGCTATATTTTATACACAAATTTACACGTTAAACGGATTTAAGCATGTTAATGAAAGTGACCGAAGCCACTTACATTAAAATAATTATATCAAACCTACTCGGGCAAACAGCTTTTACAAGGTGTAAAATGTAAATTGACAGCTTGCTCGACAGTCAGCTCTGATACCTCTGCTCCACGAATGTGATAACAATTTGCTTTGTGATATTTCTTGCCTGTTTGGGTTACATAGTAACCGTCAAATAATCAGTGACCTACTCAATAAAGAAAATCCATGATATAATAAGAAAAAATATCATGGAGGTAGAAAAAATGACCACAGAACAAGAAAAATGGGCAGAGATTGTTGAAGAATATCGCAGCAGTGGAAAAAGTCAAAGGGTATGGAGCAAAGAGAGTGGAATAAAACGCAGCACACTCAGGTATTGGCTAGAACGTACAGAAGAATTATCTTATGGGACAGATGTGGAATTTGCAGAGATAATGGTATTGGGAGGTTCAGAAGTATGCTGATAGAACGTCCTGAAAAAGTATATATTTCATCTGCAAATGTTGATATGAGGAAGTCGATTGACGGATTATCAGCAATAGTAAAGTCAGAAACTGCATCCTCCACAGTGACCGCGGAAGTCAGTATACAAGTGCTGCCTTCAGAGATGAACTCAAAAAACATGGTATAACTCAGAGCCTAAGTGGCGCAGGTCATTGTTATGATAATGCTCGTATGGAAAGTTTTTTCGCTACTTTGAAAAAAGAAAAATTATACCGAATCCCGACTCACAGAATGACTCGTGATGAGGTGAAAAGTGTAATTTTCAGATATATTTTTGCATACTACAACACCATCAGAATTAATAGCTTTAATCCTGATGGACTTCCGCCAATCGCATATAGGCAACTTGCGGCTAGTAAAGCTGCCTGAGCCTTTACCGCAACGTTGACAGAATGCCATAAAAATGCTTATGGTATTTTACCGACGGTGAGGGAAACTCAAAAATATGCTTCCTTTTCTCCGTCGGGTTTGACAGTGTAGCATTTTTATGGCACACTGTCAACGGCATGCCGCCTGCGGCGGTGCTGCTCTTCCTTCCGGCTCGGAAAATCTAAAAATATGCTTGTTTAGAAATTTGGGGTATTTTTTGACTGCATTTATATTGACATTTCCAGCTTCTGATTTTGCAATAGTGGCATTTAATGATGTTGTTTGGATAAGTTTGTTTGGGTAGCTTTTGTAACGTCAGGTTTCGGGATATTTTGTGTTGCAGGTGCTGCAGCAATAGTACTAACGCTGACTACAACAAAAAAGCACAGGAAAATGCTGCTAGGCTGATTGCTTATCTGCTGACATTAAATAATCTAACTATTAATGATTTGCACTCGCATACATACTGGTTAAATGTGCGTGATGGTGTTAAGGGCGATAATCTTGACACCAAATCTCACCCTTACAAGACTTGTCCGTTATACATCATTCCAAAATGGGACGAGTTTAAGGCACAAGTTGTTTCATACATAACTACTACTATGTATTATGTTCAGGTGGGAGCTTTCTCTAAAAAAGAGAATGCTGAAAAGTTTTTGACAGAGGTTAAAAAGGTTTATCCTAGTAGTTTTATTAAGATGTTTTAAGATGTTTACAGCCATCAGGGAGTTTATCCTTGATGGCTGATTTGCGTTTATATAACAAAAAAACGCTGACTAATCAGCGTTTAAATGTAACTCCGAACATATTATTGATAATAATTATCTTATATGGTTCGACTAAGTTATAAGTTGGCTCCCCCGAACTTTTTAAATCTGAACAAATCGTCGTAAATCCGAGAGGAATTCTCTCGGATCCCTCTCGGCAGTTGAAGTTTATAGTCATGTACTCATCATAAACATAAATTGAATTTATAAAAGTATCAATTATCTTTTGTTTATTGCTCTCAACCATCAAATCTAATTTTATTAAGTTTGAAAGCCAGAATACAATCTGTTCTTCGGTAAGAATTTCAACTTGAATTTCTTCCTTAGCAATCTTCACTTCAATATCTGTTTTCAGCATCTCCAGTTCATTCAATCTTTTCTTTGTACTTGAAGTAATAATCCCCTGCTCAATTGCAGCCATAATATTTTCAATACTTTTTTCAACATCAGCAAGCTCATTATATAATAATGGTATTGCTGTATTTTCTTTTGCTTGTTTTGAAATTACCCTATGTGCAATCTCACATATCACATTTTCTTTAGCAACATATTTCATAGTATGTTTTAATACAAGTTCTTCTGTTTCGGATTTACGAAGTGCTTTTCTATCACAGCCTTTTGTCTTTTTAGCAGTAGAACACTTGTAATAGTGATACTTAGTTAAATTTCTGCTAGTTCCACTTTCACCAACCATATATGCTCCACAATCTCCACATATTAATTTTGTTGTTAGCAAATATCTTTCAATGGCTTTCGTAGATGACGGTGAATATCTGTTCTTCGCTAACCTAGCTTGCGCCATTGCAAATAATTCTTTTGTGATTACGGCTGGGATACCATCTGGTATAATAATATCTCTATATTGATATTCACCAATATACTTTCTGTTTTGCAAAACTGCTGATACAGTAGTTTTGGTCATAGGCTTTTTCTGTGATGAAATAACTCCGTTATCATTTAGATACTCAACAATTTCTTTTACCTGTTTACCATTGACATACATTATAAATGCTTCTCTGACTAATGGTGCAACTAATTCATCAAGTTGATAGTGTTTATTTTCATCAATTCTAAATCCAACAGGAACAAAACCGCCATTATACTGACACTTGAGTGCATTTTCAGTCATACCCCTAATAACCTTTTCGGAAAGCTCTGCTGAATAATATTCTGCATACCCCTCTAAAACTGATTCAAGGATAATTCCTTCTGCACCCTCAGATATAATCTCTGTTGCTGATGTAACCTTTACACCATTCTTGCGAAGTGTTGCTTTATAATGAGCACTATCATATCTATTTCGTGCAAATCTATCAAGTTTCCAAACAATGACTACATCAAAAAAGCCTTTACTGCTTTCTCTTATCATTTTCTGAAATTGAGGACGGTTATCAGTTTTTGCTGACATTGCTCTATCTATGTATGTATCAACTAAGGTCATTCCTTTTCGTGCAGCAAATTCTCTACACTCACGAAGCTGTCCCTCGATACTTTCTTCACGCTGATTATCGCATGAATATCTTGCATATATTACTGCTTTCATATAAGTTTACCTCCTTGTGTTTGATTGATATTCATTATATATAGTATACCACACGGAAAATAATTTGTCAACGCTTTAAATCGTTGAAGCGTATATTTTTTATTATGACCTTATTATGATTATTCCCTGTCATTTACTCGCTTTGTATAGGTTTATGTGCAAAAGCAAGTGCAACTATTTTTATGTAGGGTTGCTGTTACCTTTGCACAAATATTTTTTAGTTGAATTATGGAATTTTATGTGTTATAATTTATTAAATAATAAATTATAACTATATGAGGTGAGTGCTTGAAATTATTATTAATATCGGATTTGCATTTTACTGAACAGGATAATGATTGGATTTTTATAAATGAAATAACACAGCAAATGACCCATAGAGTAAATAATAAAACTCTAGAAAATGAAGAAATTATTATTGTTATATTAGGTGATATTATCGATCGTGGTGGCTCTGGTGATAATAATCAAAAATTTTCCGAAGCAGATAAATTCATAAGTAAATTAAGAGGTTCATTTTCAAATGTAAAATTTCTATTCATCCCTGGAAATCATGAACTTAAAAACAATGAATCTAACGAATTTGATGAATTTATGGAATTTAATCAATTCTGCCAAAAGCATAGTTACAAAAAAGAATTTGTATTTAATAATAATAACTCTGTATATTCTGTTGAGGAATCTGGGATTAATTTAATTTTAGTTGATTCAAATTTAAAACGAATTCATAATGAAAATGGAGAAATTGATGTCATAGCTTTGCGTCCTCATTTAAAAAGTCAAAAAAATATCATTTTCATGCACCATCCACCATGTCAAGTAGAAGGTGCAGATAGAGAAATAGTTAATTCCGATGAATTAATAGCAACATATTCAAACTTTATATTTTATGGTCATCAACATGGATATGCTTCAATTCCTGACTTTTTAGAACATGATACTGATATACATTCAATTGGTACCTTTTTAGGAAAAGCTAACGTTGATCATAATGAGTTTATTTTACTTGATATTTCAGATGGAAACATCAACCATGCGTATAGATATAAATATAGTGGGAATTTTTTTGTTTCAAATATATTATTTCCACCTAAGATAAATTTACGATCAGAAGATTTATTCATACATAAACCTGACAAGAATGTGTCAAAAGTTTCACGTCGGCTCTTGAATAAAAATTCAAGTCATCATCTAGAGAATTCAGATTATGTTTTATCTAGAATCATTGGCGAAAATATTACTTCAATTATAAGAAATAATAAGTTGTTATTGCTTACTGGTGACGCTGGAATTGGTAAATCTTATGAATTATCAAATATTTATTGGAATTATGAAAATAATGAGGAGTATTATCCTATATGGGTAGAACTAAAAAGCACAAATTCTGAATATATGAAAAAAATATTTCAATATGCTCAAAACAATACAATTAATCGAAAAATCCCTTTACTAATTCTTGATGGTTTTGATGAAGTAAACGGAGATTTAATAATACCATTATTACGTGATATAGGCACCAGTACATACAATCAATCGGAAGTAAAGATAATTATTTCAACAAGAACTAACTCAAAGATTAGTCTATCAGGTTTTTCTGAATACGAATTTATGAGTTTAGATATCAAAGAGATATTAACCATTGCTTTAGAATATGGTATTACTGAAACAGAAAATTTTTCTAACTGCTTAAATTCATCCGGATGCTTCCCTTTAGCTCAAATACCATTTTATCTCATTGATATTATGCAAATTTATTTAAATACTAACTCACTTCCAAACAATTATGAATTACTTGATAAAATAATTTTAAATAGATTTATCAGTGCAGACAAAAGACATCCTTGTGCATTAGATAAAAAGCTCATTACTAATGAATATAAGATACGTAATTCATTACAAATTTTAGGCTTTCTTATGCAATCACTGCATCAATATTCATTTAAAAACATCAATTTCACTCGTTTTTTCAAATCCGAAACTATAGATTTTTTTAATAAATCTGGATTAATTATAGAAAAAACAGATGATAGTACTATAACTTGGGAGTTTGAACATAACATTTTTCGAGAATTCTTCACTGCAAACTATTTAAGCACTCTAAATTTTGAAGATGTATTATCAGTTATTACATTTGATGAAGACAAAAAATTATTGAGACCATCGTGGCTTAATACAATAGCGTATCTTTTATCAATTACTAAAGATGAATCTATAACAAATTGGCTACTCGAAAACGCTAAAGATAAAATATTAGAATTTGACCCTGATAAATTTAGCTTATCTAAGCGAAATGAAGTTTTTAATATAATATTAACTGATATTCTCGCTAAGAATCTTCCTATTCATGCTTTTTATGACGAAAAAGCTTTTGCACAGTATTTCCAAAATTCTTCAACAATTGATTATATGACTACCTCATTAAATCAACATAATGATGATCGTTCTATTATGACTATCCTGCATATATTAAAGTATTGTGATTCTTTTTATACCAGCGAACAAGAACTTAAAACTATCTTATTATCTCTTATAAATATAAAAAAAGATGAATACTTTATTTCATGTGTAATTGAAGTACTTTCTAAGCTTTATGTGGCTGAATTGTCAGAATTAATAAATATTCTATTTCCTTTATTAGAAAATGACCTAAGACCTCAAATAAATAATCTAATCTGTGACTTACTTTCAACCGCAAATGTTGTAGATACTCATTTTGATTATATCTGTAATTCTTTAAGTAACATTAATAACACTCATAAATATAATCCATTTAAATCAGGATTAACTAATGCAATACAATCAGTTCATAGCCTAAAAAATATATCTAAATTGATTTTAGAATTTTCAAGCCCCAAATTTTTATATAACAATGGCACATATAACATTATTTTTGGAGAATTGATACAAAAAGCTTCCGACATGTACCAAAGTGGTTACCAATCTCTATTTATTGATTTTGTTACTGCATTTATTGAAACAGTAAGGCATGGAGATTATACAAAAGTTAATATAATAAAACAAACTTTCATTGAATTAGGGGAGCTGCCTAAAGCATATAATGAAATACTAAAACGCAATTTAAATTTTGAGTATTTGTTGTTTACTATCGAAGCAATAATGGATGATAATCTTATCAATCAATTAATAGATTCTTATTCAAATGATAAATTAAATGCAGAAGTATATAAAGATTACGTATATCGTATTCCATATGATTCTCCACACTATTCAAAACTCAGCAATGCTATTTTAAATAAAGAAGATTGTTTATTACCAAAGAAAGAAATCATTGATTGGAATATGATCCGTAAATCAAATGATCAAATATATTTTAATAGTTTATTTGATAAATCAAAATTTAATGATTTGATACAAGTATTATTATCATTCATTGATGAAAATGTTAAGTGTGGTCAATTACTAAATGACGATTTTATTTCAAAAATCCCACATAAACGTATTGATGTGAAAAACATTAGAAACACTCTGTATAATTACGGAAACAAAGACTGCCTTGTAACAAATTTCATTAATGAAATTGATTTTGATAACTTCAGCATATTGTTAATATATGAATTTCTTCATAACCAAAATCAAGTTGATATATCATCAGAACAAATTGAATTCATAAAATCATATTTTGATAATAACATTTCTAAAATCAATTTCGAACAAATTAATGAATCAAATTATTCTGACTTCATTCCTATCTCTAATATCGATCATATAATATTTTTTATGAAAGAATTTAATTTTAATTGTAGTACAGATAAGTTGCTTGATATGTTAATGTTACCTTGGTATTTTTTTGAAACGTCAACATCATCAACTGAATCAAAAACCCTTGCTTTTGTTTCAGAAAGAATTGATAATCACGATATGCTAAAAGAACGAATCCTAAATAATATTAAAACAAAAAAATTATCACCCCTTGTTGCACAAACACATATTAAATTCTGTATTGATAATAAACTCCCTGACGCAATATGCATTGCAAAAGAATTTTTTTATCTTAACGATAAGGCTTCAAAAGAGATAAGAGATACCGTTGTTGAATATCTTATTAAAATAAAAGGTAATAGTTTTGTAGATAGCCTTATTAACGATTCCATTGAAAATGATTTTTTAAGTTATCTTACTAACTACCTAAAAACAGATAACTTAAATCTTATCAATGAATTAGAGAGAAGGAATAAACATTCAGAAGATAAAATGTTATTTTTAGCAGAATTAATAAAATTCAACTGTATGTATGGTATAAATACTTACTATGAGTTAGCAATAAGTGCAAATACTTTACCTGATATAAATTTTAGTGATTCTTATATACCTAAAATAACTGGTTCACTAGAATTCATCACTGACATTTCATTTATCGATATTTTATTAAAATTATTACTGCTTTGCTTTTCAGATGATTTTATTGATAAACCTGATTTTGGTCTTAGAAGAAGTTTAAATATCGCAATCAATAACCTTGTAAAATTTGACAAGTTTCTTATTAAAGACAAAATATTAGAAATAATTAAAACTCAAAAGAATAATTCAAATTTATTAGCAACATGTAATTGGTATTTAAGAGATATTGATAGTTTAATATACGCAACTAGCGATTTACCTTGGGATATTGATAAAACGACCTCATTTATATATGACCATAAAGGAAAGGAAATGTTCTTTTAACGTTTATGTATTAAGGAATTGTACCATTCGTATAAAGGGTTGCAATTCCTTTTTCGTAAGTCCTTAACGAATTTATGCAGCACTGCACTCTTTATTCTTTTTATCATCCAAATAATTCTGAAAAAGACGCTTACCACGTTCACTTTCATAAAATGCAATTATAGCAGGAAGAAACTCCACAGCCAAAGCATCATACTGTTCATCAGAAATAATTATTTCATCTGCTACGTTTTTTTCGTTAACTGTTGTAATATCACTCATAATCATCACCACTTACTTTCAGCATTCAAATAGTTTATAAACTTTCTTCCAGCTCGAAATTCTGGAATTCGTTCACCCTTACTATTTGTAGACACTCCGAATGTACCCATGCCATAAAACTTGAGTTCTTCACCTTCAATCAAAATAATCTGCATTGCATCAGTAACCACACAAACATAATGATAAGCTTTTTCTAATGACATTCCATATCTTTTAGCAATTTCGATTGCAAATTTTGATCTGTTCATAATATAAAAATCCTCTCTTATTTCAAATTTATATTGCTTTTTGTTTTACAACATTATCTTTAGCGGCGAAACTTTTAAGATGTTGTTGTATTTGATTAATTGTATTCCTGTTCGCTTTGTATATGTCACGCTTATCCTTATCAGTACCATATGTAAGCATTTCTGAAAGGTATTCAACATAACCTGTTTTTTCAAGGCTCTCTATGAACAGTGGATTAAGTGCCTCCATCTGATTTGTGGGTGTATACATTTCTCTCCATTCGTATAGTTTCTTCAAATACTCTGAAACGATACGCTGTGAATTTCTAAGCCATGCATGATATTCGCTTTCAGGGGACAGCTTAATTTGAACTGGAACGGCGATTTCCTGTTCAAATAACCTCAGCCCAAAATCATAACTGATTTTCTTTGCTGCTTCATATTGAGATAGTCCAAAAAGCTTTGCAACAAATCCTGTACCATCTCCATTCTCATGACATCCAAAGCAATAAAAATGATCGTCATAAATTTTCATGCTCGGAGTTTTGTCATTATGAAACGGACAGCATGCCACACCTGAGTGGTTTATATGTATACCATAAAATTTTGCAACATACTGCATAGGTATCTGATTTCTTATCTCTGCAAATATGTCTATCAATATCACATCCCCTTTCATTCTGTTATGTTTGAAAGGGGTATTTTTTTCGGCGATATACAACTCAACATCGGCGAGAATGTAAGCTGTATTATTTACCCCTTCACTAATAAGGACATTTAAAGGCTTTTTTTACAGGCTTTTTTGAAAAATAAAAATATATTCTACTTTTTGTACAAATTCCAGAGTGATATAATATACAATTATACAAATTTTGAAAAACATTTTGAAATAGCCTGTAAAATTTAAGGATTTTTGTCCTTATATATAGAGGGACATATAAATTTCTGCTGTTCGCCGCCGCAGAAACATTTTTGAGGGGTACGACATATTGAGAGAAAAGGTTATAAAACTGGAGTACGTATTTTTTTCGTTTTGGTATGTGTAGCAAGCCACAGAAAGTATCGTATACTTTCGGATTTCACACAATTTTAATCGGATACCCCTCAAAAATTATTTGTTTACTGCCGCCAAACAAATGCTCATCCCTTTAAATTTTAGGTTGCACCTACGACCGCTTTATATATTGGAGGTATTAATTTTATGAGAAAATACAAGCAAGTGAAACGTAAAGAGATTGTGTATGACCTTGATGAATGGAAAGTGATTGAAGAAAGAGCTGCTGCTATTTCTGTAAAAACAGGAACGTACATCAAGCGAATATCTCTTGAAAATAACATAGTATGTTATGACTTGAAAGAGGCTGCACCACTTTTGAATACGCTTCGTATTATTGGTAACAACATCAATCAGATTGCCAAAAAAGCAAACGAAACCAATAACATCTATGCAGATGATTTTGCAAAAATGGAGGATAATTTCACATCAATATGCCTTATGTTAAATCAATTCCTATCCACACTTCCGTCAATCGCAGCTTAGCATACATACTGAATCCTGATAAGACTGAGGATTTACTTTATACTGCCTCACTCAATTGCATGACAAATGCAAAGGCAGCATATTTATCTATGAAAACGGTATATGAGCATTACACAGGAGAAAAATATAACGCACCCTTGCCAATTGAGGGCAAAGGGAGCGTTAAGGCAATTCACTATATTCAATCTTTTGACCCAAAAGATAATGTTTCGCCAGAGCTAGCTCATCGTATTGCCAAAGCTTTTGCACGTAAGACTTTTGGTGATGACTGTCAAATTGTGATTGCAACTCATATTGACCGAGGTCATGTCCATTCGCATTTTATCTTGAATTCATATTCATTAACAGGGCAGAAATTCAATGATAATCAAACTACACTCAATCATATAAAGGAGTATTCCGACAGGACGTGCCTTGCTTTTGGTATTCAACCTTTTGATAAAACTAAGGGTAAGGGTAAAACTATGGCTTACAATGAGTGGGAGCATAAGAAGAAAGGTACGTCATGGAAACAAAAAATTCGTCTTGAAATTGACAGGCTTATTGGCTCTGCTAAAAGTCTTGACGAACTGCTTTCTGAGCTTGAACTCAAGGGGTATGAGGTAAAACGTGGCAAATATATTTCAGTCAAAGCACCAGAGCAGCAACGCTTTGTTCGTACCAAAATGCTTGGCGAGGACTACACCGAAGATAGTCTTATCTCACGAATTATATGGCATGACATGGGTACTGATATTTCGTTATCAGGTGAATTATCACCAATCAATATTGACTACAACAAAGCCATTGATGAAGTTTCAAAGCTTGCTGACAGTGGTGGAAAAATTCAGCGTATTCGTGACAGTTCATATCCATACTCATCAAAAAATGATATGGATATTTATAAACTATCTGCACAGTTAGCAATATTAAATCGTGACAATATCAGTTCAATAGGTGAGCTTGAGGGAAAAATTTACAGACTTAAACAATCCTATGAAAATGCAAGGGTTGAACTTAATTTGCTTACATCAAAGCAAGAATATCTTGATACCCTGCTTGAACAAGCTGATACATATTTTTCGCTTGTTGATAAGCCTTACCTTACTGTTGCTGATAATCTACGATTAAACATTAGCAAACAATCACTTCAAAATGCTAACATTAATACTCGTGAAGATTATGAGCATATGAAATCAACACAGCAAGAGACAAAGCAAAAGCTTGCAGCCTTGAAAGAAAATTTTCAAAACTGCAAGCGATATTATGATGTTTATTCGGATATTGCTAAAACTTATTATGCTATTTCAAGTGGGGACTATATTTCTAAGCTTGTTAAAGAGGAACAGGCAAGGCGTGAACGTGAGAAACAGGAGCAGAAGAAAGGTCACTCGCTTTGATGTTGCTCACTCTCAACTAATTCATAATTTATGGCTTTTTTTAAATAGTTTTCACATATCAGTATAATTATATAAACATATTTTATTTTAATTTTATTGGTGCATAAAGTGCCATTTGATTATAACCTAAGCCAGCTTTTATTTCGTCATCAAGCTGTTCAAATGTCAATAGACCTGATGTAACAGTTCTAAATTAGGTCAGCTTTTTCCGACATATAGTATTGGCTAAAACTGCTACAACAGCTATTGTTCCGAACAATCCCCACGGGATAATCCAAGAAATAGTCGCTGGTATTTCAAAACGATAATATGTCGCTATCCCCAGTATAACCGATATAATACTCGTGCCACTTCCCAAGACACGGCAAAGTCTTTTTGTATTGTATCTTTGCTTTTTTTCTTTGCTTAACATATTATATCCCGCTATCAAGAAGCTTCCTCTTCCTATTAATAGAATAACGGATATGATAACAAGGATTGCAACTACAGTCCAAGGTACCCAGATTGGCGTATTCATAATTCATGTCCTCCTAAAATTATTTTTTATCCAATGCAAAAAGCAATTCAATTTCTGGTTTTTTGCCGATGCTTTTATCGGTGTGAAATTCATACTCCATGTTTAAGGCACTATATTCAGACGCAGGAAGCCACTGGGTATAAAAGTATCTTTTTGCTTCACCGACTGCCAATCCCCACATAAAACCTAGCTTAGGCTTTATTGTTATTTTTCCATAAGCACCTGATGGTAAGCTAATAGAATCCAGTTGATCATGCTGTACCAACCCACCAATAAATAAGTTGAAGTGTCCACTATTTTTATCGTAATCCTTTGATATGACAAAGAAAGGCAACACACTTTGGGGTACACTCTCTACTGCTCTATAATACTTTTTAGATAAAGAGGAAATGTCTTTTGAAATTGTTTTATCGCTGGATTCACCCCACAATCCATAAACAATTTGTTGTGGCTGTGTCAAAATTGAAACTTCTAATGACATTCTGTTACCTCCTAAACTATTGTGCATTATTCTAAAAAGATTTGCTTTTGCTCAACAAAACAAAACTTTCCTATTACAGAAACTCAGCTATCACAATCTCATTTCCATCTATATCTTGCAAACGAACTTCATAAGTACCCCATTCGTATCTAATTGCATCGGACAATATGACTCCCTTCTCCTTCAAGCGTTCGATTGTGGAATCAAGGCTTGTGGTCTGAAAAACAAATGATTGGTGTCCAGTTGGTGCTATGCTGCATTTTTGGCAATCCCATATACAAATCATAGGAGCATTTTTTATGAACCCAAGATAAACTCCATTTGTATTGTCATCATCCGTTTTAATAATTGGTATTTCTAATACTTGTTCAAAAAAATTAATGAGTTCTTCTGCTTTTTCAGAGAAAATATTCGTACAATAATATCCTGTTATCATCATCTTACCTCCATTTTTGATTTATTATTCTTTTATAATTTCATTTCTAAAAACGTATCAGCAATTCCTGCTACAAAGTTCCACTGACGTTCCATATATATTTTTAACCTTTGGGTGCTGTCTCTATAAACAGAATATACCATTTCCAAGTCATCAAAATGATTAGAAATAGCAGTTGCTGCACAAAAACCACTTTCCATTCCTGCGGAAATCCCTTCACCCATAGGATTTAAAAAACCTGCAATCTCTCCGGCAAACAAAATACGATCAACACCGTAATCAATGTTACACTTCGGACGAATATGTGGCATAAGCCATTTTTCAGATTTAGTTTGCTTAGCTATATTCAAATTATGATATACTTTCATATAAGTAATGAACGCATCATAGTAAAAGCTAATCTTGCTTGTGTCTTTAACTGAAACACCCAAGACCAAAAGATTATCTTTCACATTAAACCAAGCATCATACTCTGAAAGTTCAGGCTGTAGATATGCGTAGAAATAATGAGGGTCTAAGTCAATAGTTCCCTGATTAAAAGTTTGAAAAGTCGTGATGTATCTGGCATCAGTATAACCAAGTTTTCGTTTAAATGTTCCAATAACACCCTCGCAATCAATAATGTAGTGTGATTTTTCTGTATATGTTTTTTGACCGTTACGCATAGTGACAGTTACCGTTTGGTCATCTTTTACACAAGATATCGCAGCAGTACAATCTCTTATTTCTGCGCCACTTTCTTTTGCTTTATCAACAAGCCAGTTATCAAAAGAGCTTCTCCAAACATTAAGTCCTTCTTGCTCAAAGCAATATTCTTTGCCTTTATCGTCTGTGAAAATCATTCCTTTATTTTGAATTGGTTCACACATTGACAGAGCAGGAACATCCTCATTGAAGTATTGTCGCACCAAATCCATAGTCTTTTTTATTAAAACTCCAGAACAAGATTTGTAGCGTGGTAATTCAAATTTTTCAATCAATAACACTCTGTATCCATTTTGGGAGAGTGTTTTAGCAGCAGTACATCCTGTCGGACCTGCGCCAATTACTATTACATCATACATTAGCAAATCCTCATTAACTTTTCTTGTTTCACTTTGGATTTCAATAAAACAGAATTTATCTATCACTTCTCTAAAATAAATGGTTTAATTACTTCCTCTATAAAATCGACCCTATCAAAAACTGTTGGTTTGAAATAGGAAGTGACCGTAATCACGATGTTGTTTAGTGGATCAATATAGATTACATTCCCGCTATTCCCAATGTCGGCATATGTTTTTTTATCGTTCCCATTTCAGATAAACCATATCTACTAACTGTACTCCATCTTCAAACATTGGATGGTCGTAGTTATCTATAAAAAAGTTTTTTACTTTATGTGATTCTTTAAAACCACAGCTTTTATAAAAAGAAAGTGCCGAATAACAGTCACCCGTTCCAACAAACAAAATGTTGCAATCAGAACAATGAGTAAATAGAAATTCTATCAACGTTTTCCCATATCCTTTTCGCCAACAATTAGGCAATACAGCAATATTTTTGAGTTCGTAAATACCATTATCTTCTTGTGTAATTACACATTCGGCTTTCACACCACCATCATCCAAAATAAACATTTTGCCACGTTCAAGGTATTTATCTATCATTTCTTCCGATTCATCAGCCAACAACAGCAGGTCAATATAGCTTTTCTTGTTGTCTGTAATTTTTCTTATATCCATTATATTCACCACAACTTCTGATTTATTTCCCCATAACACTTTAGGTTCTTTCGATAACACATATCCATTTTCATAATCTTCATGGTGATAAAGAGTTAGCTCTAAACTCGATTGATTATATACAATCGACCACGGGGTTATCCATCTTTTATCATAACCGCCATGCGTTTGAGACACCTTCATCAGAGCATTCTTTATTTCGCTTTTTTCAAATATACCATCGTTTTCGAACAAAAGTTTTTCTAAAATATCATATCGTGCCTCTGTGACAATCATCTGGTTATCCAAATACTCCACTACCACGGAGTATCCTGTTCAGCCCGAAATAGCGAGGTGATGCATCATTCCTATGTCAGAGTGCATCCATTCCGTCTTTCACATGTTGTTCACCCTCATTAAACCCTAATCCATGCATTTCCTTATGAAAACAAGCCCCCAAAGCTAACATACCAACCGTTGCTCCAACTAACCAAGCTATTGCTCCAAGCATCATAATAATCGCTACATTAAAAGCAGCTCCCACCAGAAACAAAGGAATCGCTAAAGCAGAGCATACAAATAACCTGCGTACCCATTTATAGTTTTTATCTTCCTTTGAAAATATGAAAGCCGCAAAGAAAAGAGAAATACACATCAAGAAATATGATGCCATTAGTGCATAAAATATTGAGTTGGAATACCCACTCACAAGTAGCGTAAGCCCTTCAGTCATCCCATTTTGAATACTTGGAATTACTGTGACAAGTTGTATTAGATAATTTGCGATGGATATTCCTGCATAAAGTAACCCAAAACTCAGTGCCAACTGGCTCCATATTTTTTTATTGTCGGATGCGTAAATATGTAAGCCACTAACAAAAACCACATAGGAAATGGCAAGTACTATAGATGGCACTACCGTAAGCATCTGAATTGGGTGAAAGGCATTTTGGTAGTTGACAATCCCTTTCCATTCTGAAAAATCAAAGGTAACTGCCAAGAGAACAATAAACAACACTGTGAATATTGCAACAGCTACCGATGAAACACCACAAACTTTATATACTAAACGATTATCCTTTTCCATATCTATTCCTCTATTCTACGACAATACAGTTTTCAAAAATGTTGATAACAGCTTGTAAATCATCTATCCATCCTAAAATTGCTTGTGAGTTCTTTTTCAGCATTTCGGGATTTTTCTCATATCCTTGCAACAATTTGTATTGATGCAAATAATAGGTTTTCAGTTTTTCAAATTCGGATTTATATTCTGCGGTTAGCCGCTGTCGCTTCGCCAATTCCAAAATAGATACCATGTTTTTTCGGAAAGCATCCGCTGCTGTGCCAACAGTTTTCTTGAAATCTCTTAGCACCCATTGACGCTCAAAAATGCTTCTTGTCAGCCATCCATCATATTGTTCATCAAAAACACGGACAATATCTTCAATTTGCTCTGATAAGCTGCCCATGTCATTTAATGAGATAGTGGATACTTCTGTTTGAGTTTGCTTCTCAAAAAAACCTGCATCCATCAGTGCTTGTATTGATCCGATTTCTTGCCCGTTGTATCGCTTGGCATTTACAACAGAAAGTGCAAAGCCCAACCCCGCTTCTTCAGCATCCAACATATGTTTATCATTGATTTGATAAAACTCATTGGTTGTCATTCCCATAAGATGAGATACTTTTTCAATTGCTCTTTCTGCCGTTTCTGTCCTCACTAATCCCGGACCGATGGCGTATGTATAAATATTTGTTTCTTCAAGCTCACCAGACAATGTATTGCAAAGTTCTACTTGTGATGTCTTGAATACTTCATATGCACCCATGTAAGGTGCAGCACCAGATGATGGAACAAAGACGATAACACCACTATTGTTTTTCTTCATATCTGGTAGAAATTTTTGAGCAAGCAGAACGGGGGCTCTTAAGTTTACTGTATAGCTTTTATCCCACTCTAAAACTGAGAGCTTGTCTACTGCTCCTATTGGTGTAACTGTCGCATTGTTGAACACAACGTCAACAAACTCGTACTTATTTTTTATAAACCCATACAAATCATCTATTTGCTTTTCATCAGAAATATCCACCTTATAAAAAAAAACTTGCTCAGAATGCAATTCATGGTTTATTTTCTCTTGTGCCTGCATTCCTTTTTCAGCATCAATTTCAGCAATAATGATTTCTGCACCTAAATAGGCGAATGCACGAGCTGCCTCAAAGCCTATTCCACCACCTGCACCAGTAATTAATATGATCTTACCTAACAATGCATTTCTATCCAAATGTAGTTTTTCAATTAGCATAGTCAATCCTCCCGTTTGTATAATTTTCAGAAGTTATAACCGATGCTGAAATCTTTTTCAGCAATTGTAGTAATTGATATTGTTCATCATCACTAAGTACCTTAAGAATTTTTGCACCCATTTCGCTTTGATACTCAATATATAGATTCATAAACTGTTCACCCTTTTCGGTCAGGATCAAACCAAAAGACCGCTTGTCACGAGGATTTATAACACGCTCAATGTATTCTCTTTTTTCCAACCGATTTATAGTGCTTGTCAATGTGCTTTTGGGAACTTTTATCACATCCAAAAACTCACGAATTAGCATATCTTTCGTGTTTCCTACCAGCATAATCAAGTTAAGTTCAATAGGAGTAGAATAGGATAGCGTTTGATATCGTTCAACATCATTTGCTGTTGAACTTTTCATCAAAATATTTAACCACATACTTGCTACTTCAAAATTAATCTCAACATCGTTCACATTAGTTCCTCCTTCGTATAGTGCGACTATCGTACAATTTATTATAAGCTATAAAATTGCAAAAGTCAATGGGGGATATTCAAATATGAGCCGATGATCTGTGACTCCTCACTAATTCATCAGCTCTGCATCTTCGCAATAATATGTTTAAACTTGCCACTAATCGGATTGCTTTCAGGAAATTTTTCCGAAAGAGCAATCTTCGCAAACACTCCATTTTGAGCCAAATACTTTTTAACTGTTTGCTTTACCACTTTGTCAATCTGTCTGGTTTAATATTTACACATATGTTGCTTTTGTTTCTATACCTTTGCTAAAATCAATAGTCTCTTTTGTATAAAAAGATAGCAATGGTTTAAACATATATAGCAGTCAATATGCTGCGATTGCTCAATATATTATTTTAAGTACGAATTACTCCAAAGCCCTGTAATGCTACCGTATTGTAAAATATGTCCATCAACAGCTCTAATCAAATCTTTTTTCCCAGAGGAAGTTTTTAACTCAAACATACAATCTAAAATAAAAACGTGAAATACATAACGATGAGTTCCCATTATGAACGCCGGTGGCTTAGGACCTCTATACCTGTTTTTCCCGTATCCAGAACCTTGCACAGCATTATCTAACGATTTTACATAAATGCCGTATGGAATATTCTTTGGAATTTGTTCCATTATAGGAATATTCCATATCGTCCAATGATTAAAACTTTTGATAAATGGAATATCTAAATCATCCATAACGATAGCAATTGAAACAGCATCATTACATATATTTGATAAATTTATATTGGGAGAAACATCATCCCCAAAGCCTGTATATTGTTTTGGAATATCTCCACCATCTATAAATGCATTACTCGTTACTTGTATTTGCGGTATACTATCTATTTTCATGAAATTATCCTCCTGATTTACCATTAAGAAAGCACTTATTGGAATTACAATTATTATAACTTTAATTGCTTTAAGCTAAGCATATCATCTATCCATGAATTTTTCAACTTTTCACAGGTGACTTGCATTCTTGAACATCAACTCTATAAAACTATATATTAATTGTTTTTATCAGTATATTAAATCAAACAGCGGCTTTGATTTACCAAAGCCGCCAAATGTTATATATCAGAATTTAATGCATATTGTTTCACAATATCAAGTGGAAACATAGTGCGTTTAGCAACTTCTTCAGCCGACATACCCTGACTAAAAAAGCGTTTAATTACAGTATTCATATCCTCTGCAATCTCAACAATATGCTTATCTGGATCATATACTCGAATATCACGCTGCCCCCATGGATATTCCCTAATTCCATGCACCCATTGTAAATCAGGTACACATTTCATTTCGTTGTAAACTTTGTCTAAATCTTCAACTTCAAAATAGAGTTGAAAATTGTATGACTGTTCAATAACGCTATCATTAGCTACACCAATAAGTTCAGCATACCCTTGCTGCAAAGAAAAACCCTCAAAAGTCACATGTACACCAATATCCATTACAATATTTTGGTGAAGAACAGTTTCATAAAATTCTTTTGATAGGGATATATCCTTAACTGCTAAAAGACAACCTTGATATTTCATATTTATCATTCCTCTCTTGAGGATATTATATCATAAATCTCCATACCGTCATAGTAAAAATCAGACATGGTACTCAAATATTTTTGAGGTGTTACACCACTAATAGCCTTGAAATCTTTATCAAAGTGTGCTTGGTCGAAATATCCTGCCTGCTGTGATAATGCTGCAAAGAAACAAGGTGATTTTTGAATGCTGTTCAGCACATAATTAAAGCGAGTAAGCCTTGTAAAATTCTTAACATTCATCCCGATTTGTGTAAGAAACAATCGGTTTAATTGTCGCTCACTATAACTGCACTTCTGAGCCACATCTCTCACTAATACTTGTCCATGATTATTAGAAATAACATCTGATGCTAATAATAAAGCATCCGATACAACATGCTTTTCCATGCGTTTATATAAAATCTTCTCACATGCATCAACTAAATCTGTTGTCGTTTTTGCTTTCAAAAATGCATTTTGTAATGAAGTAAACAGTTCATAGTCAATATCTGCAAGTGAAAGCCGTTTATCAGCGAAGTTTACTTGGCTTTGTCGTGTAATTTGATATAAACCATAAGGTGAAAGCTGAATAAGCAGCAAAATAAAATAATTGTTGGGTTCAGTTCCTAACATAACTGGTGTTAATGATGTTCCCCATAATTCAGCAAATACAGAATTCCCGTCAAAAGCAAGCGACAAAGTTCCACGAGCATCAGGCATAAGCGTGTATTGTGGCATAAATGTATTGTCATCAGGAAATACGATATTGTAGTACAAAATATATTTCCTCATTTCAATATTCGAAGGAAACATATTAAATTGGTTATTATTTTTTATTATCAATTGTTTCCTCCAAAAATTACTTGCAAAAATCCATTATTATGATTATACAACATAACTTTGAATTTTTCAACTTATATTAACATCCATGTATATATGTAGTATAATGAATTAAAGTTTCATATTCAATGGAAATATATTAAATTGCTATTATTATCAATTGTTTCCTTTTAGTTGGTATATAAATAGTATAAACCATTCCCCAACGGAAGAGTCAAGTACATTTTGAAATATTTTATACTTATAATTATACTTCATACCCAACATAAAATCAATAAAAAGCAAACCAAAACAGTATAATCATCTGTTTGGGTTTGCTGATTTCAACAATTATTATTTTACTTCAAAATCTCCGAAATATCCACACCATTAATCTGTAAACCGTCTAAACGACAGTCGTAAATCTTCATACCAGAAAGATTACAATCATGAATTTCACTTTCAGAAAGATTTGCATCTGATATATCTGTTTTATAAAAACCTATGTTAACAAATGTACTTTCACAAAGATTGACATCATTAAATATAGCTTTATACAAATCCATATGCTCATATTTTGGAGTATCATCGCTTTCTGACAGAATATCCGTAATACCCTCACCTATAAATGTAACAACATCTTCAATCTGTGTTCGTTTAGGCGTATTAGGTACAGCATTTGGATAACCGACAGGAATAATTGCAACAGGTTTTATATCATTATTCAAATTAAGTGCTTCTGATACTTTTTCATCATCAAATGCACCACACCAGCATGTCCCTAATCCTAAATCAGCAGCACAAAGTAAAATGTTTTGAATTGCAGCAGCTGTATCCTGTATACAATATAGTTTTTCACCACGTTCACCATATTTGTCAGTATTTTTATCTGTATCGGCACAAACAACAATTATTACTGGTGCAGACATAATAAAGTTCTGATTTCCAGCACTTGATACAAGTTTCTGCTTTACTTCTTCATCCTTAACTACATAAAATTGCCAAGGCTGACAATTCCCTGCACTTGGAGCATAAATTGCTGATTTCAAAAGTTTTATAATATCTTCATTTGAAACCATATCTGATTTAAAGCTTCTGATACTTCTTCTCGACATTGCTAAATCAATAAAACTCATTTCTAGTCCTCCAATTTCTTTATAGGTATCCATATTTCTGTAACTGAATCATCTTCCGAATAACATTCAAGCTCTGATCCACCTGAATGTTCATATCCCGACATTGGAAACCATTCTGAGTAAATTCTTTTCCATGTTGGCTGAATGTTTTCACGTCCATAACATGAGAAAATCACCCACAATCCTTTTGGAGCAAATAGTTCACTCATATTATCAGAAACAGGTTTATCACTTGTTGATGCGATATAAAAATCAAAAGCATCATCTTTATAATCTGTAATTATTCCTATCGTACCCCATAATAATCTGTTAGATAAATTGAAAATATCCCATATTACTCCGCTTTTATATGCCTCATCCCATATTTGAGGAATTCGGATAAAATTATGAATTCCATCATTAAATACATTTTCCTTTATCCCAACAAACCGCATTTGAGATTTTTCTTCAATGCGATAAATTAACTCACCTTTTCCACTTACAGAGATTTCAAAATTAATTTTCGGATATGATTTCAACATTGCACCCTTCTTTTTAGCTTCACTCGGATTAATCCCATGCAGCTTGTAAAAAGCACGAGTAAAAGCTGTAGGTGAAGTATATCCATATTTTAAGGAAACATCAATAACGGAAATATCACTGTTTTGCAGCTCATATGCTGCTAAAGTAAGTCGTCGGTTTCGGATATATTCATTTAAAGTTATTCCTGCAATATATGAAAACATACGCTGATAATGATGAACCGAACAGCATGCTGTTTTAGCTGCTTTTGAAATATCAATTTCTTTATCAAGTCTGTCTTCGATGTATTTTACAGATAAATTTAAGTGATTGAACCAATCCATTATCTCAACTCCTTAAAAATATTATACATCATATTATTTTATATTTCCTCGCATTTTTATATACAAAAATGCGAGATGGTTGAATTGTAACATATATTTACATAAATTATTTCAAATTAACACTAAAATTGCCTTCATTATCAACCGATAATTTTAAGGACTTAATATACTTGTTATAAAAATTCATGATCTCAGTTTCATCGGCATCAATTCGTGCCTGCTTAAAAATATTAAACGCAAGCTCCTTACCGTTATACTCTAATATTTCAGGAAGATACTGATTTAACTCATTTATAAGCACTGCTCTTTTTAAGTCATCAATATTTCCTGTACAAAAATCATCCAATGAGCAATAATATATACCATGCTCATCAAGCTTATCCTTGATAGCTTGTCCGCATTTTGAATACTCAATCATTACAAGATATTCAGCTTCAGGCAAAGCTGAAATTAATCCCCAGTAATCAGAATCACTTGATAACAGAATAAATGATGAAATATCATTTCTATAAAACTCCTTGCATATGCCTGTCGCTACTCTAATATCAACGAGGGATTTATGCTCTACTACTCGGCTTACCTCAATATGTTCAATCGGAATATTTACAAACCTTTCAAGGTAATCCCAACCGTTATTGGTGTTGCTATCATCATATAGTATGATTTTATGTATTTTATTAATCTCATTCTGATTTAAGTTTTTTAGCATTCCATACAATTTATACACATCAGAATTTTCACAATCCACTACTAATGCTGTTCTATAACTTTTTTCGATGAAATTATATATACTGTTTTTCACATCATCAACAGCATTTTTATACTTGCTCTTATCGCCGAAATAATCTTCATTCATGTCATATAACATTTCTAGAAACTTACCATCAGTACGAAGAAGATTACCACATTCTCTTGGTACCCAATGAATATACACTTGATACGGATACTGTTCTATATTCTGCATATACCTGCTAAACTCTTGTTTTTGTATTTTTTCATTCGTATATTTCGGTAGTATAAACAAATCCTTTATGTATTTCCATACAATCCAATCTGGGAATAAAACCTTGCAATTATCAATGTTTTCGTTTATAAGTTTATTTATATGAAGTGAATAATCGGCTGCTTGCTTATTTGGCAGCAGTACCTTGACACCCCATTTTTCAAGCTGATTGATATTATCAGCATCAAACCATTCTATACGGTCAATGTTTTTGAACTCATAAATCAAACAATAATCTACTTTCTTAAATCTCTGCATGAGTGTGGTGCGAATTTTACATAAATAACGTATAATGACTGCACATTGAGTGTTTTCCAATACTTCCAGTAATTCCGAACATTCGTCATTATATGTTGAAATCCATGCACTTTTCCGTATACCTATTAAAAATGCTACTGTTCCTACTATATTTCTTGTGTCTTGTCGCAATATTTCGCCTCCTTACTTTAATTTTTTCTACCCATATCTCACCATGATTTATGTATTGTCTTTGTTATATATTTTATCATAGTATAATAAAAAATACAAGCTGAAAATTGATTTCTCCTCTTTCAGCTTGTACATTATCATCTAATTTTATTCAAAACACCTTTATCCATTTCACAAACTGTATCACAAAGAATTTCAATATCCTCAGCTGAATGTGAAGCAATGAGGATAGTCTTACCCTGTTCTTTTAGCGATAAAAGACACGCTCTAATATCAGCAACACCATCTTTATCTAGTCCGTTCATAGGTTCATCAAGAATTAGAATATCAGGGTTTTCCATGATAGCTTGTGCAAGTCCTAAACGTTGACGCATTCCGAGGGAATATTTGCGAACATGTCGTTTTAGATTAGGTTCAAGCCCAACTTGTTCCATACTTTTTTTTACAGCATCACTATCTATTTTTTTGTTTAAATCAGCAAGCAGCTTCAAGTTTTTGTATCCACTGTAATATGGTATAAAACCAGGGGTTTCTATTATAATGCCAACCGATTCAGGAAAATCACAATCCCTTCCGATTTGTTTCTCCGATACAAATATCTCGCCACTTGTTGAACTGACAAAACCACATATACATTTCATCAGCATAGTTTTACCACTGCCATTTCTGCCGATAAGTCCGTGAATTTTACCCTGTTCAAATTCAATTGCGATATTTTTAAGTATAATATCTTTCTTTATTTGCAGGGTGACATTTTTAATTTCAATTATATTCATTCTATATCCTCCAAAGAGTCATAGCTATATTTTTTTATTTGAATAGTACAAGCTATGAATAAACCTATTATTAGTATCAAAAAATAAAGATACGAGTAGTAAAGCGGTGTAACTTCCTCACGGTAGTATTTAGTATAGTGAAGCCATACTATCGAATTAACAGATGGGAATAACCACATTAGTCTAGAATTTATCGAGCAAAAAGTAATGCCGACTGCAATTAAGGCTCCACCTGTAAGCATTCCTCCGAATTTATACTTAATAATTTTAAACAATAATAATATAAATCCTAATAACACTAATTGCAAAAAAATTAGGATTGTTGAATGGATAACTGTTTCATAGGGTGTTAATTGCATATAAAGATTTTCAGGTATCAATTTTGAAACGTAACTGTCACCCATAGCAAAAAAGTGTCTATATTCAGTAGCAGTTAAGCTCCAACCGTCATATACATAAGAATTTAAAATTATGGGTATTGTCGATGTTATAAAGATTACAAATATATAAGTAAGACTAACATACAACAGAAAAAGCATTTGCCCTAGAAGCCAGTTAATCCTACCAGTCCTTATTATTGAGAAAAGAGTATTGCCATCTGTCCGAGGGAAATCGCTGATTAGCACCATAAAAGCAATTGGCATTATGAGTAGAATAACACCTGAATTTATTACTGCTATATAAGGCTCAAATATATTCAAGGGCGTTGACATTTGTATTGCAGCACTATTAAGAGGCTTTACTACAAAGCTAAAAATAAATATTATAATAGTTCCCATGATAATCATTCGAGGGTTTGTAATCCACTTTGAATATTCGGTTCTGGAAGTTAGATATATTTTCTTAATGCTAATCACATTTATCAAACCTCCTGTTCATAATAAAAAAGAAAGTTAAAAACGAAGCAGAAGTCAGAAAAATATTTAATGCAGTGAGTTTTAAGGTTTCGGTAATTTCCTCAATATATTTTATATACAGCAAAGCATCTGCTCTTAAAAAATTTAATTTAAATGTGGTATTGATATATTGCTCTGATGAAATCATAAAGCTGAAAATTCTGTTAAAAGCAGTATCGTAAATATATATCAACATAAATGGTATGCATGTATTTATGTATTTGTTCTTAGAAAACGATGAAAAAACAAAGGATGGGAAGGTTGACACTGCTCCGAATAAAAATACACCTAAAATACTTTTCAGAATGCTACCTAAATAAACAATTTCCCTTATTTCCAAAGCATATTTTATCGTAAGTGGAAAAAACAGCAGACATAATAAACCGAATAAAACATAACCCAAAACGGCTACAAATCCACCACTTATAAAGCTAGCTATAAATTTGCTGAAATAATAATTCAAATACCCACATCTACTAACTTCAAACTGCATAAATCCACTTTTTCGCTGTTCGCAAAATGTTAATATAAATGGACAGGAAGCAAGAATCGGTATAAACATACCAAAATAGCCACTGCCTACCGAATTTATAAATATGCTATAGCTTGAAAGCTCAGGGTATTGGGAATATTTTATTCTATTCATATTCAACAGAACCTCTATAACAGAAAACTTATTTCCCAAATAATCTGAATAAGCCTGAGCACTAAAGAAAAGAACTGTTGTAATTATAACACAGAATAGAAACCTATGATTAAATATAACTGCTTTTAAGTTTTGGTTTATTGAATTAATAAGCTTCATATCCCATCCCCCTTAATATAACGATTTAACACTACTGCTAAAATTAGAATCATCAATTTCACCTGTGATAGCATCGATATAAATTTCCATTACCCTATTTCTGTATCGCCTTTTTCCTGTATTAGAGTCAATAAGGTCTTTTTCATTAGGAGTAAATACAAATCTCCATACCAGCTTTGAATATGGTGCGTTATATTTCGATATACTGCCGTCATTACCAATTTCATCTGGTAACTTTGGATCACGCAGCAAAATATATTCAAGATTTATTTTATCAAGCTTAAAAACAGAATTACCTGTCAGCTTTTTTTGTAAAAGTCTTATTGCACAATCGAGCGTTATTATTTCTTTAATTTTTTTATTTTCTGTAACATTGTAGATACCTTCTCCCAGTTGAAAAGCACATATTTCATTTGGTTTTTCTATAAAAATCCTCATTGACATTCCTAATTTTCCATTTAACAGTTCATCGTTTGTCATGTTACGGGATATAATATCAACATCTTGATATGTTCTAGCAACATTAAATTCCAATATGTTCTCACCATTTGATTTCTCCCGTACATATATATCAGTGATGCGAAAATCAAAATCAATATCAATTTTGGCATATTTATCATACAAGAATGAGTTAATAAAATCAAGCTGTTCACTTATCCAGGTTTGGACACCATTAAGTGTAAGTGCATCATTACTATATTCAAAAACAGGGTTATATTTCGCTTTTATTTCTGAATAAAGACAATCATCCCACGAACCGCTTGCATTTTTTATATAGCCTATAAATCCATCGAAATCACCTGTTAAACAATACCCATCGGAAGAAGCATCGCCATATTGAAACCATTCTCCCACATTGTCAGTATGTAAAATTAACTTATTATTGTCAATATCATTAAAGAAAAGTCCAACAACTTCTTCTTTTTTTGATGTAAAGTCGTTAATATATGCAAAATTCAAATTATATACTTTATTATCTGAAACAAAAATGTCCTTTGGCAGAATTAACGAACCATAATTTGTTGACAACACATTTTCAACCGTTTTGGATATTTCAGAAAGTGATGCTTTTTCCAATTTGATATCAAGTGTTGGATTGTCAACAATATTGCTTCTTTCCTTTGCATTTTGCATTACCTGTTCTGGTGTTTGATTGCAACCTGATAGCAATATAAGTGTCAATAAAATAGCTATTGCTCTTTTCATATAAACCTCATTATTATAATAAATTATTGTATATAAGGAATAACATCAAACCGATATAAAATCGGTTTGATGCGTTAGCTAATATAAATTAATTATAAGTTGCTGTTCCTGATGCTGTTATAGAGGTTGTATTGCTATTTGTTGATATTTTAACATTGTATGTCACTATCTTATTAGCAATAAGCTGATCTGTGGAACAAAATTTCCACGATGATCCAGAGATTTGATGAGTGTCAATCACATTATAATCGCCTCTGGCATAAACAGTTTGTGCGGAAACAGATCCTCCACCATTCACAGATGATGTCCCACTGTTAGAAATATAATTCTTGGTAGAATTAGTCACAAAAGACTCTGAGAATGAAAGTACCGTATCAGCTGTTGGCGCACCTTTTGCATAATGAACATTATAATTAGATGTTGCAGCATAAATAGTCATAGTTAAAAGAGATGCTACCATTGTTAATGATAGTATAAACGCAGCTATTTTTTTAGTCATAAAAGTTCCTCATTTCTTATAATTTTTATTTACCATTCAATCCTAACATTTAATTTAATTCATATATATCATCACCTACCTCTTGACTTATAATATCAATGTCAACAAGCATAAGCTGTTGTGATATTTTAAAACTTACCTTGTTGACAAGTGTTCTTTATTTGGGATTAGCATTATACATATGTCAAATTATAAAGTGTATAAATTCAAACTTACAACCTTAATTTATCCGCACTTAATAAGAGATTTGTTGTAGCAGCTATTCTTGCGAAAGCAATGTAATATTTTTATTTTTTATTATATTTTTACCTGTTATAAATGCTATTACATTTATAATTATTAAGTATACCAAAGATAGAATTATTGGGAACTCTGTTTTGTTAAAAAGCTCATTATAATGCCATCCAATTGTTGAATTAGCCATAGGAAAAATCCATTTAAGCGGACTGTTTGTTATCCACAAAACCAATCCACCACTTAGGATGCTTAAATTAACTGCCATACCTATTATTTTATTAAATTTTAAAGTAAAGCACATTTGAATTTGAACTGTAAATAACAAATATAAAAAGATAAAAACAATACTCAAAATAACGGCTTTATATGGTGTAAAATTATTAATAATCGATAAATCTAATATTGCTAACGGATATTTTCTTTTAATTTCGTTAAAAACTTCAAGGTGTATATCATTAACTGCGATACTCCATCCATTTGCTATAAAAGAATTCTTTACAATTAATAATGATGAGAATAAAAGCAATAACAAAACAAATGACAAAATTGCTGTTATGACAAAAATCAATTGATTTATATACCACTTAGTTCGTCCTGTACGTAACATAACAAATAATGAATTTCTATTTATATTTGGATTATCTATCATTAACACCATAAAAGTAATAATTAAGACGGGAATAGTATAGCCATTACTCAAAATTATTATGAATGCTTCTAAAATGTTTGTAGGTTCATTTAATATTGCTGAATATTCAGTTAAAGGTTTTATAACATAAATATAATAAAATATAAGAGAAAACGCTGTTATTAGTTGCTTATCACTTTTTATCCATCGTTGATATTCAGATTTTGCTAAATATAAAAATGCATTTAACACATTATTCTCCCCTTTAATATTTTACCACATACTAAATATAATAGCACCAATATAACGATTATTGCAATAAAATACCAATAATAATCTATACCTGCACCACTCATTGTTCCAGGAGTTACAAACGCTATATTTGACGGACTTAATAGTAAGTATTTTGGGTTATATTGTTTATCAAATAGCGATTTTGCAATCTGATCCATTAAGTAAAAGCATACCATAGGTAAACCTATTGATTTATATCTGTTCATAGTCAGCGTAAATAAAAACATACATATTTGTGCTGTTAATATAAGAAACATTAATAAAGTTAAACAATTCTGAAAAACAAGTATAAATTCGCTTTCTGTATTAAATAGTTTATTTAAAGGAGCTTGCGTAAGCAAAGGTAATATTGTTTTTTCACCGTATTCATTAAATCCATATTCATTTATATGTGGAAATTTTATACTTACTATTAATATAAAAATTAAATATCCTATTAAAAAAGAACCGGCTCCAAGTAATCCGTTCATTAAGTAGGATTTATTCCAATACGATTTAAAGCTTTTTCTTGATAGTTTCATTTTATAAAATCCACTGTTTATTTCATCAGCAAAATTCATAATAAAAGGCAAACCTACTATAAAAGGCAAAAACACTATCAACCATTCATTATTATATAATCCGACACTTATTGCTGGTACAGAATAATTAGCAGAGCATAATAATTCTTCTTTTTCTGAATATATAATATGCTGTATTATTGTTCTATTAGGTAATGATGTTCCAGAAGGATTACAATTTGTGAACAATAGCATAAATAACGTTATAAATACAGAAAAAACAAAAAATCCAATCGAAATTAAAATATCCCTAACATACCCATGCTTTAAATCAGAGTAAATTTTTATTAATTTTTGCATGGGTTAATCCACCTTTCGTCTTACTTTGTTATTACTTCCCTTGTATTTGGCAGCATTATTTTAATTTGACTTGTGACAGCATCAACAAAGTATATTTCAATTTCATTCATATCTATAAATGAATTCTGTGCTGGTCTAAAACACCAATATGGTCTGATTTCAAAATCACATTTATCATAACATATATCTTGTAAATAATATGGATCTTCCCATAATTCAAAATACGGATAATCTTTGCAAACAATCGCATAATTAAGTTCTGCACTCTCTATATTTAATGCAATATTTGATGCTAAAGCTTCAGATAATATATCAGCAGCAGCTCCAAGGGTAAGCAATTCATTACCTGAATTCGTTTCTTCTAAATATTCATATTTAAAATCTTTAACAAATCGTGTTAATTGTTCTTTTCCTATACACCATGTCATACCTACATTTTCTACCATAAATGGATTTCTACTTTGTATACATTCATCATCTTGACGTAAAAACATATTTGTTTCATAATAGTTACCGTTTTTATCACTATGTTGAACATTATACAAATAACCATAACCTAAGTTTAACTTTATTACATAAAATTCTTTAACCTTATATTCAAAATTTTCAATATCATTAAATGATAAATATGTATTCCAAAAATTTTCTATGTAAGTTATTGATTCTAACGCATTCCAAGTTTCACCACTTGTTTCCATAACATATTCCAAATCAGATGGAATTACTTCATATTGTAGATTGTATTTTTCTACAATATTTTTACTAGATTCATAAAAATAATTCTCATTGCCATATGCACCAACTTCAGATCCCCATACATTTCCTATTGAATAGACATAAGTAGATAATGAAATATCTGCATTTTTATCTGGTATAAATGCTTTCATACCATAAAAATATGTATTTGGTCCTCTTACTCCATCTCCTGCATAATTTCCTGGCTCAAAAGTAACAGGATATTTAGGATATACTGGTGAATATTGTTCAGTTTCTGTGTAAAGAGATTGATTTGTTACATCAAATTTATTTTTATAGATATACCCTACAACATCTTCAAAACCACTATAACCCTTCCCATTAATTTTAATATCATATGTAGGCATAATATCTCCATTACCTACTCTGGTATTTTTAATCACCATATTTGAATAGGATTTTTCAACATCATATTCTAATTGATTACGAATATCAGTTATATTTCCTCTTTCAACAATAGTTATATTTGAATTATCGTTATTCGCTGTTTTTCCTGTCGTATAATCAACTATTTCTATTTCTCTAGTGGAAGTACTATTTAGAATATTTATGTTTTCTATTACCTCATCAGGTGTCTCTGCACAAGAACATAAAATACTAGTTGATATAAACATCATTAATATAGCTAATACGATTTTGTTTTTTCCCATTTTGTTAGTTCCTCCATGTAATGCCCCTATTTTAGTTTCTGTTTCTTGAATAATTTTACTTTTAATATTACTATTTGACTGATGTCATCTGATAAATTAAAGTAATATAAGCCAATGCATTAAATGCATCAGCTTATACTATATAAATGAATTAGTAAGCTGTACCATTCATATATTGCGAACCAACAGGTGACGAATTAAAATTCCTGCCTGTTACACTAAAAGAAACTCTACCACTGCTTACACTATACCAATTGCTTGCAAATAAGCAAGTTGACTTAGCTCCAACAGAGCTTAGAACAGCACCTTGCGTCGGATACAATTTAACATTTGATTGAATGTCACAATATGCATTAATACCAGTACCTAGTCGATCATAATATGACTGACATAAGAAAGTTACACCTGTATCAGTACCATTAACTAAACCAGAGACAACACCACTATCGTAAGTAATATCGTTAATTAATTGCCAACCTGATGAATACGAACTAACTGCTTTTAGTTGAGTTGGAGTAGATGCACTTGCGCTAAATGCCATTGATGATACTGCCATCATTCCTGCTGCAACAATAGCAGCAATCTTCTTAGATTTCTTAGTCTTGAACATACAAAACATCCTCCTAAAATTAGTGTCTTGTAATGAAATGTTGTACTTCCACTCATTACTTTGTTTTGCCAAACGTTTGACTGCTTTATATCAATATTAATAATCTATATATTATTAATAAGTGATAACATATTAGATAACGAATTCTACCATATAATCTTCTATAATATAAATCATATATTTAGCTACTCAATAGTTTTTCACCTTCTATTAATTAAATGGCTTAAAAAGCTTTAATTTACATAAAATTATTATTTTTGTAAAACATCACAATTTAGCAATCAGCACATTGTGCATAGTTACAACAAAATTCGTCAAACCTAATTTCATCATTTTATATTTTACCTAATGTGCACATCCAAAAACCTCTTTAAATTTCTCAAGAAATATGAAACTGGAGTAATTTCAATTACTGCCAAAGTATTGATAAAATTAGCGAAATATTATAACACCAGCACCGACTACCTCTTAGGTCTTACTACCATAAAAAAGCCATATTCTGAATAAATTCACCATACAACCATATTATACACCTATATTATATTAGTGTCAACACCTTTATTTGCATTATATTATAGTTACTTTTGTAATATAATATAAATATGCAATCTGAAAGGAGTCACTAATATGGAAATAGGTGAAAAAATCAAGCATTATCGTACATCAAAAGGTTTCTCAATATATCAGTTATCTAAAGATACCGATATATCTGCAAATCATATAAGTGGAATAGAGCATGGTAAACGTCAGCCATCAATTGAAATTATAAAACGCCTTATTACACCTTTAGGTATTACACTTGCTGAACTTTTCAATGATGATACTGATGCAGTATTTTTGTCTGAACAGGAACGTGTTTTAGTTGAGAATTATCGTACACTTCCTGATGAAAAGGCTGCTGCTTTATTTGAATTGAGTCAATTACTGAATAAATAAATCATCATGCTTAATGAGGTATTACCTAATGAATTCAAAGTTATTTTATGACATGACAGCCAGAACATATGATATTCTTGATAAAACATATTTTGCTGATTATAATAAAAGTCCTAGAAAAGTTGTTATGCAATCAATAAATATGAATGATTATGTTTTGGATATTTGTACTGGAACAGCTACTAATGCAATTAATATTGCAAAGAATAATTGCAATGTTAAAATTATTGGTATTGATTTATCCGACGCTATGCTTGATATGGCAAGGCAAAAAATGCAGAATGAACATATTTCAAATGTTGAGCTAATGAATATGGACGCCACAAAGCTTTCGTTTGATGATAACACCTTTGACAAGATATTGATTTCTCTTGTTTTACATGAACTTGATGAATCTGTTGCAAATCAAATAATTAAACAAGCAAAACGTGTTCTGAAAGATGATGGTGAAATTATAATAACAGAATGGGAACCGAGTAAAAATATTTTACGTCAATTTCTATTTCTACCTATCCATTTATTCGAGCCGAAATCTTATCGTATGTTTATAAAAAAGGATTTAAACCAATATTTCAACAAGTTAGGATTAAATATTACTGAGATAACTCATTGCAATTATTCTAAGGTTTTGAAACTAATGAAAATATAAAAACACAGCGATAGTATGCCAAAACCATAACTATCGTTGTTTTTCATTCTTGAGGTTCCCATACAGTTATCCTACCTTTATTTTATCGGCATAATTTTCAACACATTTTAGAGATATCATCATAAATTTAATTTGCTTTTTTATTAGAATTTTGTTATAATAATGATATTCCACATTAGTTGGAAAATGGAGAGGAGAATTAATCATGAGGATGACAGTAATGCTATTTAAATATGCAATGTCGGCGTAAAAACCAATTGACACTTTGCATATTTAAAATGTAAAAATATTTTCATTTACGGTCAAACGCCGACCTTGCAGCTTAAACCATTAAATTAGTTTAAGGAGCAAATAAATGAAAATTAAATTTATGGCAACCTGCGTTTCAGGTGCAGAAGATATTGTATCAGAGGAAATATTAGAGATTTGCAGAGATGCAAAAATCGTACATAAAGGTAAAGGTCGTATATGGTTTAATTATATAAACTGTATGGATGATTTAATGTGTTTGCGGTGTGTAGATAATATTTTCTTAATTCTAAGCACATTTGAGATAGGACCACATAAAAGAGATTTAATGATATTTAATCATATGATTGATAAACTTAATATTAGTAATTGTAATATTATTGTCAGTGCTGCTATATCAGGAAAACATAATTATTCACGTTTTGATCTTGCGAAAGAGGGAGAAAAAATATTAATTTCAAAAAATTGTACTATTGGTACTCCCGAAAATCATGATATGGCAATTAGAATTGATGTTCAAAATGGTATGTGTACTATTTTAAAGCAGATTACTTCACCTCAGTTTCGATTTAGAGGGAAATTCAACAATGTCAAAGGTGGAATCCGTCCTACTGTTGCACACTGCTTGATTAGAGTAAGCAAACCCTTTAATAATGAAGTTTTCTATGACCCATTTTGTGGTGGTGGTACAATAGCTATGGAGAGATATTTCTATCCCTGCAGAAAAATCTTTGCAAGTGACATTAACGTTGAAACTCTTGATACTGCAAGATTAAATCTAAATAACCATATTATAACATTCACTTGTGATGCAACCCATACAAATATTAAGAAGTCAAGTATTGATACGGTTGTAACCAATTTACCATGGGGAAAACAGATTCCTTTTACTGATAATCTATATGATGACTTTTTAAAAGAGCTTGACCGAATACTAAAACCAAACGGCAAAGCTATTATTCTAACTGACCAGACAGAATATTTATATAATGCTTGCTGTAAAAACAGATTTTCATTTTTAATTCGAGCTGAACTTAGCTTACATGGATTACACCCAAAAATATTCGAGTTGAAAAGAAATTTGGTTGAATAACTATAAATACTAGGATGAACTGATTAAATAAAATAGCAAAATGTTATACCTGCCGAAAAAGTTATCATTGCTTTTTCGGCAGGTTTTATTATATCTCACTTTTCCATTCAGTTGTTAAAATACGATACTATCGCTATTTTTCTATTTCTCTGTATCCTCCAAAACATCCCTCAACCCCATCTCATAAGCATAGTCAATATGTTCATCCTCCAGCTTGTGTTTGAGTGTAGTAACAATTCTGAACAGCTACGAACAAATAGAAAAACAGTATTTAAAATTATTTTTAAATACTTCTTGACATATGACCATTTCCATGATATAATCTATTTAAAATATATTTTAAATAGATAGAAAGGATATAATATGGGATTAGCTGATACATTTAAAGCTTTATCAGATCCGTTAAGACGTTCGATACTTATGATGTTAAAGAGTGGTGTTATGACTGCTGGAGAAATCGCTGAAAAGCTAGATATTACACCTGCAGCATTATCATATCATCTTACACAGTTAAAAAAGGCTGATTTGCTTATTGAATATAAGGTTAAAAATTATATTTATTATGAGCTTAATGCAACGCTTTTTGATGAATTAATTATATGGGTAAAACAATTTGAGAACGATAAGGAGGATTTTTAAGATGAAAAAATTTATATTCTGGGCATTAGGTATTCTACCTATTATAGTTACCTCAATAGCTGTCAGATTTTTACCTGATGTTACTCCAAGGCATCGAAACTTTTCTGGTGAGATTGACGCATGGGGTTCAAAGTATCTTGCTTTTTTAGGTGCTTCAATTGCAATATTAATGTGCTTTTTCTTCTATGCTTTGATATGTTATATGAATAAAAAAGCTACTACTTCTATTGACGATAAAGAGATAAAACAGTATGAAAACAATTCTAAAATCTTATGGTATAGTGGTATTGTTATTGCATTATTCGAAAATGTCATTCATTATTTTGGTTTATATAATGACTTCAAAGCTGTGAATTACAATAGTAATGTCGGATTTGACTTAGGCTTTTTCAATATCATTCTTGGAATTACATTTATATTATTAGGAAATTTTTTACCTAAAGCAAAAATGAATTCAGTTTTTGGACTTCGCACAAAATGGAGCATGATGAATGATAAAACATGGTCAGTATGTCAGAGAAACGGTGGAATTCTTCTTGTTATAAGTGGTATTGCTTATATTATCTGTGGAAGTGTTATAAATAACGCAACTATGTCTTTAGTTGTTATGATGACTATACCTTGTTTAATTATTCCATTTGCATTTATTATTTCACATTCAGCGTATAAGAAATATGGCATTGAAAAACTCGAAAACAATTGATAAAATCAGCGATAGTATGCTTAAACACATAGCTATCGCTGTTTTTCTATTTATTCCATATCCTCCAAAACATCGCTCAACCCCATCTCATAAGCATAATCAATATGCTCATTCTCCATCTTATGTTTAAGTGTAGTAACAATTCTGAACAGCTGCGAACGAATAGGAATAGCCATCTGCATATCCTTTAGGATATTTATAGCATCGGATTTTTCATCACATTCAAGTGACTGCAAAATCGTTCTTTCTTCAATTGTAAGCATACTATTAATATGTAGCATAATTCATTACCTCCGTTAATGTTTCATTTTTTTAGATGTCTTAGGCTTGTCCTGTTCAGGAGCTTCAACAACAGGAGTATTCACCTTTTTGAACATATCCTCATACTTATCAGGAAGTCTGTCAATGCTGTCATTATCGAGTGAATAGCAAGCTTCACGGATAACATTCGGATTTATTTTCAGTTCCAATGCGTCCTTTGAAAACTTATCAAGACTATCCATAGTTGGATTTTTACTCAACTCATCCAAACGGTCAACAAGCTCATTACAGAATTTCTCTTGTTTTTCTTCAAGTGTCATTTCCTTTGTAACTGTCTGAGTAATCCCCTTTAAAGCATTATCCAAAGCCTTATTGCACTTTTCGTAATCACCACGACAAATGATTTCTCCAATCTTGTATGTGTTATCCTCATTTTTATGATACTGCTGTAAAACATGTGAATTGTCAGGAGTTGCAGTTTTATCAATATTCAAACGAATACGATATGTCACTTCTGGCAAGTCCTTATTCATAGACTTGCATAATTCCTGTGACTTTTCATCAAGAGTTTGAGGGTGAACAAGATTACACTTTACTGTATCTTTCTTCTGCTCATAAATTTCAAGCATGGCTTTTTTAGCTTCTGCAATGGTAGAAATATGTGGCTTTACAACAGTTACAAGGTTATCAGCACTAATACCACAAACAGCATATTTACCGTCGCCAGTCTGCTTTACAGCATAGTATTCATCTGGCTTTGGAGCAATATCAAGCTTTGATTTTACAGTTTCAAACGCATCCTTATTCTCTGTCGAATAAGTCTTATCCGTCATAAGCTCATAATCCTGCTTTGACATTTCAAAAGTTTCAATTTTACCATTAGTATCAATACATGTTGCACTTACCTTAGATACTTGCCTGTAAAATGTCTGTGTGTCAAGTCCTGATTGTTTCTGCTCTCTGTCATATGATGAATTATCAAACCAACCCTTTCCATCAACAAGATATTGATTTACTGATGAAAGAGTAGTCGTTGTTTCAGGAATACCTCTGTAATCATCATGTAATTCCACCTTTTCTGTTGCAAGCAGAAACTTATCATCATATATTGACGGAAGTTTTGCATTTTCTACAATGGGTTGTGGTAATGATAATTCTTTTTCACGGTCGATAAGCCTTTCATACAGGTGATTTAATACAACTGGGTGACATTCAGTCAGAAATTTCAGTTTCGTTTCTGTACTGTCAAAGCTGTATTGTCCTGCTCTATCCTTGACTTCATTGGTAAAACGTCCGTCCTGATTTTTTAGCTGAACAGTAGCAGCAACTGTATACATTGCTCTGTCAATACCGAACTTATCTTCAAGTTTTGATGAAACACCTTTCAAATCACGATTTTCATAACTTGTTTCAAGGTTATCATCAATAAACTTTACACAAGCCTTTGATGCAAGCAAACTGAAACGCCATTCTTCCATATTGTTGTCAAGCTTTGCTTCAACATATGATTGCGTACAAATCGGAACATCCGTATATGTCTTTGGTTTATCAGGCTGTTTTTCAGGATTATCAACGATATTTTCAGGTGGCTTATGTGCAAGAGGTTTCCTACTCTCATACATTTCCTTTACCTTTGTAACTGCCATTTCATATGCAGGAACATCAGCCTTATTAATAGTAATCGTCGTAACCGTACCAGTTTTCACGCCACTGAACTTGATATTATCATTATCAAGCTGTTTTGCAATGTTGCTTGCATGACGATTTTTAAGGTTTGAATAAAATTGCAAATCCTCTTTTTTACCCAAAGCATAGTACGGTGTATTGCCAATAACATTAGGATTTAAAGCTTTTGGTTTTTCAATATTACCTTGCTGTGTCTTGTCAAAATCGAGCTGTGCAGAATACTGATATTCAGAAAGATGTATCTTTGCTGTTTCAGGTACATTGAAAATTTCCTCATAGCTTTTTGCAATTGTACCATCAATATACACGTCCAAATCCTTGTCATACATTTCAAGTGCAACGTCCTTTGAAACAGTAATTAAGTCTAAAGCCTGCTCACGCTTGATGTCACTCGGCTCTTTTTCTATACCGAAATATCCTTTGAATGTTTCAATTTCAGAGCGGTCTAAGGCTTGTCCCTCAGTATTATCAGGATAGAGAAGATATACTGCTTCACCTCTGTCAAAAGCTTCAAGTGCTTCCTCATTTGTATCAATCGGTGTCATGTATGTAAAATCATAACCATAGCTGTCACGCTGTTTTTGTATGGTTTCCATGTCAGAAACAAGCTTTACCGTTTCACCAATATCAGCATTTTTGCCAGCAAAATCAAGGATTTTATCAGTATCGTCCTTTGAAAACTGCACTCCTCTGTCGTTGCAGTCCTCAATAAGAAACTCTGCTTTCTGAATGTTGTTTAAATCGGTATCAGTAAGCTTTTCATCCATAGAAAGATTACGCTTCTGTAATTTGAGCAATTCTGATTCAATTTCAGCAGAAATTTTCTTCGCTGCTGCCTGAATTTCCTGCAATGAGTTTTTAAGCTGATCTAACTGCTTTCCGTCACTCCATGATGCTATGTATGGAAACGAAAATTCTGATGTATCCATACCGAATTTTTCAGCAACAATAAACGCAACCGATTCAGCCTGAACTTCCTTTTCATTTCGTGGAGCTTTGGCTGTGACAATCTGTTTTTGTGGATCATGCAGAAGATTATGTGCAGCTTCATGGAATGCTGTTTTCAAGGTTTGTGCGTCGCTCATGCCTGATTTTATGACAATCCTGTTTTGAGCAGCACTGTAAAATCCGTTAGCACCACCCTTGATGTCCTTAAATTCAGCATCAATACCTGTTACCTTTTTGAGTGCAGAAAATACTGCCTCTTTCCTTGCACTGTCAATGTCACCAGTTAATTCTGTAATCGGATCAGGAATGTCCTTACCTGTGGTCTGTACAACGTCAAAAACATAAATGGTTTTGAATGAAATACTGGTCACTGGTTTTTCTATGGTATCCATCTTTTCTGTACCATCTTCATTGAAAAGCTGATTGCCGAGTTCATCTGTTGCAGGTTTATTTATTTCAAGTGACTGGTCGGTTTTATATGCAACTGGTGCAAGTATGGCGATACCAGTTTCACCCTTTTCAACCTGTCTGCCTAGCTGTTTCCACTTGCCATATGCAGCCACCAATGTTGATTCAGGCTTTTGCATATTGATAAGCATTGTATTTCGAGCAGAATAATCTGTGAATTTTGATGCAAATTTCAAGTATTCCTTGTATTTATCTGATTCAAATACTGCCTTGACACCCTCATCAATTTTCGTGATAAGGTCATCAATCTGGGATTGCTTTTTTTCGTTGTATATGGCTGTTTCTTCTGGGGTGTATTCTTTTTTGTTTGGCATAAAATGTCCTCCTGGTTTTTAATTGACTTGAAATGTTTGGTATGATATAATACTTTATAACATAGCATTTTGAAAGGGTGGTATTAGTGGCTGAACAGATATTTAAAGAATTGAATATAGAAAAAGAAGATTTAGAATGGCTTTACGCTCCTGATATGAAATATTTTGAATATGAAGATTGTGAAAGATATTTGCAATTGATAATTCCATATAAAAGGAATTGGGATGAGGATAAAAAGTTTCCGTTAGTTATGTTTATTCCAGGCTCTGCATGGCATAAACAAGAGATGTATAACAATATACCAAAACGTGCAACTCTTGCAAAGCGAGGTTTTGCGATAGCTGAAGTTCAATATAGAGAATCAGAAATTGCAACTTTTCCTGCACAAGTTATTGATGTTAAAAATGCAATTAAATTTATGTATTCTATTGCAGAACAATTTCATATTGATATGGATAATGTTTTTGTCGCTGGTGATTCATCAGGTGGTCACATTGCTTTACTAACTGGTTTAACTGCAAAACACGGTGAACTTAGTACAGTAAATAATCTTGATAATATAAGTGGCATTATATGTTATTGTTCACCTACTGATATGTTTCTTACCGAACGAGAGGGACCAATTGAGGATTTACTTGGTACAGACTTTGTTGAGAATGTACCTGAACTTGCAAAATCTGCCTCTTGTGGCACATATATTTCTGATGAAAGAGAAATCCCACCAATACTTTTATTTCATGGCACAGATGATGAATGTGTTTCCATTGAAAACAGCAGACAACTGTATGATACATTAAAAAGGTGAGAATCACTGCTGTCCAACTTTCTGGGGAGATGATATTCTAAATATTGTTGAGGATTTTATCAAAAGTAATTGTCATAACAACTAAATTTTATCTCGATTTACCTTTTGGTTTACTTACCGTCTGTTCCTGCTTTTGCAGAAGAACAGGCTCAATTTTTATATTGACTTAGAATTTATATTATGCTATAATGAATTAAATATATTTGAGGAGTGAATAAATTGAATATTATCTTTGACTTGGACGGAACACTATTTGAAACAGGATATTGCGTTATAAATGCTGTTAAAAAGCTATTTGCAGAACTCGAATTAAGTATTCCTGACGAAACTTCAATAACACAGGGTATTGGAATGAAAGCATATGAATTCTTACAGAATATTTTACCTGAAAACATTAACCCAACTGATGTTATTGATAAATATCATACTCTCGAACGTAATGAAATAGCCGAAAACAGCTTGTTATTTCCGAATGTTCCTGAAATGCTTGAAACATTAACTGCTAACGGACACTTTTTATACATTTCATCAAGTGGCAGTATTGAATATGTAAACTTCGTCTTATCAAATACAGGAATAGAAAAATATTTCACAGATATTTATAGTGCAGCACAAAACAAATCCAAGTCCGAAATAGTCAGTGAAATCCTCAAGAAAAACAGTAACTCTATTGTAATTGGTGATACAATATATGATATAGAGTCAGCTAATTCAAATAATATTCCGTCAATAGCTGTTACATATGGTTACGGAAAATCAGAAGATCTACAATCTGCAACATTCATAATTGATAATGCAAGTGACATAATCGGAATTGTTAATCAAATTCAAGTATTCAATTTAATTACCGAACAAACTGTAAAGCAAGGTAAACAAATAATTGGCATAAACGGTGTTGACACTTCTGGTAAAACATCATTTACAAATAATTATTCAAGGTTTCTGAACAGCATAAATATCAAAAGCTCTATTCTGCATATTGATGATTTTCACAATCCGTCTGAACTGCGTTATAAGGGTGATAATCAAATTGATGCTTATTATAACAATGCTTTTAATTATGACCAAGTAATTAATGAGGTGTTGAACCCATTGAAAGAAAACGGGTTTGTAAATACAAAAGTTACTTGTTTAAATCTTGATACTGATAAATATGAAAATGTTGTTGAATACAATATTGATAATGATACCGTTCTCCTTATTGAAGGTGTCTTGCTTTTAAGAAAACCACTTCTTGAATATTTTGATTCAGCCATTTTCCTGCATATTGATTTTGATGAAGTCTTAAAAAGAGCTGAAATACGAGATGTCCCAAAGTATGGCAAGGAGTTTTTGCAAAAATATATTGATAAGTATATTCCTATTCAAAAGCGTTATATATCTGAATATAATCCTCATGAAACATGTGATTTTGTCATTGATAATAACGATTATATCAACCCTAAAATTCTAAAACCATAATTATCTTGATTTACTCTTTGGTTTAATAGCCTGTTCCTGTTTCAATTCAGGAACAGGCTCATTTTTTTCTTCAACCTTTGGAACAGTCGTAGAAGTAACTTTCTGCTGTAAATTCCTATCAATAGAAATCTGAATTTTATCAGCAGTAACCTCAAGACAGTCACCAATATCCGAATATTGCGAATATTCACCATTGTCGCACCATTCCTCAAACACCTCATGCAAGGTATTCGGAGAAGAAAGCAATGCAGTATATTGCGAAGTTGTTAGGTTTGGAGTTTCATTTTCAGCATACATCATAATGTCCTGCTTTGCTGTTATCTGATACGCATTTTGAATAGCATTATCAATAGTACCTGAACGAATTTCATCAATGAAATTGTTGTATTCACCTTGCATTTTGTTGTATAACGCCAAGCTGTTATTCTCATTGATATAGTTAGTACGCAAGTCTGTAAGTATGTTCCCTGTCAGCTTATCAATATCTCTGCCCATAATATATTTTACCTCGCTTCTGAACTTATCCCAATCAGGAAGTTCCATCATCTCTTTGGTTTTTACAGCTAAATCCTTATCATGAACGAAAATTGCTGCACCATTATCTATAGCTTCTTTCAAATACGAAACATCATAACAGGTGTTGAAACCCTCACAGGCTCTAAGCTTAACACCCATCTCATCAAGCTGTTTTGCAACATCATCTGTTACTGAAAGACTTGCATTTTCTGTCGGATAAAACGCACCTGATTTCACATAGTCAAGTGCCTCCTTATAGCTACAATTCTCATAATTCACAGCAGTAAAAATCTTCGTTGCTGTTTCATGCTGAACACCATTATCAATGCTGTCAAGAAAATCATCAACATATGGCTCATTTTTTGTACTGCTGACGGAATAGTTTACTGCATTTATCAAATCATCACTGCTCAATTTATTCTGCGAATAAGCTTCCATAAGCTTATTAATAGTATCAGTAGAAAAGCTGCTGTCAAGCAATTTTTCTGTATGTTTCTCCTTGAAGTTTACCATTACTGACAAGGATATATCAGAATATCCCTGCGTTATGGCTTTGCTTAACTTCTCTTGTGGCAATGCTTTGGAAAGCTGTTCAATACTCTGTTCTCTATCTCTTATTGTCATTAAAATTCCTCTCTTTTTATCGTGATTTCTGTTTTGGTTTATATGTATTGTTGTCAAGCTGTGGTGACAGTGGTTTTTCATATTGTGGCTGAAGATTTGGCTTTGGATTTATACGCTCTGCACTGTAAGCAGTATCAGGAACAGCAATTACAACGCTTGAAACTTTCATAGGCTCACGGTCTTGTGTTTCAACAGGAATTGGCTCTTTATCTGGAACATGATTTTTACTCAGCTCTGAATTAACAAAGTCTAGTCTGCTAGTCATTTTTGCAAGTTCTTCAGCATGTTCAAAAAGCTTTGACATGTTGTTTTTAGCTTCCTCAAGGTCACTTTTGGACTTATCAAGTGCAGATGAAAACTGTTGTATTTTCTGATTAATCTGCATTCCTGCAAGATTTTCTATACGTCTGACATTACCGATATTATTCCCAAGTGAAACCTCAGATGTATACTTAAGTTCACCCTGTAATACAGCCACACATGGAGTTCCTGTTGAAAACAAATTGCTGTTTGCCGGATTTTTCTCAATAGAAATATCAAAACCAAAATACTTACCAAGCTTGATACTTTCATTTGTGGTTGAACAGCGAATAATTGCCTTTTCAATTTCATCGCCTGCATCAGCACGTTCTGTGAAAATCTTATCTCCAAGCTTTATAGCAAACTCAGCATTATCAGGGTGCTGTTCTTGATATGCCTTTAAGTCATTGCTTGTTTTTTGTAAAAGTCCTGCATAATCATCAATTCTCTGTGGTAAAATCCTTTCAGCCAACTCCTGCATTTTATATGCAGATTTTTTATGCTCTGCTTCAAGAGTTTTTAGCATTGCAATGTCATTATCAAGCTGAATTTTCTCTTTGATTAATGGGTTACCACTAGCAATAGCTTGCATTTCAGAATATGTTAAAACAAGCTCATCAACGTCATCAGCAACTCGAACTGGATCTTTGGATGTCATAATCTGATTGATGAATTTCGCTTTGTTTGTGATAATTCCCATCATATACGAATCGAATGTTTCTTTGGTTAAATAGTGATAAACGCCCACTTCATTAAAGCTATTACCCTGCCTAATTCCACGACCATCCTGCTGTGTTAAATCTGAAGGTTTCCATGGCACGTCCAAATGATGAATGGCACAAATTCTATCTTGAATATTTGTTCCTGTGCCTAATTTTGACGTGCTTGCAAGGATAAAACGTTTATCTCCACTACGCAATTTTTCAAACATTTCTGCTTTAGCTTTATCAGTTTGAGCATCGCCTGCAAAGCAAATTTCATCACTAGGTATGCCACGCTTTACAAGGTCCGATTTTATTGCTTCATATATAGAAAAATGGTCGCACCCGCAGGCGTTATCCCCATTAATTGCAATGTCACAAAAAACAATTTGTACTCCCTTTTGCTCCATAGTATCATAATAATTCTGCTCAAGATTATCTAAAAGCTTCATAACCTTACTGTCTGGTGTGGGTTCTGCATCTTTGAAAATACAGCGTGAATCAAGTCCTAATAACCTTGCTTCATGAGTAATTTTAAGCATGTTATCGCTGCTTGGATCTACATTACCACCATGAATTGCTTCGGAACGTGCAGCCAATTCTTTCATATATGCTTTCTGCCTTTCATCAGGTTCTGCTGTAACCACAATAGGTTTTCCTGTCTTGATTTCAGGTACAGGAAGCTTTAACATATCAGCTGTTTGAACATCAGCAAACTCCTTAAACATCAACATTAATTCAGGAATATTCACAAACTTCGAGAAACGGTTTTTCATTCTGTAACCATCTCCAGCTGGCTTCATTTCAAGCTGTGAAACTACCTCTCCGAATGTACTTGCCCAATCGTCAAAGGTCTGTAAATCAGCCTTTTTAAGTAGGTCTGGACGCAGATATCTTTGCATTACATATAGCTCTACGACTGAATTACTCACAGGTGTATCAAATAACAATTTAATTTTATCAGCACCATCTTCATCTTCGCCGGCTATGTAATCAAGAGATAAATTCCAGTTGCCCGGAAACGCCTCTTTAACAGCCATCAAGACTTCATCATTAGTTGGAGCAGAGCCACGTTCTAAAGTGATTCTTTCAATATAGCTTTTTCTCCAATCCTTAATAGCTGCCTTTTCTTCTTCGGTTCTTTCTGGACGAAGGTTCTTGTTGTTGTAATAAACCTCACTGTCATCTAGTGAATGGAGAGTTTTAATATCTGCCTCTGTCACTCCATTTTCGCCAGGTTTAATTGTGATGTACTCGGTTTTATAACCACCTTTTCCATCAGATACTTCCATTGGGTAGCGATAAACGCTACGCTCATCCTGTCTTGTTTTACGAATTTTCATTAAAATCCCTTGCCTTTCTGCCTGTTTCTTGCAGAGGGCGTGGAATACAAATATCAAATACGCAATGAAAGTACACCAATAGAAAAAGCCTGATTATGGCATAAGGAAAAAAGGGTACTTCTATCGCACTCATCACAATTTTCATTGTGACGGTATTGATATCTGTATCCAAGTTTGAATTCAATAATGAACCATACTATTTTCTCGTTCAACTGGCGAACATACAGTTGTTAATATTTGCGATAAAAATTACAACATAAGTAGAACAATATCAAATGATAAATATATGAGTTTTCTCGCTGAAAAATACGGACTTAATCTCCCTGGATTAACACTTCGTGGTGCTGTTCCATTGCCAAGCTTGGAAAAGGTGCAAATATAACCACCGATGTTCTTCTGAAGATTTGTGCAGCAATGGATTGTGCTTTAGATGACATCATGGAAACTATAAAAGATTAATAAGGTGTATGTATTTATTACCATTAAGCGATAAAAATTGGTATTTGGTAAAACTATCAATGCAAAAACAGGAGGATTTAACATGCAAATAATTCAAGATTTCATGCAGGTTTATATGTATGAGTTAGAAAAGTTCTTAGAACTAAAAAAGTCAGAAATAAGACAAGTATCATTTCAATCAGATGAAGCAAATACTGATAGACCACTGAAAGAATTTCTCAAAAAAACTATCGAATCATCTTTTTCATCCATTCCAAATAGCACTAGCATAGCTTCAATAAAATTTGAAGACACTGTTGGCATTGATGTTGATATATTAAAAGAAATAAGGATTACCCAAGTTCTACTTCCAGAGGATATCACCGATGAAATAAAAGAAATTTTAAAAGCAACAAAAAATGCGATATATACCAACCCAGATATGTGTCTTAAAATTTTGTACAATAATAATATATTCTATGAGACTGTAGAATTAAAATCAACGAAACAGGATTCTATTCCTGGTTCTAGTATCCAACAGATTCTTCCTGATGAATGGGTGATTTTTATTAAACATTCTAACAATAATGTAGATATTACAACAGGACAATACATACATGCGATTAATTCTAAGATGCAATTCCCAGATCGTAGTCCAAGACCACAGGTTTCTTTTAAGGAAATGACAAACTGGAATCAAGCTAATCGAATTCTTTCATATTCATCATTGATATATAAAAAAGATCAAGAAGAACAGGCAAAATATAATTTGATTAGCGATTGGCAGAATGTCCTTTCTGAACGTTGGATAGATATGCTATTTAATACCACTAGGGTGCACAATAACGACCCTTGGTTTAATAACAATATGAGAAAATTTATATTAATTTTTTTAGAACGCTATGAGGCATTATCAGATGATGAAAAGTTCAACTTTAAGGATAGAATACAATCACTTACAAAAAAAGAATAGTCAATTGGTAGTTCAAGCAAAAAACGCCAAAGTTTCCAATACTGAAACTTTGGCGTTTTGTTATTCTTTAAAGTACTTTTCCCACATTTCTTCCAAACGCATAGCAATGTTATAACCCAAAACACATGGCACTGCATTCCCTATAATCTTATAGGCGTCACTTGCACTTACAGCTTTATTAGAATCTGTTTTAGGGCGTATAAACTGGTAGTCATCAGGGAATGTTTGAATTCTTGCACACTCTCTAATTGTCAACCTTCTTTGTTCCAATCCTTGATTAAGTTCATCTTCATGTGTACCGCCATTTTCAATATTGAGTCTTCTAAATTCTATATTTCCATGATGTTCTGACCGGATGGTCGGAGATATTGATTCTAACTTTATCTCAATGTTACCTTGACCCTTTAGCATGTATTTTGCTTTAGAATACCTTGTTTGATCAATGTCGCTAGATTTCTCTGGTTCATCTAAGCCACTAAGAATCTCTCGACAAGTTACAAATGAATAGAGATTATCTCCATCTACAATGTATGAATGCGTTTCTACAGGGTAGGGGTCAAATCTTATATTATTTTCAAGATCAAGCAGTGCTATTAGCGCCTCCTTTTTAACGAATTCCTCTTAAACCCATAAAATATAACTCGTTCTCTTGATTGTGGTACACCATAATTTGCAGCGTGTAAAACTCTAGCCGGAGTGACGATATATCCACCGTCTGCAGCATTGGCAAAATCATGCTCTATTACTTTCTTTACGTCCTCAAGTGTTGTTAGACCCTTTACGTTTTCGGCAATAAATACAGATGGTTGAACAAAACTAACAACCTCTTTCATCCACATATATAATTTGCCTCTGCCCTCTACCGTAGGTTCATCAACTTCTAGTTTCTCACCATTATGACTTTTATCCGAATTAAAGACCTTCCGTTTTCCCGCAATAGAAAAATCTTGACAGGGAAAGCCGCCTGTAACAACATCAATATCATTGGGGAATACTTTTTCTCCTGACTGTGCCCTCTTTACAAGATCCACAATGCTTTCAATGTGATATATCTCGTTTGTATTATCGTATATTTTATCAAAGTATGAGACCCATGCTGATTTTGCATCAGGTCGTATATCGTTTGCAAATACAGTCTGGAACATTGTCTTTTTTACATTAACCCAATCTCCAAAATCCTGTTCTATCCAATCCGGGTGTATTTCTGTATTTATTGAACGCTTCAAGCACCTAAAACCGCCTTCGAAATCTATGTCTATTCCGCCACAGCCACTGAACAAGGGTAAGACTCTTCGCTTCTTTGTCATGCTAAACCCCCATTACTAATGTTTTTAGTGAATGCATATTATATCACTATTAATATTATTAAACTCATGAGTATTTAAGCACAAAATATCAATATAAGACTTTTCCTAATACAAATATTTTATTATGTAGCATATTCAAATCTATTTCAATAAGTAATAATTTTAATTATGATATAGAAAACATTATTTTAATTTCAAACGAAAAATGGTTGCAATATTTAAAACAGGATGGAAGAATAATAAAAAACATATTGAATCCTACTGAGGAAATGCAGAATGCTGCACTCAACAATAATTTCAAATCTTATAATTATATTGATAAGCCGAACCTTGCTGCTACAGATTATATATTTAACAATGAGAAACTTGATAGTGTTGAGATTAATGATGAAATTGCACCTTCATTAGAACAGGTTGTAGAAATTGAATTGCAAAAAAACATAGAACTCTATAATTCAAACAATTAAAATATATTTATAATTAAACAGAATTGTTTTGATTTTTACATAAAAGCGATTTTTTCTTTATTTGAAGTTGAAGAGTTTAGTGTTGCGTGTGGATTTGTATATTCAAGTGGCATTAAACTAATTGAGGATGAAATAAACAAATTACTTTCTCAAAATAAAACATTCAAAATTTTAGCTGGCAGCTTACAGAATTATTTTACAAGTAATATAATTGATTCAATGGATATAGAAACAGCTATTCAATTAAATGCATTAATTAAGAAAGGTGTACAACTAAAGACTATTACTGAACAATTCTATCATGGAAAACTTTATGTTTTAAAAACTAATAAATATACATTTATCATATAAGGCTCAACCAATTTTAGTAAAAATGCTTTTAGAAATAATAATGAATTAGATAATTTATTTATATATCAACCAAATGATTTAAATATACATTCTGACCATTTTGATAAACTTTGGTTAAGTGCAAAGGAAATCAATGAATTATCTGAGCAAAAATTTAGCCAAAATCCTAATTTAAATTTTGAAAATCCATCAATTCAAACAATTGACAGAACTACATTTGATGCAAAAGTTGAAGCGATAGATGATATTAATTTAAAAAACAGATTATTAAATTGGCTAGAACATTCACCGTCAAATATATATGACAATATTGAAGTTGCTTCATGTGAATATATAGCTATAGAATTTAATGATAGAAAAATAATTGTACTCGAATCCTTTTTTCCTAAAAATTCGTATTTTGTCTTTAATGATTTAATAGTCAAACAACTACTAAAGTAATTGATGGAAAAAATAAAAGTGAAGTATTTGAATTAAGCGGAATGGAAAAGAGAGGTTATCACATACGAGAAAAATTAAAACTTGAACTCAAGATAAAAAGTTATTTTATGTGATATACCATAATTTATCAATTGCTTGCACTTAATAAAATGATCTATTATAACACAATTGTAAAGTTTTAATTTATAAATGCTTTTTAATTAAGCGTTAGGTCAATACCTCCATTAAATATAATGTATAGCCCTGAGCAAAACTCACCAAACCTAGAAAAGAAAAGGTTTTAAGGGCATAAAGTTTAAAATTTGTCACTCAAAATATATAGAAACAGCCAACCAACTTTGGTATAATTAAAATGTAAAGAAAACCACACGAAAGGGGTTGGCTGTTATCTATCGTCAAGAAATAATACAGGACATTTCATTTTTCACATCAGCACCGAAAGCAAGTTTTTATGATAAACTGTTTTTAAACTTAGATTTATCAGAGTTTCCTGAATCAACTGCCAAAACTGGCAGAAACGGATACTCAAAAAGAGCATTGTTATGTGCTTTTATTGTTATGAAATGTGAGTGTTTTTCCTGTATCACAGATCTTGTAGATTTTTTATTGAATAATCTGATTATCGCACATTACTGTGGTTTCAATATCATGAAACCATTACCATCATATTGGACTTTTGACCGTTTTATCAGAACACTTGATAATGATATTCTTAAAAATCTTATGCAATCACAAGTACTCAAATTATCTGAACTTGGAATTATTGATACATCATTTATCGCTCTTGATTCTACTCCAATTTCAGCAAATACATCCCAAAACAATCCTAAATCTTTTGGAAAGAATAAGTTTTCAAAAGATAATCAGCCTCACTGTGACAAGGATTGTGGATTAGGTGTTCATACTGCTTCAAATCAGATTAATGAGCGTAAATTCGATTACTATTGGGGTTACAAAAATCATGTTTTGGTTGATTGCATTACTGGCTTACCACTATATGAAATTACAACTACTGCTAATGTTTCAGACAGTACTGTAACTCTTGATATTCTAAGCCAAACCAATGAATTTATCTCAATAAATGAATGTACTTTCTTAGCTGATAAAGCTTATGATGTTAAAGCAATTTACAACACTGTAAAAGAAGTTTATCATGGTAATTGTGTTATTCCACTTAATCAACGCAACACCAAAAATCCTAAGAAATTACCTAGTGGTCATCCTATTTGTGAAGCTGGACTTGCTATGAATAAAGATGGTAAATTTTCTGATAGCGGTAGAACACGTCAGAAATATTGCTGCCCATTTAAAAATTCAAAATCTAGCGAATTCCCATGTCAGCATAAAAATTGGAACAATGGCAAAAAACACAGAGGCTGTACAAAATATGTTACTCTCCCTGATGATTACAGACTTTCTATCGACCGAGAATGTGTTTCCTTCAAGAAAATTTATGCTCTTAGGTCTGAAGCTGAACGTTACAATTCTCGCTTTAAACTTACGGGACAGGAACGCTTATGGGTTCATAGTTTTAATGCAGCTTCTAATCTTAATACTGTCGCTCATATTGCGTTATTAGCTGTTGATCATGCTGCTGTTGTCACTAAGTCCAAGAGCTCTTATCGTTCTCTAAAATCTTCTAAGCGCTCTGCTTAATTCCATATTTTTATATTTTATTGTGACTTGAAGTTTTTGCTTTAGGTATGCTTTTTATGCTCTTTTTTAAGGGCTCCTTTTCGATTTCAATTTCAATTTTTTAGTCACTATTTTTTTATAGTGTTTTGCTCATCTCTATATAATGTAATTATTACGAATCCTTACAAATTCATATTAAATTAGTTGATTAGATTATTATATTATGGTAAAATGATTGTAGTTTAATTATATTATTTGAATTGTAAAATAATATATGGAGGATTTAATATGATAAAAAAAAGGTTGCTCTCGCTATTTAGTGGATGTGGAGGGATGGATATTGGTTTTGAAGGTGGTTTCAAATGTCTAAAGCGGTCTATCAATACACAGATGCATCCTGATTGGATAAATAATGATGATGGTGGTGATTTCGTTAAGGTTGAAACTACTGGATTTCAAACTGTTTTTGCAGATGATATTAGACCCGATGCTAAAGCAGCTTGGGTATCCTATTTCAATCGAATATATGATAATGCTAATGATATATATAGGCTTGAAAGTATTGTTGACATTGTAAAGAAGGCATATACCAATAAAAACATTTTCCCAACAAATATTGACATTATAACAGGAGGTTTTCCTTGTCAAGATTTTTCTGTTTCTGGAAAAAGAAAAGGATTCAATTCAGATAAAAATCATAACGGTAAAGTTTTAGATTTTGATGAACCTACTTTTGCAAATAGAGGACAACTTTATATGTGGATGAAGGAAGCGGTTAGTATTGTTCAGCCACTAATGTTTGTTGCTGAAAATGTAAAAGGACTTACTACATTAGAAGATGTAAAAGAAGTTATTGAACATGATTTTACAAATGCTGCTGATGGGGGGTATCTTGTTATTCCTGCTAGAGTGCTTCATGCTGCAAATTATGGAGTACCACAGTCAAGGGAACGTGTAATATTTTATGGGTTCAAAAAAAAAGCGTTAAAAGAAGAAGCATTATTTGCATTGCATAATCTTGATACTCATCCTGAATTCGACCCATATCCAGCACCAACCCATGCATATAATGTTTGTGGTGAAAATCTAGTCCCTTTTGTAACATGTAGAGAAGCATTTACAGGTTTAAAAGAACCTAGTGAATCTAATGATATTGCACAAACCAAGTATTCAAAAGCAGCATACTTAAAAAAGGGACAGGGAAATATTGAAATCAAATTAGATAATATATCCCCAACTATTAGATCTGAACATCATGGCAATATCGAATTTAGAAGGTTAAATCCAGAAAATGGCGGTACTCACATCAATGAAATACAAACTGGATTAGAACAAAGAAGATTAACTGTTAGAGAATGTGCAAGACTTCAAACATTTCCAGATGATTATCAATTTATATTACCTAAGACATTTCTTAATAAAAGTGTTAGTGCAAGTGATGCATATAAAATTATTGGGAATGCTGTTCCATGTGTGCTAGGTTACAATATTGCTATGAGATTATCAGAGAATTGGGACAAATACTTTAAATAAGCCAAAAAGCTATACCATGTCAATACGGTATAGCTTTTTTGATGATTTTAGATTTTTTCATAAATAACTTCAAGAGAACCACCATGTTCATAATACATTTTTGCTTCAGGTGTTCCGTTGAACTGCCCATGGCTAAAACGACATTCATTTCTTAATACAAGTTTATTTCCAGTTTTTTTGTTTATTATTGTAGTTAAAATATTTGCTTGTTTATCAGGTACAGAACTTTTAATAGATTCAATTTTAATATTATTTTGAAAATTAGCAAGAGATGGTACTTTAAATATTTCAATGCCAGAGGTTGTTGTTTTTGCATAATAATATTCAAATTTATGTATTCTTAGAAATCTTGGTAATCCTGCATTATAATTTAGATTGGAGTTTAATTCCATTGCCAATTTTTTTGTCTCTGAAACTGCACAAGCCTTCTTAGCTTCATTATATTTCATATTTTTGTCCAAATTTTGATTTATAAATTTAGAAAAAACTTTCTCACGAGTTTTAGATGAAGTGTTGTTTTCAAAATCAACTAACCTGCATTCTTTTGGTAAACGTGATTTAGCTATCAATTCGCCATCTTTATAATATTTAAACTTTATAAATTCTCCATCTAGTGAAATTACACTCTTTTTATTCTTATTTTCATTTTTATAACTCCAAATCCCATCGCCCTTGTTGAGAATATCTAATAATTCATTCCAAGTTATTGAAAACCAAGTTTCATATTCTATTCTCGCATAATCATTGAAAATATGACGTTTTTCATAATTCGAACCTGTATAACAATTTAAAAGTTTATATAAACCCATATTCTCAAGAATAAAACTTTCTTCTTTAAGAGAAAACCTATACTTACCTATAATTATATCAATAGGATCATCTTTTTGAGTATCATTTCCTAACCAAAAAATAGTATCATATTTGCTTATATTAAAGTATTTATTTTCGAAAATAAACTTGCCTAACTGATATCCATTATCAACAATTTGTTTCATTTCACCAGTAAACGTAGTTACTGATTCTAGATTTTTAGCACTTGATATATTATCAGGAACTATTTTATTTGCGTAAGCAATAAAACGTTTTGAGTCATATAAATCATTAAGATTAAAATCAATTTCTTGAGTTAATAAACCTACTGTAATTGCAACACTTAACTCACGCAAATGCGTTTTTATATCTGCCATAATATTCCTCCTATTTGTGTAAATCCAAATTATTTATTATTCCAAGCCCACCCAAACAGTTCTCCACCATCTTTATACAATCTCAGAACTTCGGTTTGCTTTAAAATCTCTTGTGAACGCTTTGTATATGAGCCTTCCTTATCTAAGGAAATAAAAATCTGTTTATCATATAGCAAGTATAGTTCTAATATTTTTTCTAACGTTTCATCCTCAATTTGTTTTAACAAGATTGAATCATGAGCGATTACTGGTATGTTTGTTAGTTCTAACATAGCTAAATCAAAAATGACTAATCCTTTATATTGAGTTCCTGTCCCACCATCGCTAGGCGTTATAAAACTATAACTCTTTGGATTTTTTATTGTAATAATTGGAGATGTTTTTTTACCGTTATAAAACGATTTGTTAAGGTCATTCATTTTCACATTAATGTCACTCTGGATAACCGAAAGAATGTTCATTTCTGTAGAATATAATCTTTCTGTTAAATCTATAACATTTTGATGTAATTCCTCAGCTTTTTCAAAGTTTTTATTTGTGTTTTGAATCAGACTAAGTTCTTTTTGAACTTCAGCATACTTTTCAAGAATAGCTTGAGAAACATTCGGAACAGTATTTATTGAAGCAATCTGCTCATTAATTGACTCAATTTGTACTGAAATTAAATCAATTACTGATTGCAAACTATCAGTATTTTCTTTGAATTCCTTTGTTAAAATTCCTTTTAGTTGTTTATGGAAAGACTCAATATCTTGTAAAGCTTTGATATTAACATTTGGAAAAAAGTATTTTAAATCATCATAATCCTTTTGAAATATGTGTTTTGCTAAATCATGATCTGCTTCAATACTTTTCATTTGATATTTTAAATGTGTATGTTGCCTTTTGAAATTAGACAATTGATGTCGTAAATTTGATATTTGCTGTGCTTGAAGCGAATCAATCTCTAATAATCGCCATATCAGCAATGCGAGCATTTTCTTCGATGCTGCTGTCTAAACATTTGTAATAATCATCAGCACCGTACTCTTCTCCTTCAAACTGGTTAGAATCGTAGGAATAGCAATGACGTTGTTCCATTTTATCTCTGTTACTTTCCTCACGTCTGGAGTCTAGAATTACTGTTCCAATATCCTCGCTTACTTCGACTTCTGATTTTGCACCATCTGCAAATTTGTACATGATTTTCATAGGTTGTCCTTTCCGCTTGAAACGGGGCGGCAAGGACACAAAAAAGGAGCCGACAGACACGATGTCCACCGACTCCTACACCTAAAAATGGCATGACGAAGTAACGGTGGGAGCATCGAACTTCAAGAGCAGTTAATACTGCTGTCAAAATCCTTATGCATCCCGCCGCCTCTAATGGCCATCTCAAGGCTTGAG
>JAVBOH010000034.1:0-3588 GCA_031550725.1 Oscillospiraceae bacterium
AAACACCGACGATGAAAAGCAGTTAATTTCACTAAAGAGCGGCTATGATCATGGTTATGGATTGAAAAATGTCAGGCATTCTATAGAAAAATATAATGGTTATATGAAAATTACCACTATAGAGAATGTTTTTTCTGTGGGTGTATTTCTTTATGTGGATAATATTGAAACATCTAACCTCTCCTAATATGAACATTATGTACTCTTCTGTTTCAATAGACCCAATTAAAAAGAAAAACAGTGGCTTTGATTTTATTTTAAAACCACTGTTTTCATTATCATAGACATAGAAAGCGGTGATAGGTTGATAAGTTCGTTTAGATGCAATTATAGAAATAACAATCCAATTTAATCAATTCAAAATTTAAAAGGTTGATTTTACTAAATTTGAGTGATATAATGTTATAAACAAACGTTATTAAGATTAAACTTATATAAAGTGGTGAATACATGTCAAATCTCAGAAACAACATATCCGAAATAATCGGAATAAACCCAAATGATTTACTAGACAAAGTTCCGTATAAAATAATTGAATCCACAAAAGAAGATGGCTATATAAGACAGTATATTGAATTTGATTCATATGGTGATAAGATTATTGCGTATCTGCTTATTCCTGATGTTATAGGGAACAATCCTGCTGTATTAATAAATCATCAGCATAACAGCGAACGTCATTTAGGAAAAAGTGAAGTCTGTGGATTGGCTGGAAATCCTCTGCAAGCTTTTGGACCTGTATTAGCTCGAAATGGATTTGTTGTGCTTGCACCTGATTCGATATGCTTTGAAGAAAGACGAATAAACGGGCATGGTACAATTCCTGATGACAATGATTTTTTACAACATTATAATGAGTTGTGTTATCGTATTGTTAAAGGCGATAATCTAATGAGAAAAATATTGCTAGATTCAATGAATTGTATTACATTATTATCAAATTTAGAGTTCGTTGATAACAAAAGAATTGGTACACTTGGTCATTCTTATGGTGGAACTACTGCATTATTTTTAACTGCACTTGATGAGCGAATAAGTTTTAGTTGTGCAAGTGGAAGTGCATGTACATATAAAAATCGAATGGTTAATAATGTTGGAATAGAGATGGCAAGTGTTATTCCGAATTTTTATCCGCAATATGATATACAAGACTTAGTACACCTTATCGCACCAAGACCATTACTGATTGTTTCAGCAGATAACGATAAATATTCAAGAGATGCTGATTTTATCGTAGAACAGTCAAAATTCTCATATGAAAAATATGATGCTGTTAATAACTTGTGTCATATGAGATATTCAGGAGAACATGCTTTGACTAAGGAAAGATTTGATTATATTATAAAATGGGTAATTGAAAATGGTATGAATAATTAGAATAATTCTATACTTAGGTGGTGTTATAATGGCAGAATTAATGATATATAATATGAATATGCAAGATGATATAGAGGTTTTTTATAACCAAGTTTTTGCTGATTTAGGTTGGAAATTTGAACCGAATGGTAGACATTTTGATATTGTAAGTATACCAAACGAATATATGGAAAACGGATGCTTTTGGTGTCTATATGAAACTGGAAAATTGATTGGTACAGTAGCTATTCGTATGATAGATATTGAGAGTAAAACAGCAGAACTCAAGCGTTTGTATGTTTTGTCAGAGGAACAAGGCAAGGGATATGGCGATTTCTTATTCGGAACTGCTGTAAAGTATGCTAAAGATAATAAGTTTAATAAAGTTTGTGCTGATACTCGAAATGATAGAAATGCATCACAACATTTAATGCGTAAATTTGGTTTTCATGAAGTGCCGAAATATAATAGTAATGATTTTGCTGAATTGTTTTTTGAGTTAGAATTAAATTAACAAAGATACAAATGTAATGATAGCAATTAAACTTAGAAATATTATTTTAAACGAATATGAGGGAAGAATATGAATGATATATATTTAGTAAATTATCGACCTCAAAACAGCGAGCCACTAAAGAGTATAACTCAGCTTTCTAAAAATGAAGCACTTGCACTAGCCGAAAAATTATATACAGAAAATCCTGTCGCTGGATATAAAGACCGTTTTGGTTCTGATTTTTTATCATATTATCATCATAGAATAAAGGCAGAAAAATGGCTTTATGAGGAATTTATCTCAATTGGTGGTAAGCCTAAAACAGCCCATCCATTATATTTTTTTGTACATGCACCACATTGGGAAGCCGTTGGCGAATTTGAATTATGGAAAACAGAAAAAATCTCATTAAACGAATTAGATATGTGTGATGTCAGTTTTATTTTTGGTGACAGCTGTAATGAAGTAGATAAACCAGACAGGACACACCTTTTTCTAAAAGATCAATTACTTGAATATATTTCATCAAATGACAATGACATTGAAAAGCTTTTAGAAAATGTAAAACAACAATACGGTATTTCTATTGAAGCACATATTTGGAATGACAAATATTTCTAATAGCCACTATAATAAATTTATACAGAGGTTAACATAATGATATCACTTGAAACAAACAGACTCTTATTACGTGATTATAAAGAAACCGATTTGAATGATATGCACTGTCTTTGGTCAGATAAGGAAACCATGTATTATTTAGATGATATTTTATGTAACAGCATTGAAGATACAGAAAAATATCTGATGAATAGTCTAAAAAATTCAGACGGACACTATTTTTGTATTTGTGATATTAAAACAGGAAAATTCATGAGTGGTATTGGTTACACAATTGTTGAAACTACACCTTTGGGCAAAATAGTGCATTTAGGATATATGCTGTTACCTGAATTCCAGAAGCATGGTTACATGTCTGAAGCTGCAAAGAAAGTTATTGAATTTGCTTTCACAAAAGATAATTGTATCCGTATAAATACAGGCTGTCATAAAGAAAATGATGCTAGCCGTAAGGTTTTAGAGAAGTCAGGTTTTCGAAAAGAGGGCGAACGGATTAAAGCAGTATATCATGATGGTGTTATGAAAGACCGGTTAGAATATGCGATTAATAAGGATGATTTTGTGAACAATATCGATTGAAAATAAGAGGAAATATTATGCTTATAGAACTTCAAAAAATGCTTACTGACAAAGTAATCAACGAATTTGCTAAACGATATGATGTTCCTGATGGAATGTTAATATCATGTGGTAGTTTTGAAAGCTTTGTTTATTGTTTTGAAAATCAAGCAGGTGAATTTATTTTGAAAATAACGCACAGCAATATAAAAGATAAACCACAAATTGCTTCTGAGATTGAATTTGTTGAGTATATGTATAGTAATGGCGTTACAGTTTCAAATTTAGTAAAATCAAAGCTTGGAAGAAACATTGAAGAATTAGAAGCTGATGATGGCTATTTTTATGCAAGGTGCTATGTCAAAGCTGATGGAAACCGTTCTGCTAATGAACAGTGGAATACGGAACTATTTAGTAAATGGGGACAAACTATGGGGAAAATGCATAAATTATCAAAGCATTTTAACCCAAACCCAGATTTATATCGTCTACACTGGAATGAAAATGAACGTTTGAGAATTATTCCTCAAAGTCAACCCCAAATAGTACAGAGTGCA
>JAVBOH010000013.1:0-100997 GCA_031550725.1 Oscillospiraceae bacterium
GGTAACTTTTTCATTAATGGAGATAATTTAACTGTATTTGATTTTGACGATATGGAGTATTCATGGTATATAAATGATATATCTATGGTCTTATATTATGCTGTCTATCAAAACCATTATAAAATCCAAGATAAAAATTACTCTGAGCAATTTTTTAACAGTTTTATGAATGGGTACAACAAAGAAAATCATATTGATAAATCATGGTATAAACATATTCCATACTTTTTAAAACTTCGTCATATAATTCTATACATAGCATATCATCAATCCTTTGATTTGGATAATTTACAAGAAAATCAATCTGAACTTTTATCAGGGTTATACAATGATATTATTACAAATAAAGAACTGCTTGACTTATCGTTTTTGAAATGAAACCTATTCACACTTAGAAATATTTGAATAGGATAATGTGATAAAAGCAAATTAGAATTCCACAAGTTTTACTTGTGTTTAGAATAGATATTTTACATTTAAGGAGATGATGTCTTATGAAAAATATACGCATCAATAATTACACACGGAGAGTAACTATATTTTAGCTCTCCGTAAATTAAGGAGAGTATTATGGATAAAAAAGTTATAATAGAAGAGTTGGATGTAAACAACTGGTTAAAAATCTGCGACCTATCTGTCAGTGATGAGCAAAAAGTGTTTTTTTCAGTTCCCAATGTATATTGGATTGGTATTAGTCGATACGAACTAAAAAACAAACTCTTTGCTATAAAGGCTGATAATGACTATGTTGGTTTAGTAGGTGCTGGATTATATGAAGATGGTGTAGTTGGTGATATTGATCCACTAATGATAGATTATCATTATCAAGGTAAAGGTTATGGAAGAGCTGCTATGCTGCTAATAATTGAATATCTGCGAGAAAATCTCGGTGTTCCTGCTGTCAATATTAGCTATCGAAAAGTAAACATAGGTGCAGAAAAGCTGTATGAATCACTTGGGTTTGAGGTTTTTGGTGGAAATGAAACTAACACTTGGAGAACTCTTAATTTAACTAAAGAATAACGCCGCAATATAGAACATAATTTGCAGTACAGCTAATTCTAAAAAAATTTTAAAATTACGGAAGTTCATATGGGCTTCCGTATTTATTTATCTAGCAAAATCGTTCGGTTATTTCTGTCCAGTTTTCACGGACGGATTGTAGTCTACTCAATATTTTTGTTCCTTTATTTTTTTGTTGATTTATTTGAGGTGGAGTGGTATAATAGATAAAAACTTATAATAATAAAAAATACAATTGAAACATGAAAATTTATCCATATGGAATAGGTTTTATTGTACATAATTTATTACCCTAATCTTTACACAACCCACAGTTGAGATATAATTTTTAAAACATAAACTAAGATACATTGTATTTCTATGTCATTTGATGTATACTAATCATGTCAGCTGAACATGGTAAATAACGGTTTACTGAAAATAAATATTGAGGAGAATCTTTATATGGATACATATAAAATCGGTAAACAAATATCAATGCTTCGAAAAGAACATGGTTATACTCAAGAGAGCCTTGCAGAAATTTTAAATGTAAGTCCACAGGCAGTATCAAAATGGGAAAATGGACGTGCATTACCCGAAACATCTCTGCTTTCGTCTTTAGCAAAAGCACTTAATACAAGCATTGATTCAATATTAACTGATAACAAAATTCAAATTCTATCCGCATTTTATGGTGATGGATTAGAGAGTTTCAATGTAACAAATCGTTTAAATAAGTTCATTCAAAATGATACGCTTGAAATTGAAGTAAATGCATTATCACTTGCTTGCCCCATAAATAATAATCATCCAAAGTATCTGATTGTAAAATATCAAACAGAACATGGTGAGTTTTATACTTATACTGAAAATGGTAAAATACTCGTTATCAATCCTAAGATTGAGGGTTATAATATAACTGATAAAGCAGAAATTATTGCAGCATCATATGGTACAGAAAAGTCACATTATAATGTTATTCAAAAAATAAAGCATTACAAGGTTTTTAACTGGAATGAATATCACGCTGATCATGAAGCGTTCCCAAGTGACCCGTCAAGTGATGATAAGGAGTATCTCACTTTTGTTTATATAAGTAATGATGGTATACATCTTGTAACCTGTGAAGAAGGTGAAAGCATTGCATATAATTCTAATAAAACAGAGCTTTTTAGAAGGCAAACAAGCAATGAATATTTTATACCTAAAGTTCCAACGATACCTGAATTCGGAAAAGGTATGGAATGTTCATGGGTTGCAGCTTTAACTACAGCTTTACAGGCTATGAATGTTAAAACAACATATGAGCAAGTTATGGGTGTTTCTGGTGCATGCTACAGACTTGCGTTTTATTCACCTGGGTGGGATTATAGTTCTGTTGACGGACTTGTTGCTTATGATTATGCAACTTCAGGATATAACGCATTTTGATATACACCTGAATTTGCAAACAGAGTAGATAAAGAAAATCGTTCTGAAGTGCGTAAAAGGATACTAAGTGATATTCGACGTAATATGCCTGTCCTCGCTATAAATCTGCGTGTTGCTCCTGAATGGGGTGTGATTTGTGGATATAAGGATAACGGTGCTGATTTATTTTGCCGTACAAAATATGATGCCGAGATTTTAGATGATCCCGATTTTGAACATGGTGAGGTATTTCGTCCCATTAGGGATAATCCATATGACTACCTTTTTGTAGATAACTGGCCTTTTCTTATCACTTATTTCAGCAACGAAACCATACCTCCCACAGATAAAGATAATTTGATAAATTCATTGAGGATTTTTATTGACTGTAGTGAACAAGAGATCAACCGTGGTTATCAAATGGGATTTAAAGCATATGAAACATGGTGCAGTGATTTGCTTGATGATACATGGTATGAGAATAATGATAATGAACAGTTTGCTCGACGTTTTTCAGTTAATCAATTCTGCACGCTTGCTTTATATGATGCAAGAAAATCTGCATATGTATACCTTAACTCCAGTAAGAATTTAATTGATGACAAGACAGATGAAATGAATTGTATTACAAACCTTTTCGAAAACATCTCCGAAAAAGCAAGTCAAATTCATATTATGCTTGACAGTGGCGAATATCTCGACGGTGAAAAAGCACGCAATTTTTGGACAAAAGAAATGCGTTCTAAACAAGCAGAATTGTTATCAGAAATGCTTGAAGCTGAACACGAAGCAATGGTCATTGCTAAAAAAATTGTTGAATAAAATATTATTACAATTCTGAAAATATTATCAAATATGCAATTTAGAGAATTTATATTTTGGACAGGAGGAAAAAGATGAAATTTAACGATTATTTCAAATCCGTTCCGGCACTTGAAACAGACAGACTAATATTACGCCCATTCTACCGTGAGGATATGAACGAATATTTATCATTTGTTTTCACACCAGAAGTACAGCGTTACTTGGGTGGAGGACTACTTAGCTATGATAATGAAAAGCATATTACCAATTGGTTGAATAACATTAACGGCAGACTGCTAAAATCTAAAACCGTTTTTACTTGGTGTGTTGAATATAAAGCTGATGGGAAAATAATTGGCAGAATCGACTTGGGGGGATTTATCAAAAAATCAACGGCAGAACTAGCTTATCATTTTTCAAAAGACTATTGGAATATGGGCTTTGCCAAAGAATCTATTGCGGAAGTAATACGATTCGGCATCGAGGAATTAAAGCTACATAGGATACAGGCATTGGTTATGCCAGACAATATTTATTCTATCAAAGCCTTGAAAGGATTAGGTTTTACAGAAGAAGGACTTTTACATAAATATCCGTTCGGTAAAGAATTTCATGATGCAGTCATGCTGGCAATTATAGAAGAACAGAATACTGGAATCAACAATTAGGGGGATAGAATGAATAAAGAATGTTTTGATAAAATTCCGAAAATTGAAACCGAAAGATTAATAATACGAGCATTTAATGAAACAGATTTCCAAGAATATGTTACTTGGCATTGTGGTGATATTCTTTAGTACATGAGAGGTATTCATTACATAAAAAAAGATGATATAGATGGATTTAAAAGATTTTTCTTTAAGAATGTACCAAGAATGCTTGAAACAAAAGAATCTATTATTTGGTGCATTGCTGAAAAAACTACAAACAGGAACATTGGCAAAATTGAATTGTGTAAATTTGACTTTAATGTCAACAGTGCAGAAATTGGGTATTGCTTGTCTAAAGAAGAACGTACAAAAGGATATATGACAGAAGCAGTCAACGCAATATAAAAATGGGGTTTTGAATCGCTTGAATTAAACCGGATATATTCACATGTTTGGGATGAAAATAAAGCATCTTCATCTGTATTGGAAAAATGCGGTTTCAAATTAGAAGGCTTGTTAAGAGAAAATGATTTAAATAATTTTACTTTTGATGGTCACGAAATAAAAGATACAAAAAAAGAAAAACTATTTGTTGAGCAAAAATCTTATAAAAATGTGCGTGTATATGGACTATTAAAAAACGAGTACCAACTTACCAAATAAGCATAATACACAGTATTTCATTAGTAATTATAACGTAGTGCAAACTACGATTTAATAATCTCAAAAAGAAAGGGTGTTAGTTATGAAACATACACTTATAGTTACCGCAAAAGAACAGGAAACAAACGGGAGGGTGACTATACTTTAACTCTCTTTTAAAATTGGAGGAAGAAAAATGGTTAGAAAATTTGAGGACTCGGACATCGCAAAATGTGCCAAGATTATGCAGTCTGTATACAACAATGAAATGTGGCAGTGTTACTGGAACGATGATACTGCCTGCGCTTATCTTTGCGATTTTGTAGAACATAAAAAATTTGTTGGCTTTACTGTGGTTGAAGATTCTGAAGTGGTAGGAGCAATTATATGCCGTGAAAAAGTGTGGTGGAACAATAGCGAATTATATATAGAGGAAATGTTTGTTTCACCGCAATTTCAAAGGCGTGGGTATGGACAACAGCTTTTAAGAGCTGCTGAAAATTATGTACATGAAAAGAATTTGGCAGGCATTACACTTTCAACAAATCGCTTTTCATTTGCACCTGATTTCTACAGAAAAAATGGTTTTACTGACGGTGAGCATATACTGTTCATGTATCATGTTTAAAACCCCGCCGAATAAGCATAATGTGCAGTACACATAATTCAAAACGAAAAATTCTTAATACGGAAGTTCATAATGGACTTCCGTATTTATTTACCTGACAAAAGCGTTCGGTTATTTCTGTCCAGTTTTCACGGACGGATTGTAGTCTGATTAATATTTTTGTTCCCTTTCTTTATTATTATTGATTTTTTTGGGGTGAAGTGGTATAATGGAGTAAGAAAATTTATATATTATGCAGGAGGTAATGCTATGAAGGAAACTAAGGATTTTCGATTTGATAAAAGAGCCTCGTCATATGATGAAGGTTTTGAAGGTAAACTTTCAAGTAAGTTTTATAAACTACTGTTGAGAAAAATAGATATAAAACAAGGAGAAAGCATTTTAGATGTTGGTTGTGGAACAGGAATGGTGCTTAGTAAAATAGATGAATCATGTTCTGTTGAGGGTTATGGGATTGATATTGAAGAAAACATGATTAAGGAAGCTAACCGTAGATGTCCGAAGATGAATATTTTTATATCAAGCTGCTCTCAGACACCTTTTGAAAACAATAAATTTGACATTATAACAACCTGTATGGCTTATCATCATTTTGCTGATAAAAATGGTTTTGCTAAAGAAGCATCACGAGTTATAAAAACAGGTGGTTATCTATATATTACAGATCCAAACTTTCCATGGGTTATACGGAAACCATTAAATTTAGCTTTGCGTATACATAAAATTGCAGGTCACTTTGGAACTGCAAAGGAAATTGGATTATTTTTTGAGCAATATGGATTTGAGCTTATTGAAACTGAAGTTGACGCATATGCTCAATGTATAAAACTGAAAAAGGTTTCTTAAAACTTCATAATGTACTAAATCCATCGTTCTTTATAAATATGGGAGTTCAATTACTGGACTCTCATATTTTTATATGGATTGTAGTCTGCTCAATATTTTTTGTTCCTTTTTAGTTTATGTTGATTTATTTTGGGTGGAGTGGTATAATGGGATAAAAGTAAATTGGAATTTGCAATGAAGATAATTTATATTTTGTGCAGGAGGAGAGCAAATGGAAAATAAACATTTTATATCTTGGAGTCTTGAAAACGTTAACCTTAATGATGTGCCAGATGATGTGCTAATGTCACACATAAGAATACTTGCTCATAAATTAGATAAAGAGATACAGCGTTCACACAATGCTCCCGTACAGATGAGTGAAAACACATTATCATTGTTAACATCTCGTCTTGAAGCTGCAAATAAAAGATTTACGAATAAAAAGCCAGATTTAGAATGGGCTAATTCTATTTATGAATTATATAGAAAAACATTTTTAAACAATTTCTCTATACCATGTATTCCTAAAGAAAAGTTTGAAATCAATGAATGTGATTTTAATAAACTCCTTATGTCAAGGCGTTCTATTAGAAATTTTACCAATGAACCCATTTCAAATGATTTATTAAGAAAAATTATAAATTATGGACTTTGGGCTCCAAGCAACTGCAATGTTCAAGCTGTTAGGTATATACTTGCGAAAAGTTCAAAAGCACGAAGTGGTCTTGAAATTAATGGATTTACAAAAAATATGGGTTATTGTACGCTTGCTGTTATAGCAGACTATAGGTTTTATCCAGATGGTGATATTGACAGTCCCATTCACGATTGTGCCTCAGCAATACAAAATATTTTACTTGCCTGTCGGTATTATGGCATTGGTGCTTGTTATATTTCCGACAAAGGTGTGAATACGCATAATCGTAGAAAAGCACTGGGTATTAAAAACGATTTTGAAAAAGTTACTGCTTTTATTTGGATGGGTCAATATGATAAAGAACCAGTTGCACCAAATAGAAGAAAATTAGAAGAAGTTCTTGAATTTATATAATCACATCTAATAAGCATAATGTGCAGTACACCTAATTCTGCAATATAATAAATTTATATTTACGGAGGTAGAAATGAAAGTGAAAAAGCCAAATCCTTTTGATGAATGTCCAGTTTATGAAACGCAACACTTTATATTTAAGCGTGTATGTGAAGATGATGCAGAAGATTTGTTTATATGTTACACTGACTCGATAACATTAAAACATATGAATAATGATAATTGCCCAGGAGAATGGCGTCCTGAAGCATCTGACGAATTGAAGCATGCATGGCAAAGGGACTATGAAAACCGAACATTTTTAAGATGGAGTATTCATGAAAAAAGTGTCGGTAAGGTTATAGGAACTATCGAAATTGCTCCGTTACCTTGGGGACAATGGTTTTTTGGAGAAGAACCACCTGTTGGTATCTTGAGAATTGACTTACTATCTATGTACGAAAAAGAAGAAGTTTTTTCAGAAATTATCAGTTTAATGTCTACAGAATTATCAGATGATTTCGAAGTTAATAAAATTATTATGAAAGCTCCACCTGATGAACCAGCTAGGTTTAATGCACTTATTTCAAATGGATTTTATCCTGATATAAACAAAGAATGTAAATATGACCATTACTATATAAGAGTTAACCACACAGTATAATCACTAAGTTCTAAATCTATCAACCTTTATAAACACGGAAGTTCATAACGGACTTCCGTTTTTTCTTGATTTGTCTACAAGATTGAATTTTTCAATTATATGTGATATAATAGGATAAAACTTGCAATAAAAATAACTATTGGAGTGATAAAATTGGCTGAACTTTGGGATATTCTAGATGTGAATGGCAATAAGACAGGACGCATAATAAAGCGTGGTAAACTTATGGCTGATGGTGACTATCACCTTTGTATATATGCATGGATAATGAATAATAATGGTGAATTTCTTATTGTTAAGCGTACACCAAATAAATCATTTCCTAACATGTGGGAGTGCGTAGGTGGCAATGCTATTTCTGGTGACGATAGTTTGACGACTGCCTTAAAAGAAGTCAAAGAAGAAACTGGTATTACCCTTGAATCACAAAACGGACAAATGATAAAGCATCAATTACGGAAGTGCCCTTGTAACCATTGTTTAGCTGATGTGTGGCTGTTTAAGCAAGAGGTAAACATATCTGATATGGTGCTTTGTTCTGATGAAACATGTGATGTAAAATGGGCAGGTCAATCAGAAATAAATCAAATGGTTGATGATGGAACATTCGTAACATGGGATATGTTCACTCGTATAGAAGAGTTGTTTGAATTTAACCATATAAAAATAAATTAATATTTGTAATAAAAATAATTTATATAATCTATGTCGAAAGGAAATCAATATGAATAAAAAATACGATTTATCAAACCCTCCGAATTACCCTGACAAAGATTTTGATGATTATGTAAAAAACGCCTTAATGAATAATGAAATAAGTAAAGATGAATACTATGAAGCATTTAAAATCCATTTAACAAAATGCTATCTTTCGCATGATAATCCACGTGGGCAATCAGGACATAGTGGTGATGAATACAGTTACATGTTCAGGCATTTACCGATTATTGAATGTCTGAATAAAAGTGGAACTTTTCTAGATGTTGGATGTGCTAATGGACATTTAATGGAGATGACACATAAATGGGCTGCTGCTATCGGTTTCGACTTACAGGTGTTTGGTGTCGATATATCAGAAGGATTGATTGAACTCGCTAAAAAAAGGCTTCCACAATGGCGTGAAAATTTTTATGTTGCAAACAGATATTTTTGGAAAACTGAAATAAAATTTGATTATATTCACTTGATGGAAATAGGTGGTTTTCCTGAATATGATGAGCGTACCTGCTTTGAATATTATATGGAAAACTATGTAGCAGACGGTGGCAGAATGATTATTGGTCCATGTTGGTTTGATAAATATGACGAAAGTTCTATATATCAAAGTAATGTTAATTTACTCAAATCAGGTATAACTCCTGATGGCTATATTGAAAAAACGCATTACAAATATCCGAATTGGATTACAAGAGCGATGTGGTTTGATAAAAAATCTAATAAATAACTTCATTTTCGAAACAAGTACAATGTGTAATTATCTAATAGAAATTTATTTAAACGTGACATATAGCTGTCATGTTCAATATGTTATTGGAGGGTTAGTATGTATTTTATACCAACATTTCATTGTAATGGTCATTGTGAAGAAGTTATTGATTTATATCAAAAAGCTTTTGACTTGAAAATTGACTGGCAAGGTAAAAATGAAGAAACAGGATTGATTTATCATACAGAAGCACATATTGGTGAGCAAAGGATAAGGTTGTCTGATGGTAATATGGAACATGTTGCAATTACAGGTGATTCGCTATTTCTTGCTGTTATGTTCGATACTACAGAGGAAGTTAATAGAGCTTTTAATGTACTGAATGAAGGTGGAACCGTTATTCAACTTCCACATAAATCTGAATTTGCAACCTATATATGCGAGCTGAAAGATAAATTCGGATTCAAATGGTTTCTGATGGTTGATTAATATATAACGGAGGCAGCTATGAAAAAACTTGATGTAAACACTTTTAATGAAATAAGAAACTGGATATATAGGAATGCAAGACCACTCGAATTGTCACTATGGCAATATCATTTTGAAAACAACAATAAGGACACAGTTTTACATAATTTAGCTTTTTACCAAAATGATGATGGTGGCTTTGGGCATGCGTTAGAAGAAGATTGCTGGAATCCAAATTCATCACCATATACAACAACCGTTGCTATAAATATACTTGAAAGCATTGGTTTTCATGATGCACAGCATCCGATAATGCATGGAATAATAAAGTTTCTTGAAAGCGGTGTTTCTAGTTCGGATGATGGCTGGCTGTTTAATATTCCAACCAATAATGATTATGCTCATGCACCTTGGTGGTCATATGATGAAAAAGCAAATCAGGTTGAACATATTGGTGTAACTGCTGAAATTGTCAGCTTTATATTTAAGTATGTTAGTACAGAAACAGCATTATATCAAAAAGCAGTATCTATTGCACAGAATATTATTAACAAGATTGAATCGAATGATAATCATGGCGATATGGGGATTTACGGCTATTGCAAACTTGCTGATACTATAAAACAAATGGAGCTGATAGGCATAATAAATGCTGATATTCTTATGAAGAACATACAAAATCTAGTTACAAATTCCATTGAAAAGGACACATCAAAATGGCTTTATTACGGAGTAAGACCATCGAATTATATTACTTCTCCAAACAGTGAATTCTATCAGAATAACATGGAAATTGTTGAGCAAGAACTTGATTATCTGATTGACACAAGACCACAGAACGATGTTTGGGGTATTACATGGAGCTGGTTTGAAAACAATAAGAAATATGCTAAAGAATTTGCAATAAGTGAAAACTGGTGGAAAGCATCAAAGGCTATTGAAAAGTTGATTTTTCTTAGAAACTTTGATAGGATTGATTTGATTTAATATCTGTTACATAAATTATATAGCATATGCATAATGGTAAAGCTGTTTCAGGTGATAAATGCACATTATGTTATCGCTGCTTTGTCAATTTTCCTAAGAAAGCTATAACTATTATTGGCAAAGAGGTTTACCAGCAGCATAGGATTGATGAATATACCTCATAAGCAATCAAATAATAAATGCAGTCATAAACTCATAAAAAATCAGAGCCTATAACCACATTTATAATCTGTGTGTTATAGGCTCTGCGTCTGTGCGTCAGGCTCTTTTATAACCGATATATTCAGTTGTTTAACATTGATAAGCGTTTCATTTTTGCACTTCGGACAGAACAACGGAAAGTGTTCAAGAATTGTATCTATCCGTATTTTTAGTCTTGTTTTATTATTGCATATCGGACAAAATATCCATTCAGAAAATGTATCATTCATAACAATTAACCTCACTATTAATTCTCGGTTACTTGTCTTTTGAATACAAGAAATTGTTTTTGTGTAATTCCAAGTATATTGTATTGTGAGCTTCCAAGTCCATTTTGCGAAAGCACAGACACAAGTTCCCAGCCTTTTTTGCCAACTTCATTAAGCTTCTTAGTAAGCTTTTCACAGGAATTATCAAGTTCATCTCCATGCAATGCTAACGTTTTATATTCATAGTACATAAAAACCTCCTACTCATCTAAGGCAAGCAGAATAGCTCCTGCTATCCCTAATACACTGATAATTGCTAATGGCACTTTTTTGAATACCACTCCCAATGTGATAAAACCAACCCCAATAAGTCCATTTGTTATGATTGAAATACTTTTCATTTTCTTACTCGGACGTGGAATTCGAATTGAAAGTCCTATAGTTTTTGCTATGTTTTCAAAATAGTTTGCAATTTCATTTATCATTTCTCATACCTCCAAAAGTTTATAAATTCAACCTTAATCAAATAGTTCCGCAATCAATTTATCAGCCATAAAATCGAACACTTCAAAATAATCACACATTGCTTCAAGTGTTTGCTTTGTACCGATTGTTGACAGCAATGCACTCAAAACACCACATGCTTTTGCTACATCAATTTTAGGCTGCAAATTGCAGACTTGACAGACTTCCTTGAAAAATTCAATACTTTCAAACTTGAGTTCTTCCATATCCTCTGCGGATAATTTTGTTACAAATGCCTTAAAATCAGGCGTGTTAACATCATACATAAAAGGCTTGCTGTCAAATTCATGAAATAATTTTTTTAATGCTTTTGCTAAGCTTTCTTTGTTTGCACCCTGCAAAACTGTTTGTAAAAATTGCTCTGTTAAACGTGTTTGTATTGTCCTTGCAGTTTCAAAAAACAAAGCTTCTTTTGTTGGAAACAGCGAATAAAATGTACCAATTGCAATTTCTGTTTTAGTGCAAAGCTCTTTGATACTTGTTTTCTTGTATCCTTGCAATACCCAAAGTTCTTCACAAAACGTATGAAGTTTATTTCTTATAGTGATTTTATCGTCCTCTGATAAAATAGGTTTTGATGGCATGTAATTCATCTCCTTTCTGTTATGAATATTATATGTGAATATTCATATTATTATATTCACATAATGATTATATCATGATTATATTGAATTGTCAATAGCACAATTATAAGAAACAAGCGTATATGCTGTAAATCTAACAGCATATACGCTTGTTTTTATTGGTATTATTTTAATGTTTGAATAAATATATTTGCAAAAGTGAGGAACTACTTGTCTGTACATAACCTGACAAGTAGTTCCTTTTACGAAGCTATACTAAAAAGCATTTTCAATTTCTTCAATAAATTCGTTTGATCGATTAACAGACAATCCACCATGGTTATATCCATCAAATATTTTTACACGAGCCTTTGGATAATGTGAAGTTAAATATTTTGCTGATTTTTTAGCGTTAATTTCAAATAAAACTGTACCGTGAAAAGCAACAATTTGAATATTATCAAGTGATAATTTTTCAGGAATTTGATATTTACAAACTGAACGCAATGTTTTGACAAGCGATAGTTTTGACATACTATCAGCCATCTGTAAAAAGTACGGTAACAATTCCTTACCATAAATATTTTCAAGCTGTACCATGATTTTGTTGTCACGTTTCTTTGCTTTATTGTTCATATTAACTTGCATATTTTCATGAATTGCTGATATTATCGGGTTAGACTTTACAAATACACCACTGTCAAAAATCAATTTATCTACTTTTATACGTCCGTCAGCAACAATATCAAAAGCAATTGCTGCACCCATTGACATTCCTATTATCATATTTACATGTTCATTGTAATTTGTAGTATAAAAATCAACAATGTCTTTTGCAGATTGATTAACTGAAATAAATTCGTTTGCTATATCACCATCATGTCCGTCAAGTACAGGAACGATCACTCTGTATATCTTTTTAAAGTGTTCAATACACGGCAACCACATTTGCCATGGTATATTTGCACCGTGTATTAAAATGATTTTTTCATTTGCTATATCACCATATTCAATAAAACGCATCAATTTATGTCCTCCTGATAATTATGACTTAATAAATAAAAATATTTCTGTTTTTATCATAACATTTAATATCACTAAAGTCAATGAATTTGATTTGTTTTGCCAGCGATTAATGGCGATTATATACAATTAAAATATATATCATTTATGCAATCCTACAAACTTAATCAAAAACTCCCCATTTATTTCATGAATAATGAAAAAATGGGGAGTTTTTTGTCCTTCCTTACGAGAACACATTACAAGCAGATACAGCAACATGAAAATAAGCACAAAAATATAGCAACTAAATTATACACATATCCAAACCTTTTTGAAACTTACGTGAAATTGAACGATTTCGTGGGAATTTCGGCTTTCAAATGTCCTATAAGTAGAGGGTGAAACAAATTCATGCGAAATATCTCGAATTGTTGTGATAATTTACAATATGATATTGTATAATTCATCGCCATATATGAGATTATACAAACTTTGAAAATGGGGTAGCCAAAATTGGCATTTAGTGTCCTATATATATGAGAACTGTTAAAACCTACATATATGTACAACAAAGTATCACTCTATTTATGTAAGACGGAGAACTTGAAAACAACTTTTGAAAAATGACCATAAAAAATGCTGTTTTATGTCCTTATTAGTGAGGGACTGTGTAAAACTTGCAATATCAAACAACAAATTAACAGCTATTTTATGCAATAAGTAGAACTTGATAAATCTTTTTGAGAAAATCCTTAAAAAAGGCTGATTTTTTTCCTTATTATTGAAAGGCAAAATATTTCAACAAGGAAATCAAGTGAAGATGGGTGTGAATTTATGCAAATATCCAAACTTACGAGAAAGGGGTCGCCAAAACTGCTTACAAAGCTCCTATACTTATGAGGGATAAATATTCACAAGACAATATAACTGTATAATATGCATTATTATGCAATCCTACAAAGATTTTTTTCAAGGTTGTAAAATGGCACTCTAACTGTCCTATATATGAAAGATAAAAATATTTTGCCTGTATCTGCAAATGCACTCTCAAACAAATAAAAATGAAAGAAGGAACAACATCATGACAATCATTCAGAAGAAAAACATCATCTCAAAAGTGGAGGAACTACTCGACGAACTACTAGAACTTGACACAAACATTGTTAGTCCAAACTCAATCGAAAAGGTCGTAAACAATGTTTCTGTCCCTGATAATCAAATCGAAATGCTTACAATTAAGGAATGTACCGAGGTAGTAAAAGGATTATCCGAACATACAATCAGACAGCTTGTCATACAAGATAAGTTGCCATATATTCGAACTGGTCAAGGCAAGCGTGGGAAAATCCTCATATCAAAGTCAGCGTTACTGAACTATATTGGTGGTGTGGCATAAAAAATAACCGTCAGCAATTAACTGACGGCTATAAATGACATTTATTATTAGGTTAGATTTATGTCAAAATTCGTACTACAATTGCTACCTATTACTATTTAATAACTTTCTTCCAGTAACGATAACAATCTCCACCGACGTTGGAGGTGTAATGCAAGCAATCAAATCCAAGTGACAAAAGTGGTTCTCTTTTATGCCATTTGGTTTCGTTTTCACCCTCACATACAATAATATATCCACCATCCTTACAAACACGCTGCATATTGACTATTTCTTGCTCGTAATCTACACCAACTACATAACCAGACATAACAATATCAAATGTATCATCTTCAAAAGGTATAGCTTCAATTGTTCCATCGAGTACGACCATGTTTGATATATTTTCATTTGAAATTTTATCACGCATAAACTCACGCATTTGATCAGCAGGTTCGCTTGCATAGACTTTTTTAGCTTTGGTTGCAGCAGCAAATGCTAATCTACCAGTTCCACTTCCAATATCAAGGACAACTTTGTCGGTAAAATCAACAATTGATAATAGTTTGTCTTTGTCCCAATCTCTAATATAAGGGCATAGCTTATCCATATCATCAGGATAGCAATAAACAACCATTGTATCCATTTCATTAAGGAAGCAAGTTTCAGCATTGTGTATTTCATTTTGCGTAAGGTTAGCAGGAGCATCTGCAATAAGTTTTTCTACTCGTGAAGAAGCTTCAGGGCACTTATTTGAAACATACCAACTTATAGTCGGATTGTTCTTTAATACAATTGAAAATGCTTTTCTGTATTCCAAATTATACTCATAGCTAGATGAATCGCCTAAACCTATAAGTTGTTTCAGCATCCATCTGTCCATCAAGAGCAGACAATTAATAGAATAATTTTCAGGGTTAATCCAGTTAAAAGACATAATAATCCTCCATTAATACAGGAGGGTTAAAGTATAGTCACCCTCCTTGAATTGTTAATAGCTATAATTGTATTTCTCATTATAAACACCCTTTCACAATTTTATTTATTACATCATGGACTTCCATGTTATAATCTGAATTTTTATAGTAAGTTCTATAAACCATTTTTTTTAATAATAGCATAGTTTTATATTAAAGTCAATTAAACATTAATTGATATTTGGTATATGAATTTTGTTGTAAAGTATTGTTGAATGTTGATACCTAAACGTAAAATTATTACTGTCAGTCATCATTCCTACAAAAGTTTAAAAAAATCATCAATATCCTTTATACCATTATCAAGTACAGCTTTGTAAACATCCATACTTGTATGCATTTCTGAACCGTATTTACCAGCTTTAATTAATGAATCTTTAATTGAAAGTATTGTATCTCTACAAATTGGATTGACATTTATTTTTCTCATAACATCATCACAATATTGCTCAGCCAAAGTTATAGTTTCAATATCAAAAAACCATAAATCAAAATTCCAAAGCTCACCTGTGATATTAGTTTCAAAGCCATGAAACCATACTGTCTTTCCCTCGTCAGTAATTTCCTGTTTTGCTTCGTACCAAACTGGTTTGAATGTCTTTATAATAAAATTGCTCAACTCGTACAACTTTTCAATTGACATATTTATATTAGTTATATCTATATCCAAGTCATTCCATGCCATTAAATTCACTCGATAACTACCAATAATATGAGGTTCGCCATATGATTTCAATTCATTCCATAAACCCATTTCATAAAGAAATTTATCTGCTTGTTTCTTTCGTTCTTCATTATTCATAATCATCCTCCGTCAACATAAACCATATGCCACATAATATTTTATTCAGCACTATTACAATCAATCCAAATAAAATGCCTAATATCATTTGCTTTCTCCACAACACCACCATTTGATAAAGCAACCTTAATGGAATATGTATTATGATTCTGAACAATAAGCAGCAATTTACCAACGCTCCATATTTTTATTATGCTTTTCTAAATAAATTTCCGAAATTTCATTTGGAGTAATATTGTAACAAAGCATGATGTCGTTAAAATACATCATAACATCGCACATTTCTTCAATAAAATGTTGTCTAACAATGTTATCATTAATGATTTTATCATCGCCGTTTTGTTTGATAACATCAGCAACTTCACCAGTTTCACCTATCATCCATAACAGCATATCTCGTCCCTTTTCTGGATATAATCCACCCCATTTATCTTTATATTTTTCTTGAAGTTTAATTTGCAACTTTTGCATTTCATCAAGTGATAAATTCATTATTTTTGTCTTTACCTTTCAAAAGTTTATAAGTTCAGAAAATATTTCACGTAAAAAATTACGCTGAACAGGTACTATATCAATACTTCACTCCCAATCTAAATCAAGCATTTTTTATCACGTCCAATTATTTTACTTTACATGGCACATATCGTTTTATCAATCATATCACAAATTTATTCAAAAAGCAACAAGTTATATTTTTTATGAAAGGAACAAACACCCATGAAAACAGAAATCACCCAAACAGCACTCGACTTTACAAAGTGGATACACGACTTAGTCACACAAGACAGTTACATAATTCTCCACTACAAAGATTATCCCCAAGCAAAACAGCATGGTGACAAACTACTCGGTTACTACGACACACATTATATTTACATCATCCCTGACACCATGTTTAGAATCGCAGATCGCTTTATGACAGAACATAATACAGACATCAAAGGTTTAACATTTGATTTATGGCGTGCAGACTTTATCAAAATGGAATATGACGGAGATAAATATCGTTATCGCCATCAGAAACGAATTGGCTTGACTAAGAAACGTTTCTTCATGTTCAAGCACGATATATTTTTCAGCAAAGAAGAATGCATTAAGCTACTCCCATATCACTTTTAACAGAGTGTGGATACATACTACGAAAAGCTGTGGCTTCAGTCACAGCTTAAAATGGGGTTGAGGTAATGGTAGCAAGCCATAGAATTTGTACGTACAAATTCGCCATGTTAAGTGTTCTCTGCGAACAAATCTTTAAAGTTCGCATTAATTAAGTTTTCCGATATGATTAAAGTGAATATCCACTTGTTGAGTTCTTGTTCCATCGTCACTTTTTATTAACTGATGAACGACTATTTTGTCGATGAACTCTACAATTATCTCAGGAGTGAGTGATTCAATATCGGTATACCGTTTTGCAATAGCAATGAATCTGTCAATGTTTTTATAATTGGTGTTCAGTTCATTGAGTTGAAATGTTATGTCACTAAGATTTTTCTTCAACTCTTTTTGTTCAATCTCATAACCTGTTGATAGTAAAAGAAAACGTTCATTCGGTATTGTTCCAAATACTGATTGCTCAAAAAGATTTTTAATCACTACATCAATCTCAGCAATCCTATTTTCACATTTTTGCTTATCCTTTTTTAAATTACTGGAGTTAAGACTGCTACTTTTATCGGCACTTTTTGATAAAGTTTCAACCAATAATTCAAAATTATTTTGAGCAAGGTTTGAGATAAATTTAAGTTCATTTTGAAGAATTGACATAACACTTTTTTGTAGTATTCTATGTGATTGACATAAGTCAGGCGACCTCTTGTAACCCCCACACATATAAGCATTCGAGTTAGGATAATTCGCATATCTTGTAAGATAGAGTCTTTTACCACAATCTGCACAGAATATTAAACCACCTAAAGGGTCAAGTGTTCTCTCGTTATTGGTTTTCTTCCTAGCACCAATTAATTTTTGAACAATTTCAAATGTTTCACGGCTTATAATTGGTTCATGCGTGTCAGTAAAAATAACATAATCACTTACATCATTTTGAATTTGACGTTTCGACTTGTAAGACGGTTTCGATGTCTTAAAACTCACTGTATCACCTATATATTCTTGCCGTTGAAGAAGTGTCGAAACTGTAGTTGATGACCAAAGAAATTCAAGAGATGGATTTCTCCATGTTTGATATTTACCCTCTGCTTTTGCATATTCAACTGGTGTAGGAATTTTGTTATCAAATAGATATTTTGCAATGCTTTTAATTCCTTTTCCCTCAATATACAGCCGATAAATCATTTTAATAATCTCAGCAGCAGGTTCATCAATAACCCAATCTTGATTATCTTTTCCTGCCCTATATCCATACACAGCTCTGTTTAAATGTTGTCCTGAATTACCCTTGTTGTGAATTGAGGATTTTATCTTTTTAGAAATATCTTTAGCATACCACTCATTAATAATATTTCTAAATGGAACGAAGTCATCAGTTTCTTTTGAACTGTCGACACCATCATTTATCGCAACAAATCTTATTCCTTTTTCGGGGAAGAACACCTCAGTATAATATCCGACTTCAAGATAATTCCGTCCAAATCGTGACATATCTTTTACAAGTATGTTAGAAACATTATTTTCTTCACACTCTGCTATCATCTTCATGAAGTCGGGACGTTTGAAGTTTGTCCCACTGAAACCATCATCAATATAGAATTGGCAGTTTGTCATTCCGTTATCATCAGCATATTTTTGTAAAATTCTTCTTTGGGTAGTGATACTATTACTTTCTCCCTCAATGTCATCATCACGTGATAAGCGACAGTAGAGTGCTGTTATCTGCTTAGAATAGTTGTTTGGCTTTTGCATTTAATAATCCTCCATTTTGCAGCCAACAACTCAAATATTGTACTATACATTATAGCACAAAATCCGATTGAAAGCAGCCATTAAAAGTTAATTTTTTGTTTCAAGGTCACCTGAAATAACATTAATCAACTTATCAACTATTCGAGGGGAGTTTTCTTCTTTTCCTATAGACCTAACATTAAAAACTGTTCCGTTAAGTTCATATGTATTTTGCTTCACATTGATACATTCATTGCTATTGTTATTTTGTTTTTTCATTTTGATAATCCTCCTAAAATATATTTTAGAATTGACAGGTTGTCAGTTTGTCAAACCGACTTCATAATTTGCAATGAGGTTATACAAATTCATTCCCATGCTTGTGGGTGTGCCGAACAATGCTGTGAAGCGTTCAATTCGGAAGTATCATTATCAGAAATTTTAGAGTGAATTGTTATTGACTGTAACAACTTTGCTCTTTTTTTATTGTGCCTGTCAGTAATGTATGTAACTGATTGATTAATGAATAAAGTGGGATAAAAACGTCATGGCAGACTCTAAAATTTCATTTCGTTGACCTGTAAATTCTTATTCAGTTTTCAAGATACCAGTAAATATTCTATATTTGTCAGAGCAACAAGCGAATTAAATAATTCTGCAAAATTCTTTAAACAATCGAATTCATTTTGCTCCTCACAATTATAAGTGAAAAAATCAAGGTTTTGGCAACCAAAATCAGCAAATTATTTTTGATATGCAATAAGTTTTGTAACATTGCACAATTCAGCGAAATGAATCATAGTGATATTTCATAAATCGTCTTTCATATCCATTCGCAATTTCTCTAATATCTTTACCAACCTTTTCTGAAAAGCTTGGTGAGATATTCCAAACTTCTTTGCAGCAGCTCTATATGATTTTTTTTCATCGCCAAAGAATAGTTCATTGATGATTTCTTTCTCATCATCGGAGAGTTTTTTTAAACTTTTCCTGAGGGCGATAATTAAATGAGCTGTTTCAGACACTTGCTCAACGTTGACGTCAGAATGAATATTTTGAATAAATTCGTCTGTAACAAACTTATTTAAGTAATCATTGTCGAGTTGTTGCAAATAGTTCTGCCGATTTCTGTGTCGCCAATACTCTTGATAGATTTCCTGTTCAACTTGAACGACCTTTCCACTTTCTAATTTGAGATACCTCAAGTTGTTAGTGGATTTTTTTTTTGTTCGTGTTCTTCATCATAAAAGAACCTCCTGTTAATCATTATTATCTGTCTACTTTTAAGCAAGGACAGATAATATAATTTTAACAGAAATGCTATATCTATTGTACCCTTTTCACAAGATTTTGTAAATATATTACAGCAATTTGCTTAAATACTGTAACCATTTTGTAACATATGAAATACGATAATTCGACCTATGGCAGAATATACCAACCAACTTGAGATTTTTGGTTTATAATTTGGTTATTTAACAAACTTTTCATTGAGCTTCATTTATTTTTGAAATAAGGTTGCCAAACCACTAAAAAATTCACTATATTATATAAGGGGAGATTTTTTCCAAAGCGATATGAGGTAAAACTTCAAGAATATTTTCTTTATTCTATGCATAATCAGTTGGTTGCAAACCAGTTGCAAGAGGTTGCAAACTAGCTTAAAAAAGTAGAGAAGTAGAAAAGTAGAGAAGTAGAAAAAGTAGGATAGCAAGCACCGACAGTGTATATACACTGTCCAAAAATTCAATATTCTTCGTACCGAATAATTTTCATTTTTGATTTTTGGGAATTCCCAAACCCTTAATTTATTTTTTGAAAGGTAGATTGAAAATATGAGTAAAAATGAAGTAAACAGATATAGAAATGAGAACATTTTTTTTAAGGTAACCGAAGCAGAAAAGTCATTTATCTTGGATAAAATGAATGCTATCGGAATGTCAAACATGGGTAAATTTTTAACTACAATGGCGATTAGAGGCGAGTGCAAAGTATATGACAGTAAAGAGCTATTGCATGAAATGAGAGCAAATAATTATTATGTTGGTTCTATCTCAAAAAGTGTAAATCAAATTGCAAAGTTGGCAAATGCGACTGGATATTTGTATCAAGATGATTTAGATGCTATTCGTTCTCAATTAGATGAAATTATGAAGAAGCAAACTGTAATAACAGAAACATTCATTAAGATTAAAAAGGAGTTTGATTAGATATGGCAATTACGAATATTCATGAAATAACAAGCACAGTTGATAAGGCTATTGATTATATATGCGACCCTCAAAAAACTGATAACAAGTTATTAGTTTCCTCCTTTGCTTGTACAGAATTTGTTGCTCATCTTGAATTTGAATTAACAAGATTGCATATGGAATCTAATACAAAAAATCTTGCAAGACACATCATTCAATCGTTCTCACCTGATGAAACAAATCCTGATGAAGCTCATCAAATTGGTATACGTCTTGCTGATGAATTATTGAATGGTCAATATGAGTATGTTATAGCTACACACATAGAGAAAGGGCATATCCATAATCATATAATCGTGAATGAAACCAATTTTGTTAATGGGAAATCTTTTGGTACTGAACATGACAAAGGTAAACTCAGAGCGTGGAAAGCAATAAGAGATATTAACGATGAGTTGTGCAAGGAATATAATTTGTCCACCATAAAAAATGCAGAGCGTGGCAGAGGTAAAAGCCACTTTGAATGGGAGCAATCCAACGCAAACATGAGTTGGAAAGACAAGTTAAAAGACGCTATTGATTATAGCATAATTGATGCAACTAGCTATGATGATTTCCTTAAAAGAATGGTAGAGTGTGGGTATGAATATAAGCAGAATGGTGATACACTTTCATTTCGTGCGAAAGGTCAAGAAAGGTTCACTCGCTGCCGTAGAAAGACACTAGGTTGGTATTATGAACCTGCACAGCTTAATGCAAGAATTGAACGTTCTGTACGCAAAAAAAATGCACCTGTACAATACCAAAATGGCATAGTACAAGTGCAAAAAACTGATGATAATATTGGTTTGCAAAATTGGGCAACGCTTAAAAATATGCAGGAAGCTTCAAAGGCAATTAACATACTATCTGAGAATGGTTGGACTTCAAAAGAAGATATAAAAGAGAAGATTTTTGAAAGCCAAGAAAGTCGTTTCGCTTTAAATAAAGAGATAAAAGATATTGAAAAGAAGATTTCAGATAAGTCAATTAATCTGAAAAATATCAACAATTATTGGAGGATAAAACCTATTAATGATAAATTTAAAAAGTCGTTTAACAAAGATAAATTCTATCGTGAGAATGAGAGTGACCTGCGTTTGTATAGCAGTATTAAAGCAGAATTAAAAGTTGCTTTCCCGAACAATCAGCTGCCTAAAGTATCAAAAATTGAGGGAGAAATTGCTGAATTAAATAAAACATATTCCGACTTGTTGGAACGTCACAAAGATATTATGGCAAACCTAGACAAGCTTGAAAAAGCAAGAAGTACATTCGATACTTATATGGAAATGGAAGTTGAAAAATCAACTAAGAAGAAAGCTCCCGATGAACTTGAATAATATTAGGTATTCTATTCGTTTGTATCAAAATTAATAGGAATTTCTTCATCAGTTGCTCGACTTTTTAAAGTCACGGAAATGTCATAGTCAAGTAAATCAGCCAATTTAATTATATCACCCAACTTATGATTTACCTTCAACATTTTATTGATATTTTGTCGGCTGCAGTTTAAAAAATCTGCTAAATCAATTTGGTTTAAGTACTTATTTTCAAGCATATCTTTTATAAATTCTCCTGTATCAATCATATTTAATTCTCCTTTGTTTTTGATTTTATATTAACACGAATATGAATTTTTGTCAACCTTTTTAGGCTACCCAATTTTTATATTTAAAATAATGCGATGAAAAATATTTTTAACAAGGTAGGCTAAAAAGGTTGACAAAATCAATTTAGTGTGTTATAGTATTAACATAGTATTTCTAAATAGAAAATATAAAATATACAAAAAGCTATATTGAAATTGATAAGGAGAATGAAAAATATGAACATCATTGATTTAGCACCAACCAATATTAAACAGTTTCGTGATGAGAAAATGAGAGCGTGGATACAACGAACCGATGAACTTTTAAAAACACATCCTGAATTTAATATTATTCAAAAGAATTTTATAAATACAATGCTTTCTTTCATGAATCAATCGAACAAAAAAAGTATTGAGGATATCGAAAAGACAGTAGGTGAAATGGTAGCAAAACGTACAGTTGAAGAAGAAGCTTTATTGAAAAAATACGGTTATCCAACAAATTATTTAGAACGAGATTATTTTTGTGAAATTTGTAAGGACTCTGGAGAGTTGTGTGAATGTATCAATAATGAACGAAAGAAGCTTTTTTTACAGGAATTACAAAATTCTTCTGCTTTAACTTTGAATAGTTGTTTTGAAACAATAAATCTTGATTATTACAAAGAATATAAACCACATATGCAAAATGTTTATGATTATTGCAAACATTATGCTGATAACTTCGATTTGAATGCAAGGAATTTGATAATGCGAGGGAAACCCGGATTAGGTAAATCACATCTATCATTGTCTATCGCCAAGAAAGTTATTGAAAAAGGAAATTCTGTAATGTTTCGTTCAGCACCTGAGATGTTCGCAATGCTATCTAGAGAACATTTTAGTGATGGAACAAAAGAATTTGGATTTTTTAAGAAAAATATTGAGATTAAGATTCTTAATAGTTCAGATGATTTGAACGACATACTTAATGCTGTCGATTTATTGATTATAGATGACTTCGGTGTTGAAGTCGAGAATAAATACTATATCTCGGCATTACATATGATTGTTGAAAATAGATTGAATTTGAGAAAACCTACAATTATTAATACGAACTTAACGGAGGTTCAGATGACTAAAAGATATGGTGAACGTATTACCTCACGCTTTTATGAATATTACACGCTGAATTTCTTTGGCGAAGACATTCGCAAACAAAAAAATGCCTTATAATGAAAGGAAAATGAAAAATGAAAACAAAAATTATCGCAGTATGCTCCGAAAAAGGTGGAGTCGGCAAAACTACAACAACAGTTAATATTGCCAGAGGTCTTACCAAACTTGGTAAAAAGGTTCTTGTCATTGACCTTGACCAACAAGGCAATGCAAGTCAAGCATTTGGTTATATCAAAGATGGCAAATACACTTCATCAGAATTGCTATATAATACTATTGCAAATTTTGATTTTGAAGTTACTAAAGACAGTTTCATTCAAAATGATGATAATGTAAGTTATATTCCTGCTTCACAACTTTTAACTGGAATAACCTCTTTCATGGCAAGTGACAGTGATAGTAATTATGTTATAAAACGTGCATTGGCAAACCATGATATATTCAATACTTATGATTACATATTGCTAGATTGTCGCACAGTGCTTGATTTACTGGTTTCAAATGCTTTAAATGCAAGTGATTACGCAATAATCCCAGTCGAGAGTGGTGTTTATTCATTCGAGGGATTGGGGAATATGCTTGATAAGGTTTCATCAATTAATAATAGCACCAACAAGAATTTAAAAGTCTTAGGCATTCTTCTAAATAAGCAACAGAGAACAACTGTTAGCATATCTATTGCTGATAGCGTTCGTGAAGAATATGACGATATAACTTTTAAGACAAGCATTCCGTTCTGTCCTGCACAAGCTGAAAATGCAATTGTAAATCAGACCAATTGTGTTGATGATAAGAATAGCAGCATTGGTAAAGCATTTCTGCAAGTCGCAGAGGAGATTATAAACAAGGTTAGAGAAAATTTATAGTCAAAATGTCATTATGACACTAAGAAAGGACAATTAATTATGGCTAGGGAAACTGTAAACATAAGTATTAGTGGCAAAACAAATGAATATGCCAAACAAATATTATTAAAAGCTATGAATATGGCAGATATACACAATATTCCATTGGAAATAGCATTGAAAGTACATGAAATAGGTGCTATATCTTTGAATAATGAGTTACTTGGTTTTATCAATAATAACTTAACTGAGAACCACAATGCTTTGATGTGGATTGCCAATAGACCTTAACCGAAAGGAAATTAATATGACATTCTATACATACATGATAAAAAAACACTTAGATGAAAATAGTGCTGAGGGTGACTTAGCAAAAGACATTAAGCTTGATAAAACTTTTCCGAGGAATAATTCGGGAAAGTATGATTACTGGCATGATAAGATTGAGAATTATCTTTCATCTCACAATGCTTGTAGCCAATGTATTGATGTGTTCGACAGGTGTTGGGTTTGCTATGTCGAAGCTGAACAGAAACGCTTGAACAAATATAAATAAGGAGTATGATTTTAATGACTGGCAAATTTAATAACTTTAATAATAGCAACCAAATCATAGGCAATAACAACACTATCTCTTGTGGTGGAAGAAATGAAAGCATATATTTGAATTTGCAGCATATGAAAATGTTTTATACATTATTGGATAGATGTCACTATATCAACGATGAAGTTCAAGCTGTTATGTATCTTCTAGCACTTGCCACTGAGGGGAATATGAAACAAGTGGAGCAAATGTTTGATTTTGATGAAATGCATATTCGTCCTGAGAACTTTGAACAGGCATGGCAAACTGGTGGGACTTCAAGAGCAATCAGACTAGCATTTATCTTATGGAATGGCTTCCCGACAGAAGAACATCAAGAATTTAATGGAATTGATTGTATCTTTGGTTATTCATCATGGGACAGATATTTTCTTCAAGCAATTAGAATGAGATATTCGGCTACTTGCAATTAGAAATTTGTGTCATTTTGACACTTTTGAAAAACATGGAGGTTAAAAATGAAATTAAATATCATCACCTTAAATATGATTAATAGGAAGTTCCAAGTTAGAGATTATAACATCATCACAAAAGAATTAAATCTTGAAAATGTTGAGAATGAAGTTAATCACTTATCTGAATGGGAATTTAAGCGATTTCATCAAAATGCAAGATTAATACTTGATTATCTCAAAACCGATGGCGAATTAAGTTATTACGCAATTGAAAGTAGCGATGGCAAGATTACATACAGTGTTATAACCAATTCTGTCAATGATGATAAGCTAGAAGCAACAGGCAAATATCAAGGAACATTTGTTATTGATGATAACATTCCTGACAAAGAAATAGAAGCCATGCTAAGAGGTTTTGCAATAGCTGAACTAAAAAAATGCTGTGAAGAAAATGATAAAGCTTTTCAAAAACTGTTACAAACAAATGCAAAAAAGTACAGGATAAATGATGCAGTTCTTAAAACTTGTATTGGTGCAACAATCGTTCTTATGGTTACTGCTTTGGGATTGTGTTTTGCAGAAGTCCATAACATAATTATTAGATTTTGATAATAAAACAAAAAGTGTCACTCTGACACTTTTTGTACTAAAATGATAAGGAATAAGTTGTATGAGAATCGGGATTCATGATAGTGAGCAAGAAACACTAAAACACAAAACATTCCCCAATTATGCTTTAATGAAAATATCAGCATATCACAAAGCAAATGGTGATACGGTTGAATGGTGGAATGCTTTAGATAATGACTTATATGACCTTGTTTATTCAAGCAAAGTATTTGATTTCACACCAGTTAATCCGTATCTGCCTGAAAACACAATAAAGGGTGGGTCGGGATATGATGTTAAAGCTGTTCTGCCAAGTGAGATTGAAGAAATGTTTCCTGATTACAGCATATATCCTGACTGTGATTATGCCATAGGTTATATCACACGAGGTTGCCCTAATCGTTGCAGGTGGTGCATTGTTCCTCAAAAAGAGGGTGACATAAAACCATATCGAACATGGCAGGAGCTAGTGCGACAGGACAGTAAGAAGCTTGTTCTGATGGATAATAACATCTTAGCTTGTGAGTATGGTATAGAACAGCTAGAAAGCCTTGCAGATAGCGATTATAGGATAGACCTTAATCAAGGAATGGACGCACGTTTGGTAACTGATAGAGTGGCTCAAATACTTGCTAAAGTCAAATGGATAAGACATATTCGTTTCAGTTGCGACAGCATTTCACAGATTGAGCCGATTTTGAACACAGCGAATTTACTATACAAATATGGTATAAAACCATACAGATTATATATTTATCTACTTGTAACTAAGGATATTGATAACGCTGCTTATCGTGTCGACTGGCTAAAGCAATTGAAAGGTGTAACTATTTATGCTCAAGCAGAACGGAATGAAAGTTTAGGAATAATTCCGAATAAATCACAATTAGCATTCACACAGCAGTATATCTATAGTGGGAAATATCGTAATGAAACGTGGTTTGAATATGCCAAAAGGCATAATATTGAGTATGAAAGAAGTGGAAATATGGGTAAGATAAATTTCAATGAAAAAAAACGTGAAAAGCAAGAACTTGAATCGGCAGTGCAGGATAATGAACCACAGGAACTAAAAGAAGCATATAATGGAATTTGGGGTTCAAACAAAGAGAATATTGAATATATTGAACTCAACAATATTGTTGAGTTTGAGGAGAATGGCAACAAACAGCCGTTTTCAATTTCATCAGAAAAGGTAGAGCAAATTAAGTTAAGTGCTGCCGATATCGGAATAATAACTCCCCTTTTAGTTCGCAAACATAACGGAAAGTATCAGATTATTGCAGGACATCATCGTTTCATTGCTGCTAAAGAATTGAAACTACTTACCATTCCTTGCGTTGTGCGAAACATTTCAGATGAAGATGTTTATAAATACGTTGCCGAAAGCAATATCCAACGAATGAAGATGTTGCCATCAGAATATTGTGCTATCTTCAATTTATACTTGAAAAAGCATAAAGAAATTGAGCTTTCTGTTATGGAAGTTGCTGAGAAGTTTGGGGTTTCAAAAAAGACCATGTATCGCTACATAAATATCTCCAAGTTAATTCCGAAGTTACAAGAGCTTGTTGACACCGAGATGATTAACATTGATGTAACGGACATTATTAGTAAATTTTCCACAGAGAATCAAGAAGTGGTTGCAAAATTTATTGAAAGTGGTTATGGTAAGGTTAATGTTTCACTTGCTAAAAAAATGGCAGAGATTGTTGAGGAAGCAGAGGGCGATGAAGTTTCTGTTGGTGAATTTATCGCATTAACGGTGAAACCGAAGAAAGCATATAAGAACAAGCTTTATAACAGCTTTGCTGAAAAGTATAGTGTTGAATATTCAGAAAAGGAATTGGACGAGCTTGTGCTACAGTTCCTTGAGGAGCATTTCGACAGTAAAGTAGGTGGTCAGACAAAATGATGTACTCTTATTTCTTCATGTTGATGTGTGGAGTTTTTACGGCTATCATGAACGAGGTTGAGAAAATGGAAGAAGCTAAAAAGGAAGATAGCAACCGTTCTCCAACACAGCGAAATCGTTCGGCACTCTATTGCAGGATTGCCCATTTTTCAAAAAATGTTCTTCCAGTATTATGCGTGGTCTATATTGTGCTAATAATTGTAAGGTCGTTGTTAAAATAAGGAGTGGTAATTATGAGTGAAAAAACTATTATACTAAGATGTCAAAAATGTAATAGTAGTAAAATATATTCCGTTGAATTTCGTACGGATTACGCAAGACCACGAAAATTCTGTCGTGTAAATGATGATGAATTTTATCGTGAAGATGATTTTGAAAATAATGATTTTAAAAATTATGAAGATGAAATTGAACATGATAAACCATACTATATGTCAGGGCATTATTGTTTAACTTGTGATTTGTTTTGCAATACATATGAGGACAATAAAGTAGGTGGTCAGACATGACGTATTCGTATTTCTTCATGCTGATGCACTTGTTAAAAAAATGACTCAAATGGCTCAGATTGTTGATGAAACCGAGTGCGATGAAGTTTTTGTGGGAGAAGTTAAATGCTGAACGTTCTGAAGAGGAATTGGACGAGATTGTACTACAGCTGCTTGATGAGTATTTAATATAATTAAGGAGATGGTCAGAAGATGATGTATTCGTATTTCTTCATGTTGATGTGTGGAGTTTTTACGGCTATCATGAACGAGGTTGAGAAAATGGAAGAAGCTAAAAAGGAAGATAGCAACCGTTCTCCAACAGAGCGAAATCGTTCGGCACTCTATTGCAGGATTGCACATTTCTCAAAAAATGTTCTTCCAGTGTTATGCGTGGCATATATTGTGCTGATAATTGTTAGGTCATTTCTGTATTAATTCAGTAATGAAGCATAGAAGATGGAGTGAAATATTATGCGTAAACATAGAGTTAGTTTGTTCAAAGATTTAGGGGAAGATGGACTTTCGCTTAAAAAAGCGTTGGTAAGCGATATAAAACTTTATATTATTCTCACATTACTTCTCGCATTGATGATATGTATCCCATCACTAATTGGAAAAATGGCTGTTTCATCTTTGACATGGGAAAGGTCTGTAGTGATTGAAGAATGGAGTGGTGACACATGGGTATATAGTCGTACGATACATACATTTGGTGATACTTCAACTCCTGAATGGGGTGAATATGAATTAGTCGATAATGAACGTGTATTATCCCAAAGCGAGGAATATGTAGTCACACTCAATAGTATTAACTGTAATAGAACTACAACACAATACAAATATAGGTTGCCTTATGAAGTGTGGGAAACATTATCAATAGATGAAGTGATGAGTGTTTGTAAAGTCTTTTACAACGAGTGGACAAGAAAATTTATTCAGATAAGCGTGGACAGGTGGAATTGATATGTTGTTTAGAGATGAGAGGGATAATCAGGTATTTATCTATGAAGCTATTGAATCGGAATATATGGGTGTAATAGTTGAATTAATGCAACGAGTGGTGAAAATATATGACTGATATAACTAAAAAATATGCTTTTAAGTTTGAGAACAGTTGGATTGATAATGAACTTTCAATTCGCAGAGATGAGGATATTTGTATTAAAATTATTTGTTATCTCATAGCAGAATCTCAGATTTTAATAGTTGCATATCAAAAAGGTTCAATTTTGGGAGTAAATCATGAAATCAAAGAAAATCTAAAATTATTAAAACGAATCACATATGAAATGTTTAATTATAAATTTGATACACAACCAACGGTTCAATGTACAGATATAATTGGGTTTAACAAGTTATGTGACAAAATGCTAGATTATTTAACATCTAACCGTTCACATGAGTTGAAATTTCAATTAGTGGACGATTTTATAAAGCGTATAGAAAAATTTGTGACGAATTTTAGCTCAAAATACTATATGCTTCCGAAAGAATATAAACAATGTTCTGACACAAATTTTAAACATACTGTGGATATAGCATATGATTTAGTTAAGGATTTAGTATCTAAAGTAAAACTGGAGGAAGATTGATAACAAAGGAGATAAAAATGACGTTATGTAATAAGCTGAAAAGTCAACGAAAAATGTTGGGACTCACAATAACCGAAGTAGCTGAGAGAGTTGGTGTCGCTAAAAGCACCGTCCATAAATGGGAAAATGGTAACATTAAGAATATGGGTTGTGACAAGATAAAATTATTATCTCAAATTTTAAATATACCAATTTTAGATTTTATTTTTACCGAAGATAACAATAAAGTAGTTAATGAACTTTCAGAATATGAAAATAAAATGATATGTGATTATAAGAAATTATCACTAAAATCACAAGAAACAGTTGATATGGTCTTTACTGTGTTGTTGTCATCAGATGATGAACTAATGAATAAGGCTCGAAATGTTCTTTATGACATTACTGAGGTTTTGAATGAATAGTAAAAAACATTCAAAACCAAAGACTTAAGAATCAAGCAGATAAAACAAAAAAGCACCTAAAAAGGGTGCTTTTTTCAATATATTCAATTCGCTAAATAATGTTTCACTAGCCGACAAGATAAGTTTTGTTTATAGAAAAGAAAATCAATAGTTGAATTGTTCTGCAATGACTTTCTCATCTGACGAACGGTCAGTAGCTGTTAATATTAAATCGTATCCTAAGACATTGGCGATTTCTTCTATGTCGGATATTTTTTGTTCACGGTCTGTTCGTCGCAATAATCGACTAAAAGAATTAGTGTTATGACCGACACTTTCAGCAACAATAATTTGGGGTATATCCTTAATTTTCATTATATTTTGAAATGCTTTTCTAAATTCTTGCATAGTTAAATCCCCCTTTTATTCAATTGTAACACTAAATAATTTCAATGTCAACCGATTTTAAATGAGTATAATTATTTTGTGCATTATGCCTATAAAACACCATTATATTACATAATTTTGTATATTGATTTTACAACTAGGTAGGCTAAAAAGGTTGACAAAATTGGAATTGTATGGTATAATATTAACATAAGGTAAAGAAAAGATGAATATAAAGATACAATTAAAATGATAAGAATAATGATTTGAAAGAGGTGTATAGATGAAACCTATATATTGTCAATATTGTGGTGAGTTGCTTGAAAATGGTTGCGATTGCTCAAGAGAAATTGTAATGGAGAAAGAAGAATGGTTGGACGAATATTATAATAGACCCGATGTTCAAGCAGGTTGGCACAATCAGGACTTGATAGAGAATGGACATTTTAATCAACGTTAATATGCAAGTCGTCAGAGCGACTTAAAACAGTCCGTTAAGCTCTGAGCGTTCCCACATTGCGTGGGAGGTCGGAATAATCCGAAAAATATAAATATAAAGGTGGAGAACAAAATGAGTGTAAACACAATTAATCATTATGGTAGAGGTTTAGCTGAACAGCTTAGAGCAAAGGGGGACTTTATTAATTTAACTGGTCTTGAGCAATATATTCTAAATCGTGGGCATCAATTTTGCACAAAAGAAAAGTTAGTAGCAGGATATGACAGACAGGAGAAAAGCAACAAAAATATTTTGCTTTCAGAAAATGAATTTATCGAAGAAGCGACGTTGGATTTTGAATATGACATGGAGATTATTCAAACAATTTATAATAAACTTATTGAACTTTACAGCGAGAACATAATTGAAGCTTCTGAATTTTATCGATTTGCACGTTATAGATGGTGTTTTAATGATGTAAATTCTTTAATCGCTTATCAAATAGACAGGGATAAATGGGAAGTTAATAACTGTAGCACCCTTATATCTAATTCGGAAGCCATAGCAAAAATCAATAATGAGTGGGGATTTGATGAAAGTCGCATAAGCATTATTGGCACTCCATATTACGATGCGTCAGATTGGCAATTCATACGCTTCGATTGTGCAGGTGTAAGTTGGTTGTGGTCTAATCAAGAGCTTAATCAGATTTATGATTAAACAGTCGTCAGAGCGACTTAAAACAGTCCGTTAAGCTCTGAGCGTTCCCACTTTCAATAGTGGGAGGTCGGAATAATCCGAAGTAAAAAATAGTGAGGTTATTTATATGAATTTTGATTTACAAACGTTGTTGCAACCATTGATTAGCGTATATTCTGCTGCTAATATTGGTGCTGATGACGTGGAACGTGAGAGCTTAGCATATGGTTTGTTCCATGAATTTATTAATGAACTCGGTGAGCTTATTGGTGACACAGATTCAGCACAGGAGCTACTTGACGGAATGAGTTATTTATCTGAAGATGATGTTGAAAGTGTAAAAGCTTTTAGGACTTGGTGATTAGAAAGGTGGAACATATGATTAAAGTAGGTTCAATGGTTGGTGAATACCAAATAACCGATTTATACGGTTTGTACTGCATTGCCAAAAGCATGGTTTCATCGAATAAATATGTTGTGTGGAATATTGATTGTGATTATAATGGAGTAAATACTGGTAGATATTTTGACGATGAAGATTTAGCTTTAGAAAAATTTGTTTGTCTTGTGGTTGCAAAACATGATTTAATATAAAAACAGCACTCCGATTGGGGTGCTGTTTTATCATGGTATTTAGTTATATTTAAACGTTTCTATTACTTCAAGCTTATCTTTATTTAATTCGGATAATCCTTTAACAGATTTATAGCTTATTTGCAAAGGCGAATATATTGGATAATCACCAATCAAATTACTAACTGTGTTATCATCAGCAATAAAGATATATTCACAAGCGTAATCAGCGTGTTCACTGTCTATTTTCCATGTTGCATACGCAATTCTAAGTGTAGAGCCACTATTTATTTTTTCAACTGCTTCTGAGGATACTCCTAAAAATAATGGTTCACTAAAATCTTCATCTTTTACAAAATAAACCACGAACCCCAAAAGAGTATTATCTTCAAGCACAGGAAAAAATACATTGTCATCAGGAAAGCAGTAACGTTGCTGTATCGTTAAACTATCAACTAACAAATCAAAAGCATAAACAGGATAGCATATATCTATGGTTTTATTGATGTCAATATTATCTTTCAATAATTCTGAAATCTCGTCAATATTATTAGCAACTAAACCATCATAAACACTAATTGGTGTGTATGGTGAATATGGTTCAGTAGCAGTATTATTACAGCTTGTTGCAATAAATAATATCGAAACAATCATCAATATTTTAACCATAGACTTCATAGAAATGCTCCTATTCTTTTTATACTAAATCACTGCGATACAAACTAGCAAGCCAATAATTAGTGCTTTTAGCAACTCTTTCAGTTGTTCCAGTTTGTGGATTCATAACATAATAGTATATAATATTCATATTGGCATCACGTTCATATCCATATATAACCATATTGTGGTATGTTGATGCTGACCCAGTAAAAATGCCAATAATAGGTTGATTATTAACTAAATGGTTTATAACTTGGCTATCGGTTAATGCACTATTTTTATATGTTGTACCCAAATAATAATTTGTAATAACACTGGCTGCTGATGTAGGAGCAGCATCTCCAACTGATAGTTTTAAACTACAAAGCCTATTAGTTTGTGCATAAATGTCTGACAAAGTAATTCCTGCTGTAGAATTATTCCACTTTATAACAGATAATATACAACTAGCCCAACAACTATTACCGACTTGAGTTTCTGCATAATAGGAGTAATTACCAATTGTGTATGTAACGTTCGCAGCTACACTTGCACTTAAAGTAGTAATTTCTGATTGTGAATTAAGATTTTGTTCTACAGTAGCTGCTGACATAGGTATACAAAGAGCAGAAGCTGTAGACATGATTGCTAATAAAGTAGCTAACGCTTTTTTAGTCTTTTTCATAATATTTCCTCATTTCTTCATGAGGAGAATATCTGTTATGTAAATATTTAATGTATTAATTCATGTATTTAAAGTCCGTCATAATTTATATCAATTAAGAGAATTCGGATATTCTCCAATTCTAATTATTCGTTTCATTTGCAATAAAAACAAAATTTCCACTGTATGCAACAAAATTACTTTCATCGATATAATCAAATGTTGTACTAGAAGATAATTTACCATTTGAATCAAATGCAGGATTATATGCAATAAAAGTTTTTTCTAGTCCATGAGCAGTATGAATGATATAATTCACTGGTAATTCCCATTCACCTGATACAAGTACATACCATTCATCGAATGTGTAAGCTTTATGGATATTAACTTCAAATTTATATAATTCCTTATACTGCTCTTTTGTGCCATATAGTTTTAATGTGTTCTCATTAATCTCAAAATAGCATTTTGATGTATCACCATTAAGGTAGAATAAACCATAATTAATTGATGGTTCTGTAAATGATGTATCGGTTATTTCATCGGCTTTAATTGATTGGTTTACATTTATTCCGATTAATATTATCACAATTACCGTAATTAATGCACCAACACTAATTAATACTTTTTTACTTCTAGTCATTTACATAACCTCTTTCAATTTTATTTCGTATATGTAATTCCTGCAACAGTTATTGACCCATTGCTATAATCACCAAAGATTAAAAGACTACCACTTCCTATGTTTGCTACTCCACCACTCTCATATGTCCATTGACCACTACTAAGAGTAAATGAAGAATTTCCATCTTCAGTGGATTTTGTAGCAATAGAAAATGCTGATGCCCAACCACTAACTCTTGTATAAGAACTGCAATTAACTTTATATAACAAGCAAGTATCTTCTGTTACTTGAATAAAACTATTTCCCGATGGACTGTAATATGTTCCTCTATGTATTGGGTTTGTCTTTTCAGTTGCACTCACAATAGCGTTCGAACTTGTGGGCGTTGTTTGTATAATTTCATCAGCAGAAGCCATCATAGGAACGCAAAGAGCAGAAGCAGTAGTCATTACTGCCAATAAAGTAGCCAACGCTTTTTTAGTTTTTCTCATAATATTTCCTCATTTCTTTAATGAGGAGAATATCTGTTATGTCATTAGTTTGTGTATCATTTATTGAATTTAATATACATCATAATTTATATCAATTAAGAGAATTCGGATATTCTCCAATTTTTATTTCATTTCCATTCATTAAAATTATTTAACTTCCAACCATTTGTATAGTATAACGAATATGTAAATTCATTTTCCCATGTAACATTTGAATCGTCTATATCTACATATTTAGCTATTCCTTTGATAGTTACTAAATCATTTGTTTGTTCAATAATATCAAAACTAATACTATCAAAACAGTTATTATAAATATAATCACCATATGGATAATAGCATAATTCACCACTTACTTCAATGTATGTATTTCTCTGTAAAAGAGTATTGAACACATAATCTTCTGTAAATGTATCAAGTAAATAATCAACAAAACTGTCATAGGATATGCCTGTTTTTATAAACTCAGATTGAGATTCAAATTCCCATTCACCATTTGATACAGAAGTGATAATTGTTCCTTTATTCTCAAATGAATTTGGAGAAACGTTCAAAAACAAGGTATAGTATATATAACTTGCACTGTCCATTTTGTTTATCAGTTCATCATTATCAAATAAGTAATGACAATTTTCAAGAGGTTCAACAATGTTTGGCACATAATCAATAAAACTTTCATTTGTTACAACTGCTATGTCTAAACTTGTGGTGGTGGTTGTATTAATATCGCTACATTCTATGTTCGGCTCAGTATAAATTTCTGTAGCACTTTCAATTATATTATCATTAGAAATAGCTTCTGTGATTACTACATCGTTATTATTTGAACACGATGACAGCATAAGTATAGCTGATAAATAAAAAATTGTAATTGATTTTGACTTCATTGTATAAACCTCTCTTATTAAAATTAACCTATTGTAATAACTCTTTGTAAATCTGTTTTTGCATATCTTGTACTTGTATATGAACTTGCCCATGTTTTCCCATATCCTGCAGTAGTGCTAGTACCAACATCGTAGATTACGAATCCATCAGTATTTGAAGCTGGTACAAAAACAACAAAATGTGGACCATATGTTGAGTTTTGGAACTTAACAATTACACCTTGTGGATTTGCTGCTAATTTTTTTGTTATGTCACTCCATGTCGATGTAGTAACGTCTGAGGTTATAGTTTTGCCAAAAGCACCAACCAAATTAGTCCAGTTATTTATTGCAATTATGTTTGAAGAAGTTTGATAATTGAATCCTGATGTAGTTGTTGTAGGAGCTGATGTAACTCCTATATTAGCCATGCCAACTGTGAATGGGTCAGCAGTAGCATATCCATTAAATCCTGTTCTAAAATCTACAATTCTGTTAGTAGTTTTTGCTCCTAAATTATGTAGAACCATAGCAACACTTGCAATTGCACAACCTTGATACATTTGGTCTGATTTAGAAGCATTTATCATGAATGGTGTTGAAGTAGAACCGTTATAAAACAACTTATCTAAGTTATAAGTATTCCAACGTTCATAACTGCTTGATACTGCATCTATTTGAGGAAACCATGCTGCGTTAGTTGCATATGGGTATGAAGCATAAAGCTTATATGTACCTCCATAAGCTGTTGTAGCAGCAGGATATACCTTAATAAAATAAGTAGTACTTGCACTCGCATAAAAAGTTAAACTTTCACCATATCCAACCCCATATGAAGCTGCTGTATATAGTACATTTCCTGCTGTATTGCATATTTGAAAATTATAATTTGCACCTGATGGGACACCTAATTGAATATCAACATAACCTGATGTTGGAGCAAAGTATGCAACATAATCTACGTCAGTGCTGCTTGAAATAGTACCTTGAAAAACAGAATTACAACTCACCGAATTTGCTGATGTAATAGTGTTGTTGCTTTCTTTTTCAGAAACTAATGAAGTATTAGCAGCAGAAGCTACCACAGTACCAACTGTACTTAATGACATAATTCCTGCCATTGTTGCAACAATAAATCTTTTTGACTTTTTCATAATTAATCCTCATTTCATTAACGAGGAGAAAACGCTGTCTAAATCAAATGTCAAATCAATTGTTAAGTCTAAGCTATATCAAAAAACGAATTACTTACGGAGTTTTTGTTTCTCCAAATTCATTTATTCTTATATTTGTTTAAATCCTACGCTCAAAACTCATGAGCCAAAATCAAAAATCAATGTTATCACCCTCTTTCAAAAAGTGTCAGAATGACACTCTTGCAATTTTTCATGAAATATAAAGACTATTAGAGGTATTTGAAATTGATTCACTACTGCCAAAAAGACCAGTTTCTTTGGCATAGTGAGTGCAAATTATTCTGTAATAATAACCACTTGTAACAGTAGCAATTTGTGTATTGTTAGTTGCATATTTAGTTGAGTTTTCTGACAGCAAATCAGATATAGTAAGGTAATCAGACCAACTGCTATTATTACTACTTCTTTGAATTACAACATTTTTTAAACCAACCGATTTCATCGAAGTATTACATGTAGTTTTGGCAGTTAAATAAAGAGCGTTTCCACTACCTGATATACTAACAGAATATCCTAGTATTATACCTGTCGAATAAACAATTACATTTGAAGATTGCTTTATTTCTGTAGCAGCACTTGCAGTTATATTTGTACTTGGTATTATGCAAACTACAGTTAAAATAGGGATAAATAAGTTTTTAATCATTATGTCACCACTTTCTAAGTTTTATCGAATTGATTCAATAATTATGTCGCATTCAGAATAATCAACATTTTGTGTAAAAATAGTTACATAGTAGTTATCTGAACGGTAAATCACTATCATTTGATTATCTTCTTTTGAAACAATAGCCTTAATATCGTTTATATCTATTTCAGTGATATTGTGTTTATCACTTGGAATTCCAACTGAACCATCTAAATAACTGTCAATCGTTAATGTTATAAATTTCTTTTCATTTTCAAATCTAAAGAATAAATATTTATATTCATTAACAATGTCTGTTTCATTTTCAACTAAAATAAAGTCATCGGGAATATAATATGGTACTTCTGCTGAAATACCCATTTCCTCACACTTTGCAACAATTCCATAAGGGTCAGCATCAGATGTAGGAATAATGATTTCTTCTTTCTTCTCGCCAAAATCAATATTAACTCCACCTTTTGTGAATTCCACAATTAACGTGAATATATTCATGTTCCACGCTGAAACTGAAATAGTATTGATGGTTAGCATGACTGCTAGGACACAGCATAATGCTATCACAGGACGAAGATTACGAACCTTGAAGCTCTTTTGGTCATCTTCCGATATTTTAGCATATAATTCACTTTTGCTCTGCTCGATTAAAACGGAATTGTCTTTATGTTCAAGCTTGTCCAAAAGAGATATAAGCTTATCAATCTTTTCTAAATCCCTTTTTTTGATTGACTTTGATAATTCTAAATCAAGTTCAGATTTTATTTTAGTAGCTGTTTCTTTTCTAAACGCATTATCATTTACAGCAGCATTAAATTCTTGGTCTGTCATGATATTTTTTTCCTCTCTATAATATAAATGTCGGTTTTGAACCTGTTTGTTACCGAATTTTTTATAATTTCCTAAAGTTTGTAATAAATCACAAATTGCTATAGCAAATTATATTAATTATGCTATAACAATTTTAGTTTTTCTCTAATTTTATGCACTCTTTTTCGTACAGCACCCGATGAAATATTCAAATACTTCTCAGGTTTTCTATCCATATAGTAATCTTTTAATAGCTTAATTTCATCATCAGTTAATACAGAAATTATATCACGAGTTTCAATATCTGCATGAACATCTTCATCAGAAGCGATATTGCTTATATCAATATCTTCAATGCTTACAGCAGTGTTATTCTTATTCTTTCTCCAGTATTCCTTTATCTTCAAATCAGCAGTTCTATATAGCCATAATTTTATGTTTTCTGATATTTTGATTTTCTTCATGCTTTTATGTAATGTCAAAAATACCTCTTGAGTGCAGTCCTTAGCACCCTCATCATCATTAAGACGATATTTACAATATCTGAATATCTCATTATAATATTTATCAACTAATTCATTGAACAAATTTCATCACCTCACAAAATTAATTATAGCATATTTTTACCCATTTTAGCAATACAGACAAAAAAATAAAACGGCTCTCATGTCGAGAACCGTTTTATCAATATTAAATTTAAAGAAACAATTTTGCTCTCAAGGAGAGTAAGTAATACTAAAACCACATTAAGAAAGTTACCAACGCTTCTACCCCCATGAAACGTGACAGTTTTGTAAGATAGTTATCGTAAAGTAACTAATAATAATGAAATTGACTATTAACCTATCAGGCAAATTCACACAATTAGTTGTGTTCTGTTCTTTATAAGTATATCACAAATGTCATAAAATGTCAATAGGTCAGTAGAAATAATTTAATAATAAAAAACGACTCTCATATGAGAATCGTTTTAATAATATTAATTTTGCCAAAGTAAAAAATAGAAAGAAGCCGAACTATATTAAATTATAATAAGGAATAAAACATATGGAACATATGTACTATAAGAAGTATAGCACACGATTTATAATTTGTCAATAGTTTTATAACGAATTATCTTTTGCAGGAGCAGGATTTTTCGTAGAACGTGGAGCGAATGCTTCACTTTTCATTAATTCAAGTGTGAATTTTGGTTTTTCTTTTGGCTTTGGTTTTTCTGATGGAGTAGCAGACGGCTTATTATCAGCAATTTCAGGTTTATCTTTTGGAACTGTTGGCACTTCTGATGGAGCAGATGAAGTAGGTTCTGCAATAGGTTTTTCAGCTTCAACCTTTGTATCTGCATCTACAGAAACAGTGTCACCTTTAATATTGTCAGAAACCTCTGCTTTTTCTGTAGCAACATCATCTTTTTCAGAACCAATATCCGATACTGGATTTTCTTCTAAATCGGCTGTAATCTCCATTAAACGAGTTTCCTTTGCAACTAAGGTAGCTTCAAATTCAAAAGGCTTACCAATTTCAAGTTTACCGTTTTCAAGGTTAGTTTTGTACTGTTCTAAATTACTCTCTAAGTTTGAAAGTTTCTTATCCATTGCTGAAAATAGGTTATTAAGTTTAGTTATATTACCAATATCAGATGAACTCATATCAGTACTATGAGTGATGTCACCCTGAATATGCATATTAAAATTTTTGCTATATGAATCAAATGAAACTGCAAGGGGAAAGTCCTTGTATTCGCCCACGACGACAGCTTTATCCATATTGCTTATGGCTGATTTTGTAGCAAGTTCTTGTATTGCTTTTCCTGCTTCTGCTTTGTCTGTGTGGACTTTTCCGTCAAGCTTGATAGTGAACTGTTCTTCACCCTCTGCATTGCGTGGTGGAGCATACGATGAAGCTTTTACTATATCATTCTTCATACCATTTATAGCATTTTCAGCATTAGCAATCTGTTTTGGAAGAACTTTTAGAATGTTGTCCTCAACAGCATATTGTTGTGTCATAAAGCCACTCTTAAGAAGTTTTAGACGTGAAACGTCAATATCAAGTTCCATGCGTTCCTTAATTCTTGGGTCACCTGCACATAATGCTTTAATCTCAGCATAATCAAGAGCTTGTTCATCAACATCATCACAAACTCTTGCAGGACATTTTGAAGTCATAATCTGCCCGATGAAGTTCTGTTTTTTCTCTAATGTTTGGAATAAATACGCATCAAAAGTTTTCTCCGTTACATAACGGAACAATTGAACTTCTTTATTATCATTGCCTTGTCTTATCATTCTTCCTGCACGTTGGGTCATGTCAGACGGTTTCCACGGACAATCCAAATCATGGGAAGCAATTAGCTTGTTTTGTACATTTGTTCCTGCACCCATTTTTGAAGTAGAACCAATCAAAACACGAATGTCACCATTTCTAACCTTAGCAAACATTTGGGCTTTCTTAACTTCACTGTCACCTGCATCGTGAATAAATGCTATTTCCTTTTCGGGGACACCTTTTGCTATAAGCTTTTCTTTGATATCGTCATAAACGCAAAACCTCACACCATTCTTCTTTATATCTTCCTTGCTTTGAGGTACCCCTAAATCGCAGAATATAAGCTGTGTTGACTTATCAGCAGCTGTTTTATCCCATATGTCAAAAACATTCTTAACACAATTGTTCAGCTTAGAATTAGGGTCATCAGGAGCTTTTGGGTTTATAAGTCTTTGGTCAAGACCTAATTTCCTGCCGTCATTGGTAATGACAAGCATATTATCATCTTTAGGTTCAACTAAACCATTCTGAACCATTTCAGCACGTTCAGACAGCTTTTTCACATAATTCTTTTGAAATTCGCTTGGCTCTACAGAAACATTAATTTTCTCGCAATTTGGCACTTTCAAATCAAGAACATCAGCAGTTTTAATATCAGCACATTGTTTAAAGATATTCATTAATTCGGGGATATTGACAAATTTAGCAAATCTTGTTCTAAGCTTATATTTATTGCCCTCAGGTGCAAGTTCTCCTGCCGTTACAGTATCGCCAAAGTTAGCTGCCCATGAATCGAAATTTTTAATTTTATGTTTTTCAAGTTCACTCGATTGCAAATATTTTTGCATGGAATAAATTTCTGTCATTGAATTCGAAATTGGTGTACCTGTAGCAAAAATCACACCTTTTCCACCTGTCTTTTCATCAAGGTATTGGCATTTCATGTATAAATCCTGCGTTTTTTGAACTCCGTCATTCGTTGATATTCCTGCAATATTATTCATTTTGGTTGCAATGAACAAATTCTTGAACATATGAGCCTCATCAACTATAAGCTTATCAATTCCAAGCTCCTCAAATGTTACAGTTTGGTCTTTAGTAGTGCTGTTTACAAGTTTGTTAAACTTCTCCTGTAAAGAAGCTTTTGTTTTTTCAAGCTGCTTGACCGTAAATCTGCTTCCATCATCTTTCTTTGCTGATTCAATCGAAGAAGTAATCTCATTAATTTGGTCTTTAATGAATTTTTGCTCACGTTCGGGAGATAGTGGTATCTTGATTAGCTGAGAATGTCCAACAATGACGGCATCAAAATTGCCTGTAGCAATCTTAGCACACATTTTTTTACGGTTATTTGATGAGAAATCATCGGGTTTTGCAACAAGAATGTTTGCATTTGGATATAGTTTCATGAAGTCTGTTCCAATTTGTTCAGTCAAATGATTTGGAACAGCAAACAAAGCCTTATTGTGAAGTCCAAGCCTTTTCCCCTCCATTGCTGAAGCTATCATTTCATAAGTTTTTCCTGCCCCTACCTCATGTGCAAAGAGTGTATTTCCTCCAAATAATGCGTGTGCAATAGCATTTTCCTGATGTGGTCGGAGTTTGATTTCGGGATTCATTCCACTGAATTTAAGATGTGAGCCGTCATATTCACGAGGTTTTATGCAGTTGAATAGTTCATTGTATTGACTAACAAGGTCATCTCTGCGTATTGGGTCTTTGAACACCCAGTTATCAAACGCATTTTTTACTTCCTGCACCTTTTGATTTACAAGTGCAGTAGCTTTTTTATTGATGACTGATACCTCTTTACCCTCATCATTTAATTTTTTCTCATATATTTTTGGAGTGGTCGCATTTAAAACATTCTCAAGTATTTGATATGCGTTCATATCCTTTGTACCAAAAGTATTAGAAACTTTTAGATTATTACGGTCAATTGTTTTATTAGTAATATTCCAAGCACCTTTACCACTCTCGGAATAGCTTAGTTCAATCGCATTTGGATTATGTTGATAACTCGCATTATTATATTGTTTATATGAGTTTTGCGTACCAAATGTTTCATGCATGAACTGTTCAATTATTTTTGGGTCAATCCATGTCACACCAAGCTTAATTTTAATATCACCTGCACTTAACGGTTCGGGTTTTGCTATTTCAAGAGCTTGAATGTTATCCTTAAAAATTGGATTTTCATTAACAGCATTAATAGCATTTTCAAGTTTTTCATATATGTTTCCTGATAAATATTCTTCTGATGATTGATATACAATATTATCATTATTTGATAATTCGGGAACAGGGAATATAACACCATGCAGGTCACTAACGATTTTATCCTTATCAAATCCAGTAAGTTCCGACATATAATCAAGGTCAACCTTAGCTTTTTCGGATACTGAAACGATTAAAGCTTCACTAGAAGTGTCAGTATGCTCTACAGCCTTGTGTGGGGTAATCGTCCTTTTTGTGAATATATCTGCTTTCCCTAAGAACTTCTCACCATCAGTCTTTTCAATGGACTGGAGCAAAGGGAAACGCACATCATTCTTAAATAATGAGTTAGGATTTTTGTTTGCAATCTTATTAAAATAACCGAATTTAGAACTATAATCGTCATACTGCTTATTAAGCCTGTTTTGTAGTTTTTGAATTTCATCATCGGGACGATTTTCAACTTGTGCGTTGAGTAATGTCTTGACAGTGTCAGCAATCTCACACATTCCTTTTCTTCGGTCAGCTTTAGTGCCAGTTTGTTCAGCTTCCTTTAATGGAACTAAATCATCGTCACGTCTGTAATACAGCTTTTCATCAACAACAGTATAAGTGAAATTGAGAATATCGGGAGTTGCAGGTAATATATCTGTGGATTTTTCATTAAGTTCAGGTTGGAATTCGGGAGCAGTATATTCACCTTTTATATTTTTAATAGCTTCTGAAAGCTGTTCCTTGAGGTTAGCTTCGGGAATGGTTTTACAAATTGTGCCACCCCTATAATCAACATCAAGAGTACCTAAAACCATTTGAGGATTATCAGCAAAATATTGATTTATTGGAAGTCCATTCTCACTCTTGCCGATATGCACCCAGTTGCAGTCATTAATTTCTGATTCCTTTAAAGGTTTCTCACGTTTTTGGAGGAATATAATATCCGATGTAACATCAGTTCCTGCATTTTTCTTAAAAGCTGTGTCGGGAAGTCTTATTGCTCCAAGCAAATCACATTTTTGTGCTAACATTTTACGAACAGTGTTGTCATTTTTATCAAGTGTGCCTTTTGATGTGACGAAAGCCATTATTCCACCTGAACGAATTTTATCAGCACTTTTTATGAAGAAGTAATCATGAATTTTGAGGTTTTTGTAAGCTTTGGTTTTATCAAATAATGATACTTCACCAAATGGAACATTGCCTATTGCCAAATCGAACTGGTTGTTATCAAACTTCATCTTCTCAAAGCCATTTATTGATATATCAGCTTCGGGATATAGTTGTTTTGCAATTCTTCCTGATATGCTGTCGAGTTCGACACCCATTAATTGACTTTCATTTGCAATTTTGTCGGGTAACACTCCGAAAAAGTTACCAATTCCCATTGCAGGTTCAAGAATATTACCACCCTCAAATCCCATGCTATCAAGTGCATTATACATGGCTTCTATTATAACTGGTGAGGTATAAAAAGCATTGTTTGTTGAACTAGCAGCTGCTTCGTATTCATCATTTGAGAGAATATTGCGTAGCTGTCTAAACTCGTTCTGCCATTCGGGAATGTTACTATCAAATGCTTTTGAAAGTCCACCCCAACCAACGTATTTAGACATAATTTCTTGTTCTTCAGGAGTTGCTTCACGCTCATCAGCTTCAATGCTTTTCAATGTAGTTATAGCTGCAATATTATTTTTGAACTTCTCTTTTGCACCACCCTCACCAAGATGTTCATCAGTTATTTTAAAACGGCTTGATGTTTCTTCTACAATATCAGCAATATTTTCATTTTCTGATATAGTATCAATAACTTCATCTTCAATAATTGGTGGTTCGGCAGCTATTTTTTCAATTTCTTCAAAATCAAATTGATGTTCTGTTTCTTCTAAAATGTTACTATCTTGCAATATTGTAGGTTCTTCATCAACAATAGATGTTTTAATATTGTTAGCTTGTAAGACATCTTCATCAAAAACCTTTTCAAACGGGAAGTACCCCTCTGTTTTCTCAATAATAAGCGTATCTGTATCAAGAATTGCATATTCATCAGTATTTTCAATGACTTTTTGCGAATTTTCAATAAGAGATTTTGGCAGGAAGTCATTGTATTTTTCTGCTTTTTCGGGCATATCTTTGACATTTCCGAGAAATTCACCCTCTCTATTCAATTTGTCAATATCAATATTTTTTGTTCCATTCATTTGAAGTCCACTGATTGCATATAGCTCAGTTATGCACACATCATTTGGATATAGTCCACTTATTGAAGTAACAGCACATTCATTATCGTTAAGTAGGAATACATCTCCTAATTCAATGTTATGTTTTTGATTATCATTTACTGAAACAACAGGTTCTTTTATTTCTTCATGTTGCATTGAAATTACTGGTTCTTTAGGTTCTTCCTGCTGTATTGGAGTTTCTTTTTGTTCATTGGTTTCAACAATATTTTCACTTGCTTTACTGACGTTATTTATAACATCGTTAAGCTTGTTCAAATCACTAGCAGTGACGGTTAGTGTTGCAGTATCACCTTTAATGACACCCGAAAATTTTATATTATTGTCCTCAAGCTGCTTAACTACATCAGCAGTAATATCCTTATCAATATTGGTATATGTTTTTTGAGGGATATATCGAAATGCCGTATTCCCAAGAACAATATCGCCATTCTTAGTTCGTTTATTGTCAGCGAATAGGTCTGCTTTAACGTCATTTTCTTTGTTATTCGTTTGGGGGACAATATTGATATTAGGCTGTTCCTTTTCTGTTTTAATAATATTTGGTTGGCTTTTTTCAATTACTGACTGCACAATTTCTTTTTGCTTATCGGGGTGAGTCATGAAATGATTATAAAAAGCTGCATTCTCCAATATATTTTCATGAAGTATAGCTAGTGCTATTTTAGGCAATAGACTATTCAGAATATCTTCTTTAATAAAGTTATCTTTATTATTTCTTACAGTGTCATTGTATAAAGCCATACTTTCAAGTTTTGCATATAAACTAGAAAAAGCAGAAGTCGAATTATCTTCGACCACTGCTTTTTCAGAACTATTTATAGGAGATTTTGAAGTTAGCGAAATACTATCTCTGTCAGTGCTTGTTCCTCTGCTTCCATTTGATACTGCTGACGGAGATGAACTGTCCTCATGAAGTCGTCTATTGCTGCCTTGAATTCCTCCGACTTCAACTTCTTGTCTGTTATGTTCTCTATCAACTCCTGTGCTTCCTCGTTGATTTCCTCGCAATGCTGATACAGCTTGTTCTCCCATATCAACATCAGCCAGTCGGCTTGTTTGTGTTCCTTGAGATATTTTAGTCTTAACATCCCAAACTTGCCCAGTTCGGCTGGTGGGGTTTCTAAATTCATCATTGGCAGGTAAGTCCATGTTTCTAAGTCTAGTCTGTACCACTTGTTGTTCTCCTGCATATACATTGGAACGTGCTGTTGCTTCTCCTCGTTCCATAGATACTCTATCCCGTCCTTGTTCCTGTAGTTCTCCATGTTCAATACTCCTATCTTTATTTAATATTACTGTATTTTCTATCAAATTCTCAAGTGGCACTGCAATCTTGTTCATTGCAACACCCATTTCAGCAACATCTCTAACTGACATTTCTTCAATTCCGTCAAACATATCATAATCATAATCAAAATCTAATCCAAATTTGCAATAAATCTCGTAGCACATACTAACTTGCAGCATTTCTTTAACATTGTCTTTGATATTCATGTTGTTAATTTCATCGGCAACAATGTTTGAAATTAAGTTTTCTACATCATTTTCAACAAAACCATATGAATTTGTTAAAGCTTCCATTACAGCTTTAACATTTGTATCAATAATATGATTTTTTGCTATTTCATATGGTTTAACGGTTTGCGAATTATCAAAAACAAATGTTGCAGAATGTTTGCCATTAGTGTCTGTCAGAATAGGTATTCCTCTTGAGAACATTTCAACAGAATTGCCCTCATCTTTCCATTCTTTAAACGTTTTGCAATCTGTTGCATTTGGATTTTCTGAATATATAAGTAATTTTGATGAAAAATTATGTTCTTGTTGCAGTTCTGATATTTTTAACTCGGCAGAAAATTCAAGAAATTTCTTCCATTCCTCCGAATTTGATGTCACTTTTTCAATGTCCGTAATGTATGTATTTTTAACCACATTAACGTCCACGTCATTATCTCCTTTACTATTGTAACACATTAAATCACTAAAGTCAAGAGTTTTATCTAAATTCCCCGACTTTAATTGTTCATTCCAATCCTTATATGGTGCAACCGTGCTTATACGGTGCATTGATGGGTATTTTTCTTGCAATCTTTTGACAAAATTCTGTCCTGCAGTGTCGCTGTCAACGCACAAAAAGGTCTTTTCGGGGGGTATACCATATCTTTCAATGGTACTTTCAACTGTTCCCGACTTAACTCCAATCATGCTCACAAGCCTATGATTGTCAAGTTCATTCTTATACATTTGCAAATATGAAAGCAAGTCAATCGAACTTTCAAAGAAAAGGGCATTCTCACCCTTTCCTTTACATACTTCAAATCCATACCCATATGCAGATTCGGGAATAATTCCTTTAAATTTGAAATCACTTGAAGTGCCGACACGTTCACCACCAACAGTTGAGCCATTTTCATCAATAATTTTGAAAACTACATTGTTCTTGACATCTTGTGTAATACTGCCTTGTTTTACGAGGTCAAGCACCATATTGTAGTCAAGTCCTCTCGTCCTTGATAGATACGCTAAAGCACGACTAGCATTTGGGCTTTCATCAATTTGAATTATCTTTTTTACCTTGACTGGAATTGGTGGTGTTGGTGGTTTTATTTCGTTTTTGTGGTTTATCCCGAATGTTCTACCCTCATTAAGAATATCAACAGCTTCAACGAATGACTTGTTATAATATTCTCGAATAAAACTAATTGCCTTGCCACCTTTTTGTTGACTGTTCCAAAACCACTTATTACCAGTAATTACAAGGCTGTCATGAGCTGCCATTTTGTAACTGTTTCCAATGCGAACAAGGTTTTCACCCTGTCGCATGAGGAATTCAGCTAGATTAACGGAATCAGCATGATTTATTTCTTCCTGCGTTTTGCTCGGCATTGATTATAACCCCATTTCATTATTTTTTTGAGTAGATTTATCTTTTTCCTGCTGCTTATTACTTCTTGGTGCAAAAACTGCACTTTTCATAAGTTCTAGTGTGAATTTTGGTTTTTCCTTTGGTTTATCTTCATGAGTTGGAGTATCTTTAACTTGATTTTGCTCTTTATCTTTATCCTTTTCTACTTCGGGAGGAAGATTGTTTATAATACCATCAATCATATTTGCGTTACCCTCAATTAATTCTTCAACAGATTTAAGGGGATTTTCCTTTTCCTTTTTCGCAGTGTCAGACTGAATATTTGCAACTGGTTGAACATTTTCATTTTTTATTGAAACTTCAACATTCAACATAGTTGCAATGTCTTGTGAAAAGAAATCCGAATTAAGATTACCACCACTAAATTCAAATTCGCCAATAATATCATTCTTCATATCCTTTGGCAGTGCGTTTAAATCAGAAAGTGGAATTCCTGTTGTAGCTGCAACCTTTGTTAAAATGTCTGATTCTTTATCAGCTGTAACAATAGGTTCGGGATTAACTGGACGTTCTTCACGCACAAGTTCGGGGTCTGATTTTGTTACTGTAACTTCGTTTGATGATTTAAAAAAAGTGTTATTGGGGTCATCAATTGCTGATTTAAGTTCGTTAAAATTTTTAACAGTCAATGTTTCATCATTTGAGTTAGTAAACTTCATTGATTCAAAACAACTATTAAAACTATCTTTTAAATCGTCATTATCAAATGTTTCACCAAACATATAATCTTTAAAAATACTACCTTTAACAGCAGCATCACTTATTAATACACCTTGTTCAACTAAATCAGAAAACATTGGTTGATTAACAACCAAATGATTCAAATTAATCTCTTTCATGATTTCTTTATTGAGTTCAGGAACAACACTTTCAATTTGTTCATAAAGATTATTTTCATTAAAAGTCTTTTGATACAAATTTGCTATAGAAGTTTGTACCTCACTAGGTAATTCTTTTAGGTCTTGTGAAGTGAAATAGCAATCATAATTACTTGTAATTTCTTTTAAAGTTGCAAGTGTTTTGCTATCAATTTCTTGAGCTACTGGAGTATTATCTGAAATTGATATTGATTCTGCCTTTTCTTCTACTAACTTATCAATTGCAATATTATCTGTTGTTGGTTCTTGTGGTGTATCGACAATTGCTTCTTGTTGATTTGTTTCAATATTAATGTCATTATTCTCAATTACAATATAACTTTGGTTTTTTGGCTCAACATATTCCTGCACTGGTTCATCAATAGCAATACAATTCTCTAATCTTTCATTAAAAAGTTGTTCTTGAAGTGTATTATCCTTTGTTCCATTGCATATGTCCGAAACTAATTCAACAACCTTGTCAAGGTGATAATTTGTGATAGATGTGTTTTCTACTGTTCTATCAATATCAGATATATTACCTTGAACACTATTAATACTTACCTCATTTTTATCTACATTTATTGAAACTGAATGTTCGAATTCACTGCTTTGCTCTGCTGTTGCGTAGCTTATTGCACTGATTGGTTCTCCATACTCCATCATTGCAGTAAAAGGTTGTTCTGCTGCTGCATATTCCTTAATCAAATCAAAAACATTATTATTTGTATCAATAAACATACCAACTTCACCATTCTGCTCAATAGTATAAAGACTACAAATTTCAACTTTTTCTTGAGGTTCATATAAATCAAAATCAATATCATCTTCCATATTAATTTTATCAGCAATTGATACTGCTTTATTTTGTTCTTCGACTATAGGTAATGGCTGTGGTTCATTAAATTCATTGATTGACATAGGTGGAATATCATTCGGAATAGGTTCTTTTTGTTCAGCACCAATTACTGGTTCGCTGTTTTGTGGTTGTTCATCAACAACAGGTTCAGTCTTTTCAACTGTATTTAAGGAGATAGAATCATTTACAATATTCTGAATTAATTCAGCGTTCTCCAGTCCATCATCAGTCATATTGCTTAGGTATAAATCAACAATATGTTCTTGCTTTTCACTGTCTAAGCCTTGTAATAATGATACATCTTTATCGCAAAGTGAAGCAATCTCATTTAAGACCTCATCAATATTTACTAGCTCATTTGACGGTTCTATAAGTTCAGTTTTCTCATTATCTTTTGTAGAATTCCATTGTACTGATTGAACATCAACAGTATTTTCAATTGGTTTTTCCTGTGCTTGTGGCTGTTCCTGCACCTGTTCTTGTTCTTTTTCAACTGCTTTAGCAATAACCGATGAAGTTGCTTCAACGATATTATCAGCTAAATCATCAAGATTAGTGCTTGTTTCAATGCCTTTTTCAACTGCCTTTTCAGTAGCAGAAACAACTTTCGCAAATTCCTTATCATCTTTAAGAACCTCACCCTTTGATATTTTATCAAGATTATCAAGCAACTTTTCTGCTCTATCAAGCTTACCTTGAGATTTATTGAATTTCACTTTTAAGCTTGATAGCTCATTATTTTTAGAAAATGTTTCACTCATTTTTAGACTTTCAGTGTTTAGGTTATTAGATATATCATTAATCCTAACTTTTAGGTCATTACATTTGTCTTGTGCTTTATCAAACGAATGTTGTGTGATAGCTGTCAATCCCTCCATGAAACCGTTTCTGCGTTCCTCTGAGTTCATATTTTTGAAGTTAGAAACAAATTTATTTATAGAACTGATATTTTTAAGCTTATCCATAACTTTTGAGATTTTTTGATTATTATTTTCAAGTTTGGTTTCATGCCTTTTAATTTTTTGCACACGATTAGGAATTTTGTTATCGGTTATATCTTTGATTTTATCATTGTTTTTTTCAATGATAGCATCAACAAGTCCTTTTCCAAATGGTGCAGCAGCTTTAACAGCAAGTAACACGCTATTATCTTTCTTCAAATCATCAATACGATTATATAGCTTATCAACACGAGCTTGATTTTTTTCAATTTTTGCAGTCAAATTATCGTTCTTTTCTGCAAGTCGCTCAATTGTTCCCTCGTGTTGTTTAATCGGAATAGAGAATATTGGCAGTGATTTCTCATCAATATCATATTTTTTATCGTTAATAATGCCTTTATCAACAGTAGAAGTGGGCTGTTTTATATCATCATTTATATCATTAAGCTTTGATTTTTCTTCTTGAACTGAATTAGGGGTTGGTTGTTGCTCTTTATCTTCAATATTTGGTTGTTTTTCAGAAGTGGGAATTTTTTCTTCTTGAACCTTATTATTTTGAGAAATATCCTTTAAAACATCATTAATAGCAGGAACATCAGCTTGATTAACTGCAAAAGTAACAGTTTTGTTTGTGTTGTTAAGGCTTAAAGCAAAATCAATATTTTCATTTTGAAGTCGTTTGCTAACTTCTGACATCAAGTCAGCTGATACTGTAATCTTTGATAGAGGTTGCTTATTTGATTGATTTTGTTCAGTATTTTGTTGAGTTTTTTTAATATGTGGTTGTTCCTGTTGGTGAGAATTTTTAATAGCATTTTTAATAAGCGTATTTGTTCTATCTAAATCTGCTTGATTTACTGTTATGGTTGTTACTTTTAATGCTGTATTTGTTCTTGCCGAAAACGGAATAGAGCTTTCATTCATTAGCTTTTTTAAGTTTATTTTTTGAGAATTGCTGTCGCCAATAGAAATTTTCTTTTTATTCTCAATATCGCTATAATTAATATTACCCCATGAATTATCCTTTTCATTTGGAGCAACGGCTTTTTTTATAGTATCAAAAACTTTGTTGAAATCTGAGTTATCAAAAGTTAAATGAGCAGTTTCAAGTTCATCGTTATTCTGAGCAGAAAAACGGATATTTTGGTCTGTGAGCAATTTAGCCACATCAATGTTTTTTGTAACATCAAATCCGATGTTCATGAAACCTTTATCTTCTATTTCAGTACTTTTAACACTACCCCAAAACCTAGATTTTTGTGTATCCTGATTGATTTCTGGCATAGATAATTCCTCCTAATTTCTTTCCATTTGTTGTTGCATATACCACTCAAGGCATATTTTTCTCTGTTCATAATCGGGAATGGCAACAAGCAAACCAACATCAACTTTTTGTAGTTTATCAATTAATTCAATTTGCTCTTTCGTCAAATACGGTCTGATGCTCCCACCTTTAGGAATGCCATTCGCTTCACGAAATTTTCTTGCAGACATTCCTAAAGCAAGTCTATTAATCATATCACTCTCATTGCTGTAATGATAAGGCTTAGGATTATCATGTATTAACTTAATATTATCACTTAGTAATGCAAATTCCTTTGTTGTAGTTTGTAACGTCTTTATATATTCTTCCATTTCATTAAAATGCTTGATATATAACTCTTTAATTTGTGCAGCTTTTGCACCCCTATATCCCATTGCCAAAAACATGAAACCATCTCTTGTCATTTCATAACATTTTTGATTTCTATTCCAGTCATCCTTGTAAGAGGTCTCCTTAAAGTTTAGGAGACCAAACTCTTTAGAACAATCTAAATTTTTTATATCTGTAAGAACATTATCATGCCTTTTGTCAAAAAACTTTGCAACAAATAAGCTATTAACCTTTACCGTTCCTTGTATATCTGCAAATAAACCATATGTATTAATAGGTACTAACTTTTTCATTTTAAACCCCTTTCAATCATAATCCAATAATATATATCAATACCTTTTTACCATTTCTATAAATTTCTCCACTGTTTCTGCATAAAAATAATCAGCAAACCACATATCATATTCAACAACAGAATTCCATTTAGTAGAGTTAGTAGTAAGAAAATGTGTACCTAAACTATTTGCTAATGTCAGCTTATTTCCATGCCAAAATCCCATTGGATATTTATTAAGTTCTGATGTTATTTTCTGCATAATAGTTTTTGCTGATACCGTATCACAATTAACTAAATCTAATGCTACTTTATTTTTGGTTTGCATATTATCGCTTATTACAATAGTGTGTTTTACTAATTTCAGAATAAAAATCTCTCCTTTTCTTGAAAAGTGTCATAATGTCACTTTTTCTTCAGTATTATTATCAATTTCATATTTAACATTAATGTATTCAAGAACTTCACGCATACCTAAACCACCTTGCTCCATAGGTTTCATGCAATATTCCCATATATCAGGGTGCGATTTTTGAAGTTGTTGAAAACGGTTCGGTTCTTTCTCAAGGTGACAGCCAAACCCACAATAAATACAACCAGTGCGAGTGAGTTTAGTTGTAACAAGCTTACCCTTTTCATCATGCTTTATATAGCCATATATTTCATCACAATAAGGAACATTTTTAAGTAGAATATATGACAAAACATCTTGTTCAGTCCAAAATGCCATTGGTTGAGATTTAGGAGCATAGCTATCAAAAGCATTACAGCCTGTTCTAATCCAACCTTGTCGTCTTAATTGACTTTCTATTGCCATTGTCCCAAGAATGGGCATTTTACCACTTTCACGACCAAATTTGTGAAATGGTGATTTCTTGCTGTGATAACAACATTGTGGTGATATTTTGAATGGTGCATTTAACAAATATTTGTATTTTGGAACGTTATACCTTGATAATTCACCAGTGTGAGGGTCAATATATGTACCATCTAGCATTTCTAATCTAGTTGATGTGTAATCAGAATTTTTTGCTAATCCATTTCTCACATCACAAACCCGACCTGAGATTTCTTTTGAAATGATAGGATAGCCATATTCTGAAATGATTTGCTTAAAGTTTTTTTTAGGTCTTATGGTTACAACATTTGGAATAGTTTTAACAAAGTCTTTGATTTCGGGATATTCTAATCCAGTGTCGCAAAAAACAGCTTCAATATCGGGGAATAGTTGCCTTGCAATATGCAATAAAACTGTACTATCCTTTCCACCCGAAAACGAAACATATACTTGTCCGTCATAATATTCATACCATTCAATCAACCTTGCTATTGTTATTCCGACTTTCCTGTGCAGTGGCAAGGCTTGTAGCTCTTTTAATCGCTCTGAATCATGAATATGACCATCATTTGAATATCTGTCACTCAATTTTGTCAACTCCTATTAAAAAATGTCATTATGACACTTTTCATATGTTTTTTAATATATGTTCAATCACATCAACAGTCCAACCATTACCAATGCCTTTATATCGCTGATGATTTGAAACTCCTGCAGTATAATTATCGGGCAAAGTCTGACAACGCTCTGCTTCAATTGGTGTAAGTTTCCTTATGATGTAATCGCCGTCGGGTAAATCAATTTTATACAGTCCAGTTTTCGCACCACCACCACCACCATTAGCAGATAATGCTACTGTTTTACCGTAAACAGAATAAATTCGTTCACCTTGACCACCCTTGCCAATATGTCCTATTCGGATTGGAATAGCAACCATAGTAGCTCCAAAGCCGTCTGTTCTGACTGCATTTGCAACATCTGTTTTATAGTATTGTGCTTTAACTGTTCGTGCTTTATCTTCTAAATCATTTAGAATGATTGGTTCAGCAATCATAGTATGCCGACATCGTTCCAAAGTATCTTTAAATGTCGCACCCTGACACCGAGTTGTGTATGTATATGCTTTTTCCTGCCATGAAGTTCCACTCTCAATAATATCTTTAAGTAAAATCCCTTTATCAATCGGCTGTTCAATCCCACTAATATTAGTCCAATAGCACCTCTTACGTTGCTGTGCAGATACTAAAGCTGAATTTATCATTACTGGTTCAACACCAAGATATTTTGATATTTCTGACTTAATATTTTTATGTATACTATAATTATTTTCATATAAAAAATACTTACATTTGCTTGTTTCTAGTGCTTCATAGTATTTCAAAAATAGCTTGAAACCTAATCCATCAGCAGTTATTTCACGATTATTTTTTGCAATACTCCAATATGTACAAGGTGAACCACCTATTAATAAGTCATAACCCCTAAACTCACTAAAATCTGCATTAAAAACATCTCCATGCTGTTCAATTTTGGGGTAATTATTATTTGATATTGTCATCGCATATTTATCAATTTCAAATGCTGAGTATTGTTCAACCTCAATTCCTGCACGTTCTAAAGCAACCATTCCACAAGAAATTCCGTCAAACAAGCTTAAAACTCTCACTTACCACACTCCTTATATAAAAAGAAAAGTGGAAGAAATTAATCTTCCACTTTTCGCATAAATAAATTAATCGTTACTGATATGTACATAGATAGTTACAAGATTGCTTTCCTTTTCTGTAGTTTCAACGGAAACATATTTGCTATATGCTCTATCAGAAATATCTGTAATAGAATCGGGAATTATAAGCTTTCTAAAACAAGCTGTTCCAAATAAGCTTTTAATTGCCACAACTGGTTTTCCGTCAATATGAGATGGAACTTTAAGAACACCATTTACAGCACTACCTGCAACATATCCACCAAGACGAGGATTTACTTTGAAATTTTCATCATAATCAAAGCAACTTGTTATTGTTAGTTCTCCATCTTCGTTTTCACGATACGAGAAAATAACGAAGTTAATCTGTACTTCATCTTGAACAGCATATGGATTGTATTGATACTGATATGCAAAACTGCTGATTGTTGGCATTGCCGATAGGGAAAGTGCAAATGTTAGTGCGACTGAGATAGCTTTCATTGATTTTTTCATTGTAGAAAATCTCCTTTAAAATAAATAATATATTTATAACTCTTTCGAGTTATATGCAAAAGTAATTAGAAAATAAAAAAGCAGCCGTTTATCAGCTACATAATTTAGTTATTGTATATTTAATTGTTTATCCAGTTCTTTTTTTATGCCATTGGCTATAAGTTCAGCTAAGTCAACAGGGACGGCATTACCAACCTGCCTATACATATCGTTAATTGCTCCAACAAATTCAAAATCCATTGGAAACGTTTGAAGCATGGCACACTCTCTCACAGTTAATCGTCGCATTTTATTTACATGAATCTCCGGTTGAGTTGCAGTAATAGTGTCTGATGGTCTATTCCAATTTGTTATTCTTAGAGATTGCTCAAATTTAATTTCTTTCTCAACTAAAGTTGTGACAACTTTGTCATATGTATCATCAAATTTCAAGAATTTTTTTAGTTTCCACCAATCGTTCGGTTTTGGAATACACCCCGAATTATTATCCTTGCGAAACCAATGTCCGGCTGTAAATGAATATCCAAAATATTTATCAATATTTGAAATCGACAAACCTGATTCAGCTCTCCAAAACTTTAAATAATCACATATTTCATGTTGATTAACTTCTTCTGCTCTTTCCCAAAAAGTATCTGCAACATTAGTTGAAGCAATGTGATTATATAATATTGTTCCATCATTAAGTTGTATGGGATTTTGAGTTATATTAACATTGCTTAAAAAACCAATTGTATCACTTACTGTAGGAGTTCTTTTTAATCCATTCACTGGTACATCAATGTAGTGCGTTCTTAAGGGGAAAATATTATTGCAATTTATTCTGTTTCCTAGAATTATCACACGTTCCCTCATTTGTGGAATACCATATTCGGCAGAGTTAAGTAATTCGTAATTAACTTGATAACCAAGACTTTCAAAATCATTTATTATCATTTCAATTACTTTACCATTCTCCATCGATAGAATACCCTTAACATTTTCAGCGACAAAAAACTTTGGTTGTTTATCCGATATAACACGAAGTAATTGCTTGTATAAATAATTCCTCTTGTCTTTCATTGAACGTTTGGCATTGGCTATGGAAAATCCTTGACATGGAAACCCACCAATTATTAAATCTGCATTATTTGGTATTTCATCATTTGATATGTTACAGATATCTCCGTAAATAATGTGAGAACCAATATTTTTTTTATAGGTTGCAACAGCATTTTTAGAAAAGTCATTTGCCCAAATTACCTCAAATCCTGCATTAATAAATCCTAAATCCATTCCACCTGCACCTGAAAATAAAGAAATAATTTTGTATCTATTCATGAATCTCCTTTTAAAATAAATAATATATTTATAACTCAAATGAGTTATATGCAAAAGTAATTAGTATATAAAAAAACAGCCATAATTAGCTGCTTTTAATTGCTGTATTTAGTTGTGATTTATATAATTCTGTGTCATAATGACACAGAATTACTAATTGAGTTTCATGTATTTTTTAATAGCTATTTCAGATGAATTAGCAACACAATCCTTGACATATTGTAATGTTTCATCTTTGCATGGACGATTGTGCGATTTATAGCATTGATTTACATAGATTGAATACTTACTATTTCTACTTTTTTTAAAACGGACTTCTATAGTAAGATGTTCATCATCAATATCAGCAGTATAGACTACGCACAATCCTATATTTATCTTATTTACATAGCCACCAACACAATTATGATTTCTCTTTCCCTCGAATTCGAGAGACTTTTTTGTTTTTAACAGAATAAATTCTTTAGGTAATTTTAGATATTTTAGAGGTGTTGCAGGTATGACAAGTTTCTTTCCATAATTCATCTTTTTAGTTATTCTGTCAGCCAATTGTTCATGGTAAGTAATAATTTTCTTTTTACCTGCAAGTATATCAATTGGCTCTTTAAGGGTCATGGAGAAATCTATATAATCATTTAAAACATCACCATTTATAGATAAATTTCTTTTTGTTTGAATATACCATTTGAAATAATCACAAGCAATTTTTCGTTTATTATTTTTGTTAGGTACAAGAGAAAAATCAATATCATTTGTATCGGTAAACAAAGATGGTATTTGTTCGGACTTAATATAATTCTTTGCACAACAAGCTGCATATGTCCTATTAAACGATAATTTATTTACACTCTTGGGTAATGTAATATTAAATTGCTTTTCAAAATACTCTTTTTTATTGTGGTAATTTGCAATTTCATTTAATTTAATTGGTGGGAAGAAATCTTCTGAAAAAAAATCTTTCCATATCTTAGAGCTTTCAGAAAAAAGCGATAAGATATGTTTGCGTATTTGAATAGGTGCATACTTCAAATCAGAAACTGTCGTAGGATAGTAACCTTTATTCCGACCTACAGTGAAAAAGTCATTGCAATTATAAATAAAAATCTTTCTTTTTACTTGTTGCCAAGATAGCCACCATGTATTAGATTTTTTTAAATCGATATTTACCCCATTTGTCGGCGAATAAAATTCTATTATAATATACTTTGTTCCATCATCTTTTAATTTTAAAGATATACGAATTTTTTGCCCTGTTTCTTTTAGTGATAACTTGATGTATTCTAAACATTTATTTTGCTGTATACTATTTACCATTTCATTTAATTCATGCAATTCATAGGGTAAAATATCTATAACAACTTCATTAGCATAAACTACATCTTTTCTAATATTTAGTGAGTTGTCAAAAAGTTTAATTAGTGAATTATAGAAACTTTCGCAGAATTGTTCCTTGCAAGTCACTTGAACCTCCATTCTTTGATACAATCTTTATAACCTCTTTTATTGATTATTTCAAAGGTTTATTATATTTAGTTAATTCCCGAAATACTATGTCTTTAGGCAAAAAGTTGTGACAAAAATATGCACTTCCAAAGTGTGGACTACCTTTTGCTTTATTGAAATCTTGCCTTGTGAAATAACCTATTCTTGAATCAAAAACCAACAATTCTAAGCCAGTTTTGAATAATTTATATCTTTCCTGTGATTGAATGCTACTCACTGGTAATAGAATTGCAAATGGTTTATTTAATTCATATAGCCTTTTTAGTATCTTATCCTTTTTTGAAAAAGGTGGATTGCTGATGATTATGTCATAATGTTCTGTTGGCTCATATTCAAAAAAGTCTTGATTATCTTTTAACGATGAACGGAGAACAGTATATCCATTCGTAGTGAATGTACGATAAAACGCACTCCATTCCTCATCAAAAGGACACCAAATCACTTTATCCTTGCCGATAAATTCAAGTAATGGTTCAACTGCATAAAACGGTGTGTAAACTTCATCACCCTTTATTGATTTTGTTGATTGTAAATAAGCTTTGTTCATCACTCGCATATCTCTGTTGAAAAACCATGTTGCTCAAGCCATTTTTTTGAATGAATTTTTTGCTCGAGCGTAGATGACTGGAGATGCAAAATAGCTTTATGAACTCCACCCCAAAAGTCGAATTTTGATGATGGAATAGGAATACAATATCTACACGCATACTCCCTGATTTTTTCCTCATCAAGCGATAAAAGAACTTCATCACGCTCTTTGCAGAATTGTTCAAGTTGTTTCTCTTGTTTTGTCATTTTATTTCTTTGTCCTTTTTACTCAAGTTTAATTTGCTCATGTTCATAAGCAAGTTCATCATCATGAATTAATGAAACATATTTGCGAATATATTTCAAACCCATATCAGCAGCTGAGTTGTTTAATTCGTTATAATCTTTACTCACTTCACCAAAGTTGTAACCTTTAAAATTATTAATATAATCAAGAAACTCCTTAACTTCACTGTCCAAACCTTGTATCTGCAATTTAATCATATTTACCTCCAAATTTGCGAGTGTCATTCTGACACTTTTTATTTTTTGTCAAATTCCACTGAGAATTTAGCATAATCACCACTTGTGTCAAGAGCAATATATCCATCAAATGTGTTACCTGATTTAGCTGTAATGTCCTTGCAGAATGTTTTGCCATTTGTAAGAAAGTCAACTACCATTTTTTCAGTAAGCTTTACGCCTTTCCATTCAAAGAACTTTTCTTCAAATCGGATTGAGATTTTACACTCCTTATTCTCGCAGAAATAACCAAATTTACCACAAATGACATCACTGCCACATTTCGGACATTTTCCAAATGTTTTTTTAGTAGATGGAAATAAATCCTTACAATCATCAGGAATTGAAGTTGTATTTTTTACGAGAGAAGTAACATATTCAGATATTTCATTCATGAATTTTTCGGGTGAATATTGTCCCTTTTCCATTTGTTGCAGCTTGGTTTCCCACTCAACAGTAAGCATAGGGGATTTTAAACGCTCATTAGCAGCTTTAACGTTCTTTTTGCCATAATCAGTCGGGATTAACTGCTTTTTCTTGCGTTCTATATAACCCGAAACAACAAGCTTTTCAATGGCTGCTGCTCTTGTTGCAGGAGTGCCTAAACCTTTCTTCTCGACATCTTCATCAGTGTCATAAAGGCTGTTTCCTGCTGTTTCCATTGCTGATAAAAGAGTGTCTTCTGTATATGGTTTTGGTGGACTTGTCCAGTGTTCGACTATTGAAGCTTTAATATTGTCAAATGACTGATTTTCAGATAAATTAGGAACAGTGCGTTCCTCTTTTTCGTCTTCGTCAACATCACCTTTTAATCCCTTTTGGATTTCATCATAAACAGCTCTCCAACCACGCTCAATATCATTTTTACCAGTTACTTTAAAATTGGTATCACTGCATTGGAGTGTAGCAGAAATAGCTTCATATTTGTATGTATCACTAACTGCACATAATAATCTTGCAGATATAAGGTTTAAAATATTTCTTCTTGTTTCAGGAATTTCATCTAAATTCTTTTCTTCAATGAGTTTTGTTGGCAACAATGCGTGATGGTCGGACACCTTACTATTATTAATGTTTGGTGATATATTCGGAGAAAAAGAAATATTTTTTGCAAAGGGTAGGTAATTACAGGCAATTTCAAATACTTCTGTTGCTGTTTCTTCCATATCCTCAGTGATATAACTGCTGTCAGTTCGAGGATATGTTATAAGTTTTGATTCATACAATGTTTGAGCATAGTCAAGGGTTTGCTTTGCAGTGTAACCGAATTTTCGATTGGCTTCACGTTGTAAAGTCGTTAAATCATATAATTTTGGTGGTTTCTGATTTTTATTCTCTTTCTTCACTGATTGAACTGTTGCCGATGAGCCATTACAGGAGTTCATAATCTTATCGGCATTATCCTTATCATTAATGCGTTCAGATGTCGCTATAAATTCACCACAATCAATTTCAATAGTAAAATACTTTTCTTTAGTGAAATTCTTGTTCTTATCATCACGTTCATTAATCATTTGAAGAATTGGGGTCATTACTCTGCCATAACTAAGCGTTTTCTTGCCAGTGATAGGATTTACAGGATAACCATACAGATTTGTATAAAGTCGTGACATATTCATTCCAACAATCCAGTCAGCTTTTGCTCTACAAAATCCTGCATTGTATAAATCATCATAATGGCTGCTGTCTTTCATATTTAAAAGAGCATTTTTGATTGCACTTTCTTCAAGAGATGAAGTCCAAAGTCTTTTTATTGGTTTTTTGCAACCGATTTTATTATAAACATATCGGAATATGCATTCACCCTCTCTACCTGCATCAGTGGCACATACAACCTCTGTCACACGCTTATCTTTCATCAAAGTGGATAACACTTTATATTGTGCTTTTTTTGAACTATCAATCTCAAAAATCCAATCTTTGGGGAGTATTGGTAATGTAAGTTTATCTCCATATGCTTTCGGTTCTGAGAGTTCCACGATATGACCTAAACACCACGAAACTATGTATTTATCATTCTCATAATAACCATTCTGTTTCTTCATTCCACCTATTACAGAACAAATAGTCTGCCCAACGGCAGGTTTTTCAGCGACAATCAGCTGCATTTTAATCAACCTCTCTTTTATTTAGCAATTTTGGTTTTTATCATCTTTTTAAAGGTCTTTATCATTTCCATTAGAACTATTACCAAAAATATCAACGCTATTCCCAGTGAAGCATATGCAATTATCTTCATTATGATTGCTTCAACCATGAGGATTGATGTTAAAACAATCCTCATTTTCTCAGAAACTGCCATCAAAATAAATGTCAATATTAAAATCCCTATGTATATATAAATTCCGATTGAAGCTACTTTAATGGCTGATGAAAGTGATGAAATAAGTTTATCCGTTTTCATTTTGTATCAACTCCTCTAAGCTGTCACAAAACTCCATGATGAATCCATCACCAAAGCCACTTCTGTAACCTTTTAAAAATTTACTTTCTTCGTCACTATCATTGAATTCCATTTGATTTTGTTGGTTTTGATATTTAGAATCCTCAAAATATGCTAAAGATTTAAAATTCTGCCTTAGATATTTTGGCAAAAGTTCTGTTGCTTTTTTACCATTTTGTATCCCCTGAATGAATCCTAAATCAGCACCTATTGCATATAACTGACATTCACGTTCAATGGTATTTTCAAAGCTTTTATGGTCATATTCATCATTATCTTCATCATCTTCAAAGTCAAAGTCATCATCAATATAATTATCATCATTAAAATTATGAGTGCATTTGCTCTTATAATCCCACCATTTCCACGCAACAGCTCCGATTGAAGCTGCTGCAACTATTGATGAAATCAATATCCCTTTTTTATTCATTTTGTTCCTCCATTTGTTCATCATGTTGTTCTTTATCTAAATTAATAGATGTTTCTTGCTGTTCGTTATCTTCATTAATAACTTCATCTTCTTCATTAAAATCATCATCTTCATAATCATAATCTGAATCAGAAACAGCATTTTTCTTAGGCTTGATTTTTAAAACATAATATCCACCAACAAAAGCAGCTAATCCCAAAACTAAGAATATAGGCATTAGATTACCCTTTTTCTTCTCCTGCACTGGCTGCTCGGCAACAGTTACTACTGGCTCAGTAGCTTCTGTAACAACAGCTGTCTGTGCAGCAGCTTTACTGCCATCAGGGTCAACGATAGCATTCAAATCAGCTGTATCAATTTTGTTCAAGAAATAGACATTTTTATTTCCACTCTCGTAGTCTATAATTACATAAAAAATACTACCATCTTTTGTTGATACCGTAAGGAATTGACGTTCTGTTTCATTTTTCACAACATCCTCAACGAGGTTAGCATTGCCTTGCAAGTCAGGTTCTGCCCATGTATTTTCTGTAGTTGTAGTTGGCTCTGTAGTAGTTGGTGTTGTAGTTACTGGTGGTGAAGTCGTTTTTGTGTCACCATTTGAGCCACCACTAGAGCCACCCCCACCACCACCACCTCCACCATTAGAATTATTTTGTTGGGCAGTATATGCTTGAGCTAATTCATTTTGCAGTTCTGCAACAGTAATATTAAGGTCATCAATTGTATATCCTTTTTCTTCAAGTTGAAGTAGCAATTCTGCAATTTGTTCTTTGAGAATATTTTTTTCTTTATCCACAGTAAAAACAGTTGTTTCTGATGTTGTAGAACTTGATGTTGACGTTGATGTGGAAGTACTGGTGCTTGAAGTTGTGGTTTCATCAGAATCTAGCGTTATTTCTTCCTCAACAGGTTCATCAATTAAAATCTCAACATTATCTCTCCCTGCTGCATATACATTTGAATTCACAATCCAAGCACTAGAAATGCTTATAACAAAGAGCATTGTACTTAAGGCGATTATTTTTTTCATATAGCTTTTTCCTCTCTAAATGTAGTAGTAGAATTATTGTAAGAATTAGTATTCAATGTATTTTGAGAAGTGCTTTTTACAGGTTCTTGTGTTTGAACAGGTGAAGTTTTAGGAGTACCGATGCGTTCAAGCAGTTCAGTAATGCTAACCCCTGAACTATGGATAGTGCCAAGAATAAATTCATTCTCAGCTGCAGTAATTTCATCTTGATTTCTTTTGATTTTTTGCTGAATATCGACAAGTTCAAGTTGAAGTTTTTCACCTCTTTCTTGCAGACGTTTCTTGCGTTGCTCATATAATTCAATTGCTTTTGACATTTCTTTAGCCATTTGTATTTTCCTCCTCATTTTTTGTATATAAGGGATATTTTTCAAGTGCCGTATTAACATATTCAGTATCAATAAGTTCATCATCGTATGTAATAACCAAATATTTACCACTGGATACTGCTGTTCTGTCAAGAACTAATTTTGCTACAGCTTTTTCTGATGAGTATTTGTTTTTTAGTGCCACACACGGTAAATCGAGTTGTGGACAAACACATGAAATGACATTATCCTCTTTCATTTTGTGTAAACATTCAACACAAATGCACCTTTTTTGTTCCATTTGCATTACTCTTAAAAGATATTTTTTTGTTAAACGCACTTTAAATTTAGTCATTAAGTTCAAATATTTCTCAACTCCAGTCGATGAATAAATATGGATTTTGATATTGTCCGTCCTTATCAATAACGGTTATTTTTATATCACTTCCGATTGCTTGTCCCATTAATTTCTTTTTAACTGCCTTGTTATCCTCAACGCTAATAGTGATACCCTCAATAATAATCTTGCTTTTATTTGTAGGATTATAGATTGTGCAAGTATTGCCACTCATTGTAATTGTACCTGAACATGGTGCGTAAATATCACAACCTGCAACTGTGCTAACAGTAATAGAATTATCCAGTCCGTCAGTTTTGGTAATATCGGTGTTATATCCTGCGAAATCAGTAACTGTAAATGGTTTTGTAGGAGTAGAAAATGTTTGATGACCTAAGTTGAACATGGTGTAAAATCCATAGAATTCAAGTTGTTCTTCATCAAAATCAACCATTCTTTCCTCAATTACGCTATCAAATGTTTTCTTTTCTCTAATTCCATATTCCATTGTTTTATATTCATATTCATACCACTCTTGATATTCTTCTGTAATATACCAAACACCATATATTCCATCACTAGGCTGATATACATATCTAATTCCGAGCGTGTTAAGATTGTTATATTGAACTGATTGTGCTACTTCATATTTTACGCCGTTATCTGTTCCTACCATATCAAAATATTCTGTTGTATACCAATTAGCAACTCCAATCTGCACACCCGATTGAGCATATCCGTTATAGCCAAATGATTCATAAGTATAACCATTGGCACAAGGGAATTGACTGTTTTCATCCAACCAAAAGCTGTAGTAATCAGTTGTTCTTGTTTTGGTAGTAACGTTATTACGAATTTCAACACTCTCTTGCTCAAAAATTTCATATTGTTCAGCAAATATAGATTCAATTTCATCTTTAGCACTTTCAAAATCCCATGTGCCATCATCTTTTTTGCATTTCACGGACAAATATGCAAGAAGCTTATATGTATCATGCTCAAGCGATGTAACAGGGGAATTTGCAACATATTTATCATATCCTGAATGACTGGTCGGATAATTCCTATATTGCTTTATAAGATTCTCTGCAAGTTGTGTCCAATATTGTTCACTAAGCGTTAAATCGTTATCCTCTGTAGGACTGATAACAACACCAAAAGTAGCAGTTCCACCAGTCATACCTGCACCACCAGTAGTAAGTAGCATAGGTACAATAATTAATATCAATAATACAGCACCAATACCACCTGCAACTGCTTTGAATTTCTCACCAAAAACTTTTATAGCTTCCTTAAAAACCTCTTTTGCTGTTTCTTTGTCTTTAAAAGAAATAAAAGCTTTCTTTCTGTTTCGGTCGTACTGTCGCTTTTTACTGCTAGATTTAATTTGTGTAGTTTCCGAACGTGCAGCACTTTCACTGCCTTGCTTTTTCTTTTTCTTAGCGTTTTCCTTAGATTTATCGGATTTTTCATAGGTTTTCACATTTGAACTTTCCGTTTTGGTTTGCACATCTTCTTTTTTAGAATGTAATTGTGATTGATTATATGTATGTGCCTGTGATACTGCTGAAACATAACATGAAAGTGTTTTCTCTGCTGTATATAACGCAGATTTTGCTTTATCAGCAACTGGTTTTATAACATTTTTAGCACTGTCATAACCTCTTGCTGTGCCTTTTGCAATTGTAACCATCTTATCAGCAGCAACAACAGCATCATTATTGCCACCCTCACGCATTGCTTTTTCACGCAAACTCATAACACCCTTTGAAACTGCTCTTTGTGAAACCTTTCCAGTCATTGTAGAAAGCAAATTCGGGTCTTTTTTGCCACCAAATTCAAGTTCACCACGAGCAAGTCCTTTGATTTCATGAACAGTACTTGCAATTAATCCTCTTTGTGATTCATTAACGGTTAATTCTTTGCGTGAAATTTCAACATTCCTTTTGATTTTTCCAGTTTCGGGGTCAACTGATTTATTCATTTTAGCAACATACTTATGAGGTTGCTGTGACAACTCCCTTGCTTCTCTGCGTTGCTCATATGCTTCAATTCTTGCAACATTCTTATCAGCTGCTCTTTGAATAAAACTAGGTTTTATTCCGTCATTTGAAACACTTTTTTCAGCAGAACTGCTTTTTGATGAAAGGTTAGGTGCTTTGTTATCCGATGAACGCACATCAGCATGACTTTTTTCAATGGTAGGATTAACAGTAGTTTTTTTATTCGGATTTACTTGTGATTTTTCATGAAATTCTACTCTATCTGATTCATGAAGTTTAGAATTATTTGGTGATTGCCGTTCTGTTGATTTTGATTCGTTATATACCTTTGATTTTGGTATATCATCATTAGAAGTATTCTTTGAAAGATTAGGTTTTTTCCTGTTTGATGTACTGCTATCAGAATTTGTAGCAGTTTCATTATTTTTAGAAAAAGAAGATGGATTAGTTGTTGTTGTTGTTTCAAAATCATTGCTTGAACGCATATCAGCATAATTCTTTTCAGAAGTGGGATTAACTGTACTTTTTTCATTTGGAGTAACTTGTGTTTTATCGTGAAATTCCACTCTGTCAGATTCATGTAATCCCGAACTCGAAGTATCTTTCACATTATTGTGTTCAGATGATTGTGATTTTGTATGTAACTCTGATTGCGATACTTCATCATGAGTAAATGCTTTATTCCTGTTTTTCTTTGGTTTTGGAGTATCTTCCGATGACACTTCCGATTTAATATCAGCATGACTTTTTTTTGAAAATGGATTTACAACTTCTTTTTCTTTTAAGTCAACCTGTGATTTCTCTTTAAATTCCACATTATTAACTTCATGAAGTTCTGAATCCGTTTCTTTGGATTGGTGTTTATTAACACGATTTTGTGCAGAATTTAGCTCATATTCTGCTTTTTCTCTTTTAAATTCAAGTTTTTCTTGCTTCCGTTCAAAATCTTCCCTTAACTTATCGTTATTCCTAGCCTTATCCTTATCACGCTTATCCTTTGAATAATCAACAGCAGTTTTTATATCTGATACTGTATCAGCTGTAATAGTTGCAACAAGTTTAGCAGCCTTGTAACCGTCATTATCTTCACCAGAACGGTCAAGCTCATTTTTAGCAGCTCGAAGTAATCCCTCTGTACCTTTTTCGGATAACTTCATGGCTACAGTTTCAGCACCCAGTGCTGCATTTTTTACTGAATTTATTGCAAATTTTAACGGTCTATTATTGTCTAAACTGCTTTCAATTGAAACTTTTTCACCTAAAGCAACAGCAGCATGAAGTACACCCTTTTTTGCTGCAATTTGAGCAAGTTGTGAACTCTCTTGGGCGAAAGCTGATAATGAACTGCTTCCTGCACGATGAGATAAAACCTTGTATTTATTACTTTTGGATTTGCCTGAATAATTTGGAGTTGTTTCAGTAACAACTTTTGGCTTATAGCTTATATGCTTTTTCTTATTGCCAAATTCATCAGTTTTTACTTCAAAATTCCTCTCAAAAGATAACCTTGTCATATTAATTGATGATGACTGGTTATTCTTATCCATTTGAGGTATAATATTTTGCTCAAAGTTATTTTGATGATTAGCAATTTGCTTGTTAATATCATCAAAATTTGCTTGTGCTTTGTCACGAAGTAGTTCATATGCTTCAAGTGTTTTATCTTTTGGAATTTCTGATAAAGTAGTTGTATCAGTATTTTGATTTAGTGTTGAAGTATCATTATTTGATGAGGTGAATTGTTGATTATATGCATTATTCGTTTCAAATGCAGTATCAGATGAGTTATATGCTTTTGTAGGTTCATTGTAGGAATTATTACTGTCATTTGCATAATCATTTTGAATATCAGATTGTTGATTATTAAAGAACTTCTTAGCATTATTCCTTTTAGGTTTTGGTGCTTCTGCTTTTTTATCATCAATATCAAATATATCCGATGAATGTTCTTTAAGTTCGCTGTCTTTAGAAGAAAGAATAACTTGTTTTTTATCTTTTTCAGGTTTTGCCATTTATTCCACCTGCCTTATCAAGACTCGCCTAGCTTAGTTGTCATGAGTTTATACATTTTAGTATTATTAGGGAATTTATCAACGAATGGCAAAATTACATCACCATAGAATATAAGTCCCTCACCTTGACCTGAGTTTGTAACATATTGGAGCTGTGAATCTGATATTTCAAGCTTATTTGCAAGAATTTCTCTATCACCCGATGCTTGATTTAGCATACATATAAAGTCGGAGTTATCAAGAATATTTGATATTTCTTGTGAACCGAGCAAGTCTTTTACGTTCTGCGTGATACCAGTAGGAATACCACCCCATTTTCGGAAACGCTTCCATATTTCCATTGAATATTTTGCAGTTTGTTCTTCTTTTAAAAGCAAATGAAATTCATCAATATAATATCTTGTTGATTTTATTTGCTGACGATTTATTGAAACCCTGTTCCACACTTGGTCTTGAACAATTAACATACCAACCTTACGCAATTGATTACCTAATTCTTTAATATCAAAGCAAACAATTCTGTTCGTTAAGTCTACATTTGTACGATTATTGAAGATATTAAGAGAACCAGTAACATATAAATCTAAAGAATTAGCTACCCTTTGTGCTGCTTCTCTCTCAGAATCTCTTAAAGCCTGTTGTAAATCAGCAAGGATAGGCATTGTTTCATCCGTTGGATTATTATTTAAGAAATCCACATATAAATCACGAACACACCTATCAATAATAGAGCGTTCTTCTGAATCCAGTCCATATTTACCACCAACTATCAATTCGCAAAGAGATAAAATAAATTCTGACTTCATTCCGATAGGGTCATCATCTTGTGAATCAATAACAATATCCATTGGATTTATGTGGTTTGGACTACTATTACAAACCTTAATTAACTGCCCACCTAAAGCATTCACAAGTGGAAAATATTCACCCTCAGGGTCGCATATAAAGATGTCATCGGGAGAAACAAGAAACGAGTTTAATATTTCACGTTTAACGGTAAATGATTTTCCCGAACCCGGAGTTCCTAGTATAAGTCCATTTGGATTTTTAAGTGCTTTTCTATCAGCAAATATTATATTGTTTGATAAAGCATTAAGTCCGTAATATATCGACTCTCCACCAACCATGAATAACTCTTTTGTTGTAAATGGAGTAAATATTGCAATTGACGATGAAGTTAAGGTTGTTTCAATTGGAATTTGATTTATTCCTAAAGGTAAAGTTGAAGCAATTCCGAAATCATGCCTATAATCAAGTGGAATTATTAAACAGTTGTTTTTCTGAACAATTCTACTCAACTTATCATTCTGCAAATTTAATTCCTTTGGTGATTTACAATAATTTGTAAGAACGAGTGTTACTAAAAATAATCTTTCATTTTTGGCTTGTAAATTGTCAAGCATTTTTTTAAGCTCATTGCTATATGTGACAATGTCGGGTGGTAAAATATCACCATCATATCCTGCACGAGCAGCCTTTTTTTGCTCATCTACTTTCATTCGTTCAACATTGGAAAGCTTTCTTTTTACAAGCTTTGTAGCTTCAATCTGCTCCATTGTCTTAATGTGCATATTAACAGCGATATTGCCATCAATGCCGAGTAATTCGTCCATTAATACTCTGTCTGAAAGCTCACTTGCTATAAGGTTTACAGAAAAAACTGAACCAAAGGTATTTTTACCAATAACAAATTTACTTTTTTCAAATGCCATTGATGATGGTGCGATGAAGTCTTTAGTTGATAATCCTGATGATACTCGCAAGTTCCAATCGAAAATAAATGGTGTGTTTGACATTGGATTTAACATTTTATGAAGTACTCTAAGTCGTTCAGTTCCATTCAGACCTGTTGCATATACTCCCATAAGTTTAAGGTTTGCCAACACTTCATTTTCAATACCCTCAAGCTTGATTTTTGCAGTCTTTTTAACATCTTCTTCAATACCAAAAGTAACATATTTCATACGAATTAGACCGTTATTTCCTTTAGATAACTGATTTTTTAACATATCTTTAAATTCTGTTCTAAGTTCATTAAAAGCATCATCTTGTTCGGGAATTATGATAATATCGCTGTCACTCTCATCACCAGTAACATTAACAAATGTTAATTGGAATTTAATTGATGGGTCGAAATAATTAAGGAAATCGCAGTAAAGTCTAAATATATGCCTTTGTTCCTCAATAGTTGAAAGCTGATAGTTTATATCATAAAACTGTATTGTTTTGGTATAGAATTTATCTTTTCTACAAATACCGTCCTCATACATTTCATCATAAGGAATGGTTTGCTGAACAGTTTTAGGAATGCCCTTACCTTTTTTCATGCTTTCAATTTTCTTCTTTAATTGTCGCTTTTCTGCGAATGTCAAGGGAACATATTCTTGTTTAGGTTTCTTATTTTTTGGAGGTAACTTTGCGTTTGGATTCGGACGAGGTCTTGACTGACTTGACTGGTTTCTGACCTGTTTCAAGCATTTTCATCTCCCTTTTGAGTTGTATTTGTTTATCCATAGCAGAATAAATATTCTCTGTTTCATATACCCTTACTCTAGGATATATAAACTGATGTCTTATATAATTTAGCAACATATTATCAAGTGTGAACCCATTTTTTTCATACATTCCAAGTAAAAAAAATGGAGCTGCAACAATGAATAGAAATACACCCGATGTTGATGTACCAAAATCCTTATATGTCAGATAATAGGTAAGTCCACCCAATGCAGCACCAATGCTGAAACATATAACCTGCCTTTTGGTAAGTCCACCTATGAACTTGTCCTTAACTTTATTTAAGTCTTTTGGGATTTGCACATATTGAGCCATATATAATTTTCCTCCTTAATGTGCTTGGAATATTGATTTTGAAATGCTGCCTGTTTTTAGTAATGTAAAACATAGCACTATTCCATAAGCGATACATGATAATACTTTTTTACTGAGTTCAGCAAGTATGGCAACCTCCGTCGTGACACCATCAGCTCCAACTATTGGTGTTGTAGAAACTGGAGAAGTAACCACATCAGCCATCAAGCCTGAGAATATACCAAGAACAACCATTATGAGTATCGTTTGAAACGCTAACGCACCTAAATTTCTGATGTAATTATTTCCTATGCCACCCCATTCCTTGTTGATGAGTGTTGCAATTGGAATTGGAGCAAAAGAACAATACACCATGACTTCCATAACACGTCCTAGCAAAACGACAAATACAATGATATATATAGCTGCCATTACTAAATATAATAATAACGCTAATATGACTAATCCGACTATTGCACCTAAACTTTGTTCTAAAAGTTCATCGCTGAATACTGCCTGATATAGTGAAGCACCCTCTAACTGAATTTCAAGTAATTTCGATGATGCTAATGTCATTTCGCTGCCTAAATAAAAAAATGCTTTTGCAATTGTTGTAGCATTCCCCATTAAGAAACACGCAATTGCTCCTTTTAATGAAAATTTAAAAAATATTGATGTATCAAATTCTCTGAAATTGTTTCCGTTAATAACTGATGTAATTAAATCAAAACACAGGACATATGCGAGAATAATAAACCCTATCGGGACTATTGAAGCATTTGATATACTATCAATTTTTGTTATTACAGTGTTACCAATTATATCTTGAGGTGTTTTATATAACATACTTAGTCCATCCTCAGCTGAGAAACTCATGTTTAAAAATGCGGCAGCATCGGTCAGTAAATTTTGAAGTAACGCTATGAAAAACTCTTTAAAAAAATCCTCGATTGCTCCCAAAATATCACCACTTTCTTTAAAAATAAAGCATGGTGTGCCATTAAAAAACACACCACGCTTAAAATTATATTGGTTATGTACTAATAATTACGAACCTGAACTTGGTGTTAATGCATCACCAACAGCAGTTGAAAGTGATGGTACTAATACGAAGCCAAGTGCTGCAATACCTACTCCTGCCATAAGCTGTTTCATCCCTTGTGATTTTGCACCCGGATTGTCACTACTGTACCCCTCTAAAAGATTGATGATACCCCAAGCACCTACGCCACCACCGATTAATACGATTACGGTTTCTAGCACACTAATTGTGTCTGTAAAAAATCCACTGCCCATTGGAAAATTCCTCCTGTTAATTAATTATTTTTTTCTTCTTCTGATGATAAGATTTCATCAACCTTATCGCTTTTTATGATGATAGATTCTTCAATTTTCTCATCATTCTTGATTTGAACCCTGTGTCTCATACGCTTCATGTACTCCTCGACACGAAACGTATTATCCTTGTCTGAATCAGACAGCAGCCCATATTTGGTGTGTTTAGTAATATCAAACTTGTCCGAGAAGAATGGTCTAACACCCCTAATTTGGAGGATACATTTGCCACCGTCCATTACTGCTAGTTCATCTTGCGACATCAACTCTCTTCCTGTTTTGTTATAGTTCAATCCATACGATTGTGATTGCCCACGATTCTCAGACGTGTTGTAAAGGTCAATCGTTTGCTTTCCTAAAGTTTCGGACAAATCCTTTAGGGTCGATTTTTCATTGCCACCTAAGAATAGCATGGTATCACAGTTACCGACAATAGTGTCGGCATTATCTTTATAAATCGCTTTTAATTGCGATTTGGATTGCAAAATTATTGAAGCTGATATTTCACGGCTTCTGATTGTGGCGATGAGTTTCTCGAAATTAGGAATTTGACCTAGATTCGCAAATTCATCGAGCAGACAACGGACATGAACTGGCAATCTTCCACCATGTACATCATCGGCAATAGTGCATAACACGTTGAATAATTGTGTGTAAAGCATTGCTACCACAAAGTTATATGTATTATCATTGTCAGAAACAATGACGAATAAAGCTGTTTTCTTTTCGCCCAAGTTTTGGAGATTCATCTCATCGTATTCCATCATTTCTCGCAAAGCTTGTATGTCAAATGGAGCAAGTCTAGCACCACAGGATATAAGGATTGATTTTGCTGTTTTTCCTGCTGCTAATTTATATTTTTTGAATTGCCTGACTGCGAAATGTTCGGGGTCGAATTCTTCAAGTGCTTCAAATGTTAAATCTATTCTATTTTTGAAAGTTTCATCATCTTCACTGGTCTCAGACATATTTATCATATCAACAAGTGTATTAAAATTATGCTGATGTTTCGGAAGCTCATAGAAAATGAAACCAATGTATGCACAATATAGAAGTCGTTCTGCTTTTACCCAAAAGTCCTCGCCACCCTTATCGCCATCACCTTTTGTGTTAGCAATAATGGTATTGACAAGTTTTAATATATCATCTTCATTTGAAATATAGGCAAATGGATTATAATGCATTGATTTCTTAAAATTAATTGTATTAATGGTTCTGATTTCATAGCCATTTTTCTCAAGCATTGAACCAACTTCATTTAAAACCGTTCCTTTTGGGTCAGTTACGACATATGAACTATGCATTTGCATTAAATTCGGTTTCACAAAGAAACGTGTTTTACCACTTCCTGAACCACCAACAACAAGAATATTCTTGTTTCTCGCATACTGAATACCACTTGACGGACGACTCTCCATTGTTAAACTTTCGGTTTTTGTGAGAACAATATTATCCTTGAAGTTATCTAAGTTGGTATATGGAGCAATATCTTTGTCATTGCCCCACCGTGCAGAGCCATATTCCTCTTTATCCCTGAATTTCTTAGCTTTCTTCTTCTTGGAATAAAGCATTAATTTAATTCCGACAGCTAATGCAACACCAACTAATATATCATTTATCGCAAAGCTTGGCATTGGATTTAAAAGCGTTGCATTTATTTGTTTCATGAATAGGTTAATATCTTTTGTTGAATTCCATGCATAAGCAAATTTATTGCCGACAAAGGCGAATAATAAGAACGGAAGATTGGTCATGATAGTTTTTTTATCAAGTTTAACATTGTTTTTCAAGTCTTTCTTGATTTTATCAAAAATGTTGGTATTATTTGAATTTGATTGAGGTTGAGGTTGTTTTGACTTGTTATTTCCAACACCTTTTTTATTTTTTGGTGGAGAACCTCTCTTATTATTTGCCGATGAAGATTTCATAAGCTTGGGATTAACTGAATTTCTTGCTTTTCCACTTCCTGAACCACCTTTTGAAAGTGGATTAACATTTTTTGGAGATGTCATTTGGATAAATCACCCCGATTCAATTTCTTTTCCTTTTTTCTCTCCCTATGCTTATCTTGACTTTTCTCTTGTGATACATCGGACATTCCCTTGATTTTCTCAAGAGTAAATCGTGTAACCTGTTGTTCTTTATCAAATGAGTATTCTTGCAAAGCTTTATTAACCTGTTGCAATGAATTACCTTGAAATAGAACATGATATGTAGGCTTTTCAGCTGTGGGGTCTTTTTTTACCATGTATTTCATGTCATATTTAGCAGCAACTTTCTCAAAATCAGCAATATTATTAGCCGTAATTTCAATACTTTTAAGCTTGTCTGCCTTGCCACCTGAAAGCTTGTTTAATGATGTTCTGCCAGTTGTTTTTGGCTTGTTTTCAAAGTGCTCTCTAAGTACAGCTTTTAAAAGCTCACTTGTTAATTTTGCTGCTTCAATCGTGACTGAAACGACTTCTTTGCTATTTTCTTGTATCAAAAATATCACCTCAATTAATTATATGAATACATCTGCATTTGTTTTTCTAAATCTCTTCGCTGCCAATCTGCATACCCCTTAGGGTCAGTTTCTTTATCAGGTATTTCTTCTTCAATTGTAGTAACTGTTGGAGTTGGATTATTGTTTTTAGAAATAGAAGAATGAGTAAAGTTAGCTGAATAGCTGTTAGCAAGTGCTTTCTCATTATTTTCAAGTTCATCAGTGCTTAGCCAATTCCAAATGCAAGAACGCATATATGCTGTTATGTTTTTTGGTTGTTGTTTTTCAAGCACTTTTCTCCATTCGTCCATAACAAGTGTAATCCAAGCATACATATCTCCCTGTTTGCATAATTTACGATTTAATGCTTCAAAAAACGCTGTATATTTGATTGGATTCTTAAAAAATGATTTTTCTCTTGCTAAAAATTCATATATTTGATTAAAAATAAGTTCAAATAAATCCTTATCTTCTTGTTTTCTAAAGCCATTATAAACGTAATCCCATTGGAATATGAACTTAAGCACTCGCATCAAGGTATTCTTGTCGTTATGATATGCCGATGGAATGATACATTTTTTTAATAAATCAGTATCAACTAATGCTGTTTCATTTTCTTGAAGTAGAACATTTTCATATCTTATTTCAGATAATATAGTTTCAAATACTTTTGGTTGATTATTAATAATTATATTATTATCAATCTGTCCATCCATCAATCCATCATTTTTCTTTAGTGGCTTTTCAGAACTTTCAGTTTCATTTTTTTGTGGGGATGGAGAGATGGTTTGATTTAGATTAAGATTATTTAGATTAGGATTATTAGCTTTAGTTTTGTTGTCCCTTTCGGACAAATTGATTTGCCCATTTTGGACAAATTGATTTGTACCATTCGGACAAATTGAATTGTCCTTTTCGGACAAATTGATTTGCCCATTTTGGACAAATTGAATTTCATTATCTCTTTTATTGGTCTCATCATTCAATAAACTTGAAATTAAGTTTGTATTGTTATTAATAGTAAAATAACGTTTTGGAGGTGTACCTTTGACTTTCACCGAAATTAATCCGATACCTACCAATTTTTTAATAGCCGAATCTTGTTGTTTTCTTGACAATGTTGTGCTTTCGAATAAGTCATTTATAGTAGAGAAGAAACTTCCATCCATATCAAGTCGGTTATGTTTTGAGTAATAGTAATGCTTAGATATTAAGGCGAAGTATATTAATGTTTCATGCAAACCAATTTTGTGAGCCAATATTCTGTTTATTGTCATTGTGTTATCAGGGTTCATCAATTCAAATATTGAATTCAAATGATATTGGTATTGTAATGCATTAGCTTGTGTCAACATTTTACTTCACCTCCTTGTTTGAAACAGTTGAATTACATTGAATTAGTAGTTCTTCAAGGTCTATGTTTCGTATTAGTGATAGTAGTTCAGCTCTTACATATTTAACAGTTTTGTCATTGCAAAAGCTCTCATATCGTATTTCATTATGTCTTAGTTCTTTAGTGTGGTCTATCATAGCTTCTCTAAATGCTTCAATATCAAATTCTTTGCCTAAAATGTTGTTGAAGCATTCCATTTCTGCTAGGCATTCGCTATAAACCGATGAAAATAAAATTCTTGTCTCCATGCGAATATCTGTCCTATAAAAGATTGGCTTTGGTATTTGTATCATACCATCTTGTAAAATTCCCATTATATCATTTATGCTAGTATTCATGTTCAACTCTCCTCTGCTTTTTAAATCAAAAAAAGGATTTTCTGTTTCGAAAATCCTTTAACTATCTATATTTTCTTCATTAATAACATGCTTGATATGCTTAACATATATCTTGCATGGCTTACCCAATCCTTGTATCTTTCTTTCGATTAGACCAACCTCATCTAGTTCCTTGAATGTCTTTGTCATCTTTTCTTTTGCACAATTAAGCATATACATTGCATTTTCATATGGAAAATAAATAAATAATCTACCATGCTCATCTTGAAATTGAAACTCATCTTGACCTGCATAAGCAATTAATAAGCTATATAAAATTTTTGCATCAGATGATAATGTTCTAAACATATCATCTTTGAACAAGAACTTTGGTAGTAAATATACTTGGTATTGTTCATCTTGGTTGTTATAGAAATAATCAAAATTATACATTAAATTTCCTCTGCTTTCTAAACGTAAAAGAGCAAACAAAAAAGGACTTTCAAAAACGAAAGTCCTTTTTTATCACACATATTAATGATTTTGCTCATTTATTTGTGCGATTTATACAATATTTAGTTGTTTGCTGTTTTGTTTATTTGTTATTTTGCTTATTCGCAGAGAAACCTTAACTCACTAATGTGGTAGTATCCGTATACCTTTTCTGCAAAAAGGTTACGGTGCAAAATGTGTGTCCCCACAATTTTGCATACTAGCTTGTTGGGAATTCCCAAACCCTTTTAAACGAGAGAGGAGGTTTTGCTAATGCAAAATAAAAAATGTATCCGCAAGGGCAAGCGAAAAGAGATTGTATTTCGTGATGAAGATTGGTTGATAGTCGAGAAAAATGCAGCTGCACTTAAAATGAATACAACAAAATATATTACGCATGCTGCTTTGAATAACAACATAAAAGTTATCGATTTTAAGGAGCTATCCAAATTATCAAACGAATTAAATGCAATTGGAAACAACATCAATCAGCTTGCACGAAAAGCAAATGAAACGAATAATATTTACGCCGATGATTACAAACACATGAAAGAGAATTACGAAAAATTATGCCATACATTAAATCGAAAGATATCCGAGCTACTCCATTATGCAGCTTGAAATACATATGCAATAAAGATAAAACTGTTGATGGTTTGTATGTAACTGGTATCAACTGTATGTCCGAACCGAAAAGTGCTTATGAGGAAATGAAACGTGTATACGAACATTATTCTGAAAGAAAGTTTGATGAGCCAATTCCGAAAGATACAAAAGGCAAAGTCAAGCTTATCCATTATGTGCAAAGCTTTGATCCGAAAGATGATGTACACACTGGTACTGCACACAGCATAGCAAAAGCAATAGTATCAGAAATGTTCGGTGATAATGTTCAAGCAATGATTGCAACTCATAATGATACCGACCATGTACATAATCACATTTTGATAAATGTGTATGATTTGGATGGCAAGCGATTTTATTCCAATCAGACTTCACTAAAAAAGCTGAAGATGATATCTGATTCTGTTTGCCTAAGGCATGGTGTTAAGCTATATGATAAATCTCAAAAAGCCGAAACCAAGGATGACAGCATACAACGAATGGGAGCATAAGAAGAAAGGCACCTCATGGAAGCAACACATTCGTGATGAAATTGATTCGCTTATTCCTAAGGTACAAAGTCTTGATGAACTGCTTGCAGAACTAGAAAGTCGTGGGTACACAGTCAAGCGTGGTAAATATATTTCACTCAAAGCACCTAATCAAGAAAAAGCTGTTCGTACAAAAACTCTTGGTGATGATTATTCAGGCAGCACAAGCCAGAGCAATGGATGCTGTTGCAAATGTAATAGAAGGTAAAGTTTCGTAAAAGTGCAATAAGATACATCAACATACAAATAAAGGCCAAGAAAAGACCAAAGCACTTATTTCAGAAAGAAAAAAATCCGCAAACCCTGATAAACTCAAGGTTTGCGGATAAAGAAAATGGTGCGAGTAATGGGACTTGAACCCATACGTCAAAGACACACGCCCCTCAAACGTGCCTGTCTGCCTATTCCAGCACACTCGCAAATATACGCTGTTCAAACTCAGCTTATTTATTATATCACAAAGGGGATTACTTGTCAAGGATTTTACAAAATTAACTGAGATTAACACAGCAAAAATATAAACAAATAACTCTGCACAAATTGTGCAGAGTTGATATAAGGAATGCTGAATATACTTAAACATATCTTAGAAAAATATAATTAAAACAAAAGAAGTAAATGTAAAATTAATAAAAGATTATAACATACTGTCAAAAAATTCTACTTATGCTTATATCTCTTAAAAGCTTTAATAATCTCATACCAAAATACAGAAACAGCTGCAAGCAAGAACATAATACCAACCTGTGCAAGATCAAGCGGTGCAAGCTTTAAAAAGCTGTTTAAAGGAGAATAAATTATAATCGCAAGTGCTAAAATGGTAACAGCACTAACTACACACATAACCTTGTCTTTGGCAAGCTTTTTCATAGAGTTTAAAACGAAATCCCTGTCTGAACTGTTTACTTGAACAAGAAAAAGGTTAGCAAGCATGATAATACCAAGTCCCATTGTACGTGCAATTTCAGCGTTGTCACTTGATTTATATACATACAAATAAGCTCCAAAGGATGCCATGAAAATTACAAATCCCTGCAAAACACTTTTCATAAACTGACGTGCAGTCAAAAGCTTTTCTTTTGGATTACGAGGGTTACGCTCCATAATATCGGTTTCAGCAGGCTGACGTTCAAGCACAATAGAACAAGTCGGGTCGATAACAAGCTCGAGTATAACAATATGCAGCGGAAGTAACAGCAACGCAGATGGCGCAACCCCAAGCATAGGAGCTAAAAGTGATGCCATAGCGATTGGAATATGGATGCTGAAAATATATCCCACAGCCTTGCGGATATTATCATAAATACGCCTGCCATCATGAACAGTTTCAACAATTGTGGTGAAATTATCGTCAAGCAAAATAAGGTCTGCTGCCTCTCTTGAAACCTCACTGCCACGCTTACCCATCGCAATGCCGATATCAGCGGCTTTAAGGGCAGGTGCATCATTAACTCCGTCGCCTGTCATGGCAACAATCTCGCCGCTTGCTTTAAAAGCTTTGACAATACGCATTTTATGCTCTGGTATAACCCTTGAAAAGATACTAACTGTCTTAACTTTTTCACGCAGCTCATCATCATCCATATTATTTAACATATCACCAGTAATGATATTATCACAGTTTTTCATACCAACCTGTCTGGCAATAGATGATGCAGTAACACCGTTGTCACCAGTAATCATAACGACACGAATTCCTGCTTTATTGCAGGTTTCAATGTCACCCTTAACGCTTTCACGAGGAGGGTCAGAAAGTCCAGTAAGTCCTAAAAAATTAAGCTTGCAGTCCTCGATTTTTTCAGGGATATCACTTTCAGTTTCTATTTCAGCAAAAGCAGCAGCAATAACACGAAGTCCGTCAGCAGACATTTCCTCTGATTTTTTAATTATGTCATTATGTTCGTCTTTCGAAAGGTTACACAAGGTTAAAATTCGTTCAGGCGACCCTTTTGCAGCTATAACGATTTTGCCTGATTTCTCCCATACATGCCCCATCATTTTAAGCTCATTTGTGAAAGGATATTCAGTAATAAGCCTACCGTCAAAAAGATCATTCGATGAATAACCATTGCCATTGCAATGAGTTAAAATAGCTTTTTCCATTGGGTCATATGCATCAGTTTCACAAGCAAGCCCCATTATTTCGGTTAGTTTATTTTCATCTGCATTATGTGCATAAGTTTTATTTACTGTCATTTGATTAACTGTAATTGTACCAGTCTTGTCAACGCATAAAACAGATACAGCACCAAGTGTTTCAACGCTTGGAAGCTTACGTACGAGTGAGCTTTTCTTAGCTAATCGCCATGCACCCATAGAAAGAAAAACTGTGAGTACAACAGGAAATTCTTCTGGTATCATGGCCATGGAAAGAGTTATGCCAGACAATATGGACTCGATAACTCTGTCAGCAAATTCATGGTCTGATATATTAAAATAGGTAATGACTGAAACAAGCACAAAAAGCACAGCAGCAAGAACAGCACATATCTTAACAAGCCAGTCTGTCTGCTTTTTAAGCGGTGTTTTTTCTTCTGTTACAGATGCAATATTCATGCCGATTTTACCATACTCCGTTTGAGAACCAATTTTATCAACAAGAATATATGCCGACCCTTGAATGCAAAGTGTACCAGCATAGCAATAATCCTTACGCCAGTAGCCATCGCTGTTAGGTGTGTTTTCGATGTCATTGCAAACAGTTTTCCAAACACCCTCTGCCTCGCCAGTTAGTGACGACTCATCAGTGCATAAATCGCTGCACTTGATAACAAAGCCGTCAGCAGATATTTTGCACCCCTCGCTGATAATCATGATGTCATCAGGGACTAAATCCTCGCTTAAAATATCCTGTGGGGTGCCATCACGAATGACACGTACATGAGGTGCAGATAAATCCTTAAGTGCAGAAAGAGTTTTGTCTGTTTTCCATTCCTGAACGACATCAATTCCAATAATACCGATAACAAAAACGAGCATTATTGCGCCGTCACGAGCCTCACCTAAAATAAAATAAATAATTGCAGCAGCAAGCAAAAGCAAAAACATAGGCTCACAGATAATTCCGATTACTTTTCTGAAAAAGCTCTCTTTCTTCTGTGCGCATAAGATATTTTTGCCATACTTACCCTGCAATTCTTTTACTTCACTTGATGTAAGACCATTTTTGATTTTGTTTGTCATAAAGTTTACCTCCGTTTTTTATTACGTATGATAGCTCTATGCCACACTTTTTCAGCTATACTAATTCATACATTGATTAGTATTATATGCTCGCAAGTATAAAAAAACACCTGCGGAACATACCACTGTCCCGCAGATGTGAAAAAACTCATCCGCTGCCATAAAAACGGCCCGACTCACGAATAATATTCGCAGTCTGTTCAGATTGTACTGTATTAAATGCAGTGCAAAGAGATTATTAATACTATATCATATGCATTAACGATTGTCAAGGGTTACAAGAAAAATTTTTACGATAAAAAAATAAATCAGATACATGAGAAAAGTTCGTGTATCTAATTTATAGTGAGTTAAGTTAAAAAACCTTTGGAATTTTTAACAGAGCTATGCTCGCTTTCGCACCAAAGGTGCGAAAAACTACCTGTATAGTTGGTTAAACGCTTTTCTGTATACACTACATGCAAATTTAAAACACTTGAGTGTTTTAAATTTAACCAACTATATTATAGGTATTTCTTTTATTGATTATTTTCCCTCAAGAAAATATGACGCCTCCATATCAGCAGTGCTAAGTGCAAATGCAAGCGGAAACTTCTCGAAAGCATTACCGATACTGTTTTTATCCTCAATCCCTGAAAAGCCCATGTGATATCTAATAGCAAAAGCCTCCTCACGAGAAAGCTTCATAAACCCTGTGATTATGTAGACTGACTTTTCACCATGCCCATATGGAAGCTGGTCGTCAATAGTGTAGAAAGGTACTTTCTCCCAAACGCCCATGTCATTTTTACTGTTGCGGTAGTCAACCTTATAAAAATTTACCTTGCACAAATCATGGAGCAAAGCTACTAAAGCAATGCTTTCATCGGAATAATCCATACCGTAAACTGATTTAGAACGCTCTCTTGAAAGATAGTCCTTTAAGCAATGATAAACATTAAGGCTGTGTTCAAGTAAACCGCCCTCATGTGCGCCATGAAAACGAGTGCTTGCAGGTGCAGTGAAAAAATCACTGTTAGAAGAAAGCAGATATTCAAGCAGTTTGTCTGCTCCCTCACGGGTTATGTTCTCTTTGTATATAGTCAGAAATTCATCTTTATAGCTCATATATTCATCTCCAGAATTTATGTTTATAAATATTATTGCAGGGACATAAGCCAATGTAATTGGCTTTTATATCGTGTCCGATAATTTAACGATATAGAGCGGACACCATGTATGGTGTCCCTGCAATGTTCACATTTATTATGCAGCGATTAAAATTTTACAAGTGCAGTATGGGCGCTGCGCCCGTTAAGTTAATATCATATTTTTACGCATTATACAAATCATAATAAGACTTAATCTTAATTTTCTCCATTAGACTGTCAGCCGAAGAATTAAGCGGCAGTGACATTCTCGGAACGATAACAGAAATTTCCGTTCCATGAATATCAAACCAGTTATCATTGAAAATACAGTCGAAATCATCAAAATCAATATAAACGCTTTTAGCAAAATTCTGTGAATTGAAAGAGAATTTATAAATGTCGCCAATCTGAATAACCTTACAGGAAATATCAGGGTTAAGGTATTCGAATTGTTTTGGCAGAACAAACATATAAGTGCCGCTTGAAACAAGCGTGTTATTCTGAACAAGCTTGTATTCGATATAATGATTTTTATGCATATCAGGAGTAAGCGAAGTTTTTCTGCTTGTGAGATGCAGGCAGTCAAGTGCAGAAAGTGCCTTAACTTCAACAGCCTCCTCACCGCTTGCAACAATAGTAGTGTCATTTTTACGCACTCGCCATTTCAGCTTGCCGACAAAATTAACAGTCTTTTCGTTAGAAATATTGAAAACAAGTTTTTCTTTATCAGCATCATCGATGGAGCATAAAACAGGGGAATAGAACTTCTTTGCATAGTAATGAAGTGCTTTCCAGCGTTGGTGATAGTCGATAGACGACCATGAAATGACAGGGTTGCTGTCATTAACCTGCCAGTAAAGTGAGCCCATGCAAACACCACGGTTTCTTCGCATATGCTCAACGCTAACCTTGATAGCCTCCGCCTGAACAAGCTGTGTAGCATAAATCAGATTTTCAAAGCTATATGGATAATGCACCATCTGAGCAAGATAATACATGATTTTTTCATTACCAAGCTCACACTTCTGATGAGCCTCCATAACAGGTGACATCAAATTGTAATCGGAGTTTTCAGCGAATGACTCAATAGTTTTCATGCATGGAAGTGACTCAAAGCCATATTCAGAACAAAATCTGAACTTATAATTTTTAAAGTCAGTAAATGGCTTTAAGCTGTGCCAAACTGCCCAGTAATGAGTATCACCCTTATTTTCAGCGCTTGAATCATTAAATCCGCCGCCTGATGACGGAGATGATGGCCAGTAAAAAGTCTGTGGGTCATAATGACGAACAACGCTCGGGATAATAACCTCGAACATATTTGTATAGCCCTCTTTTAACTCCTCATCTTCAGGAAGTCCCCAGTATTGCCATGCAGATTCAATTTCATTATTACCACACCACATACCAAGCGATGCATGATTACGTAAACGCTTGACATTGTTAGCAACCTCTTTTTTAACTGTCGAATAAAATTCAGGTGTATTATCATAAACCGAGCAGGCAAACATAAAGTCCTGCCACACAAGAAGTCCTAGCTTGTCGCATAAATCATAAAAATAATCGTCAGGATAATAACCGCCGCCCCAAACCCTAATCATGTTAAAGTTAGCAGAAACACAGCTTTGAAGCAGCTTTTTAGTGCGGCTGGAATTACATCTTGAAATAATATGGTCCTCAGGAATGTAATTTGCACCCATAGCAAAAATCTTCATGTCATTAACCTTAAAGCAGAATTCCTCGCCGGCATCATCCATATCACGAGAAATCTCAATCTTACGTAAGCCGAGGTTAAAAACGTGCCTGTCAACAGGCATATCATCATCGAAAAGCATAACCTCAACCATGTATAAATCCTGCTTGCCATAACCACGTACATTCCATAAAAACGGATTAATAATAACATGGCTCATAAAAGTATGCGGCTTGATATCCTTTGAAGTCAATACAAATTCAGAGCCATCAGGTGCAGTAATATGAATATCAATATGAAGTCTGTCTGACATAATATCTTTAATAGAAGTGTCAAATTTAAGTGCAACACCACTAGCCATATGATTTTGCTTGACATAAACGCTTTCAATTCTAGCACCAATAACACCAACTAAACAAACATCACGCCAGATACCCATATCAGGCAGCTTAGGACCCCAGTCCCAGCCATACATATAATGAGCCTTGCGAATATGAGGATAGCCTGACATTGTGGATGAAACACCCCATAAGGAACGTTCAGTCTGTTTTTTTTCTATAAAGTTAATAGGTGAAAAAATCTTAACCTGCAATAAGTTTTCATCTGTTGCAAGCAAGTTTGTGACATCGAATTCATAAGTTCTGTGCATATTGTCGGTACTGCCAATCAGCATACCATTGAGATAGATTTCCGAAAGCGTATCAATGCCCTTAAAACGCATATATCGTTTAGAACAATCCATCATTTCAGGCTCTGGAACAAAGGATGTTTCAAACATATAATCATGTCTGCATAAATCCGTGCTGATATATTCATTCAAACGATAATATGGGTCGTCCATCAAACCGTTTTCAATAAAAGTTGAATAAAGCGACCCCGGTATTTTACAGCTAATTTTATTATCATCATCACAACGATGCATTTTCCAGTTACCGCTCAGACTTTGAAGCATAATCATGACCACCCTTTCAGTGTAAAAGTAATGAGGTAAATCGTGTCAGCTCTAACATTAAAACACACAAAATCCCAATATATATTATAACTCAAATTGTCAAATATGTCAATTACATATTGATTACAGAAAAAATATTACTATATGCTGATTAAAACCTATTGACAACTGAATATCAATATGTTATAATGCATATATGTTTAGTAGGCAATAAAGTTTAAGATAAATTAAAAATACTAATAAAATTATCCATAAGCCATGTAAACAATTTTAATAAACTTGTGACAAAGAAGTATGGGTATAATAATGAAAGGAGTATATTGACATGAAAATATACAAACAAGTAACTGATTTAATAGGAAGCACACCGCTTTTAGAGCTTGTGCATACTGAAGAAAAAGAGCAGCTTGAAGCTAAGATTTATGCAAAGCTTGAGTATTTCAATCCAGCTGGAAGTGTAAAGGACAGAGTAGCAAAGGGCATGATAGATGATGCCGAGGAAAAGGGACTATTAAAGACTGGAAGTGTAATAATCGAGCCAACAAGCGGAAATACTGGCATAGGGCTTGCGGCGATAGCAGCAGCAAAGGGATATAGGATTATTATTGTAATGCCTGAAACAATGAGCATGGAAAGAAGAACTTTGATGAAAGCATATGGTGCTGAGCTAGTTTTGACAGAGGGTGCAAAGGGAATGAGTGGTGCTATCGCAAAGGCTAATGAGCTTGCTGAAGAAACCCCAAACAGCTTTTTACCATCACAGTTCACAAACCCTGCAAACCCAGCAATACACGAGAAAACAACAGGTGTTGAGATTTGGAACGATACCGATGGCAATGTTGATATTTTCGTTGCAGGAGTAGGAACAGGCGGAACAATTACTGGTGTCGGAGCATACTTGAAGTCAAAAAATCCTGATATAAAGATTGTAGCGGTTGAGCCAAAGAGTTCACCAGTGCTTTCACAGGGTGTTTCAGGAGCACATAAAATTCAAGGAATTGGTGCAGGCTTTGTACCGGAAATTCTTAATACAAAGATATATGATGAGATTATAACTGTTGACAATGATGCTGCATTTGCAACGAGTAAAAATATCGTTAAAAACGAGGGTGTGCTTGTTGGAATTTCATCAGGAGCAGCTTTATGGGCAGCATTAACTCTTGCAAAAAGACCTGAAAACAAGGGCAAAAATATAGTTGTACTTCTTCCTGACACAGGTGAGAGATATCTATCAACGCCATTGTTTAATGAATAATTTGATACATAGCTAATTATAATAGGTTGTTGCACGAAAAAACAATTGTGAATAAACGGTCGATTAATAAACACCCCTACGATTAACTCACGTAAATGTGTTGGTGTGATAAAGATAAATGAATTTGATTGGCAGTCAGAACGTAAAATAAAATCTATTATCTAATAAATAAAAATGGTATAATCACATTTCACTACGAAATGGTTATACCATTTTTATTTTTATATAGCTGTGAACAATATTACAATCAAAAAACACATTTATCTAATCATATGGATATAACTTAATCTTAATAATTACTATCAGAAGCTAATAACAGAGCATCACTGCGGCTCTCTATATGCAAAAGGTATACATCAATAATTTTACCGTCAGAATTTTGCATATACATGCGTACTTCGCCAGGTAATGAGCCGACTTTACATTCTTAGCACCATTAGCAATTTCATCACCATACTTAACAGCAAATTCCACACCGTCAATAACTTCATCACCGTGTTTAAATACATTTTTCAAGATTGTACTAAAAATGTCAGAAATATGTTTATTGGTTAGAATATATTTAATCCAGCAACAGCAAACTCTATAAATTTTCCCTCATCTGTATAGAATATATAATCATGTCAATGTCAATCATTACTCATAATCGTAACAGTCACATCAAGCTATTTTTAGAAATGCATGATTTATTTCTACGAATTATGGATTTACTGAGTTTAATGAAACTCTTGTTAACGGTTGCTCTCGAAAATTACTGTGTTTGATGAGAAGTTTGTGGTCGAGTTTAAGCCTGGGGTTGAGGTGGAGATTACATAGCAATTAAATTACATCTTTATGCCGAGTTACAGTCGCTACTATTCCTGCCATCATATCTTCTTTATTTTCCAGTGGAATATCATATAATATATAGCCGACTATATAATCATCTTTATCTAAAAGCAATTCAACATTTGGTAGTATTAGTCGCTCAGTTGCCTGTTTAAAATTATCAAGTAAAATGAATATTTTATCCGAATCGATTGAAATAATAAAATTATTATTGTCATCAATAGTATTAATGTCTGACCATATAATAGTATCAATAATAGGATTACCATAATTAACTGGCAATTTATTGAAATCGTAATTTATTTCTGAATAATCAACTAAATCGTTAATAGAAACAACAATTACTGAATATATTTTATGTGAATTACTATTGACTTTTAATTCAATAAAAGACGATTTTTCATTAAGTATTCTGTAATAATATATTTCTTCTGACTGTAAATCATTTAATGGATATTCAACTGTTATTGGAACATAAAAATCAGTTTCCACAATTGCTGGAATCTTTTCTGGTAGTATTTCTTTAACTTTCAACATAAATTTGCTCCTCTTTTCTATGGTATATATCTAGCATGTTTTATGACTGGTAATTGTCCGACCTCACGAGCTTGGCTAAATATTAATTCCCAATTACCAACGATAATCGGTTTTTCAAATGTATATCCTATTTGAGTTGCTTTATTAATAGCTGCTTCAAAGTTATTAAGTAATTGTTGTTCTGTTAACTTTTGACCATGTGTCAATGTTCGAGTTGAATATTCAGCCATATGCTTTGTTGCGTTTGGATTAACCCGAAATTTTCCGTTAGGCGTAGTGATTTGAAATGATTTTGGTATATTCGTGTTAGGAATATTCGGTTGAGTTGATTTAATTTTATCCCATACTGTTCCAGTTTTTGATTTGTTGATAAAATTATCCACAACCTCATCCCCATGTTTAACAACCTGCTCCGCAACCTCATCACCATGCTTAACAACATTCTTAGCACCATCAGCAATTTCATCACCATGCTTAAATACGTTTTTCAAAATGGTACTAAACCAACCAGCAAGATATTTATTAGTTAAAATATATTTAGTCTTGCAACATCAAACTCAATAAATCTACCTTCATCAATATCGTTTGGTACATATGCATCATCCAAACACAGGTTAATATTATTTAATTGAACTATTTTATCAAATTTATTTATTAACTTACCACGAATAAAATAGTTATAAAAGCTATCACCTTTCTTAATGTCAAAATCTTTTTCATCTGAAATAACAATGTTTTCAACGCCATAACAATATAATGGCTCAGTAAGTTTTTCTCCAGCTGATTTAAAAAACGGATATGAAAAACAAATTAAATCATAAGTATTATCAGAAACTACAACATCAGCTTCTTGTGAATTTTTATCAATCCAATTAATTGATTTTATAAACATAATTAATTCCTCCTACTTTCCAAAACCTAAACTAGGTACACTTTTTATCAGTTCAGATACATTTTTGATGTGAAATGTTGTTAATAATAAATATGTATTAGTTTATCCTTGACTAAATGAAAAACTCTCTACATCAACAGCACTATTATCAAAACAAGAAATTATTTTCTCTAAATACCAATTTACATCCGTTATATCATTAAAAAGCTTACGACGATTAATTGTCAAATTAATTGTTAAATCAAAATTTGGATATATTAAAATTGTTCCACCAATATTGGTATCTCGCCATGTTAAACCTACACCTATTATTTCATTAGCTTGTTCTTTCTTTGCTATAATTTCAAAAAGTTCTGATTCATTTACTAAATCATCCAGCCATTCAAACATATCATCATCACCTAACGGTAAATAAAGAATCTTATCATTATTCTTAACAGCCCATCCGTTATTAATAAATCTTTTTAATATTTCTTGCGATGTCATTATTTTTTGTTCTTTACAAGAAAGTTTTATATCAATTGAAGCAGTTATTGACATGATTTTTTCTCCTTTTTTATATTAATTTAATATTTCGGTATATGGAATACCCTTCTTAGTTAACCAATCCTTAATAGCTTGTGGAATAGGTGTATTCGAAAACAATGAGGAAACCCTCCTAAGCTTTTTGGAGCTTTTTGAGGGTTCCTCGTAAGATTAAAACATTTTACGCAAGAATTTTTTTCGCAATGTCACCACAATCATCAATCGACTGCATGAAAACATCATCACCTAAAGTTCTAATAAACAATTCATAAATTTTATTTCCTAAAGTATCTACTGAACAATTTTTAACACTTTCAATATATGCAACAAGTTCATTAATTTCATTGATATATTCATCTTTTGGTGCATACGGAAATACATCAATTGGAGCCCACTCATTTATTATATCTGTAATTTTATTTAACATAATACCTCTTTAAACTACATTTCTAAAATCAGATTACCAATTTTTGATAATCTAGAACTTTTTAATAATTTTTGATTAACCAACGCTATTTCATCAACATATTGCTTTGCTTTTTTAAGTATTTCATTTTTAAATTCAATGTAGCTAACAGGAATGTTATTCCATTCACCATATTGTGAATTTTCTAAAGGAGATGAAGCCACACATGACATTCCATTTTTATCTGCTCTTACAATACTAGCATACACAGTTTCATCTTCCCGTTTAAATTCAATCCAAGTTTCATATGCATCAATATCGCTTACAGCAACATAGCTTGATGTGTTTAGTATAGCGACTGCACTTAATAAAGATTCAAACCAAATTGATATCAAGTCCCATCCCGTTTCATCATCAAAAAGTGGTCGGTCAGGGCAATAACCATAAATATTACCATTAAAATTCAAGCATATAAATCCTTCAAAATCACCATCTTTATCAAATATGTTTTCATCAAGTGATTTAATATAATCTAAACTCGTTGTAATTCTATATGTAATTTCAAACATTTTATAACCTCCAATTCTATCTTCCGAAAAATTCTAATGTTAATTTTCTTAATCCAAACGCTGTATCAAATGTTCCATATGATTTTATTGCTATTCGTATTGTTTCACCATTTATAACAACATCATGAACTCCTGTAAGCCCCAAATCCATAAGTTGTTTATAGCCAGTTTCAACTGCTGATATAACTTGTGATTTACTCCAACTTGGATCAAAAAAAGTATTGTGAGCAAGCTTCGCAGCTAATTGATCATCAGTTAAATATTTAACTTGTCTAGCAAAATCATTAGGAATGTGCTTGCTAATGTGTTGAATACTATTTTCACTTAGTTTAAATACATTCTTTGCACCATCAGCAATTTCATCACCATGCTTAACCACATTCTTGACTCCATCAACAACTTCATCGCCACAAATTCAACACCGTCAATAACCTCGTCACCATGCTTAAATACGTTTTTCAAAATGGTACTAAACCAACCAGCCAAAGGTATCGCAGTCAATACAGATAATTCTGCTTCAACATAATGCTTGCGAAAAACACTTAAAACAAAAGAAATCAACATTTATTGTTGACTTCCTTTGTATAGTAATTATTTTAGTTTACCAGTTACCCTCTTCAAAATCAATATCATCTATTTCTTTAACAAAAACAGATACCCATAATACATTATTTGTTTCAGGATCAGTTTCAATATATATACCCTTATCACTAACATAAACTTCCTCAAAATCTTCATAAACAAAGCTAGGCTCAATTTCAAGAACTTCATTTATATGCATACCAATTCTTATTTTATCTAATAAAACACCAGTATAGTCTTTTAAAGCTATAATCTTATATAGCTTCCCATTTAATAAATTAAACCACAAACTAATTTGGTTTTCAATTTCATAGCTTACTACAAATTTATAAACAAAAGCTTCTTTTACATTTCTTTGCTCAAGTATTGGCTTTAAATCTTTTATTGTTTGATATAATTTTATACCACCCATACTTTCAAATGGGATAATTGGTGCACTTAAGTCTATCATTTATTAATTCCTCCTAATTTGTGAATATTATTGTTGAGTTTTCTACAGCATTACTTTTATATAACTCTTTTGAGCCATCGACAATTTTAATAATTCCTTGGTCACAAGTGCTAATTTTAATATAAGGATTATCTCCGTGCCTTCCACCACCTGGTGATACTTGAACTTGAGTAATATTTTTTGCACCACCAGTATTCTTAATTTGAATGATTTCTGCACCTGATTTTGATTTTTCTGATTTTTTAATAATAATATCATAACCCTCGGATTTTAATAAATCAGCAATTTCATCAGCAGATTTTCCACTAAATGCTTTTGGATTTGATTTTACTGCTTCAATAGTTATGTTTCCATTCTTAAAAATGCTTTTAGCACCATCAGCAATCTCATCGCCATGCTTAACCACATTCTTAGCACCATCAACAATCTCGTCACCATGCTTAACTACATTCTTAGCACCATCAGCAATTTCATCACCATGCTTGACAACAAATTCAACACCGTCAATAACTTCGTCACCATGCTTAAATACGTTTTTCAAAATTGTGCTGAACCAGCCAACCAAAGGTATCGCAGACAATGCAGATAATCCAGCTTCAACATAATGCTTGCGAAAAAGTGAAATTACTGCATTAATGCTATCAAAGAAATTACCGAAACCAGGAATCATACCAAAGCCATCAAGAGCAAGCTGTAAATCATCCAGCAATTTCTCGTAATCGTTAGCATAATCTTCAGCAATTTTAGAATATGCATTCTCATCTGCTGGGACTAGCTTGCATTTGCAGTTTGGGTGAAAGGGGATTTGTATATCATGCAGTTCGTCAATGTCATATACCTTATTACCATGACTTAAACATTCAGCACATGATTCACCTTCAGTTTGTATTTTAAATTCATAAACTTCATGCATAAGAAAATAGAACAATGTATTATCATATTCCATTCTTGAATATACATCGGCAGCAGCAGCAGGTATATTCTTCGTTTCCGAATCGAATATATCATTTATTGCTTTATACATTTCTTCATATGACGCTTTTCTGTGCAAAAGATTTCGAGTTAAATCAGGTATTCTTTTTAGAATACGCTCTTTAATGCCAAATAAGTAATTGTTATATGACGTAACATACCCATCACCATATGGCAATTTCGGATTTTTCACTAACAATGAATCAAACATTGTATCGAGGGTATCCTCAATCTGTGCATTAAGCCACATATGAGGAGTATAAAAATCCTTTTGCAACAGTTCTCTTGTATTATTTCCAATCGGTTGAAGATATTGTCGTTTATTATATGGTACTTTTGTTAAAGCAGTATATCCCCAATTTTGATTTGAATTTGTAGAAGATTCGTTTTTAGAATCATTATCACCTAAAAGCACAGCATACAGCATAGCAATGTGACTTGATAATGAGTATTTTGATGATTTTAATTGTTTATTAACAATGTTTTTGACTTCGTCCATTAAATTCCTCCAAATTTTCAATAATAATTATAAAACATATGTTCTATAATTATTATATACCACAAGGAGAAATATGTCAAGATATAGGCTGAAAATAATCGAACATTTGTACTATTTTAGTTATTTTGTATAAAACATTTGATTATTATTTGTTAATACAACCAACCCACCATCTCAACCTAAACCCAGCTAACAAATACTGGGTAAGTCTATGTCCACATCAATTAAAAATCCCATCCGCAAAAAACTAAATTACGAAATCAGAAAAATCCGAAATTCTCACAAACCCCACACCTGTGTGGTTATGATAAAGATACTTCCATCTTTTCCTCCAAATCTGCAAACGGTGCAGATTTGGAGGTTTTCTTTTTTTATATATCAAGCAGCGAGTGTAGCAGTATTCACAATACCAACGAAGTACTCCTTTCAAAATCCAAAGCACCTATATACGATGAAATAATTATACCATATTTCACCGAATACGACAAGCAATTTGGAATATTTTATTTAAGCGACATTTTCTAATATTTCGCTCATGGCGAGATTAACTGCTATATACAAACTTCTGTGTTAATAATCTTATCCATATCAATTTCGATATTTATCTGAAAAGATGATAAATCATCAATGGATGGTTTATCAAACAGCTTGTAAATACCCTCGATATCGTTATTAAGCTGCATTTCTTTAATGTTTTCAACAAGACTTACAATACTATTGCAATATAAAATAGTAAATCATGATAAAGTGGCTTTACGATGGAGTAAAGTAGATGGTGCAGAAAAATATTACATATATCAATACAATAATAAGACTGCTAAATATATCAAAAAAGGAGAAACAAAAAAGACATTTGAGCTATATGGTTGCAACCGCAAAAGCGATGTGATATAATTAACAATAACAACGAATATTAATCGAAAGGTGGATAAAAATGCAATGCCATACATGAAAACCGAAGATTTAACAATGTTTTACGAGGACATCGGAATTGGTGAGCCAATAATATTTATACACGGAAGTCTGTCAAGAGGAATAACATCATTTGCGGCTCAAATCCAAGCATTTCAGAATACAAACCGCTGCATATATCCTGATTTGCGAGGACATGGAGAAACTGAAAGCACTAACTTTAACTGGATTCCGTCACAGCTAGCAGACGACATAATCATGCTGATGGACAAGCTGGGGATTGAAAAAGCACATATCGTAGGTCATAGCATGGGTGGCGATATAGCTATGTACAGTGCAGTAAATCATACCGACAGAGTAAAAAGCGTAACGCTTATGTGTTCGTCAGGACTTTTGAATGAGGATGCAGGAAAGCTTTTAATGAGATATAATCCCGACACAATAGATATGGAGAGATACAGCGGTTTTATTGAGAATATGAAAAAAGAGCATTATGCCGCACACAAGGGAAACTGGCAGAATTTTTTAAAGCAAACCATAAAAAACTGCATGATATATCCTGATATCACGAATGAGGACTTGCAGAAAATAACCATGCCAATGATGCTTATTTATGGCAGCAATGATACACTTGTCAATGCGCAGGATATCAAAATACTTGCAAAGAATGTTCGGAATTTTTCATCTGTGCGTATTGAGGATACAGGACATTTCCCGCATATTTTAAGTCAGAAGTATGATGAGGTTAATGAACTTATTGCGGATTTTATTGCATCGGTGAAATAAATTTATTAACCAATTAAATATGTTGACAATATAGTAAAGATGTGTTAAAATAAACGTGTGTAAACATTGTGCAGGGGAAGATACCCATAACAAAAAACGAAGGCACAAAGACATTATTAGTGACATAATTTATAGTTGCAAAGGGGGAGAAACCCATAGAAAAAAACGTAATTGTAACGGACGAATCAGAAAATATACTTGGGTCAACTTATCCGAAAAGGGCAAGAGGACTTGTAAAAAACGGTCGGGCAGTTTATGTTAGCGACTGTGAAATTCGTCTGAAACCTAAAGGTCCGACCAATTATATATTGGAGGATGTTAATATGGAAAATAAATTATATTTTAACGCAAGAGAATGGTATGCTTTAGCTGAGGAATGTAAACAGCAGGTAAGCTCACGCACTTTTATGACAGGAATGGACGGCAAGCTGGTTGAAGTTTATATGCTTGGCGACTGGACATGGCACTGGAGCGAGATTTCATCAAGACCAATGCGCCTTGAAAAAAATACCGAATATACATTTACATTCTGGCTCAATGGCGGTGAGAATGACAACTGCAATGAAACCTGTCAATTTGTAATTCTGCACAGCAATCAAGAGCATGAATCATATGACAGGTCAAAGGAATATGTCTATAAGCTGAACAGGAATTTCATTAAGCCTATAAAAAAGCGTGATGGATGGGAGCTATACAGTATCCCGTTTGTAACAGAGGACAAGGAGTTCACAAGGCTTAAGTTTATAGCACTTGCCGCACCAATGGCTGTAATGCCTGCAAAAGATGTGAGTGACTATACCGAACTTGAAGAAAGGTTAGTCGAGTTTGAGGATGAACGTCCGCAAAGGCATAACATAGTTTTTTCGGATGGTTTTCCGCCGAATACATGGTATGCAACCAAAAACCTGCGTAAAGGAACTATCCATAATAACGTTATAAATAATGACGACCGTTCGAGAGAAGATTTATATGACGACCTGATTGATGCTATTACAATGAAAATCAGGGAAGTTGATGTAACAGACAGCGATACAAATATCGTTGTTTTGCAAACACTAAACCAAATGCTTGAACAAGCATATGAAATAGCTGAAATGGATTAACAAAAATAAGGCTGTACCCAATTTTATTTAGGGTACAGCCTTTGTGTTTTTATGTTATACGGATGACAACTATGTGGTCGCCCGTATATAATTTACAATTAAACCTTAGATCTCTGCTTAGCACGAAGCTGATTATCAAGAGTTTTCTTACGGATACGGATAGAAACAGGAGTAACCTCAAGCATTTCGTCATCAGTAAGAAATTCAAGACTGTCCTCAAGGGAAAGTCTGCGTGGAGGAACAAGGCGAAGAGCATCATCCGAGCCGGAAGCACGGGTATTAGTAAGATGTTTTTTCTTACAAACATTAACAACCAAATCCTCAGCCTTAGGAGATGAGCCGACAATCATACCTTCATAAACAGGAACGCCAGCACCGATAAAGAGGTTACCTCTTTCCTGAGCATTATAAAGACCGTAAGTAATAGCCTCACCTGTTTCAAAGGAAACCAAAGAGCCAGTGTTACGTCTAGGGATATCACCCTTAAATGCCTGATAGCTGTCGAAAACAGAACTCATGATACCCTCACCCTTAGTGTCGGTAAGAAAATCGGATTTATAACCGAAAAGTCCACGTGATGGAATAAGGAATTCCATCTTCATACGTGACCCCTGAGGACCCATAGAAAGAAGTTCCGCTTTTCTTGAACCAAGCTTTTCCATAACAGCGCCAACAAATTCTTCAGGAACATCAACAACAAGTCTTTCGATTGGCTCGCATGAAACACCGTCAATTTCTTTCATAAGAACATGAGGAGTGGAAACACCAAGCTCATAACCCTCACGTCGCATATTTTCGATAAGGATAGACAAGTGCATTTCTCCACGTCCAGCAACCTTGAATGAATCGGTATTTTCAGTTTCAGTAACACGCAATGAAACATCACGTAGAGTTTCCTTGAAAAGTCTGTCACGAATCTGACGAGTAGTAACAAATTTACCCTCACGGCCAGCAAAAGGACTGTCATTAACAGAGAAAGTCATTTCAACGGTAGGGTCGGAAATTTTAGGAAAAGCAAGCGGCTCGTAGCAATCAGTAGCACAAATAGTGTCACCAATAGTCAATTTTTCAATACCGGAAATCCAAACGATATCGCCAACCTTAGCTTCGTCAACAGTAGTCTTGCTAAGACCCTCAATCTGAGAAAGAGAAACAATCTTGCTGTTATAAGAGTTGTCAGGGTCATGGAAATCACCAACAGCAACCTGCTGATTAAGCTTGATAGTACCACGTTCAATACGTCCAATACCAATACGTCCAACATATTCATTGTAGTCGATACAAGAAATAAGCATCTGAAGCGGAGCGGTTTCATCACCCTGTGGAGCAGGAATATGATTAACAATAGTTTCAAAAAGCGGAATAAGATCAGTACCAGCTTCATATTGACTGATAGATGCAGTGCCGGAACGTCCTGAACAGAAAAGTACAGGAGATTCAATCTGCTCATCACTAGCATCAAGGTCAAGCAAAAGTTCAAGAACTTCATCACCAATTTCATCAAGTCTTGCATCAGGACGGTCAATCTTGTTTACAACAACAATGATTTTATGTCCCATATCAATAGCACGCTGCAAAACGAAACGAGTTTGCGGCATACAGCCTTCAGCGGAGTCAACAAGCAAAACAACACCATCAACCATTTTAAGAACACGTTCAACCTCGCCGCCGAAATCAGCATGACCAGGGGTATCAATAATGTTAATCTTGATATCATTGTAAATACAGGAAGTGTTTTTTGCAAGGATAGTAATACCTCTTTCACGTTCGATGTCGTTAGAGTCCATTACACGTTCTGCAACGTTCTGATTTTCACGGAAAGCACCGCCTTGCTTTAACATTTCATCAACGAGAGTGGTCTTGCCGTGGTCAACGTGGGCAATAATAGCAACGTTACGTAAATCTTCTCTTACCATTTAAAAAATCCTTTCATATAACAAATAGACAAATATTTACATTATTTTTGTGTATATACCTCAAAAAGAATTAACATCGAAAAACTAATATATTAATCCTCAACAAATGCACCAAAGCATAAAAAAACCTTGCGGACAAATCCGACAAGGTAAATTTTTTGATAAAATTTCAAATATAATGCAAACTCACATAAAATTCAACTTGAATATTATACCATGCTGCAAGTCATTTGTCAACAAAAAAACAAGCCGTCAGAAAAAAACTTTCTGACGGCATTTTATTACGAAATTTTAACGTTCATACCCATCTGTTCACAAGTAGTGAAAATTGTATTAGCCTGTGCAGCGGGAATATTAACAATAGAGGCAGTCACAGAGCGCAGCTCAGGAACTGCTGAGGAGGATTTTGTATAACCGTTTAAGCCCGCTTTTTTGATAATAGCAGGGAAGTCCTTAAAGCAGTCATTCATATCAACCACAGTTGAAATTCCATTAACCTTACCCTTGAAGGAATATTGGTGCATATCATATTTTTTACAGCTTGTAGGTTTAATATTTTCAACTCTCGCAACCCAAATAGAATATTTGTCCTGTATAGCAGGTGTCAGATTAGAATAAAAGAATGAATCAAAGGAATAAACGCCTGCAAAATATCCGGCATTTTCAAGAGTGCCAAGGAAATTTTCAGTCATAGCAGTACAGACAGACTTGCCAAGCTTAATATGCTTATCTTCCTCAATATCGAAATAGACTGGCAAATCAAAGGTTTTACCCTTGATAGTACTTAGAAAAACCTTAGCCTCTGTGATGGCATCAGCAGGAGTGTCGGCATAGCTGTACCAGTATGAGCCGACATGAAGCCCAGCGGCAACAGCACCTTTATAGTTCTGCTCGAACAGGGGGTCTTTTTGTGAGCTTTCACGCCCATACCCTGCACGAATAACAGCACCTTCAATGCCGTCAGCCTTAACTTTAACCCAGTCGATAGTACCGTTATGCTTAGAAACGTCAATTATCTTCATGAGTATTCTCCTTATCGTTATTATTTGAGCCATTCTCGTTATTCGTATCATCTGAATTCATGGCATTTTTCTTAGTATTAAGCACTTCAAGAGCCTTTTTAATACCACTTGGAATAGGCACACCCATAAGACCCGCATTTTCAATAATAGAAATAGCCTCGTTAGAAACGATAGCTATAATTACAGCATCACGAGCAAAGGTTGTGTCAAGCAGTATGTCTAACCGGCAGGCTATAAGCACCATAAGCAAGGACATAACCTTTTTGGCGATACCCTTCCAGCCGGCAGCACTTGAAATTCTGCCGTTTGCAGTTTTGGATGAATTTTTGAAAATTCCTGCAGCCATAATACCGCTGAAATAATCAGTTGCCATAAAAATGACAAGTGTCTGAAGTGCGGTATCCCAGCCGCCAAGGAGTGTAGCGATAAAACCGCCAATTACACCAAAAGCTGCGAGAATAAGTTCTTTATAACCGTTCATTTTAATCAGTCCCCCTATTGTTTTCAAACAAAAAGCTTGTATTTTGGCTTATCCTCACCGAAAAATTTATACCGAAGAAAATCATCGAGTATAATTCCGACAGCGGATAGAAAAAACCAGAATACACTATATAATAAGCAAATCTGTCCAAGATAGTTCCAAGGAAGTTTTGAATAATCCCAAACATTTAATCCAAGATACAGATTTACATAGCATCCGGTGATAAATTCCAGAACTGTGATTGTTACAGAACCAGCAAGCATTTGAAGCAAAAGCGGGGTTTCCCATGAAAAAACTTCATTTAAAAGCCCTAAAAAGATAAAACAAATACCACCGAGGACAAACATACTAAAGTGGGAACGTCCACGTCCCAATATTTCTATCAGGACGTAAACAAAACCTCCAACCATGAATAAAAATAGATATTTACGCAGCAATCGCAGCCATGATTTCATCGTATCTCTCCTTATAAGTACCAGTCAATTCAGTTTCGCCGTATTTTACAGCATATACATCATCGGTACAAGTTATGCCGCTAATCATAAGCTTTAGCAGATTGCAATATGTAGTATGATGAGTTTTAAATAAAGTGGCACTATTAACAAGCATAAGGAACTCGTCAGCAGAATAAATACGGCATTCCTCCCCATCAGCATGATATGGCACACCGTGTCCGTTATTGGCAAGTGAAGCCATTGAAATGAGATTAGACTGGTCATTAACAGAAAGGCTGTAGTGAGCACCATTGTAATCAAAACCATTCATGACAGCATTTTCACATTCAACATTAATTTCATTGCATTTGTATAAAATTGCTTCGTCAAGAGAAAGGCTAGGACTAGGTGCAGACTGCTCATAAAAGCTGTTTGAATCAATGTCATAAATCCAGCCATTTTCGCAAGGGCTATCATCATTTATAACGATACATTTCTTAATAAAATCCTGTTCATATCTGTCCAGAACTGGAACATTTGGAAGTTCAGGAATAAATTCGGGGATAATTTCGGTAACCACATTATCCTTGTTAATAACAATATATAACATATTTTTACACCTCTCTTATAACAATAACGCCGTCAACGCCGCTTAAGCCTGTGCTTTCAGTTCCAACTCCACCAAGTCCGCCTTTGCCGATAACGCAGTTAACAACAGTATCTTTGTTGATAGTAACAAATGTAGTTTTTAGTTTACCACATCCGCCGCCGCCAGAATTTACAGCGTTTGCACAACCACCGCCAGCACCATATCCTAACCCAGTACCGCCATTTGCTCCTCCATTTGCAGATGGAGATGTAGTAGTATTACTACCACCTGCACTTCCTACACCACCATATGCAAATAAGGTATATCCACCCATTCCACCGCATGCTTTTTGCTTGTTAGTATCACCCCATGCACCAGTCACAGTAATATAATTTCCAAACGATGTTGAGCCACCGATTACACCGTATACTGCTTCGCCGCTACTCGTTCTTCCTGCGCCACCCTGCCCCCCTGCAACACAGATTATTTCATAATCAGCAGTTTTAGGACAAGTCCAATTAGTTGTTTCCTCGATTATTTTCATATAAGCCATATAAAATCCTTGTATAATGAAAACATAGGGTTTCAAAATACATACCTTTCTTAAAATTTGTTTAATGTAAATAAGATAGCCCTATACTATCAACAGATGCTGTGGATTGGTTATTAATCCTACTGCGAAGAAATTCGACAGTTA
>JAVBOH010000032.1:0-12562 GCA_031550725.1 Oscillospiraceae bacterium
GGTAACTTTTTCATTAATGGAGATAATTTAACTGTATTTGATTTTGACGATATGGAGTATTCATGGTATATAAATGATATATCTATGGTCTTATATTATGCTGTCTATCAAAACCATTATAAAATCCAAGATAAAAATTACCCTGAGCAATTTTTCAACAGCTTTATAAATGGGTACAACAAAGAAAATTATATTGATAAATCATGGTATAAACAAATTCCATACTTTTTGAAACTTCGCCATATTATTCTATACATAGCATATCGTCAATCTTTTGATTTGAATAATTTACAAGAAAATCAATCTGAACTTTTATCAGGGTTATTCAATGATATTATTACAAATAAGGAACTGCTTGATTTGTCGTTCATGAAATAAATATCTTAATGAAATAATAACTTATAATTGGAGTGATGAAATTGTCTGAACTTTGGGATATTCTTGATGTGAATGGCAATAAGACAGGACGCACAATCGAACGTGGTGAACCTATGGCTGATGGTGATTATCATCTTTGTATATATGCATGGATAATGAATAATAATGGCGAATTTCTTATTATTAAGCGAACACCAAATAAATCATTTCCTAATATGTGGGAGTGCGTTTGTGGCAATGCTGTTTCTGGTGATGATAGTTTGACGACTGTCTTAAAAGAAGTTAAAGAAGAAACTGGTATTACCCTTGAATCACAAAACGGACAAATGATAAAGCATCAATTACGGAAGTGTCCTTGCAACCATTGTCTAGCTGATGTGTGGCTGTTTAAGCAAGAGATTAACATATCCGATGTAGTGTTTTGTCCTGATGAAACATGTGATGTAAAATGGGTCAGCCAATCAGAAATAAATCGAATGGTTGATGATGGAACATTCGTCACATGGGATATGTTCACTCGTATAGAAGAGTTGTTTGAGTTTATTTGATATAGAAAAGCTGATTTTTCTTAGAAACTTTGATAGGATTGTATAATGAAAATACAGAGGTATGCTATGATTCAATATAAAAAAGCATCAATAAATGAAATAAGTGAATTATCAAAAATACGTGTTTCAATGTTATGTGAAAATAAAGATTATGATGATGAATTTAAGAATAAGCTATACAATAATACATTTCAATATTTTGAAACAGGAATACAAGACAATAATATAAGCTTATGGATTGCTGTTTTTTATAATAAAATAGTAGCTGTATGCTGTTTGAATTATTTTTTTCTTCCACCTAATGAATTATGCTTGAATGGTAAAACTGCACATTTAGGAAATATGTATACAAAACCAGATTTTCGTAAAAAGGGTATTGCATCTAAGCTTTTGGAATTAGCTATCGATGATGCTAAGGAAAATCAATGTGAAAGAATTATTCTTGTTCCAACAGATATGGGAAAACCACTTTATGAAAAATTCGGATTTAAACCATGGTTTGATTCTATGGTTTTCTTCCCAATAAATTAATTTTAATATAATATATTAAATCCCATTACGCTTATGATGAATACAGCTTAATGGGATTTTACAATTTAAATACTATGCTTACTATATAATACTACTTATTACAAATGCTGACAGGTTGGGCAATAATAAATATTTCCACCCATGTATGCCTCTCGTTTAAGTCCACCACCACAAGCAAGACATGGATACATAAGTGTTTTGTTTGATAAAATTGTGTGATAACCGCCAGCTTTTCCGAATAAGTCTTTTTCGGTATCACGTCCACCGTTGTCACGCATTTTGATTAATGTTGACTTAACACTTTTATACAAGCACTCTATATCATTGTCTGTAAGTGTTTCAAGCTTTCTTTTGGGATGTATCTTTGCATTCCATAAAACATCATGTAAAACACCATTTCCAAAACCAGGTATGCGTTGTTCAGTAGCTAAAAATGCTTTAACACTCATTTTAGGTTTCAATCCCTGACGTAAATTATCGAAATATGTTAGGTCAAAAGTGTCTGTATATGGTGATGGCTTTTCTATTGCTACATTATAATAATAGTCATCCTTTGAACTATTTTCAAAGGCAAATATACCTCCATACATTTGAACAGAACATGATAAAGCAGAACCATCATCAAACTCAATCAAAAGCTGATTCTTATCAGGACGTTTTTCGTTCTTTTCATGATAACGTGTACGTACACCATCACAAAATGAAATTCGCATATTTTCAGCCCATATTTCCGGACGACCACCATAAGCAGCCGATCCAGTAATCTTTCTATCAGCAAGCATTTTATTATATAATGACGGATCGCCAGTATACCATGCAAATCCATGAGGGTGATGATTGGCTACCACTTTAATGATAGTTTTCCCAATTAATGTTTGTTCAATTTGCTTTGCGAGGACATAAGTTTCAGGTAATTCAATCATGTTTTTTTGCTTCCTTACTTATTATTTTTATTGAGTTGTATGACTGAATAATTGCAAGTGTATATTTGTAGAATAATGGTATAGAAAATCCAATAAATTATTATTGGTATTCACACGGTTTGATATTCAGTTTCGTTTGTTTTTAGCATAAAATATCTTCAGTTTTTATTAGTGATTAGTATTAGAACAATTCTTCTTATGAGCTTTAAGCTTTTTCATTGCCCAATCGTAATGACTTGACATATTGCTTGTAAAATATGAACCTAATGCATTTGTACCAACCCATTCGAATATACCTTTTGAGAATAATTTATCATTTGAAAAGGTTTCAGCAAGACTTAACACATCCTCATGTGATTTTTGAAACATTGCTTTTGCATCCTCCAAAGATGTATTCTGATGTTTCTCCCAAAACTTTATGTTTAGTTCACCGTATGTTTTCCAGTTGTATGGTGATGGAAGAAATGGCTTACTTTCACCATTCTGATTTGATAAAATCCAAGTCAGTAAAAGCTGATGCCATTCATAAAGATGAACTAAAACATCACGAAGATTTTTATCTCTTTTCCAATGTAATTCTTTCTTATTAATGCTTGATGAGAAATCAAATGGTGTTGATAATTCCTTTTCAGTCAGTTCAGAAATAAGCTTATTAAGTTTATCATAGTTATCGATTGATAATGAAATCAATTCAGATTTTGTTGTTGCTCTGCTCATTTTAATATCATCCTTTGTTATTTAAATTCGTAAAAATAATCACAATTTTTTAATAGGAGCATAAAGATAAGATTGCCCATCAGCTGAATCTGTATATTCATGAACTGCACCTGCAAGGTTAATATTATTATCTTGTAAATACTTAATCAGCTCATTAAAAGTTTCACCACTATGATTAATAACATAAATATACTCATATGACGGGATAATCCATTTAATCCAACCATCAGGGGCCATAACATTATCTAAAGCTTCAAATCCTGCAAGATAAAGTCCTTGTGAAAAGCCATTCTCCCAAGGCAAAAATGAATGTGAGAAATCGGACATTGCACCCCAAAAAACAGCATAGCTTCCATTTTTATCTGTTTTGGCAAGATGTTTTACCATATCAAACTGTGAATTTGCTTCGTCCCAAAGCTTTGCAATAAAGTTTTCACCGTCATTTGTAGATCCTTCTTTTCCTATTACTGAAAAAGATTCTTTTATACATCTGTTTATCTCCATTTAATACACATCCTTTATCTTATTTTGTCTGTTATATTCATTTGCAAGTACAGTTAAATCCTCAATAATATTAGTATTCCAAGTGATCTTTTTCACTAAGAAACTGCATGGAAATTCATCACATAGTCCACAAAACTGAACACTATGTTGTCTTGCACATTCATGTATCGGACAGCCTTTTGATTCTGCCCATTCCTTGCAATTACCATCTGATTCAATACATCCTTCACATAAACCAGTTTCTTTTTTCTTACATCCTACAGAGCATTCACCACATGCAGTTATTTTAGTGAAATCAATATTAATCATCAAATTCATTCTCCTCAGGAGTGTAATCACCAGTAACCTCAATAACATTATCATCAGGATCAGTTAGCTGAAAATAATAATATGGACTAACATTATAGACATATTTCACTTTCGTAAGCTTATCCGAAATGTGCAAGCTTTTTACACGTTCATATTCCTTACGCAAATCCTCATCCCAAAAGTTCAACACAAATTTATGTGTATTAGGTGCATGTGCAATGACCGAAAGACTGTCAAAGGATTCAGTATATTCACCCTTATGAACAACCTTATCAGGATTTTGCGTATCAAAATGACCGTTCATTATTGATATGTTATGACCCTCAAACATGAACTGTGCAAACCTGTTCATGTTTTTACTTGTGACAGGTATTCCAAGTAGCTTTTCATAAAAATCAACCGACTTATCAAAGTCATTTACAACTAAATATATTGAGCCTAAATGCATAGTGAATCCTCCTTGAAAATTATTTATTTTCATTATACACCATATAATCTGACAACAGCATGTCATATTATAAATATTTATTAGCAATTTTCATAGCTTTTTCTTTTATAATATCTTTAATATGCTGTGGCTCTAAAACCTCAATATATTCACCATAAGATAAAATAGTGCCATAAACCCAGTCATCCTCAGGATAATACACTGTTACAATAAAGCTTCCATCAGACTGCCTTTGTACACAATCCTCATCAAATTCATCTAAAACACGATATGTCATTTCAGGTGATATTTTTAGTTTAAGAGTTACGTCTGACCTATGACGATTTTCAGGTGCAGGATTTGGTTTATTCATAAGCAAATCACGTTCAGTAAAATGCTCATCAGTCACAATTATATTTCTAATTCTTGATATTTTAAATAAACGTATATCATTACGAACAAGACAAAATCCTTTTATATACCATGATTTTGACTTAAACCAAAGCTGAATTGGTTCAATTTTACGATGTGTCATTTCACCATATGTACTGTAATAATCAAATTCTGCAATACGCTTTTCAAGAATTGCAGTCTTAAAATCATAGAAAGCTTTGCCATTATTATAGCTCCAATCAGAAAAATCAACTTCAAGCCAATTGACAGTGTTCTTATTGAATATTGTGGACAGCTTACTTATAACACTGTCTGTTTCGATTGCCTTTATACTTGTTAATCCATGAAGTGCTGATAAAATTTCGTTTTGCTCCTGTTCGTTGAGAAGTGATTTATTTAGCACAAAATCAGGCAGTAAGCTAATCCCACCACCTTTGCCTTTTTCAGTATAAACAGGAATACCAGCAAGACTTAGCGTATCAATATCACGATATATTGTTCGCTGTGACACACCAAAATGCTCTGCTAATTCTTTTGATGTAACAATTTTCTTGTTTAACAGGATATATATTATTTCAAAAAGTCTGTTGACTTGCATTAAAACTTCCTCCAATCATAGATGCTCAAATATATTATACCATATAAATATGACATCTGCACGTCATATTATAAAAATTTAAAACCGTTAGTAGAATAGCTGCATAAAATTTCTTTCTTTAGCCGATACTGTATCACTGGTCCTGCATTTTCAAGCAGAAAATCAATAGACTTTTGTAAATTCATAATGCACTCCACATATTATAATTCAGTTTTGTATCAATCATATCATTCTATATCTCCAAAGTCAATAAATTTGACTTATCACAGCTAAAACCAACGGCAATTGCCACAATAAAAGTAAATCATAATTATGCAACCCTACAAACTTAATAAAAAACTCCCCATTTTTTCATGAACAATGAAAAAATGGGGAGTTTTTTGTCCTTCCTTACGAGAACATATTACAAGCAGATACAGCAACATGAAAATAAGCATAAAAATATAGCAACTAAATTATACACATATCCAAACCTTTTTGAAACTTACGTGAAATTGAACTATTTCTTGGGAATTTCGGCTTTCAAATGTCCTATAAGTAGAGTGTGAAATAAATTCATGAGATGTATCACGAATTGTTGTGATAATTTACAATATGATACTGCATAAGTTATCGTCATATATGAGATTATACAAACTTTGAAAATGGGGTAGCCAAAACAGGCTTTTAGTGTCCTATATATGTGAAAGTATATATAAAATCAGTCCATGTTTTATGCAAACATACAAAAGTTTATACAACTTTTTCAAAGAGACCATAAAAAAGTCTGTTTAATGTCCTTATTAGTAGAGGATTGTGTAAAACTTACACAATCAAACAACAAATTAGCAGCTATTTTATGCAATAAGTTGAACTTGAAAAAACTTTTTAAGAAAACCCTTAAAAAAGGCTGATTTTTTCCTTATTAGTGAAGAGCAAAATATTTGAACAAGAAAAGTAAGTTAAATTGTGTACGAATTTATGCAAATATCCAAAATTACGAGAAGGGGATCGCCAAAACGGTTTACAAATCTCCTTTACTTATGAGGGGATAAATATTCACAAGACAATATAACTGTATAATACGCCTTATTATGCAATCATACAAAGATTTATTTTAGGGTTGTAAAATGGCATGCAAACTGCCCTATATATGTGAAAGATAAAAATATTTTGCTTGTATCTGTAAATACTCTCAAACAAATAAAAATGAAAGAAGGAACACATTATGACAATCATTCAAAAGAAAAACATCATCTCCAAAGTGGAGGAATTACTCGACGAGTTGTTGGAAACTGACACAAACATTGTTAGTCCCGGCTCAATCGGAAAGGACGTAAACAATGTTTCTGTCCCTGATAATCAAATTGAAATGCTAACAATTAAGGAATGTACCGAGGTAGTAAAAGGATTATCCGAACATACAATCAGACAGCTTGTTATACAAGATAAGCTACCATACATTAGAACAGGTCAAGGCAAGCGTGGGAAAATCCTTATATCAAAGTCAGCATTGATGAACTATCTGAGTGTTGTAGCATAAAAATACCGTCAGCGAATTTGCTGACGGTAGAGAACAATTATGTTGTGATTAACGTTTTGTTCCATAAGAAATAACAAGGCAATGAGCATTTAAAGCAAAAGCGTTCTCATGTGGAATTGACTGCAAATCTTTTGTTTTTAAAAGAGCCTCAAGATGTTCTTCATATTCATCATCATCAGATAAAGGACTGTCAAATTCTATAAAGTCATTTACTCTTGCATTAACATTGGTAAGACCTAACTCCTGCATATAAATAGGAACTTTAATACCTAGCTTATAATCTCTGCCACCGTTATTTAGCTCATCATTCCACTGCTGTTTTAATAAAGCAAGTCTTTCAGCAGTATCATGTTCAATAATAATGGTATAGAAACCTGTTTCTTCCATCATTCTGTTTACTTCAATACAAATTACCATTCCACCTGAAACAACAGAATCAACCATTTTTTGAAGAACATCTTTTGATGAAGGAATATGTCTTAATACTGCTTGGCATATCGCTAAATCATACTGTTTAGTTGGTACATAACTTGTTAAATCGGCATTTATAAACTTCGTTTGGTATGGCGAGTTTTCAAATATTCTATTGGCTTCGGATAATAATGTTTCACCAATATCAAGTCCAGTATATGTACTACCCTCTGGAAGCAGTGGCAATAATTTCAGTCCTAAATAACCATAACCACAGCCGAAATCTATTATGTTAATCGGTTTATTAAATTTCCAAACTGACTTAACTAAAAACTCAAAGTAGTCATCATTCCACATTTGTTTACGAGTAGCCTTTAGATAATCAATTTGAGTGTCCCAAAAGTATTTATCCATTTTTGTCCTCCGTTAAATCAATCCAATATCTTTTTGTTTCAATTTCGTCACCATCAACAAGCACAGAATATTCATAAACTCCACCGTTATTTATAATAGTCTTCTCACTGGCGATATTATTTACATGACATGTGATCATTACCTTATCTAAATCGTAATTCTTACAGTTTATTAAATTTAGCCTAAGCATTTCAGTAGCATATCCTTTTTTTCTTTCGGAAGGACGGACAGTATAACCAATATGACCACCCCATAAGCTTAAAATAGGTGAATTCAAATTGTGGCGAAAGTCTATTATTCCTACAATCTTGTTATCAGAAAGACGAACAGCCAAATAACAATTTGAAGTAACAAAACCCTCTGGGCAAGTTTCTTCATGCTCAAGGCTGTCTAAAAATTCTATCCATTCAGCCACAGTTGATTTATATTCAAGCATACTACAACCAGCAAAGCTGTCACGGTCATCTTGCTCTCGCAATTCATTACGGAAATTTGTTATATCCTCTTCATAATCAAGAGTAGGTTTTATTAAAATTATTTCATCCACAATGACACCACCTTTATACGATTTTTATTAATACATTTTTACGTAATACTCTTGGAGTTTCTCGTAAAATTGCCATATTTCATCTGGGTTATCACAAATTCTCGAAAACCAACGTTTTGCCATTCCATATTGAAGTAGATTACCAGTAAATGTGAGCCTGACAAGTTCATTTATATCAAAATTATCTGTAAACCCTTTAAAAAGAGCAGGAAATTCTATTGCTGAAAAAAGCAACGCAGGAAGTTCAAGTTCCGTTGGTGCACATTTACATTCGCCAAAATCAATAATAACAGGTTCGTTATTTTCATCAATTAAAATATTGTTCAAGTGTAAATCACTATGAACAAAAGTTATGGTAGGTTTACTCTCAATATATTCACTCAGATATTCAAGTCGCTCTTGTTGAAATTTTGATGAATACCTTAACCAATTATTCGAGTTAAGTTCAACATCAAAATAATTCTCTTCATGAAAATTTTTTACTGGTATATTTAATTTCTTAATTATGTGAAAAATCTTATTCCCAATTGTTGCTTGTTGATTTTCAGATAACTCAGGGAGTTTAGTTCTCAATGACTGACCATTGATTTTCTCTTGCACTATATAATGAAAATCATAACTATCCTTGAAAACACCATGAGCAATAAGTTTTGGAACTGATACACCTTGTTTAATAGCGTGATTAAGTCCAAAAATCTCAGCAAAATAATTATTATCATAGTAGTGAGGGACAAAAATTTTTAGTATTGTTCCATCAACTTCAAATACTGCATTTGTAGCTTTAGAAAAACTTTTTATCTTTTTAGCAGTAAGTGCATGACGAGTCATAATACCTTTTATTAATGGTACAAATGGCATGAAATCAAGGGTTGAGCCATCACATGTGTCCCACATATCCTTGTGAGTTAATATCTCATTATATAAAAAATCACCTTTCATGCTTATTCCCCCTATTAATTTCTTTATATCATAGCATACACGCAATTTAAAGAATCATACTAATAGTGACATCCATGTGATTTCATCTTCATTTTCAAGTTGAATTTCATCTATTGAAAACCCCATTTTTTTATAAAAACCAATTGCATTTATACTTGATGGAACATGAAAATTTTTCGCTCCAACTAATTTTGCATCATTCAGTAATTGATCAAAAATCAACCTTCCTATGCTTTTTCCATGCATTTCCGGTAAGACATAAAGGTTTGATATACAATATTTAGGATTCTCTATTGAACCAAAATTAACAAAAGCACCTGTTCCTATAATTCTATTGTTTTTTTCAACAACATATACTTTTTTCCATAATAATTGGCTTGACAAACTTTCACAGGTGTTATGAAGCATAAACTTATCCAGGATAGGCTTTGAGTGGAATTCTGACATTATTTCATTAAAATTTCTATCAAGTAAATTTTTGATTTGTATTATGTCATTTTCATTAGCAATTCTAATTTCCATAAAAATTCATTCCTTATAGTTTTAATTTTGAGCAAACTCTAAAACTATTATATCACATCTATCTTTGTTTTTCAATCTGTATTTAAATTACTAGCATCGCTTTTGACAGCATGTGGGTACATATTACGAAAAGCTGTGGCTTCAGTCACAGCTTAAAATGGGGTTGAGGTAATGGTAGCAAGCCATAGAATTTGTACGTACAAATTCGTCGCTAAAGCGATAGTATCCGTATACCATTTTTGACAAAATGATACGGTGCAAAATGTGTGTCCCCACAATGTTGCAATACTAGCTTGCTGTGAATTCCCAAACCCTTTTATTACGACGAGGAGGTTTTGCTATGCAAAATAAAAAATGTATCCGCAAGGGTAAGAGAAAAGAAATTGTTTTTCGTGATGAAGATTGGTTGATAGTCGAGAAAAATGCAGCTGCTCTTAGAATGAATACGACCAAATATATTACTCATACTGCTTTGAATAGCAACATAAAAATTATCGACTTCAAGGAGCTATCCAAATTATCGAGTGAATTAAATGCAATCGTAAACAACATCAATCAGCTTGCACGAAAAGCAAATGAAACGAATAATATTTACGCCGATGATTACAAACACATGAAAGAAAGCTATGAAAAATTATGCCATACATTAAATCGAAAGATGTCCGAGCTACTCCATTATGCAGCTTGAAGTACATATGCAACAAAGATAAAACTGATGATGGTTTGTATGTATCTGGTATCAACTGTATGTCTGAACCTAAAAATGCATATGAAGAAATGAAACGTGTTTATGAATTCTACTCTGGTAGAAAGTTTGATAAACCAATTCCAAAAGACACAAAAGGCAAAGTCAAGCTTATTCACTATGTTCAATCATTTGATCCAAAGGATAATGTACCCACTAGCACTGCACACAGCATAGCAAAAGCTTTGGTATCAGAAATGTTTGGTGACAATGTTCAAGCAATGATTGCAACGCACAATGATACCGACCATGTACATAATCACATCTTAATAAATGTGTATGATTTGGACGGTAAGCGATTTTATTCAAATCAGACTTCACTCAAAAAGCTGAAAGCTATTTCTGATTCTGTTTGTCTAAGACATGGTATTAAGCTGTATGACAAAACTCAAAAGTCAAAACCAAAGATAACTGCATACAACGAATGGGAGCATAAAAAGAAAGGCACTTCATGGAAGCAACATATTCGTGATGAGATTAATTCACTTATTCCTGTGGTGCAAAGTCTTGATGAACTGCTTTTAGAACTTGAAAATCGTGGGTACATAGTCAAACGTGGTAAATATATTTCACTCAAAGCACCTAATCAAGAAAAAGCAGTTCGTACGAAAACTCTTGGTGATGACTATACCGAAGAAAATATTATAAAACGAATTGCTAATATTATCTCGGAGCATGATAAAAAGCGTGACGAGTTTCATAGTAGGTACAAAAATTTATGTAATGACTTTAATTCGAGATGTGGTGCATACAAAAATACTAAGCCAGCAATTCAAACCCATAGCTTTTATTATGAGCAATACTCTACTATTGTAAGTGAACACTTGAACTCAATTGATATGGTGCGTGAGAAACTTTTTGCTGCACAAAAAAGTTTTGCTGATACGAACACTGCTATTGAAAATGCTGTTGCTGATTGTAAAGAAGCTGAAAACATCATCAACCTTAGTTTACATTATTTCAATAATATGAACGGTATTCAAAAGAAATTTCCACGTTCTGAAAAGGATAAGAGTGCTGTCGCTATAATTAAGAAGTATGGTTTGAAGTCTGCAGATGACTTAACTCCGTTCAAAAATAATTTAGCTGAAATAAAATTACAGCTTACAACGCTTCGTGGAACTTTACCAAATGCTAAAGCTATAATTCAAAAGTATCAAGATATTGTTGATACTTTTGATATGATGAATAGTGGTGAGGATTATATTTCTAGGTTGGTTCGTGAAGCAAGAGAGAAGTGTACACTTGATGAATGGAGTAATGTAGTACATAAAAATCGTGATGACATATATAATGAAATTGCTCAAGGTTATATTAATGCAGATGGAAGTATACAGCGAAAGCTTGCTGATAAGATTATGGAATTGCATGGACATGTACCTGAAAATAACGTTGATTATAGTAGGTTAATTTCAAATCTTGCAACTTTGAGAGCAGACAATATTACATCTCCATCAGAGTATACAGCTCACTTTGGTCAAATAAAAACTTCACTGCTTGCAGCTGAAAATGAAACGAATGAACTTAAAAAGCAAGTGTCCACACTCAAAGATGACATTCATATGGTTGAGATTTATGTTGCAAATAAAACTTATAAATTACCAAATATGGAATGGTTTGAGAAATGTCATAGTGTTGCTAAAAAGTATGGTATTGATGATGAAGCTGGTGTTATTCGTTTAAACAATAGACTTTCTGAACTTGAAACCAAAGTTAATGAGAGTGTAGATAAGCATAGATTTTATTATAACAAGAAACGTGATTTTGCTGCTGCTTGTGAAAATTACAATGAGGCTACCAAGTCAGATTATATTGAGCATGTTCTTGATAGAGAATTGCAGAGGGTTAAGAAAGAGGAGGAGAAACAACAGCGTATTGCTATGAAAAAATTCCGTGGTCGATAAAAAATCATCCGAATAAAATAATAAAATTGGCATATTTCTATTGACTGAACATACATTAAATGATAGAATAAAGTTAATAGGAATATTGCCATAAAAATCTTAAATATCAAAGGAGAATATTTATTATGGCAAATATAGAAAAACGTGGTAACAATTATCGTATAAGAGTTTCTTGTGGATATAATTCAGATGGCAAGCAGGTATTTCAGAAAATGACATGGAAACCTGAT
>JAVBOH010000042.1:0-3913 GCA_031550725.1 Oscillospiraceae bacterium
TTTTCTAATATCATCTTGATAAATAACATTGATATTTTTAGTAATATATGATATGATGTTTTTGAATTTGATAAATTTATTATCCTCTAATAAGTAATACTTATAGATTAAACAACTCATGTAAAAAAATCAGCAACAAAAAATTTCAGATTTCTTGCTGCTGATTTTCATTATAAACATATATAGGTTAGTTATATTTATCTTTAATCGCCATAAAACCTTCTACTAATTCAGGGTTTTCCATCTTACAGTCATGTCTGTTATAAAACCCAACCCCTTGAACATCCCAGTACACAGGGCACATATTTCTTGAATATATAGCTTCACATACAGATAAACAAAAATAATCAACCATTTCTTTTTCTTTATTTTTACTTGCTGCAGCAAATTCACCGACAATTACAGGGATACCTTTATCAACGAAATTAGTTTTTGCCATATCCATATAATAATTAAGTTCTTCAAAATCCTCATCTGTACCCCATTCTGCACGATGCTTACCCCATGATGCATCTTTATCAAGTATAGCAAAAACAGCTGGTGTATAGTAATGAACAGATAGCATATGCTCGTCAACACGGTGTACCCCGAAATATGAATCAGTTCCTCAGGTTCCTGCATTAATAAAATTAATGTCTGCATCAGGAAATTTTTGAGTCCACCAATTTTTAAAACCTGCAGCATAACATTTTTCATACTCCGTTGAACTGCTGCCTTCTGTAATTGAACCGCCTATTGCTCCTATTGTGACTTTTTCACCTCTTTGTGCTTTTCTCATAGCATTAGCCAGTCTGTCTTGATTACCCTCGCTTAATAGTGCTCTGTTATACATTTTATCCGTAACTCCTTCATCTAAATTTATAATCTGTAATGGGTCAACTGTATTATCTGATGAATTATGTAATAAACTTACTTCCTGTGATGAGGCAGATAAATTGATTTCCTGTGGTGTAGTCTCATTATTTATGTTTTTATCTGAACATCCGCAAAATAATGGTATACATAAAAAACCGTTAAAAAAATCGCTAGTGCTTTTTTGTATATATCTTCATATAAATACCTTTTCCTTTCCTGTTTAATATCCATGAAATAGTAATACTATCACACAATAATAACAACATCATCCTATATTAAAAGCATTATATATAATACACAATAATTTGTATTTTTCCAATGCAATTATATGCAATTTTATATATAATTTTATGAAATACAAATATAATTTATATTGCAGGGAGGTATTTATATGAATTTATACAGTGTCGGTTATAATCATAAGCACGATAAAAACTTTTTCATGAACATGTCTGGCGGTGTAGGAAGCTGGCTTATGCTATTAATGAAAACTCCTGCAATATTTAATATTGATAATCAAGAAACCATAACAAAAGCAAATTCGTTTATTCTTATTTCTAAAGGTACATCACATTATTATAAAGCTTATGAAAATGAATATATTGATGACTGGTTTTATTTTGATGCTCCTGATGAATTTATATCAGAATTAAAAATCCCAATAAATAAGGTAACATGGCTTGGCGATATTTCTGAGCTTTCCTCGGTTATACAGAATATGACCTATGAATTCTACACATCAAATTCTTATAGCTCAAAAATGGCAAGTCTATATATTGAAATGTATTTAATAATATTATCAAGAAAACTAGAAAATGGTTTAAACACTCCAATATTATTAAATAGTTCCAAAAATGAAAAGCTAACAAATTTGCGGATAAATATATATACAAATTTTCAATATGATTTAACTGTAGATGAAATGGCTGAAGAATTATCAATGAGTATTTCTAATTTACAGCATTCATATAAGAATATGTTTGGAGTAACTATAACAAATGATATTATTGAAAGTAAATTAACACGTGTAAAACATTTTTTGTCAAATACAACACTTTCAATAAGAGAAATTGCTGAGCTTTGCGGTTATAGCAGTGAATTTTACCTGATGAAGCAATTTAAAAAAAGATATAATCAAACAGCTACCGAATATCGAGAAACAATGATATAATTTGTACTTTGAAGTTAATATTCCTGCAATAATTCTAATAAGCATTATCTTAGTGGTGACGGTGAAAACAGAAACGAGTTCTTAGAAAATGGTTTTATGCTCGGAAACCAAAGTACATATGATTCATTTAATCCAAAGGCAAGAGAAATGTACTGGAAACAAACCCAAAAGGGTGTATTTAATTAGAATTGCTTATATTGCATAAAAGTATATATAATTCTGCATATTTAACCATACCAATTGCGATTAAATATTTGTATAATAATATATAATACCAGAGTAAATATAAAGCTTGTTATAATATATTATTAAACAAATTTAATTAAAAAGGAGAATTGATTATGAAAAAAATACTGTTGTCGTTTATTATAATTGTTTCTTTAATGCTTCAACTAGTAAGCTTCAATGACATTAAAGTATTTGCCGCATCAGAAATGAGGAATATTACCACTATGGAGCTTGTTCGTGAAATGGGTGTTGGTATTAATCTTGGTAATACATTAGAATCATGCGGAAGTTGGATTAATAATTCCAGTCCTACAAATTATGAAACAGCATGGGGAAGCCCTGTTTTAACAAAAGAAATGGTACAGGGATATGCAAAAGAAGGCTTTGGTGTTTTAAGAATTCCTGTGGCATGGTCAAATATGATGCAGGACGATTATACTATTCACCCTGATTATATGGCTCGTGTTAAACAAGTTGTGGATTGGGCATTGGACAGTGGTATTTATGTAATTTTAAATATTCATTGGGATGGCGGATGGTGGGAAGAATTTCCTACTGATAAAGTTGAATGTATGTACAAATATACTCGTATCTGGGAGCAATTGTGCAAAGAGTTTAAAGGCTATAATGATTATTTAATGTTTGAATCACTAAATGAAGAAGGTGGATGGCAATCATTATGGAATCGTTATAGTGGTTCAGTTAAAGGTAAAGCAGAATCATATACACTTCTCAATGAAATCAATCAGAAATTTGTTGATATTGTTAGAAAATCAGGTGGTAATAATGCAAAAAGACATTTGTTAATTGCCGGTTACAATACTGATATTGAACTTACATGTGATGAACTTTTTGTAATGCCTAAGGATGCTCAAAATAGATGTGCTGTGTCTGTTCACTACTACTCACCATCTACATTTTGTTTGATAGAAGAACCTACAGATTGGGGAAAACCTCAGACTACTTGGGGTTCTGATAAGGATATAGCTGAATTAAATCGCTGTATGGATTTAATGAAAAAAAGATTTATTGATAATAATATTCCTGTTATTATCGGTGAATATGGTGCATATGGAAAAAACAAAACTGAAAAAGTGAAAAATCATTATATGTTATCGCTTGCAAAAGCTGCATATTCCAGAGGTATGTGTCCTGTATTATGGGATGTTTCTGGTGGTGCTTATAATAGAAACAAAGCTAAAATGGATAATACAAGCTTAATGAAGGGACTTTTATCCATAATAAAATCTAAAAAGTAAATCTAATACATACATTCCCATGCTAAATTTTGAAAGTATCAAGTTCGTCACATAAAACGTGCTAGAACAATTCAAACGCCCATTAAAAGCAAGCATTTTAGAATTGCACAGCAAATATTATTGAATTTCTTCTTGTAAAAATAACACTGTCGAACTCTTTGATGTTTAACAGTGTTATTTTTCATAAGTTAGTTAAATTACCAATCAAGGTGTTTTTTTATATTAGATATCTTAAACAGAAATATTTATGTGCCATTTTGTTGAACATACGTCATTATACACATAATTAGTGTGCATAATTGTCGAATATGTAAAATGCTATATTATCAAGCCAAATATAATAATTAGTGATAATAAAAAAATCTATACCTGACCGTAAAATTTTTACGGTCAGGTATAG
>JAVBOH010000022.1:0-29172 GCA_031550725.1 Oscillospiraceae bacterium
TAACTGTCGAATTTCTTCGCAGTAGGATTAATAACCAATCCACAGCATCTGTTGATAGTATAGGGCTATCTTATTTACATTAAACAAATTTTAAGAAAGGTATGTATTTTGAAACCCTATGTTTTCATTATACAAGGATTAATAATGAACATACTAAATGAAGTGAAAATAACTTTTAAGAGCCTTAGCTGCAACGAAAGCTTTGCGAGAATGACAATAACATCATTTATATCCCAGCTTGACCCTGCTGTGAATGAGATTGCCGAGATAAAAACAGCAGTTTCTGAAGCAGTAACAAACTGCATTGTACATGGTTATCGTGGAACAACCGGAAAGGTTGAAATTTTAGCACGTATCCTTGAGGGCAATGTCGTTTACATAAGAATTAAAGATAATGGCTGTGGCATATCTGACATCCCTAAGGCTATGGAGCCGCTTTATACTTCTGCACCAGAGGAAGAAAGAGCAGGACTTGGATTTGCTGTTATGGAAAGCTTTATGGATAAAATTAAAGTGCAAAGCAAGAACAGCAAAGGTACAACTGTAATTATGTACAGAAAAATTCTATCAAAATCTTCGGAATAAACACCTTTTACATAGTATAGCGTTAATTAAAACAAATATTGCTAATGCTATACATAAATTATTGAAAGGAGCGGTAGGACCTAATTGAACGGACTTAAAAATGATCAGTTTATTGAAGATAATCTGGGACTTGTGCATTTATGTGCAAACCGCTTTCGTGGACGTGGAATTGATTATGACGACCTTTATGGCGCTGGCTGTATAGGTCTTATCAAAGCTACATCGGGGTTTGATACCGAAAGAGGAGTTAAGTTTTCAACATACGCTGTGCCTGTTATTCTTGGGGAAATAAAGCGTCTTTTTCGTGACGGCGGTACTATAAAGGTTAGCCGTTCACTAAAGGAATTGTCGCTTAAAATAACACGTCTTAAAGAGCGTTTTGTGATTGATAAGGGGCGTGACCCGACTATATCGGAGCTGTGTGAAATGACTGGTGCTGATGAAGATGATGTTATTGAGGCGTTATCTGTGTCAATGCCTCCGCTTTCACTTACTGACAGCTCGGATGATGACAATGGAAATGGTGGGCAGATTGATATTGCTGTGCAGTCACCTGATAACGAAATGGTTGATATTTTATCACTTCGGCAGGCAATGGCTTTGCTTGAGGGTGATGACAGGAAACTTTTATACTTACGATATTTTAAAAATTTAACTCAAACCGAAACAGCAAAAATAATGTCGATGTCTCAGGTGCAGGTTTCACGAAAAGAGAAAAAGCTATTGCTTGTGTTAAGAGGATATTTGCTGGAATAAAATATTATTAATGAATAATTCATCACCCATCGTGTAACCTAATAGCATAAAACCGAAAGGAACACATTAGAATGGGTGAAACAGTATATTTATGTTTATCAGATCTTTTAGATCAGGATGTAACAAGCTTTGAGTATTTTCAGACACTTCCTGTAAAAATACGCAACAAGCTATTAAATCGTGATATCACAACTTTCTCTGAACTTCAGGATACCGCAAAAATGCTCTTAATAAAAGACTTATAAACAAAAAAATGGCAGTTGAATTAAGCGTTCAACTGCCATTGTAAATTTCATTGTACTTGAATTTTCCATAAAATGCAAGTGACTTTTGTGGTACTTTTTATTATATCATATAAAGAAATAAAAAGCAATATGTAAAATGCTGAAATCTATATTTCGTAGGAGTGAACAGTAAAATTTACTATATATTGTGTATTTAGGCAATGGAAATATTCTTCTGTATGTGGTAGAATATTAACATATTATACTTTTTGTTGTCAAAAACAAAACGTTTAAGTTCTTAACAAATAGCTTGCTATAATGCGTTAAGTTTAAAATGCTGCGCATTTTAAACGGAGCTACGCTCCTTTTTGCACCAAAGGTGCAAAAAACTACCTGTATAGTTTCTATCTTTATTAAATCCGTTCTTTTTTAAAAATTGTTAAACAGTATATTGCGAAAAGGGGAAGTCATAATGAGTACATTATATGAAGAAGTTTACAAGCAGAAACAAGCACAGTTCAAGCTCGATGGCGATTTACAGTCATTTAACCAGTTTATTTCTTTAGCACAGGATTATCAGTTCGCAGTGATTACTAAAGAGCAATCAGAAAATTCATACATAGAGTGGCTTATGGACCAAAGAGAAAGGTCATAATTCATTTTATTTTGCTGGCACTTATTATGGTGTCGGCATTTTTATTGTTAATATATGATTTAACGCCGTTGTATAAATGTGTATACAACAGCGTTTTTTATTTTTATTCATTAGCAAGGAAAGCATTAATAAGCTTATACGCACTTCGAACAGCTTTATATCTGGCATCAAGCGAGAAAAAGCCATGCAAGGCGTTTTCAATACAGTGATATTCTGCATTTACACCTGATTTTGTAAGCGCCTCTGCATAAGCATGACCTTCATCACGTAATGGGTCATATTGTGCTGTTATAACAAGTGTTGTAGGCTGATTTGAGAGGTCTGAACACAAAAGTGGTGCAAAGTATGGATTTTGATAATCTTCCTCTGATGATGCATATAAAGACAAATACTCACAAATTCGTTTTGATGTCAGAAAATATCCTGTGGCATTTTCTTTAACCGATTTAAACGGACTGCTTTCGGTATGGTCATTAAAAGTCGCAGGATAAATTAATATCTGCTTTGATATAGAAAAATTTCCCCTGTCACGAGCCATGAGTGATACAGCAGCAGCCAAGTTTGCACCAGCACTGTCACCAATCAATATAAGCTCCTTTGCATGAATTTGCAATAGATGTGGATTGAGAAGTATTTCACTGGCAACATTATAGCAATCCTCAAGTCCATTCGGAAATGGATTTTCCGGTGCAAGCCCGTATTCAACCGATGCAACACGGCATTTCGTTTGATTAGCAAGGTTCATGCAAACATCATTATAAGTATCAACACTTTCAGTAACCCAACCGCCGCCATGCAAAAACAGCAGTATACGGTTTTTATTAAGCTGTTTCGTTGGTGTATATAGTCTTACAGAAACGTCATGGTCACCGCAGGTAATCTGATGGTCCCATGTTTTATATATAGGCATAAGAAGGTGAGGACTTTTTATATTTTCCTTTACAGCACGCTCAAGCTTATATGTTTTGGTTATGTCAGGTTCGGAGTATGATAAAATTTTTAGTGCGGTTTTCATCGTTTTTGGTATAGCCATTTTGTCCCTCCATAAAATTGTGTATAGTCAGTTTTGCAGCTTATTTCTTATTAACGTTTTTCTTTGCATATGGCTTTGCAGCATTTTTCGTAACAGGCTTTTTCGCAACGGAATATCCAAAGCTGCCAAGCTTTCTGCCAAGGGCAAAATAATTTCCGTGGGAATATGCCATTAAGCCTGCTTGCTCAAGGTTGATCTTTCCCTTGCTGTCGATATAGCGCTCGTCAACGCTTATTGATACAATATCCGCAATAAACATATCATGTGTACCAAGAGAAACGATATCTTTTACACGGCATTCAAGCGACAGAGGACTTTCGGAAATTATCGGTGCAGAAACGACACTTGCATCTTCTGCATGAAGTCTGCATTTCTTGATTTTATCGGTATCACGACCGCTTTTAACTCCACAGAAATCCGTTTCAAATGCCATTTTGGATGTGGTCAGATTTACAACAAATTCACCTGAATTTTTGATTATATCATATGAATATCTTGATGGACGCACCGATATATATAACATTGGCGGTTTTGTGTTTATTATGCCAGTCCATGCAACAGTAAAAACATTAGCATTATCTTTTGTACCGCATGATACCATTACAGCAGGTAATGGTGCTATTAATGTACCAGCATTTAAATTTTTTCTTGACATACTTATTTCCTTTCAAATTTACAACTTAATTGATTATATCATGGATGGAATAAAACAGCAAGTATTATTGAAAATATAAATACTATTGACATCTGTATTTATATATAATATACTATTTATATTGTTATTTATATTAAATTTGGAGGTACAGTATATGAAAATGGCAGGAACAAAAACGATTGAAACTCAAAGACTTATCTTGCGTAAATTCTGCCTTGATGATGTATCAGATGTGCATAAAAACTGGTCGTCTGATGAAGAAGTTCAGTTTTGGTATGGTGAGCCTGTTTATAAAGAAATGGCTGATACACAAAAGCTGATTGAAAAGTATGTTGAAGCAAGCGTGAATGAAGATAATTTTCGATGGGCATTATGCTTAAAGGATACTAATAAATGTGTTGGTATGATTGCATATTTTTATGTATATGAAGGAAACAATTTTGCGGAGATTGAGTATTGTATTGGACGTGAATTTCAAAATAAAGGGTATGTCACTGAGGCTTGCGAGGCAGTAATAAAATATGGTTTTGAAGAAATGGATTTGCATAAGGTGCAGATTTGTCATAACGGCGAAAATATGAAATCCAAGAGGGTTATTGAAAAATGTGGATTTAAGTATGAGGGTACATTGAGAGATTATTTCTATATGGGTGATGAAAAATATGTAGATAGGCTTTATTATTCTATTTTGAAAAGTGAATTTAATAAGGGAAAAGCATGATAAAAAGCAAAGGAATTAAAAAGACATCTAAAAAGAGCGAAAAAAGAAACAGAAACAATTTCCCAAGCTAAAATCTACTGATGTGGAATTAAGTGTTAGAGAAAAGTCTTGTAAAAATAGTAGTTAAATACATTCAATTTAAACTTGTATTGGATGCCTAACAAAGCGACATTTGGACTAATTGGTTATTTAATTATAAACAAAGTTCAAAACAAGAAGAAGTTTTATTGAAGTTATTTACAAAAAACCATTGACATTTTAGGGTAAATATGATAAACTTTATATTGTAGTTAAAAATGCTTTGAATAAAAGTTATAGGACCTCTTTTTTACAGAATATTTAGTAGAGATTCGGAATCAACGGGGCTGAAAATTCCGATTAAATATGTAAACTAGAGCAACACCGATAATTTCAAAGCTGTAATTTAATATTTTTAAAGTGAGTGTATTTGTTTTTTAATACACTAATGTGGGTGGCACCGCGGGATTATATAAATTCTCGTCCTTCAAAAGCATTGTTTGCTTTTGAGGGGCTTTTTTGCGTTTGTTTGATTTTTCGCAGAGGTGAACGTTGTACCCCCATGGTAACAAACAATAAATAATATAATATAAAACTTAAGGAGGAAATTTTCATGCAAAATCGTTACAGAACTCATAATTGTTCAGAAATCAGTAAAGCAAATATCGGTGGGGAAGTTAAACTAGCTGGGTGGGTTGATACAATCCGTGACCACGGTGGTGTTACATTTATTGATATTAGAGATCAGTATGGTATCACTCAGGTGGTATTTAACGAGACTGAAAAAATAGGTGGTATCACAAGAGAAAGTGTTATTTCTGTTACTGGTGTAGTTAGAGAAAGAGATGCTTCTACTGTAAATCCAAAGCTGAAAACAGGTGATGTTGAGCTTAAGGTTTCTGAAATTACTGTTCTTTCACAGGTTCAAAGACCACTTCCTTTTGACACACAGGAATCAACTCAAACAAGAGAAGACGTTAGACTTAAATATAGATTTTTAGATTTGCGTAATGCTCAAGTTAAGAAAAATATGGTGCTTCGTTCACAAATCACTAGCTTTATGCGTGAGACTATGACTAGCATGGGATTTTTAGAAATCCAAACTCCTATTCTTACCTCCTCATCACCAGAGGGTGCAAGAGATTATCTTGTTCCAAGCCGTAAGCATAAGGGTAAGTTCTATGCACTTCCTCAAGCACCACAGCAGTTCAAACAGCTTTTAATGGTTTCAGGTTTTGATAAGTACTTCCAAATCGCACCATGCTTTAGAGATGAAGACGCTCGTGCTGACCGTTCTCCAGGTGAATTTTATCAGCTTGACTTTGAGATGAGCTTTGCTACTCAAGAGGACGTTTTCGAGGTTGCTGAAAAGGTTTTGTATGATACTTTCACAAAGTTCACAACAAAAACTGTATCCCCTGCACCATTTCCAAAAATTACTTTTGCAGACAGTATGCTTAAGTATGGTACTGATAAGCCAGACCTTAGAAATCCACTTATTATCAATGATTTATCAGACTTTTTCGCAGAAGTTGACTTTGCTCCATTCAAGAAGAAAATTGTTCGTGGTATCGTTGCACCTTGTGCTACACAATCCAAATCCTTCTTCGAGAAAATGCTTGAATTTGCAACAGAAATTGGCATGAAAGGTCTTGGATATATTTCTGTTTTAGAGAATTTTGAGCTAAAAGGTCCAATCGTAAAGTTTCTTTCTGATGAACAGCAAAAAACACTTATCGACACACTAGGACTTAAGATTAATGATACATTATTCTTCATCTCTGACGTTGCTAAGCTTGTTAATAAGTTCGCAGGTCAAATTCGTACAGAGCTTGGTAAGCGACTAAATCTTATCGATACATCAAAGTTCGAATTCTGCTTTATCGTTGACTTCCCAATGTATGGAATTAACGAGGATACAAACACAATTGAATTCACTCATAACCCATTCTCTATGCCACAAGGCGAGATGAAGGCTTTAGAAGAAATGAACCCACTTGATATTTTAGCATATCAGTATGACATTGTTTGTAACGGTGTTGAGCTTTCTTCCGGTGCTGTTCGTAACCATGACCCAGCAATAATGCTTAAGGCATTTGAAATTGCAGGCTACACAAAGGCTGACATTGAGAGCAAGTTTACTGCGCTTTATGAGGCTTTCCATTATGGTGCACCTCCTCATGCTGGTATGGCTCCTGGTCTTGACAGAGTTGTAATGCTTTTGGCAGAAACAGAAAGTATCCGTGAAGTTGTTGCATTCCCAATGAACAGCAATGCACAGGATTTATTATTAAATGCACCTGGCGAAGTAACAGAGCTTCAGCTACGTGAAACTCATATTAAGATTAGATAAGAATATTATTTGTAGAGCACGACGCCCTCGGCGTGCCGTTCTTTCGTAACGTAACGTCTGTAACAGTGTGTCGAGGATGTCACACCATACTACCTTGTATCAACCCAAAATACACATTATTGTGTAGGGGCGATTATTAATCGCCCGTGGCATATTGATTATTTGCGGGCGATGCGCTGCAGCGTTATAGTCGCCCCTACAAAAAATCATATTATTATAATTATAATGTAAAGTTTTAGATGTTACCGGGTATTATCAAGAGATTAAATTATTTTAATAAATTCACAAAATATAGCAAGAAAGGAACGCTTCCAATGGGGGAAGCATGGTAATATTTATGTTAAATATAGCTACTTTTGAAAAAATGCAGAAGTTTAATTTACCCGAAAACGAGAGAGAATTTTTACAGAATAACATGGAAACACTTGTAAAAAGCTTCGAGAAATTAGAGGCAATTGACACTAATAATGCAGTGCCTATGTTTACGGTATTGCCACTGACTAATGTATTGCGTGAAGATGTATCCAAGAAAATTTTCGCTAGAGATGACTTGCTAAAGACTGCTCCAGAGAGCATGGATGGTTATTTCCAAGTACCAAAAACAATTGAGTAAAGGAAAAGGTGGATAAAATTATGAAATTTGCAATTGATTCATGTATTATGAAAAAAGATGAACTAGCGGCAGGAAATTCCAAGATTTTAACAGGTTTTACTGCACCTTTTACTGCAACTGTTGTAGAAAAAGCTATCAGTGCTCAGATGGAATTTGCAGGAATTGCTAACACGACTGAGTTTGGTATTTCAAACCTTGTGTCTGATGAGAAAATTGATGGTGATGCTTGCGATATGCTAAAAAATAACGAGTGTGATGTTGTATTCAGCAATGATTTCAGTGGTCTTTTAAGACGTAAAATTTCTTCTGTAAATGGATATTATATTAAACCAACTTATGGCACAGTTTCACGTTTTGGCGTTATAGCTGCAATGACTTCTGCTGACCAAATCGGTGTTGCTTCCTTAAATCTAGATACTGCTTTTGAAGCACTTTCGGATGTTGCAGGTTATGATGAAAAAGACGGTACTTTATATAACACTGAAAGCTATGCTTACGATAAAAGCACTGATGTGAAAACACTTCGTATAGGTGTTCCTACAAATGTTACTTTGACTGATGAAGTAACAAAAACAATCGAAAGCTTAAAGCAAAAGGGTGCGTCTGTTATAGAATTCGAAATTCCATATTTAGACGTTTTGGCTGATGTTCAGTACATCATTTCGAGTGCTGAAATTAGCAATAACACTAACCGTTTTGATGGTATAAAATTCGGTTATCGTGCTGAAGATTTCAGAGGTCTTAACGAGCTTTATACAAAATCTCGTACAGAAGGTTTCGGACTTGATGCAAAACTTGCTTCAATGATGGGTGCTTTGGTGCTTTCTGCTGATTATTATGAGAAATTTTATAATAAATCCTTACAGGTTAGAGGTCTTTTCTGTAAGGCTCTAGCTTCTGAATTTGAAAAGCTTGATGCTATTATTTTGCCGTGCTGTAACTGTGAAAAAACTAACTATGAAAATTCTGCTTTAACAAGTATTGCGACACTTTCAGGTGTTCCATCACTTTCGCTTCCAAACTGTGTGCAGCTAGTTGCGAATACATTCGGTGAGAATGTGCTTTACGCTTTAGGCTCATCACTAGTTTGAAAGTAAACTTTCAAACTCGAGTTTTATGTTTTTTTGACTGTCGTCAAAAATTTGCTTAGCTGAACTTGTTCAGTTTCAAATCACCTAAAACATCGAATACATCGAAAGGAAATATTATTATGAAAAAATATGAATTAGTTATGGGACTTGAGGTCCATATAGAGCTTGCTACTGAATCAAAACTTTTCTGCTCATGCAGTGCGAAATTTGGTGCTGATGCTAACGAAAATGTGTGCCCAGCTTGTTCAGGTATGCCTGGAATGCTGCCTGTTGCCAATAAGCGTGCAATTGAGCTTGGAATGATTGCTGCGATGGTAACAAATAGCGAAATTACTAGAACTATCACTTTTGACAAGAAAAACTACTTCTACCCTGACCTTTCAACTGGTTATCAAACTACACAATGGTTCGCTCCAATCTGCCGCAACGGTTACGTTGATATTGACACTTCTAAGGGCAAAAAGCGTATTACACTAAAGCAAATTCACATCGAAGAAGATGCTGGTAAACTTGTTCATGACTTTAGAACTGATACTTCTCTTGTTGACTATAACAGAGCTTCTGTTCCACTAAATGAAATTGTTAGTAACCCTGATTTTAGAACAGCTGAGGAGGTTATCCTATACCTTGAAAAGCTTCGTTCAATGCTCTCATTCGCAGGCGTTTCCGACTGTCGTATGCAGGAGGGTTCAATGCGTTGTGACGTAAATATCTCTGTTCGTGAGGAAGGTTCTGATATTCTTGGTGTTCGTTCTGAAATTAAGAATATGAACTCGCTTAAGGCTATCGAAAAGGCTATCGAATATGAGTATAATCGTCATGTTGAAGCACTTGAAACTGGTTGCGAAGAGCTTGTTCAGGAGACTAGACGTTGGGACGATAATAAAGGTGAAACTTATGCAATGCGTTCAAAGGAAGATGCTCAGGATTACCGTTATTTCCCTTACGCTGACATTATGCCGATTGTCATTTCTGACGAGTGGATTGCCGAAGTTAAGGCGACTATTCCGGAACTTGCTGAGGATAAGAAAATCCGTCTTTTAGAAATGGGACTATCTGATTATGATGCTAGTATTATTTGTGTAAACAAATGCTTGTCAATTATTTTTGATGAGGCTTATGCATACACAGCTAAGCCTAAGGCAATTGCAAACTGGCTTATCGTTGACCTGCTTTCTGTTGCGAAAGAACTAAGCGTTGCGACTGATGAAATCACGCTGAACGGCGAAAGTCTAGGCAAGATAATTGATATGGTTGATGATGGTGCTATTAATAGACCTGCTGCTAAAAAGGTTTTCGCAGAGGTGTTTAAAAACGATGTTGACCCTGCAAAATTTATTGAAGAAAACGGACTTGGAATGGTATCCGATACAGGTCTTATTGCTAAGACAATCAGCGAAATTCTTGCTGAAAATGTTCCATCAATCGAACAGTACAAAGCTGGAAACGAGAAGAAAGTCATTGGTTTCTTTGTAGGAAAAATCATGAAAGCTACACAGGGTAAAGCTGATCCAAAGCTTATCAACGAGGAACTTGCAAAACAGCTTGAAGCGTATACTTTATAATAATTTTTATGCTGACATACAAAGCCAGTTTTTGTAAATCAACAAATTAGAAATACGATGATTAAGAACCCGAAAACCTATGGCTCGAAGAAATTTAATAGCTTGTTCGATAGTCGCATTTATTACATCCATGGTCTTTTTTATCTGAAAACATCCCAAAAGCCAACAAAAAAACAGCAAAATGAGCAGGTATCCGAATGTGGTTACCTGCTCTATTTTTATGCCTTTTTGGCTCTTAAGAAATACAATTGCTATACAGACTAATTATTACCATAACAACTGTCATTACATTTAAGCTGCCAAACTTCACATCCCTCATAAGGATTAGCAGTTCCCAAGAATAATTTACTGTTGTCTTCGGTAACAATCATAGTTCTAAGACCGTAATTATACTTATTATGAAAGCCATCCAGTGAAACGTCACAGAAATTTTCACCATCATTGCTTTCCCATAAATCGAAACCAAACTGACAAGGATATTTTGGAATTGATTTAATAAGTGCAAGCATCCATGCAAACCAATTATATTCGGATTTAATTGTGATGGGGAATTGTGATAACATTTTTAATACATTTTCGACTGAAAACTGATCATTTGTGATTGTGTTATCTGCATTATCTTGATTAAGTGCATTTTTTATTATACTGTAATCAAGAATTGCTGCATCCCATGAACCAATAAAAAGAGTATTTCTGTATGCTCTGATTTGCCAGCAGTAAGCATTGAAAATGCTACCAAAACCTGACGGACATTTCGCTTGATTTCGCTTTCCTGTTGTGGGTTCTGTTGGAGCAATTGGGGTACTGCCAACAACAACCTTCCACTTATCCTTTTTATTAATACGAATTACATCAAATCCCTTTGGTGGGACGATAGTTTTATCAGGGTCAACACTTTGAATGCCAATCCATATACCAGTACCAACATAAAGATGGTCTTTGAAAATTTCCATACTCATCGGTACTTCATTTAATGCATCTCCTGCACCTTTATCAACGACAAGCTGCCAGCGTCCACTTTCAGGGTTAGCACTTTTCCAAACTTCAAAACCACCAGCCGGTGATGTTCCAATATAAAGATAACCATTAAAGCTAATCATCGAAACAACTTCTCCTGTTGGTATATCGCCTGTTCCAAAATTAATTTGATTCCAGCCGTCACTTGGATTTTCTGTAACAAACAAATATGAATTTGTGCTGAAATTCAGAGCGTTTGTTGCACCAGTATAAAGCTTGTTTTTGTGAATAGCCATTGTTCTTGTGCTGAATCCAGTTGGAATACCTGCACTTACTTCATTAAAGTCATAACCATTTGTTGTCATAAGCAATACAGCTGCTGTATTTGTTCCGAAACCTGCACAATATAATGCGTTAACACCATCGTCATCTGTAAAGGTAATCATATAACGAAAACCCATTAAACCGCTTCCTTGCGGTGCTTTATAAACACGCTCCCATTTTTTGCAGCGTCCATTCAATGGGTATCTCCATATTTCAGCAGTGTTTGAGGGATTTACAGGTGTAAGTTCGGGTGGTGGAGTTATACCCATTCCCACCATCGCAGAATATGGGATATTACGTCCTGTACCGACATAAATATAACCAGAAAATTCTGCCATGCTCCAAGCATAGTTATTTTGCATTGCATTATCAGGGTTTAATGCATCAAAACCATTTACAGGTGTAATCTTATCAAATCGACATGAATTCATGTTAATTTTCCTCCTCATGCAGATAAATTAAACAGAAAGTCCATTTATTTTTATAGGATAAATGGGCTTACTCTGTTCTTTATCATTGTATGTCATGATAAAGCAAGTTGTTCTTTCACCGTACTACTTGATTGACGTCTGCTTCAAAAATAATTTTCTATGAAAATCATTTTTGAAGTGCAAGCTTTTACGATGTTTTTGAATTATTCAGCAGACATTAATTAAAGCGTTAACTATATTCATATCATCTAATACGACAAAAATATGGCATACTGCTTTAATAGGTGGTATATCTTTATTTTAATTGAAGTTTTAAATGAAATATGATATAATATGAATATAGTCAACTTAGGATTACATACAGTGCGTTAGGTTATAAAATCCTAGTACTCTGCCAATGCTAGCTTAGTCCAGTGTTTTAGGGTTGGCGGAGTACTAGAGTATTAGTATGCATTAATTATTCACATTGGAGGCTTATATTAAATGAAAAAAAGATTTACAGCTGTTGGATTGGCACTATTAATGGTAATAGGAACAACTATAATTCCAAACGAAAAATTTATTTTAAATGATGTTCAGATAAACGTAAGTGCAGAAACTAAAAGCAATGGTTATATCGGAACAACTAGCGATGGTTTTACATATATAATCAATGCAGATGATACATTTGACATATTTGGATACAGTGGTAAATCTGAAAAAGTGGTTATTCCGTCAAAGATTGATGGTAAAGATATTAATTCTATCTGGGGTATAACATTTAATGAAAATAAAAAAATAAAGTCTGTGGTTATCCCGGAGGGCATAACTACAATTGGCGATTATACCTTTGACCGCTGTACAAATTTGAAGTCTATATCAATACCCAAAAGTGTTACAGAAATAGGTGAGCGTGCTTTTAATCGTACAGCATGGTTAACTGCACAGCAAAAAGCAAATCCACTTGTTGTTGTCAACAATATTTTAGTTGATGGTTCGACTGCAAAGGGTGACGTAACAATACCAAGTAATGTAAAGTCATTATGTAAGTATGCATTTGAAAATAACAACGGTATAAAATCAATTACTCTATCTAATAATATTACTAATATTCCTTTAGGGTGTTTTCAAAAATGCTCATTGCTTGAAAAAGTAAATTTTAATGATAATTTAAAAGAAATTGGTCAGTCATCATTTGAACAATGCACAAAATTAAAATCTATAAAAATCCCTAAGAAAGTTACTTATGTATCATGGCAAGCTTTTAATGATTGCACATCATTAAAGTCTGTAACTTTTCTGGGGACTGCATTTGAAACAATGATTTCATTTGAAAATACTCCATGGTTTAAAAATAAAAGAGAGAAAAATCCACTTGTTATTGTAAACAATGTTTTAATTGACGGACGAACTGCAAGCGGTGATGTTGTCGTTCCAAATACGGTAAAGAAAATAAGCAGCTATGCATTTACAACAAATCAAAAAATGACATCTATTGTTATTCCAAGCAGTGTTGAAAAAATTGGAAACAGTGCCTTTATCAATTGCTTTGAGCTAAAATCAGCAACTATTATGAATAAAGCTACTGAGTTTGGTATAGAGGCTTTCGTTAATACCTTTGACCTAACATTGAATGGATATGAAAATTCAACTGCACAGAATTTTGCATATGAAAATGGAATTAATTTTAACGATTTAAAGCCTATTTCATCTTGTACAGTGACACTTGATAATATTTCATATACATATGACGGCAAAGCTAAAAAACCAAGTGTAACAGTTAAGAATGGTAATTCTGTGCTTGTCAAGGATAAGGATTATACTGTTAAATATTCTGATAATACTGAAGCTGGCACTGCAGTTGTTACTATCAGTGGCATTGGCAAATATGCAGGGAATATTAAAACATCATTTACTATAAAAAAATGAGGAAATATAAATGACTGAACTAGAAAAAATCAAGTATACCAAAGGTTTTATTGATAAATTGTCAGACGGTATAAATCCACTTGATGATACGAATATACCCGAAACAGACTTGCTTAACAATGAGAGAATTTCACGTTGTATGGCTTATGTTTCTGATATTCTAAATAGTATTATTGAAAACAGCAGTACTGTTAAGAAAACTCATGGAAAAAAGACGTCTTTTTATATTACACCAGAGCAGTATGGTCTGCTGACTGTGGCAGATAATTTTGTTTTTGCAAAAGATATTTCTGAACAAATTAATCAGGCAACTTTTGGGAATGGTACTTATAAATTTAAACCGGCATGGCTAGTATCTTGGCTGATAGAAACAGGTATGGTTGAGATTATTGATGATTTCAAGCTTCCAACTAAGCTTGGCTGTGATATTGGCATAAAATCCGAAAAACGAAACAGTGAAAGAATTGGTGAATATTATGTAATGATGTATTCACCTAATGCTCAAAGATTTATTTATGATAACTTATATGCCATACTGGAATTCGCAAACATTGAGCAGGCTGATATACCAAGCAATAATTCAAAACCGTGGACATCTGACATGGATGATAAGTTAATTAATATGTTTAGTGCTGGTTATCTTGTCGAAGTAATTGCAAGCGAGCTTGGATGCACACCGACAGCTATTCGTGCAAGATTAAAACATCTTGGACTAATTGAAAATCGCAGGGATGCGAAATGATTTTAATGAAAATATAATTGGACTAGCCATGCAGTATTTTAGCTGCATGGCTTTTTTATGCGATTTTTTGGACAACCATTATCACTATGCTGTTTAAATAATGCCTACTGAACAATTACACTTTTCATGTAATTATTCGTTCAGGCAAGGTCTGTCTGAACAGTCGAAAATATGATGTTTTTTCGACATACTACTTTATTGATGTCTGTACATGAATAATAGTATTTATTGTATTAAAATATTGTTTAATGAGAAAAAAATATATGTAATATAAACACGAGTGTTGCGCACCGTTGCGCATAATCTAAACGTTTTTTTATATAATATCACTATTGATTTTAAACATAAGTCGGATTTTTTGTTAATTGACAACAATTGAAGTTAGTGTTATTATTATATTAGAGCAAGCGATTGCGCATTGTAAAAAATAACAAATATAAAGTGAGGCGATATTGTGATATGAATGGCGGTATGGTTACTGAAAAAATTACAAAAAAAGTATCACTTGGTGATGTCGCTAAGGAATTAAATGTATCAAAATCTACCGTTTCAAGAGTGCTTTCTGGAAAGGGAAGAATTGGTGAAGAAACAAAACAGCGTGTACTTGAATGTATTGAACGGCTCAATTACCGTCCAAATGCAATTGCAAAAAGTCTTGCGCAGTCAAAAACCTTTAACATCGGTGTTGTTTTTCCTGCTGATAAGGAGTTAAGTCAGATACCATTTTTTCAATCTTGCTTGATTGGTGTATGTGAAGTTACTTCTGCACTTGATTATGATGTCGTGGTTGCAACGGCGACTGCAAATGACATTTCACAGCTTGTAAGACTTATACATAATAACAAGGTTGACGGTGTGGTTTTAACACGTTCCATTGTTGATGACCCTGCGGTTGCTTTTTTGAAAAGTGAGAATATGCCGTTTGTTTTGATTGGTTCTTCGACAGACAGTGCTGTTGTTCAGATTGATACAGACCATGAAGCTGCTTGTGCTGAACTTACAGAGCATTTGCTTAGGAACGGCTGTAAAAAGCCCGCACTCTTAATTGGCAGCAGAAAGCATATTGTTAATAAAAGCAGATATCAGGGATTTAAAAGTGCTATGCATAAAAAATATACAGATGCATATTCGGAAATTGTTTTCGATGATATGAGCAGCGGTGATGTGATTGAACGTGCAGTTATTGATTTGCTTGGACTTGATTGTGATACGATAATATGCGGTGATGATTATATTTGCAGCAGGGTTATAAAGGTTATTGATGAACGTGGTTTGATATCAAAGTCTGGCATAAAAATCGCAAGTTTTTATAATAATCAATATCTTAAAAATCATATTCCACCGATTTCAGCAATTGATGTCGATGCATCAGAGCTTGGAATTGCTGCCGGAAACAGCATTGTGAATTTGATAAAGGGTGAGCTTGTTCCGAGAAAAATGCTGCTTGGATATACACTTTCTACAAGGAAAATGCATTCCGTAAACAATGTATATTAACCCGTGGGGGGTTATATAATAAATAATGAAACTTAATTACTTTGGAGGTAAGATTATGAAAAAAAGAGTTTTAGCATCAGTTTTAGCGGCATCACTTGTTTTGCCAACACTTACAGCTTGTTCTAGCGATAAAGGTACTAATGACACAAACACTGGTGAAATCACAACTGAGAACATCTCACTTAAGGTTTGGGAATCAGTTGAGGGTCCTGATAAGTGGATTCAGCAGGCAGGTGAGAAATTTACAGAAAAATATCCTAACATCAAGATTGAATATGTTAATGTTGAGCTTGGTGATTCTGTAAGTGCTATCGCACTTGACGGTCCTGCTGGAACAGGTGCTGACTTGTTCGCTGCGCCACATGATAAGCTTGGTGAATTGGTTGTTGGCGGTCATATTAATCCTACTGTAAATGCTGACAGCATTTCAAAGTCTGTTCTTGGCGCTTGTGCTGACGCTTTGACTTATGACGGCACTATGTATGGTTATCCAACATCCGCTGAAACTTATGCTTTGTTTTACAACAAGGATTTGATTTCCGAAGCTGATGTTCCAAAGACTTGGGATGATTTGTATACTTGGTGTAAGGATTTTAACACTGCAAATTCCGATAAGTACGGTTTTGTTATGGATGTTACTTCAATCTACTACTCAATTTTGTTTACTACTGCTAACGGCAACCGTTTGTTCGGCGAAGGCGGTACTGATACTTCAAATTCATACCTTAACACTGCTGATGCTGTAACAGGTATGAAAATGTTCCAGAAACTTCATGATGTAATTCCTGTTGCATCTGCTGATATGGGAACAAATACTGCTGACGGTGCTTTCATGTCAGGTACTGCTGCAATGCATATTTCTGGACCTTGGAATGTTAGCCAGTTTACTGATGCAGGTCTTAACTTTGGTGTTACAACTATCCCATCACTAACTGCTGGCGGTGATCCTGCTGCATCATTCTCCGGTACAAGAGGTATGTTCGTTTCTGCATATTCTGACCATCCGCTTGAGGCTGCTTTGTTTGCTGAATTCTTAATTTCTGACGAAATGCAGCAGCTTCGCTACGAAATCACAGGCGCACTTCCATCTGTTGATATCACTGTTGACAGCGAATATTCACAGGGCTTTATTAAGCAGCTTGATTATGCATTCCCTATGCCATCAATTCCACAGATGACTGCTTTCTGGGAGTCTGCTGGTGCAGCTTCATGCAACATCTGGGAAGGTGCTGATGTTCAGGCAGAGCTTGATGCATTGAATACTGCTATTGTTGGTTAATTTTAAGTATATTAGACCAGTTCGAAAACTGTGCCACGGCGGAAAAACAATCTTTTTTTCGTCGTTCTGCGTTAAAAATTCTTGAAATACGAGAGTATTCCTTGCAAAATTTTGCCTTGAACAGCGAAAAAAATCTTTGTTTTCCGCTCGTGTCAAGTTTTAAAACAACTCTATTTAATTTTTCATTGGTTTAAATTGTTTAATGAAAAGGGAGATGATCCAGCCATCTCCCTTTTTCAAAAACAATTATTTGCCGAAAGCCGATAAATAATGTGTACCATCGAAAACAAATAATACTTATCGGTTTTCAGCAAATAATTGCAAGTGTTAAGCATAGCTTCATTTTATATAAGGGGGTTATTTTATGGATGTTTCCTTAAATCGTGATGGTACATCAAAATCAAAAGTAAAGATTGCCAGTATAATTTTCATGGGTCTTGGACATATTTTATTTCTTAAGCAATACATCAAAGGTGCATTTTTTGCACTAATTGAAATTTTGGTGCTGATTATGTCACCAAAGATTATTAACACTATTATCGGACTTATCACACTTGGTGACCCGCATCCCGAACTGCCTATCAAACAGCGTGACAACTCGGTTTTCATGATGATTGACGGTATTGTAATTCTTGCTGTTGTATTCATTTTTGTCTTGATTTATGTTTTATCTGTTAAAAGTGCAATGTCCGATTATAAAAGCTATTGCATAAACGGATATTTACATTCAAACAAAAAGGTTATAGCAAACCTTGCCGATAAAGCATTTCCTGTTGTCGGCTTAATTCCACTTATCCTTATGGTTTTGTTTTTCGTTATAGTTCCGCTTTTATTCTCCGCTGCGGTTGCATTTACTAACTATTCAAGCCCTGACCATATCGCTCCGAATAATACTGTTGACTGGGTTGGTTTTCGGAATTTTGCTGACCTTTTCGGTGGTAATGCAACTTGGACTGGTGCTTTCGGCAGAGTTGCTGTATGGACACTTATCTGGGCAGTGCTTGCAACAATCACTTGCTATGCAGGCGGTATGATAATGGCAGTAGTATTGCATGACTCAAAGCTTAAATCAAGTGCTATTTTCCGTTCGATATTTATTCTGCCATATGCTGTACCGACTGTTGTTACTATGCTTGTTTGGAATAACCTTTTAAACGGCAGCTTTGGTACGATTAACCGTACACTGATTGCTTTAGGAATTATCGCAAAGGATACTGTTATTCCTTGGCTTTCTGATCCTAACATGGCAAAATTTACTTGCGTGCTAATTAATTTATGGGCAGGTTTTCCATACTTTATGCTACTTACAATGGGTACAATGACATCGATTAATGAGGATATTTTTGAGGCAGCAAGAATTGACGGTGCAAACAGATTTCAGATTTTCAGGTCGATTACATTGCCGACAGTTTTGTATCAGACAACACCTCTTATCATTATGTCATTTACACATAACATCAACAATTTCGGTGCGATATTCTTCCTAACAGGAGGAAATCCAAAGGTTGCTGATACAACGACAACCTATGCAAAGGGTACGGATATTGTTGTAACCTGGATTTATAACCTGACTGTTAATATGCAGAGATATAATTATGCTGCAGTGCTTGCGGTTTGTATATTTGTTGTTCTTGCACCATTTGCAGTTTTTAACTTCATGCGAACTAAATCATTTAAGGATGGTGAGATGTAATGGAGAACAAGTATGATTTTACTAAGTCCTATAAAGCTACTCAAAAGCTATATCAAGGCTTTGTGCTGATATTCCTTATTGTAACAAGTTTAATTGTTCTTTATCCGCTTGTTTATACTGTCAGTGCAGCTTTTACCCCTGGTAGTTCTGTTTCTTCACTTAGCATTATTCCATTTGGTGATGGTGTTACACTTGACCACTTTAAAAAGCTTTTCAATGAAACTAACTATATCCGCTGGTTTAAAAATACGCTGATTATTGCAACTGGTACTTCTGTTTCAACCATACTTGTATGCTCGGTTTCTGCATATATTTTCTCACGTTTCCGTTTTGCATTTAAAAAAGGTATGATGATGACACTTCTTATTCTGCAGATATTCCCTTCATTTTTAGGTATGGTTTCAATTTATGTTATCCTTATGAGAATTGGTGGTCTTGACACTCTTTGGGGTATGGTTTTGATTTATCTTGCAGGTAATATTCCTTATAATACTTGGCTTGTTAAAAGCTATATTGATGTTATTCCAAAAAGTCTTGATGAGGCTGCTAGAATTGACGGTGCAAGCAATACCCGTGTGTTCTTCCAGATTGTTCTTCCGCAGGCAAAGCCTATCTTGGTTTTCCTTGCAATTACTAGCTTTGTTGGGCCTTGGATGGAGTATATATTCTCAAAGATGATACTTCGTTCTAATGAAAATCAAACACTTGCACTTGGTCTTTACAGCTTCGTTACCGAAAAGAAAAATGACTTCACTATTTTCTGTGCAGGTTCATTGTTAATTACAATACCGTTCATAGTTTTCTTTGTGATTACACAGAAAATGCTTGTAACATCGCTTGGCGGTGCGGCTGTTAAGGAGTAATATTAATGCATCTTACTATTGTGAATAGCGGATAGGTATGTTTATTCGCTATTCACTTTTGTTTTGTTCAAATGACAAAATATAACATAATATACCAAATAAAGATAAAGGAATTGTCGATATGAATATATTTAGCTATAATAATAAATATTTAATCAAGGATGATAAGCCTTGGTTTCCTGTGATGGGTGAGTTTCATTACTCACGTTATCCAAAAGAATTCTGGCGTGATGAGCTTTTTAAAATGAAAGCTGGCGGTGTTAATGTTGTGTCCTCATATGTAATTTGGATTCATCATGAGGAGATAGAAAATGAATATGATTTCACAGAAAATAAGGATTTGCGTTATTTTGTGGAGTGTTGCAGAGAATGTGGTATTTTCATGTTTTTGCGCATTGGTCCATGGTCACACGCTGAGGCTAGAAACGGTGGCTTTCCTGACTGGCTTATTAAAAAACATCCCAATGCTCGTACAAATGACGAGGGGTATTTAGCAGAAGTTAAGAAGTTTTATCAACGTATTTATAAAGAAGTTAAGGGAGAATTTATTGGTGACGGCGGTGCTATAATTGGTGTTCAGATTGAAAATGAGTATGGTCACTGCGGCGGACTTCAAGGAGAGGACGGCGAAAATCATATGCGCACCCTTACTTCATATGCTAAGGAAATCGGATATGATGTGCCGCTTTATACTGCAACTGGATGGGGAGGTGCTGTAACAGGAGGACTTTTGCCTGTTATGGGTGGATACTGCGATGCGCCTTGGGATATCAGCACGAAAAAACTTGAACCTAGTGGAAATTATGTTATCACACATGAGAGAAACGACCATGGTATTGGTTCAGACCATCATATTGGCTATGGCGTTACCTTTGACTTTAATGATTTCCCATATTTAACTGCTGAGCTTGGCGGCGGATTGCAGGTTACTCACCACAGACGTCCGCTGTCAACAGGCAAGGATATAGGTGCAATGTCATTGACAAAGCTTGCAAGCGGTGTCACACTGCTTGGCTATTATATGTATCACGGCGGCACAAATCCTCATGGTAAGCTAACAACCTTGCAGGAGTCAAAAGCGACAGGATATTTGAATGACTTACCAGAATATTCATACGATTTTAATGCACCACTAAAAGAATATGGGCAGCCTTCAGATGCTTTCAAGGAAATAAAATTACTATCAATGTTCCTTGCTGATTTTGGAAGTGAGTTATGCAAAATGGATGCTTATATTCCTGATTGTGTGCCTGATAAGCCTGAAAATCTCAAGGATTTACGTTATTCTGTTCGCCATGACGGAACATCGGGATATGTTTTTGTTAACAACTATCAGCGTTTATATACAATGGCTAAGCATAATAATTATACACTAACTGCCCATATCGGCAATGTTAAATATGAACTGCCTGAAATGGATATTTTGAATGAGGATTATTTCTTTTATCCGCTTAATATGAAGCTTAAAAATGCTGCATTAAAATATATGATGGCGACACCATTGTGCATTTTGAATGAGGATACTTATGTATTTTATTCCGATAAACCTGCTCCATACGAACTTGACGGTATCGCAAAAATTATGCTTATTTCAAGGAATGATGCTTTAAATTCATATAAAATTAAGCTTGATAAGGAATATTTGGTTATCGCTGATGGTATAGTGCGTGAAAGTGAAAATGGGTATGTTCTTCACAGGAGTGAAAATGCGGAAATTAAATCATATCCTGCTTTTAAAAATATCCCAAATGGATTTATATTGAGCAGAAAAGATGGCGAGTTTACTGTTTATACTAAGGTTTGCTCAGATAGCATGCCATCGGCAGAAATAAAAATAAATACCATTTCAAAGAGTGTTAAACGTTATACAATTAATATGGATTATGACAATTGCAATGGTTATGACGAGTGTTTTGTTACCTTGAAATATTATGGTGACAGTGCAAAACTGTATATTGACGGAAAACTTGAGGATGATGATTTTTATACTGGTGATGGCTGGACAACAGGACTTAAGCGTTATGGTTATCCAGAAAAATTCGAAGTTGAAATATATTCTTTGAATAAAAATGATGACATTTATCTTGAGATTGAGCCAACTTATAAAAATGGTGTGGCTTGTGATGTTGGCTGCATTTCTGTCAGAGCAGAGTATTTATCATTTTTAGTAAATTAACATGATAAAATGAAAGGATAGGGGAGAATGATGAAGAAAAAAATTCTTGCATTTACATTAGTTTTGGTATTGAGCATCGGTTTGTTTACTGGGTGTAATAGTAATGCAAATGTAAAAATTGACCCATTGTTTGTTAACATTAATGATGATAATAGCTGGATTTATAATACCAATAATACTATTGAGTCTGATATATTCGTTAAAAAGATTGATGGGCTTAGTGATAGTTTTATCAGAGGTGTTGATATTTCCAGTGTTATTTCCGAAGAAAATAGTGGTGTTAAATACTACGATTTTGATGGTAATGAACAGGATATTTTTAAGACATTAAGTCAAAGTGGTGTGAATTATGTTCGTATAAGAGTTTGGAATGACCCTGTTGATTCAAATGGAAATAGTTATGGCGGCGGTGATAATGGACTTGATACTGCTATCGAGATTGGTAAGCGTGCAGCGGAATATGGAATTAAAACTCTTGTTGATTTCCATTATTCTGACTTTTGGGCTGACCCTACAAAACAGCAGTCACCTAAAGCTTGGGCTGACATGGATACCACTGCAAAGGCAGATGCACTTTACAAATATACAAAGGATAGTTTGAACACTATGTTAAAGGCTGGTGTTGATGTTTGCATGGTGCAGATTGGTAATGAAACTACTGGTTCATTCTGCGGTGAAAACAACTGGAAAAAGATAACCGAGCTTATGGGTGCTGGATGTAAGGCTGTTCGTGAGGTTAATAGTGATATTTTAATTGCTGTACATTTTACAAATCCTGAACGTCCTGATAATTATATTCAATATGCTAATGTGCTTAAGAATTATGAAGTTGATTATGATGTTTTTGCAAGCTCATATTATTCTTTTTGGCATGGTTCAGTAGAGAATTTAACATCCATACTTTCTAAAATTGCAAATGATTACGGCAAAAAAGTTATGGTTGCTGAAACATCTTATGCTTACACATATGATGATGGTGATGGTTTTGGTAATTCAATTGGTGATGGAGCTACATTTACAAAGAAATATCAGTTTACTGTTCAAGGTCAGGCTGATGCTGTTTATGATGTTATCGAGGCTGTTCATAATGTTGGTGAGGCAGGAATTGGTGTGTTTTACTGGGAGCCTGCATGGATTCCTGTTCCTGCAAGTAATTATGAAGAACGTCAGAAACTTTGGGAGCAGTATGGCTCTGGATGGGCATCAAGCTATGCAAAAGAATATGACCCTGATGATGCAGGAAAATGGTATGGCGGGTCTAGCTGGGATAATCAGGCTATGTTTGATTTTGACGGACATCCTCTGGCATCATTAAAGGTTTGGGGATATGTTTACACAGGATCACGATCAGATGTGAAAATTGATGCTGTTGAGGATATAAGCATGATGGTTAGACTGGGTGATGAAATTGTTTTGCCGACGGCTGCTAATGCTGTTTATAACAATGGTGAGCGTAAAGAAGTTACTGTTAAATGGGAAGATATTGACTTAACTAAAATGTCAAATGGCGGTGTTGCTAAGCATACTATAAAGGGTACAACTGATGATGGTACAGAAGTAATCTGTGTTGTTTCAATGGTTGAAAAGAACTATGCTGATAATTACAGCTTTGAGGATGATGACCGTTCAATGTGGGTTATAAATAACAATGGCAGTGATGGAGCTGAGCTTGATTTCCAAGAGAAGTCTACTGATGCTAAAACAGGAGATATGTCATTCCATTTCTATTCTGAGGATAAAATTGATTTTACCCTGTCGCAGACTGTAACTGGATTAAAGCCTGGTGAATATAATTTCTCAATTTCAATCCAAGGCGGAGATTGTGAAAACGATGAAATGTATATCTATGCTATTGCGGATGGTAAAGAATACCGTATGGATACTAAGGTTGTTGGCTGGGCAAACTGGCAGTCACCTAAAATAGAGGGTATCATTACTGAAAGTGGTGAAATAATAATAGGAGTTGCAATAAAAGCCGATGCTAAAGGATGGGGTACTGTTGATGATTTCTTATTAAATCCAGTTGAATAAAATAATAAAAATGCTGTCACACATGAGATTTAATTTCATGTGTGACAGCATTTTTATCTTATAAATTATGATACCAATAGTTGTATGTTCTCATTCTCGTTGATTATTTCTATGGTTTTTATTAGAACACTATCCCATAATAAACGGTTTTCGTATGTACGATAATTAATATTTTGCATTATTAATTTATCACAATTCATCAATTTATCTCTTGCTATGTTTACAATTACATCAGGAGATGTTCCATAAACCGAATTATCAGTACCATCATTATTCAAAGTTTTAAAAGGTGTATAATAAATACATAATCCGCTTTTTTTCATTACTTTTATATCAGGTGAACCGTAGGCTTCACCTGCGGTATTATATGTTCCGATAATTGTTCCCAAATTGTTATCCTTGATAACTGAAGCAAATCTATCGGCAGCATATACACTACAATATGATACTTAAAATATCAAATGAAATAAACAGCAGCACATAATAATTTTTAATATTTTACCTTACATTTTTCTCATACTTTATTTTCTAAACGGTAAGCTTTTGGCGTTGTACCCATATTTTCCTTAAAGCATTTGCAAAAATGGCTTTGAGATGAAAAACCTAACGAAAGTGATATATCAGAATAGGAAAAATCAGTCAGTAGCAGCATATTTGCCGCTGTTTCTATACGCTTTTTCATGATAAAATCACTGACTGTATATCCTGTTTCTTTTTTGAAAAGTATCGAAAAATAACTTCTGTTATATCCAAAACGATATGAAAGAGCATTCACCGATATTTTCATATTAAGGTTATCACATATGTAATTAACGACTGATTTTATTGTGTGAGAATAGGATTTGCCATTCTTCATTAATCTCATTTGCTCTGTAAAATCCATTACCATTTTGTCGTTTAATTCTTTTATCTGGTTTATTGTTTTGCATTTGTCGGCATCACGAATATACATATCACTGAGTGTGTATGCAGTTTCTGCTGACAGCCCCTCATTAATACAAATTCTTGTTATTATTGCTGTGTTTACTATCATGTGGTAAAGTTGATTTCTTAATGGACTATCGGACAATTTGCCTTTGCCGTCGTCTGCTTCAGGTACATTTGCATATAATGCTTTGTTTTCCATAATTTTGTCCGCTCTGCCATTTTTTATATGTTCATAAAAATCCAATTCATGTTTATACGGTGAATGCATAAACTCCATTTCTCTTTGTACATATAGCTGATAATCTAAGCTTTTTCCTTTACTCACTTTCACACCTCACTTTTATACAATTATACAACAAATATATTATAAATGCAACAATTATGATATATTAATTTTATTTCAAATGTTAAAATTACACATAAGGGTATATAATTCGTACGGAACAATTCAATTTTGTAAATGCAAAACAACCTCCAAAGCAAGCTTTTACGGCGTTTTTGAATTATTCAGCAGACTTATATACAAATATTGATATGATAGTTTCTTGATTTGAAAGGAAGTTTTTAATGAAAAAAGTAATATCATTAGCGCTCGTTTTAATGCTGGCTTTGACCTCATGTGCTGTAAAGAATACCGATGAAACGGTTGTTGCCAATAATACATCAACTGTTAGTCATTCAGATATGCGTGACATTACTTCTATGGAACTTGTCAAAGATATGGGACTTGGCTGGAACTTGGGCGACACGCTTGATGTTTGTGCTGCTGACCGTGATGGCGATGGACGTGTTAATGAAACTCCTGCCAAAGGTGAAAAGGTTGACGAAACTTTATGGGGTAATCCAAAAGCCACTAAGGAACTTTTTGAGTCACTAAAGGCAGATGGCATTAAGTCCGTACGTATTCCGATTACATGGCGTGACCATATTGATGAGAAAAATAACATTGATAAGGAATGGATGGATCGTGTTCAAGAGGTTGTTGATTATGCTTATGATACAGGACTTTATGTTATCATAAATATTCATCACGACGGTGGTGGTGACCCAAAATTCGGTGCATGGATTTGCACTGCAACCAGTGATTATAAGGCATTTTCTGAGAAATATACATCTGTATGGAAACAGATTTGTGAGCGTTTTAAGGACTATTCCGATTATCTCATTTTTGAATCTATGAATGAGGTTGGGTTTGACGATATTGGTAAAAGTGATGCTTATGAGCTTTTAAATGGCATTAACCAGATGTTCGTTGATATAGTTCGTTCCAGTGGTGGTAATAATGAAAAGCGCCATTTGCTTATTGCTGGTTACTGGACTGATATTGAACGCACTTGCAGTAAAATGTTTGTTATGCCTGAGGATAAGATGAACAGGCTTATTCTTTCTGTTCATTACTATACTCCATGGGAGTTCTGCACTACTAATATAAATAATACATGGGGAACTTCTGCTGAAGTTAAGCAGATGGAAACCCTTTTTGGCAAGCTTAATGCTACCTTTGTCCAAAATGGCATTCCTGTTATTATCGGAGAATATGCTGCAAGCGGTAATGAAATGGCAAGCTGTGTTTTCTTCATCGAAAAGATGGTTAAGCTTTGTACGGATTATGGTATGGCTCCATATTATTGGGACAATGGCGGTCAGGTTGACAGAAAGACTTATAAATGGCGTACTCCTGCCTTTCTTGAGGCTATGAAAAGAGGCTCAAGCGGTGAGGATTATGAGGTTGTGAAAAAGTAAATATAAAATTAATGGCTGATGATTATTTTTTATAATCATCAGCCATGCTTTTATTTTATTATTTTATTTACAAAATCAATCGAAGTAACTTTTATTTTGCATTATTTCAGATAGTCACTACCCATAATAAATTCAGGCAGATATTTTGGATCAGATATATCCAATGCCATATTAAGCCTGCATATGTTTTTATATTCTTCTTTAACCATATAATGAATATAGTTTTCAAGCACTGTAAATCTTCTTGTTGATCTTCCTTCAATTTTAAAATGCTTGTATCCCATTGGTGCAAGTTTTCCGTATATATCCTCAGGCTTAATTACTGTGATGTAGTCCTTACCGTCATATATTGTATGCTGTGGGTTTGGACAGTGAAATGGATTACTAGGGAATGGCATTATCTTTTTAACAGGGTTACCCATCCATTCTTCATATGCAATTACTTCTTTTCCTATTGCACGGTAATGTTCACCTCTTACCTTACAGTTTGGAATACAGCAGGCATTAACCAGCAGCTCACATCTTCCTTTATCTGATATGTTTTCTAAAATATCCATTCTGTGATTTAGGTTATAATCAAGAACAACAAGATAAAAATCCTTTTCAAGCTCTTTTTTAAGCTCCTCCATATCCTCTATTTGCTTGCAGGTTGAGGATATTATTTTGTAATTAGGATATTTTTCACGAATATATTTTTCAAGTATTTCAGTCGAAACAATTACTTCGTTAAATCCATTATCAGCAAGCTGCAACTGCTTATTACAGAATTCATCATTCAAATGTTCTTCAGTAATCATCAGATTTGTAAATGTATATCTTATAGGAACACCTCTGTCATTATACGCTTTCATTACTGGAAGTATTAATGATTCATTCATTTGACCAAGCATTGCTCGTCCGCCATTCCATAAAGATGAGTAAAATGCACCATATGATGATGCGATTTTTACACCTTCATGAAACCACTCAGGGTGTTCTTTAATAGTATCTATAAGTTTTAAATTTAATCTGATATTCCTTGTAAAATCTGGTATATGAAAATTAATTTCCATAATCAACATCCTTTTCATTATAATTTTATTTTATATCTGTTTCGAAAACAGGTCAATACATATCAAATATTATAGCATATTTTTATAAAAATTGCAACAGTGTTATCGAATAGTTAAGTGAATTTTGTTATGCTGTCGTTTTTTATTGTTTCTTGACAAATTATTGCTAAAATGATATAATCATGTTGTATACTATATTATTGAAATTTATACTGTAAGGTGGTTTTATATAATGAATAAGGATGATATTGATAACATTCAGGTTAATGAGAATGATGGAAACGGCAATGATAAAGAAAACAAGAAATCAAGTTCTAAAATGAAGTCATTTAAGCTTTCGAAAAAAAATAAAAATGAGAATATTGATGATAAAAAATCAAAGAAACCTAATGCTAAGGTTATTGTTGCTGTGGTAATTGCTTTAATCGCTGTATGTGTTGTTGTATTCTTGTTTATCACTAAGTTTTCTGTGACTGAGGGTCAAAAGATTTTTAATAAGACGCCGCTTGGCAGAAATATTGAATTTATTGAAAAAGATACAGATTCGAATTTCTTGTCAATTTCAAAGGCTAGCAGTTTAAGCAAAATTTGTGTTTTTGATTATGTTTGTGAATCGGAAAAAATGGTTAGTGTTGATGGTATTAATTTACCAGAGTGGGCGGTGCTTTTGCGAAAGAGTTCGGATAATACTATTATCAAGGCTACTTATTACAACTTCAAGCAAGTTAGTCACAGTTTCAAGGGTAATAAAATGCAGAATGATTTTAGTGCTGACTCTATCAAGTATGGTATGAAGATTAGTGAAGTTAATAAAACTCTTGGAATTGCACCTTATACCATATATAAGGAAATTGATAATAAACTTACTTATGTTTATAGGTTTTATTATAATGATACAGCAACAGGTGATGATGTTGTTGTTAACTGCTATGTAGTTTTCAATGAGCTTGATGAAACGGTTAAGGATGTTTATACTAATAAGATTGATTATGTTGGTACTTTGCTGATGGTTAATTGAGTTTATAAAGGCGTATGAAAGTGATTTGTTACTTTCATACGCCTTTATTGTTTAAAATGCATATATTATCTTGATATGAGTAACTATATGTAGTTATTTGTTATAAATCCAAATAAAATATCAAAACCCCCTTGACAAAAGGCAAAAAAAAGCGTATAATAAATAAGCTGTCAAACGGAAGGCACTGGAACAGAGCAGAAGAAGAATGGCAGCGAAGAAAATATCGTATATATGAGTTCAAAAATATTTTAGAAAAGGTATT
>JAVBOH010000036.1:0-14406 GCA_031550725.1 Oscillospiraceae bacterium
ACATATTTATAATTATTTTAAGTATACAACATTTTATATAAAATTTCAATGATAATTAAATAATTTTAGATTAACTAATTAATGTTATGTTGTTATTTATTATAAATAACTGTTGCTTGTCACGCAAAACCCAAAAACCCCTTCATAATTGATAATTTAATTTCAATTTTAAGAGTAACAGTATTAACCCAACGAATAAATTTATTGAAGACATCTCTAATTTCATCTCTATTATTGAAAAAGATAGCCCTGAGCAAAGCTCATCAAACCATCCTCCTATATATAGAGAAGGCTTACGCTTTTTTGTTTTATTGATTATAGAGTATAAATGCTGTAAATATTGGAAAAATAATATATGATATAAGGTGAGAATGTTAAATGAAAATATATTGTTAAATCTGAGTTAAATCTCAATGTTAAATGTAGGTTAAATGTATTGACTATGGATGTTAAGTTATATATAATTAAAGTAGATATGTGTTAAAATGCAAAAATAATGAAAATTTTAAAATAAGATAATGTTAAATATATTCATGTGATTTAACAATCGTCATAAAGTTAACGTACTATAATTATATAAAAACTCAAAGGTTACGTGAAAAACATACTTAAAAAACAATAAATATGACACAGATGCCAAAGTATAGCTTGCTGAATATTACATGACTATTTGTTCAGTTAAGGTATGGGCATTAATATGGAATGGAGATTTTCATGTCAAATACAAAAGAAAATATCAAGCTGCAAACAGAAAATTTGAACTTGTATTATGGTGAACGCCATGCACTCAAAAATATAACAATGGATATCCCATCAAGTTCAATAACTGCAATTATAGGTCCGTCAGGATGCGGTAAATCCTCACTTTTACGTATATTCAACCGAATGAATGATTTAATTCCAGGTGCGAGGGTTGAGGGAAATGTTTATTTGGATACCATTCCTGTTTATGGTGACGATGGAATGGATGCTGTAACCTTGCGCAAAAAGGTTGGCATGGTTTTTCAAAAGCCAAATCCTTTTCCAATTAGCATTTTTGATAATGTTGTAATAGGTCCTAGGCGTCATGGAATTAAGCGCAAGGACGAGCTTGAAGCTATTGCTGAGCGATGCTTAAAACAAGTAGCTTTATGGGATAAGGTTAAGGATAACCTTAAAAAGTCCAGCTTGAATTTACCTCTTGGCACACAGCAGCAGCTATGTATGGCTCGTACATTAGCAGTTGAGCCAGATGTTATATTAATGGATGAATCATGCAGCGCATTAGACCCTGAATCGACCATGAGGGTTGAAGAACTAATGATGGAGCTGTCACAAACATATACTATAATGATTGTAACGCATAGCATGGAGCAGGCTGCAAGAATATCTGATATGTCAGCATTTATGATGATTGAGGAAGATAAGATAGGCACACTTGTTGAATTTGGAACAACACGTCAGGTTTTTTCTTCACCAAGGGATAAGCGTACAGAAGATTATATTACAGGAAGATATGGATAAAGAGAATTAATAGGTGAATGTATGAAAAAAAAGCAAATACAAGTTATATTAATGATACCAGTATTGTTTTGCATGATGTTTATGTCAGGATGCAAAGCTGCTGAATCAGGTGTAATAATAGCAGGCTCAACATCAGTTCAGCCATATGTTGAAGTATTGGCTGAAGAATTTGAGCATATTAATAATGAAAGTGAAATTGACATTCAAGGCGGCGGCTCTGCGGCAGGAATAACTGCAGCAGAATCGGGTACTGCAAATATCGGTATGTCATCACGTAACTTAAAAGACAAAGAGCTTGACAGGGGATTATGGAGCGTTGAGATTGCTCGAGATGGTCTTGCTGTAATTGTTCATCCTGATAATATTGTAAAAGATTTGACATTTGAACAAATTCGTGATATATATGCAGGGATTATTACAAACTGGGAGCAGATTGGCGGAAATAATGCAAAAATTCATCTGATTGCTCGTGAGGAAGGTTCTGGTACTCGGAGTGCCTTTGAGGATTTGCTTATGGCTGATGAACGCATTACACCAAAGGCGATAGTACAAAACTCTAATGGCTCTGTAAAACAGCTTGTTTCAAATGATAAAAATGCAATTGGTTTTATTTCGTTAGGACTTGTTAACAATCAGGTATCAGCACTTGCATTAGATGGAGCTGAGGCAACCTATGATAACATTTTGAATGGTAGCTATGAATTATACCGACCATTTTTATTTGTTGCAGAAAAAGAGCCAACTGGTGAAACAAAACGATTTATCGACTTTGTGCTGTCAGCTGACGGACAGCAGATACTAGCTCAAAAGGGTTTAATTCCTGTAACAGAAGGGATATCGGAATGAGTAAATTTAAAGAAAAACTATCAGGGCGAATATTTTTTGTGCTTGCCCTTTCATCAATATCAGTTCTTGCACTGATAACTGTATTTATACTTATTAAAGGCTTGCCGCTTATTGCAAAGGTTGGAGTGTTTGATTTTATCTTTGGTATGTCATGGGCACCAAGTCGTGGCGAATTTGGCATATTTCCAATGATTGTCGGCTCTGTATCTGTAACGCTTGGTGCAGCGATAATCGGTGTTCCAATCGGAATTTGCTGCAGTATATTCCTTGCGGAATTTGCTCCTGTCTGGATGAGAAATATATTCAGACCAATCATACAGCTGCTTGCAGGTATACCATCAGTTGTGTATGGTTTCTGGGGAATGTTGTTTGTTGTACCACTTATTCGTGATTATTTAGGAGGACCAGGACTTAGTATTCTAGCTGGTTCAATTATCTTAGCTATTATGATTTTACCAACTGTTATAAGTATTTCAGAGGTTTCAATATTAGCACTTCCTCGTCAGTATAAAGAGGGTGCATTAGCTTTAGGTATGACACACTGGCAGGTTATTCATTCAGTTATGCTGCCATCCGCAAAATCAGGAATTGTCGCAGCAGTTGTGCTTGGTATAGGACGTGCAATAGGTGAAACAATGGCTGTAATTATGGTACTTGGAAATGCAGTCGCATTGCCTGAATCAATTCTTGACCCTGTCAGAACATTGACAACAAATATAGGAATTGAAATGGGTTATGCCGAGGGTGACCATGAACAAGCTTTGTTTGCAACAGGTATTGTGCTGTTTATTATTATCATGATTATAAATGGATTTGCACAGTATATCACGAGAGATAAAAATAAAAGTAAAAAAGTAAAGTAGGACATCCGAATAGGAGGATAGTCATAAGTATGAAAATAAGTGCAAAAACCAGTGAAAAAATAGCTAAAGTTGTAATATGGGCTGCCGCATTAATTGTTGTTGCGGTGTTAGCACACGTTATAATTTATATACTAGTCAAAGGTTTGCCAACAATAAGCTGGAGATTTTTAACCGAAATTCCGCAGGATGGCGGAGCAGCAGGTGGTATTGCATCACCAATTATAGGGACATTGCTTGTAACAATTGTTGCAATCGTTATAGCAACACCACTTGGTGTCGGCACAGCTGTTTATCTGGCTGAATATACAAAGGAAAGTATCGTTACACGTATCATCCGTTTTAGTGCAGAATCATTAGCAGGTATACCGTCAATCGTATATGGCTTGTTCGGGTTTATCTTTTTTGTTATGTATCTTAATTTAGGTTGGTCAATTTTATCTGGAGGTCTTACTCTTGCGATAATGATACTGCCAACTATTATAAGAACGTCGGAGGAAGCAATACGCACAATTCCTGCTGGATATCGTGAAACAAGCTTTTCCTTGGGTGCAACAAAGTGGCAGACTATATATAAGGTCGTATTTCCAGCAGCTATACAGGGTATTGCAAATGGAATTATACTAAGTGTCGGCAGAAGTGTTGCAGAAACAGCTGCAATTGTTCTGACAGCAGGTTCATCATTAAGAATGCCCGATTCAATTTTTTCTCCGACAAGAACAATGGCAGTGCATTTCTATACACTTGCAATGGAGGATATTTCTCCTGAAAATGCTTTTGGTACAGCAGCATTATTGATAATTTTGATATTTATAATTAATGTTGGTGCTAACATTATGATAAACAAATTTGTATCGAACAGAGCAAGCGGTAAGAAAAAGAGAGGTAAATGAAATTGAATAAAACAAAAATTGATATTCAGAATTTTAACTTCTTTTATCAGAATAAACAAGTTATAAATGACTTAAATTTAGAAATACCAGCTAATAAAATTCTGTCGGTATTCGGACCTGCAAACAGCGGAATTACCACATTATTAAGGTCATTAAACCGTTTGTATGAGCTTCAGCCTGATGCAAGAGCTGAGGGGAAAATATTGCTTGACGGAAAAGATATTCATGACCCAAAAGTCAATGTAACAGAGCTAAGACGTAAGGTTGGTATGGTATTTGATGTCCCTACACCACTTCCGATGTCGATATATGATAATATTACTTACGGACCCAAATTAAGCGGTATTAAGAAAAAAAGTGTACTTGATGAAATAGTTGAAAGCTCACTTAAAATGGCTGCACTTTGGGATGATGTTAAGGACAGACTTGATAATCTTGCATCATCATTATCAGGCGGACAGCAGCAAAGACTTTGTATTGCCAGAGTGCTTGCGTTAAAACCTGAGGTTATTCTGCTTGACCGTCCATGCTCAGGACTTGATCCTATATCAACATCGAAGATTGAAGAGTCCTTAGGAGAACTAAAAAAACAGTTTACAATTGTCATTGCGCCGCATAATACACAGCAGGCAGGACGAATTTCTGACCGTGCAGCTTTTATGCTGATGGGCAGTCTTATAGAAATAGGCTCGGCAGATGAAATGTTTGCTAATCCGAAGGATCAGCGTACCAGCGATTATATTACAGGAAGATTTGGATAAACTTGATATTAATGAGCAAAAAACTGCATATCATGTAATTATCCGATAAAAATATTTATAGTGGTTATATTTTTAAGGTGTACTTGACATTTTAGGACATTATATTTATAATTAATATTAATGTTATAGTGCGTTAAGTTAAAAACCCTTTAGGTTTTTTAACGGAGCTACGCTCCCTTCCGCACCAAAGGTGCGAAAAACTACCTGTATAGTTGGTTAACTGCTTTCTTTATGCACTACATGCAAATTTAAAACACTTGAGTGTTTTAAATTTAAACAACTATATTGGATAAATAAAATTTCAATAAAGGAGGAATAGACATGATACGTACTCATTTTGATGAAGAACTAAAAAAGCTTCACCTTGATATCATTGATATGGGCAGTTATGTTGAAAAAGCAATCGATGATTCGATATCAGCACTTAAGGATAATGATTTTGAACGCTGTCAGAAGATTATTGATGATGATAAAAAGGTGGATGAGATGGAGCGAGCTATCGAGTCCCAGTGCTTGTGGCTCATTGCAAGACAACAGCCTGTTGCATCTGATTTAAGAAAAATCACAACCGCTTTAAAAATTATAACAGATATGGAGCGTATTGGTGACCATGCTGCTGATATAGCAGACCTTGCAATGCGTATATCGGAGCAAAAGGTTTTTGCTGATGCTGATATGATTTTTCAAATGGCAAAAGAGGCTATAAAAATGGTGAATTCTGCTGTTTCTGCATATGTAAATTTTGATATGGAGTTAGCTAATGCAACTGAAGAAAAAGACGATATCGTTGATGATTATTTTAATGCAATTAAGCTTAAATTAGCAGAAGTTTTTAGTTCACAGCCACAGAATATGGATATTGCAATTGATTTTCTGCTGATTGCAAAATATCTCGAGCGTATAGCAGATCATGCTGTTAACATATGTGAATGGGTTCACTTTTCACAGACTGGTGAGCATAAAAGTAAGAAGATATTTTAAGTAAGTTTACTAGAACAACAAAAATCGCTTAACCATTAGGTTTAAGCGATTTTTTTATAACTATAATTGGGTTACCATACCATCAAATCCGATGTCAGTATTAGGAAATATTTCACGGGCGATATCAATATACTCATTTGGAAATGTTAATGCAGGACTTAAATGTGTCAGCACCAAATGCTTTGAATTGGATTTGTTTGCTATATTAGCACTATCGGAAAATAGCATATGTTTTTTTTCATTCATCTTTTCACGCATATTTTCGTCACCATACATACCCTCACTGATAAGCAAATCGGAATTATCAGCAAAATCAATAAGCCCGTCAAAATATTTGGTATCAGTAATATACGTAACCTTATATGGCTTGCGTTCACCGTCAATTACCATATCAGGAGTAACAACTGTACCATTTTCAAGAGTTATAGCATCTCCGCTATGCAAAAGCTTATACATTGTTTTAGGGATATTGAGTGCATCAGCTTTTTGGGGGTTAAACACTGGCTTACGCTTAATTGTAACACTATATCCAAAGCAGGATATCCTGTGTTCAAGCGGTAAAGCACTAATTTCAAAATTCCTAAACATAAATGTGCTTTGAATATCATCAAGCTCGATAAATTCAATCGGAAACGGCAGTTCAGGTGCGATTACAAGCAGTGAGCGTACAACATTTTCCAGTCCTGATGGACCTGTTATTGTCAGAAGATTTGTCTTTCCAGTGTTGCCAAGTGTCAAAAGCAATCCCGCAAGTCCTGCGATATGGTCAGCATGAAAATGTGTGAACATTATCATATCCAAATGGCTAAGCTTGCATTCAGCCTCACGCAAAGCAATTTGCGTACCCTCGCCACAGTCAATGAGAATTGCACTGCCCATATATTCAATAAAACAGCATGTTAACCATCTGTCAGGTAAGGGGAGCATACCTCCGCAGCCACCTAATGTTACTTTAAGCATATTAATTATATCTCCAAATTCAATATTGTTTTATAGTGCGCTCCTTTTTGCACCAAAGGTGCAAAAAACTACCTGTATAGTTGTTTTAAAGCTAAACAACTATATTATAATATTTAACATAGTTATTATTATATACCACAATACAAAAAAAGTAAATATAAAATGATACTATCTAAAATTATTGTTCTGGAGGTTTTACCAAAATCGGACGGCCAAGTGATGATATAGTTGAAAAATTCCAAACATCACTGTCCCAACCAGCTGACTGCATTGCTGACATTAGATTACTCTGCGTAACAGTAGTACCGTCCTTTGAAGATGCACCTGATGATGTAGGCGTTTTTACAACACCGTTCTGCATTAATTGAAGTGTGTTTATAGCACTGTTGTTATTAAGTGATAACATAGATGAACTTGCTGCTACACGACCATAAACCCTCGTTCCACCTGCTGAAACAAGCTGATTTAGTGCGAAGCAGCTGTTGATTGAACTCGCTGAAGTAAAGCCTGATGCGATAACTCCACCAGCAGCGCCAGTTCCGACAGCATTTCCAGCGGCATAACAGCGTGTTAATGTGCAGTCAACTGTGCCTTGTGCAAAACCTGAAACGTTGCCATTTGCATCACTATTTCCCACTGCATAGCAATCCGTTGCAGATGATGCATTTGTAAAATTGCTTACAAATGAACCTGCATTGTTTGTCGTGGCTATAACATTACCAGTTGAAAAGCATTTTTCGAATGTTCCGTTTGCAACAGAACCAATAAACCCTGCAACAGAAGTTCCAATGCCATAAACATCGCCTTTTGAATAGCATTCAATAAAATATGCAGCAAGTGTAGAATCACCGATAAAACCACCAATATTACTGCGTCCAGTTACCTTGCCAAGTGCATAACAATTATGATAAACTGCCATTTTTCCTGCACCAATAAAACCGCCAGCAGAATTGTTTCCAGTGCCGACAGATGTGATATCTCCAGTTGCATAACAGCTTTCAAAAGTAATTTGTACTGTTTCAGTTGTATATCCGCCAATAAGTCCGCCTATATATGATACCCCCGAAACATTGCCACTTGCAAAGCAGTTTGTAACCTCATATTCAGTGCCTGTGAGTGTGGCAGTTAAGTTTCCAATCAGTCCGCCGACACGACTTGAAAATGGTGTTAAAACATCAGCATCAGACGAGCAGTCACGAATAACACTTTCATCAAGACCACCGATAAGACCTCCAAAAGGACGTGATAAAACAGTCGTTGTACCAGTATCAGATATTGCAACATTATCAGTAGTACTGCAATTTAATATAGTTGCTCGTGAAGCATTTCCAATCAAACCGCCAACATAAGAATAACCATACATTTTTGCATTTGCTATGCAATTTTTTATTAAACATACGGATGGGTCTAAATCAGAGTTTACACCAATTCTGCCGATAATACCACCGATAAATTCACCGCCGATAAGAGTACCGTCAGAGGTGCAGCTATCAACAACTGCATTACCTTTACCGTTCACAAATAATATTCCAGTGATACCGCCAGCATATTGAGCAGAAACCTGGATTGACAAATCATGTGGATAAAGACCATTAATATTAACCTTACCGCCTGTTATGATACTTCCAAAAACACCACCTGCAAGAGCTCTTGAATAAATTTTAATTGTATTAACACTCAAATCAGAAACGGTTATTATATCATTTTCTTTAGGTGTTATACCACCGATAATACCACCCGCATGAGGAGTGCCGCTTCCAGTCGCAGTTATATTAATGTTATTAACCGAAATATCTTTAATGTTCGAGTAATTGGCGCTAAATCCAGTGATACCGCCTGTGTATGCTGTATTGCCTGCACCGACACTCGTTGTAATTGTTGAATTTGATATGTTTATAATGCTGATATCACCATCATAAAAACCTGCAAGTGTTCCAATATATCCCTTTGAATTATCGCTTATATCTGCATTAATAACCGAGTTTGTTATATCGATATCAGATATAACAGCAGACTGCACCTTGCCGAATAACCCTGTATATGCAACAATTTGCGTATTTACAGTTGTCTGATTAATAGGCATTGATGAAATTAATTTTCTAGTGTCATATGATTTAATAGTGCCGCTGAAAATATGGTCATCAATTCCTTTAGCCAGCGAGTAATTCATATTGCCAATAGGACGCCATCCAGCACCATTATATGCACCATTATAGTTTGATAAATCAAAATCAGTAAGTATGGAAAATGAATTTGTCAGCGTATCATTAAGTCCGTATAAACCATCTGTATCTTCATACAAAACAGTCATTCCCTCGATATTATCAAGTATTCGAGCAGTTTCTGTAACCCCTGCACGATTAATAACATGCCCCTTAACTAAATCAGGCCATTTTGACATTTCGTCAGTATTAATTTCACGCAAGCCAAATGGAAATTCAGCTGTACCTTCGCCATGGTTATAGGGCATGCCAATTGCAGAAATATTTGGTGTTGTCACTTCACTTTGCAAACCATTAAGTTCAGCAACCATAAACAAATTATATCTGTATCCATCGACAACTCCAGTTTCATCATTAAAAGGTAATTCTATTTCTCTGCCAGAAAGAACACGAGTATTTATTTGTTTTCTTGGAGTGAAATTTATTGTAAAAATACCTCTTGCTGCAACACCGTTTGCTAATTCCTCACGATTGTTAAAATAAATGATATCATCAGCACTCGGAGCAGAAACAGTAGGCTTTAAAAGAAGATAATAAACAGTTCCAAGTCCTGCAATTTCTTCGTCAGCACTGAATGAATATGTCGCATCAACAGTTCTGAAAGTTTTGCCACGTTTTAAATTAATTGCTTTAAAATAAAACTTAACAGGAGCAGGAGGAATGAGAACGTCACGAAACAGATTTAATTTTGTTTGCAGTATCATTTCAAAATGTGTAAGTGTTTTAATCATTGATGTAACTGAATCATTAAATTTCAGAATTTGTTCTGGTGTTAAATATCCTGATTGAATAATTAAATGTAACTTTTCACTTTCTGCATTTAAAATATGTGAAACAGCAGCTTGCTCAAGTGCAACGGACAAAATAATATCTGTTATAGCTTGTTTTCGTTCAATATTACTGCTTGTTATGATTGACATTGAATTTCGCCTCCTTTATATAATGTCTGCTGAACAAAATGATTTTTGTAGAAAATTATTTTGTAAGCAAACGTCAATCAAGTAGTAGAACAGTTTCGTGAAAAACGGAATTGTTCAGTACGCTTTATATATATTAACTCATCATTATAATATGTATAAAAACATTTTTAGTTAATGTCAGTTCAATTGTCTGGAAAAATCATAATATAAACGACAAAATAAACATAATAAATAGAAAATTAATGGTCATGATTGTGATATATTAACTGTTGATTTTTATATAATTTAGTGATATAATTTTTAAGCGTGTGTAATGTTGTAACAGTGTGAAAACGTTTACCCGTAAATTAAATAATTTCGAGCTCGGAGTTTGTGTTTTCATACAAAACATCCGAATTTCTCGAAAAGGATGGTTATAAATATGAAAGGTACTATAAAAAAACTAATATGGATAGCGATAGGACAATTTATATGTGCAGTTGGATACAGCAGAATTTTGGTGGTAAATGACTTGGTAGCAACAGGTTTCGGAGGGCTTGCAAGTGTTATAAACAAGCTGACAGGACTTAATGTACAGTTTTTAATGATATGTATGGCAGTTCCAGTGTTCGTATGGTCATTTTTCTGTTATAACAAAAAGCAGATTTTGTTTGCAATATTCAGCTTTTCGATGTTTACTTTTTACATAGGCATAGTAGAAAAAATTATCCCTGCTTTTAAAACTGATACATTTATAGCATCATTAGCTGGTGGTATTGTTATGGGAATTGCCGCAGGAATTATAATGAAACAGCGAGTAGCAAACGGTCCTGAAGCAGTTGTGGGACTATATTTAAAAGAGAAAAAGGGACTTTCAATCGGTAATTATTTTCTTGTAATAAATACAGTTGTTATTCTATCATCATTATTAAGCGGTAATTTGACTTTAGTTGTATATTCATTCTTCTCTGTTTTTGTGCAAAGCGTTGTAACTGATACAGTTATTATTGGTACACAAAAATATTATGTGGTTAATATCATGTCGGATAAATACCTTGACATTGCTGAATATATTCAAAATGAACTTCATCATGGTGTTACATTTGTCAAAGGTATGGATGTGTCAAATATGAGCAAAAAAATGCTTATGCAGACGGTTCTTAACAAAACTGAGCTTATTGATGTCAAAGAATTTGTCAAGCAGTTTGAAGATGACAGCTTTATATATGCATCACAAAGCTCAAGCCTGCTTGGACGAGGTTATGATTTGGAAATATAAAAAATATATGCCGTGTTAGAAACAAAACTAACACAGCAATTTTTATGTAGCTTATTGCATTTGTATAAAAATAATAGTATAATTGATTATATGAATTTGTTAAGAGGTAGGAGGAAACTAAAATGAATATTGATAAAATAAAAAATATAATGGATAAGTGTATAAATAGCAGAGAAGAGGTCGGTGCATCATTTGTGCTTATGAAAAATGGTGTTCAAGTCATGAATTATTCCTGTGGCTCTGCTGATTTGGCTAACAATATTCCTATGAATGACAAGACAATATGCAGGGCATTTTCATGCTCCAAAATTGCGACATCAGTATGTGCAATGATATTAATGGAGCGTGGATTACTTGATATTAGCTGGGAGCTTGAAAGAATAATACCAGAGTTTGCGAACCCTGCGTACATTCGTGACGGTAAGGAGATAAGAAGTGAAAGTATACGTATCCGTGACTTGCTTAATATGACTTCAGGCATTCCATATCCATGGTCAGCACTTGAGGGTGAAAACAAAACAAATGAATTATGGATGGAATTGCATAACAGCATTGTAGAAGAAAAGTCCATGACGACTATTGAATTTGCAAAAAGAGCAGCCGAATGTCATATTATGTATAATGCAGGTGACGAGTGGATGTATGGTGCATCTGCCGATATACTTGGTGCTGTTGTTGAAATTGTATCAGGACAGCGGTTAAGTGAATTTATGCATGAAAATATTTTTGCTCCGCTTGGAATGAACGATACAGCATTTTATGTACCTGAAGAAAAGCTTGGCAGACTAGCCGTATTATATGAAAATGCAGGTGAAAATCCTAAAGCTTTTGAGGGAGTAAATTTATGTATATTTGATATGAAAACTAGACCTGACTTTGAGTCGGGAGGTGCAGGGCTTTTTTCAACTGCACATGATTATGCAAAGCTTGGTGCAATGCTTTCAAATGGCGGTATATATGAGGGGAAAAGAATTCTAAGCAGGAAAACAATTGAGTTTATGTCATCAAGCGGGCTAAAAAATTCGCAAAGACATACGCTTAACTGGGAGTCAACAAAGGGATATAATTATGCTAATCTGGTAAGAATTGTTGAAAATCAAAATGAGGCAGGAACGTTTGCTAGTAAAGGCTCATTTGGCTGGGACGGCTGGACAGGTACATATCTATTGTGTGATCCAACAGAAAAAATCGCAGTTACATTGTTTATCCAGCGCTGTGGAGCAGGAACAACACAGCTTTCACGTAATTTGGTTAATGTGGTTTATTCGATGATATAAAAAAGGCAGAAAACATCATTTGAAATTAAAGCGGAATAATCAGTCTGAAAATAATCTGATTACTCCGCTTTTTATATAATTATACAACCTTAATCCCCAAAATTTCTGCAATATCAACAGCCTGGGATGCATTCATTTTAACATCTTTTAACTCAGCAAAAGTATCGGAAAACATAATATTATCAATAATACAATCCGATAAATCCATACCTTTGAGCAGTGTTCTGTAAAAATCGGCATTAGTGAAATCAACAGTACAAAATGTAGTCTTTTTAAGCTTAGTTTCGGACATTGACGAGTATTTAAAAAGGCTGTCTTTAATGCAGGATAGCTCCCATACGGATTTCGAAAAATTCGCATGACAAGCAGATGAAGATACAATTTTTGACTCCTTGAAAAAGCTTTGTACAAATTTATTTTTATCAAGTTTACAATTTGTGATAATGGTATTTCTGAAATAACTGTCGGTAAAATTACAATCGGCAAAAACACATTCTTCAAATATAACATCATAAAAACTTACCTTATTAAAATCACATTCCGAGAATTTGCACTTAACAAAATTCACTTTTGAGAATTCCGTAAATGTAATGTCACAATAAGAAACATCCTCATCAGTAAATGTCATATTCTCAATATATTCATCGTTATCCTGTGCGTTTTTTATTATATCTTCAATCATTTAGCTACTCTTTTCTTTTGATATTATAGTTTTTCACCCAGCATATTTGTAAGCTTTTTAAGCCTGTTTAACTTAGTTTCATCTTTTTTAGCAACCTCAATAAAATTAATCTGTTCACGTTTAAGATAATCGGGTTGTTTTAAGTAGATGTCAAAAACATCATTTTCTTTCAAATAATTTTTTATGTATTCAGGGATTTTGAGTTCACGTATTTTCGTATCTATTTCAAGTGTGCAATGCAGAACATCACCAAAGTTTTTATTAACAGCACGCTTAATAAACTCGTTATAAACAAGATAATGCCCATTCTTAGATGGCAGGAGAGTATGCTCAAATTCATAGCCATCCACAGTTATAATAACAGGAATATTACCTTTTTTACCGAAATACTCTGTCGTATCATATGGAAAATAAAATACCGGCCATTTTATTTTTCCTTCAAGCTGCTTAATTTCGCTGTCAAATTCAAACTTCATATTACTGCCCCCTTATTATTTTTTTAAACTATATTCTTGGTTTCGCATTAGCCATGTCACATATCGAATAATTCAAAGTGGATTTCTTCACTTCGTCAGCCAAAAACCATAAGTTATTGATTAGTCTTACTTCAATATCATTTTTGAATAATTCTCCGAATAAGTCATTTATCTGTATTTTTGAAATAGGAATTTCAGTATGCTCGCTAACATAATAACCAGCAACATCATCCTGTAAATAGAAGTTTTTGGAATCAAATTCATATAGATACAAAGTGGTATTTTTCATATTTTCATACCAGCCATGTTCAATAGCTAAACAATGATGGAAAGATGAAGAAAAAAATCTTGCAATATCATCTTTGGTTGTTTTATTTGACGAATGAAATGTAACACGAGGACATTTGCGAGGTGTGAAAAAATTAGGTAAACAGTTTTCATTGATAGCCCAAACAAGACCTTTTGATTTATCTAAATCATCTCTTGTTGGAATACGAGGAATAAATTCTGTAATATTGGGTTCTTCGCTGACATGGAATAATTTCATTTCAAAACCTCCTGACACATGATTGTTAAACATATTAATTATATCATCAAAAAGTATAAAAATCAATCATAAATACAGCAGGGCACATCCCAAAACCACTTTAACTTTATGAAGAAATGTGGTATAATAAAGAGGAAGAAAAAAGTTTAAAGAGGTGCTATATGAAAATAAGAAATCAGTTTATCTTCAATGCAGAAGAAGTGCAGTTAGATAGGATTAG
>JAVBOH010000009.1:0-277583 GCA_031550725.1 Oscillospiraceae bacterium
CGACATGGATGGGTTTGTTATTGGTGAACAAGGTTTACAAAGACTTCCTGATGCACTAGCTGATATTTATGCGGATGGGTTGTTTGTTAAGTTTTATAAGAAATTGAATAGAATTATGCCTAAAGGTAGTAAGAGGCGTGAGGTTGTGAAAAATTTTTTGAAACTATTTTTATGATTATTTTGGAGAAATTTATATAAAAATTAAAGCTTTCGCAGTTCGCTCAGGTTCAACACGTGTTGTAAACGAAAATATAAAATCCCAACAATTAAAAATAATTGAAAATTTAGATAGTATTAATGTTATTAGCATTGATGATTTTGAAGTAGATAAGTCAAATTTTATAATTGTTGGACATTATACATTTGCAGTGAAACATGAAAATATGAAAATTTAACATTATTTAGCTCTAATATTATATATGCTGAACAGGAGGTCGAGGATGAAACAAAATTAATTAGATTTTAAATTGTCATTCTAGAATCATCATTAGATCGAATTATTCTTTATCCAACGATGTTGTTAAAAGCATTGCTGGTCGTATTTGGATTTTGCAATCTTTTTAATTTGGGATTAGTATAAATAATGAATTCCTACATAAGAATGAGGTTTTAGAAAACAACAACTTGAATGTGATTTTGTTTTCTTAATACCATTTTGGGTTGTTATTGGAAGTATTAAATATATAAAAAAACAAACGAAGTTCCGATTAGTACATCAAGAATACGCAAGCAATTAAATTAAGATAATCTAGAGGAATTTTCAATATCCGTGTGGGATGAGCTTTGGTATAATATAAATAATTTGTTAGAAATGCTTAAAGAGATTCCAGTCGTACTATTGTATAACAAAAAAATAGGGAACTACCATTTTGAGATATTAAACTCAAATGGTAGTTCCTTATTTCAATATTTATATTATTTCACAATCAATAAGTATTCGTTCAATAGCTTGCCATATTGCAAGTGATAAGCATTATTTAATCTTAAACTGTGCAACAAGACCTGCAAGTACTGTTGCCTGACTGCTCATTTCTTCTGAAGCAGCAGCACTTTCTTCTGCGGTAGCACTGTTTTGCTGTACAACCTGTGCAACTTGGTCAATACCTGTATTAATCTGAGAAATACCAACAGTCTGTTCCTCAGAAGATACAGCAATTTTTCCTACAAGCTCTGTACTTTCATTAATACCTTCTACAATCTGATGCAGAGATGCAGAAGTGCTGTCAGCAATTTGAGCGCCAAGTTTAGCCTTTTCCATAGAATTAGCTATTAAACTACTTGTATTTCTAACTTCATCAGCAACAACAGCAAAACCTTTACCATGCTGACCTGCACGAGCAGCTTCAACAGCAGCATTAAGTGCAAGAATATTTGTCTGGAATGCGATATCATCAATAACCTTGATAACATTGCTGATTGAAATGCTGGCATCATTAATATCCTTAACAGCCTGCATCATTTTTCCCATCTGCTCAGTACCTGTTTCGGCATTAGTTTTTATATTTGATGAAAGTTTAGCAGCTTCTGTTGCCATTTGTGAATTTTCCTTAGTCTTGTTAGCAATGATTTCAATGGAGCTTGAAAGCTGTTCAATGGCTGAAGCTTGTTCTGTTGAACCGAGTGCTAATGACTGTGCACCGTCAGAAACCTGAGTGGATCCACTTGATACTTGCTCTGTTGCTTCGTTAATATCTGCGAACATTCTTTTTAGGTTGCTCTGCATATCTGAAAGTGAAACCCCAAGTGCATCTTTATCGGAAAGGGTAGTAATTGTTCCAGTTAAATCACCACTTGCAATAAGAGATAGAGAAGCACTAGTTCTCTCAATATGTCTATATAAGCTATGGAATGAGATTAAGCATTCAGCAATTTCGTCTTTACCCTTCAAATCTTCAATTAAAATTGCTTCCTGTTCAGCACCAATCGTTAAGTCACCAGTTTGGCCAACCTGATTCATAATTGCCATAATTCTATCAAGAGGTCTGCTTATAAGATTAGCAATATAAAGTGCTAACACAATTGAAATAATAACTGCGCCTACAAGTACCCCAATAATGATACTAATCATTGCAATATAGGTTGTCTTGCTGGTTTCCTTTGCATTTTCAGCATCATCAACCTTAATTACTGACATTTGGGTTAGGTTTTCTACTATTGTATTTGTGAATGGTGTTGTTACACCTGCAGCAGCAAGAGCAGCATCAGCATCACCGGTTTTTGCAATTCTTACAACTTCTTCAATACCTGGTTTTACATCATTAGTCCATGTCTTTTTTGAATCTTCATATAAAGCCTGTGCTGCTGGCATCTTTATATATGTTGCATACTCATCTAAGTATGTAATGAAATCGTTCATATAAGTATTCAATGTTGCTTCATCCGTAATAAGCTTATCTGCATTTCCAGAATCAGCGATTACAACACGCACCTGTAAACGAACTTTTTGCAATGATTCTCTTGCATCAGCTAAAATAGGCAGAGGAACAAGGTTTTTATCATACATTGAAGTCATTGATTGATTTAATGTAGTAACTCCGATAATTCCTGCTCCGCCAATTAATATCGCTAAAGCAACTACAATAAGAAATGCTGTTATTAATCTCTTCTTAATTTTCATATTTTTCATAATATTTTTTCCTTTCATTTCATAATCCCATAACCATAATTTTTAACACTTTAAACATATATTATTGTTACGTAAGTTTTATGTTAAATGGATTATATCATGTTTGTATAATCTTGTCAAGCTAAGCTATTGTTAAGATTATTTACCATAAAGAAAGCTCTAAAACAACCTATTTACGTGATTCAAGTATTTGCATATTTCCTACTATTCTGATATATATATAGTGTTTTAAATAAATAATTTTATATTTTATTATAAGATATGTATTATAATTTTTTTACATTAATAATGATATTAAATACCAATAATGTTAACAACATCAAATGCTGATTATTTAATTATTAATAAAAATATATAGCTAAAAAATTTTTTATATTTTTTCTAAAGGTATAATTAAATTAATTTGAATATAGTGCGTTAAACAGGGTGAAATAATGTCGGCACGATTGGTAATATATGATACAATCTGTTGTAATTACGGGTATAAATATGGAATAATTGTAAATTATAAGCTTATAGTACACTCTAATATTACAAATATATTGCTATTTTATAATAATTGTGTTGATTATTGGATAGCGAATGTGGTATAATATGAATGTTTGTATATGAAACAATTTAATTTTATGGAGGTATTACATGAATATCCAGTATTATCTATCAAGGGAGTCTAATAATTTAAAGGAAATGATTAATAACAGTGCAAGGGATTATGGTACTCGAATTGCATTCCGTTATAAACAAGGTAAGGAAAATATTATTGATATAACATATAATCAGTTTCAAGACGAGATTAATGCTTTAGGTACATCGCTGATTAATCTTGGCTTAAAGGACAAGCATATTGCTATTTTGTCTGAAAACCGATATGAATGGATAACGTCATATCTTTCTGTAATAAATGGTACTGGCGTTGTTGTGCCGATTGACAGAGATTTACCTGAAAAGCTAATTGAATATTTGCTTAACCAGGGTGATGTTGAAGCAATTTATTATTCGTCTGTTTATGAGGATATATTTAAGTCAATTGAAGTCCCTAATATAAAATATTTCATTTCCTTTGATAAAGAAACTTCTGATGACAAGTTTTTATCATATAAAGAGCTTATGAATAATGGTATGAAGCTTACTCAAAATGGGGACGAGTCATTCCTTAATGCTGAGATAAATAGTGACGTAATGGCATCAATTTTATTTACCTCTGGTACAACAGGGCTTTCAAAGGGAGTTATGCTTTCCCATAAAAATATTATTTCAAATATTATGGGAACAACGGCAATAGAAAAATATGACGACCATAATACATTGCTATCAGTTTTGCCATACCATCATTGTTTTGAATGTACTGTTGGAATTATGGCATCACTGAATAATGGTGCAACAATTTGTATTAATGATAGCTTGAAATATTTTGCTAAAAATATGCAGCTTTTTAAACCTGATGCTATGTTTTTAGTACCTGCACTTATATATGCAATGTATAAACGTGTTGCTGAAGCAGAAAAATCTATGGGACGAAAGCTCACTGCTGATGAAGCAAGAGGTGCATTTGGCGGAAGAATTAAACGTATTTATAGTGGTTCTGCTCCACTTAAACCTGAATTTATTAAGCTTTTTAAAGAATATGGAATTGAACTATGTCAGGGCTATGGAATGACAGAAACATCCCCTGTAATAACATCTGCAAGATACAATGTTTTGAATGATGATAACCTAAAAACCTGCGGTATCCTTATTCCTGAAATGGAAGTTAAGATTTCTGACGGAGAAATTCTTGTTAAGGGTACAAGTGTTATGCTTGGATATTATAAAAACGAACAGGCAACTGCTGAGGTTTTTGATGGAGAATGGTTAAAAACAGGTGACTTGGGTTATCTTGACGATGATGGATTTTTATATATCAGCGGACGTAAAAAGAATGTTATTATCGCAAGTGGTGGTGAAAATGTTTATCCTGAAGAAATTGAACAGGCACTATATTTCATCCCATTAATTGCTGATGCTATCGTATATGGCGGTGATGGTGAGGAACAAAATGTTGTAACTGCTGTGATATTACCAAACATGGATGCATTTACCGATAAAACTGATGACGAGATTAAGGCAGCAATTAAGTCGGAAGTTGAACAGCTCAATATGACATTGCCTTTGTATAAGCAAATTGCTGCGATAAAATATAGAAAAACATCATTTTTAAAGACAACATCCAATAAAATTAAGCGTTGTTCTGAAAATACTGAAGAAGTTTAAATGAAAGATGAGGATATAAAAATGCAGGAAAAAGTTATTGAAATTATTGCAGGATACACAGATGTTGAGGCTAGTAAAATTCATGAGGATACTAATGTGCTTACAGATTTAGGTCTAACCTCGATAGACTTTGTGGATATGATTTGTGATTTTGAGGATGAGTTTGATTATGAAGTTCCTGAAAGAGATTTTAGAAAGCTTGTTACTGTTAAAAATATTGTGACTTATATTGAGGAAAATTCCGAGAAGTAACTTTAATTTATAAGTCACTCCTACAAAATTAAATGAGGTATTAAAATTCATGAGGATTTTAAAAGAATATGCAGTGCTTTCAAAAAGCACTGTACTTGATGATACTAATAGCATGGAATTTCCATTAAAGCCTGAAATTATTGGTGATGCAGTAGAATTCATTAAAGCTGAAAATGTTAAATTTGACACTTCCCCTAAAACATTAGGTGTATTAACTACTGCCGCTGATGATATTATTTCAACGCTCACACAAAATGCAGGACTTCACGAAACCTTGCGTATTGCGTGCTCTTTCCACAAATATTATTATACGCTTATGTTTGAGTTTTCAGAAACTGCACTGCCGCTGCATACACTAAATAAGTCTGTTAAAGTGCTTTCAATTGGGAAAAACAATAATGCTGATACTACTGATAATGACACAGAAATTGGATTTATGAACATCGTTCATCTTGTTAACAGAGTGGATGTTTCGGTTGATAAGATTAATGAAAAAATGCGTATAACTGTTATTAAAGAGAAGAAGTATACACGTCCTGAAACAAAAGTTTTGTCGAATGAGTTTTGTGCAAAATACAGTAGTGTGGATATTACTGATGAGCTTGTGGTTGATTTTACTGCTAGAATTTATAATGAATACGGAGCTTCTGCTGACACCTTTCTGACGATACCATCATTATTCCTTGATAATATCAACTCAAATGAGCTTGAAGCAATAATTATTAGAGATAAAAATGGTAACGCAGCAGGTGGCGTTGTATGGCAGCACACCTATGGAATTACAGTTATGATGATAGCTGTTGATTTTACTCCTGATAATGCGCTATCGGAAATTTTAAAGTTGGAATTTTCTAAAAGGATTAAGGATAAAACTAATTTTATAGTTGTCAAATCAGGGTATGAAAAGGGTATGGCTGATTATTTCGATATCTGTGACGAGCAGTATTGTTATAAATCTATTGAAAATGCAAATCAAAAGAGATTGACTTCATATATTAAACCTGATTTAATGCCGCTGCTCAAAAAAGCATACACACAGTTTGAAGTGAGCAGAGATATAAGAGAAATTAATTATACCCACAAATTTATTGAGCCATATTCTGTATTGACAGCTAAAATTGACACAGTATCATCCGAAGCGTTACTTTCAATTTTATGGTCTGGAGATGATATAAAATCCAATATTTTAAGGCATATTATAGCTTTTAAAAGAGTTGGAATTGAAAAAATATATTTCCGTCTTGACTTGTCCTTGCCTGATCAGGCAGCTATTTCTGATTTAGTGCAGTCATGTGGTTTTGATGCAAAATATTTATGGCCATATAGTGCTGATAATGGTGATATTGTTGTATTTTGTTATAATAATGCTGCTGTATATGAAATGAAACCATGTGAGATTTCTCCGATAAATAAAGGAAATACAGTACTTACTCCGTCGCTTGTAAGGTCTGTTTATGGCGAAAATTATCCGTCACAATACCTTTATGAACCTGAAAAGCTATGGGAGAAAATTCGTAAAAGAAGTTTGTATCCTTTTATTGCAGTTGATGACGATAAAAAAGCAGTTGGTATGATTTCATTTGTTAAATTGTCAGCTAACCCATATTTGTTCGAGATAGGACAGCTTATGGTTCGTCCTGAGGATAGGGGAACTGACGTTGCTAGTCAGCTGATTGACTATCTATATACCAATGCATTGACAACACTTGATTTTGATGCTGTACTATCAGAAAGTGTTACAAATCATAAATTCTCACAGCGTTCATGCTGCAGCAGTGGATTTGTGGATGTTGCATTAAAGCTTAATATCATGAGTGCCGATGCATTTAACCTTGAAAATGAACGCCGTCAAATTGGCCGAATGAGTTGTGTTGTATCGTGTGTAGAACGTGCTGATGAAAGCTTTATAGCTTATCTTCCTAAAGTTTATGAGGATAAAATTAAATACTGCTTTGAGGGGTTAAAGCCACGTACCTTTGATATTTCACAGGATACTTTGCCTGATGCTCTAACTATTACAGAGTATCAAATAAATGAGGATGAGGTTACAACCTCCTCGCTTATTAATGTAACATTTTTCAAAATCGGTACAGATATTGAAGCTGTCGTAGAAAAAATAAACGAATTTGCACAAAAACGTGATGTAAAATCAATGCTTGTTAATATTCCGCTTGGTGATAAATATAATGCAAGGGCTGTTAAATTATTGAAAAGTTTTGGTTTTTTCTTTGGTGGAATAATGCCATATTGGCTGCCTGAAAGTGATGCACTGCTGATGCAAAAGCTTTATAATAACGCTCCTGACTGGAATAGTATTAAACTATTCAGTAAAAAAATAAAAAATATTGCACAAATGATAAAGGATGAATTGGAATAAATGATTTACCTAATCCCAGCACTGATTATCATATTATTTATTTTAATATTAGTAATCAGAACTATTTTAATAAGAGAAAAAACAAGTATAAAAAGCAATACCGAGCATGAATTTCTAAATAATGATGATGTTATATCACGTTTTACTAAGATTTTACAATGTAAAACTATTAATGGAAATTATGATGAATTCCTTAAATTACGTATGTTATTTAAGGAATTTTATCCTGCAATTCATGAGTATACAAATGAAACAGGAAATAAAGAAGCCTCATTAAATAATGGAATTATGTATCATATTCGAGGTAAAGACAGTTCACGAAGTATTGTGTTAATGTCGCATATTGATGTAGTTCCAGCTAATGATACAGACTGGAGTTATCCACCTTTTGATGCGATAAATGCTGATGGAAAAATTTATGGACGAGGTACACTTGATACCAAATGCACCGCTGCCGCTATTATGGAAAGCATGGAGAAAATGCTTTCAAGCGGAAGAACTCCTGAAATCGATATTTATATTTGCTTTGGCGGAGATGAAGAAACAGACGGTACTGAAGCTAAAAAAATAGCATCAGTTTTAAAATCAAAGGGAGTTACACCAGAGCTAATTCTTGATGAGGGCGGAGCTGTTTTAAACGGTGATATTATCGGTATGAAATCAAAATGTGCTTTAGTGGGTATCGCTGAAAAAGGCTACATGGATGTTGAGTTTATAGCAAGAAGCAAGGGAGGGCATACGTCACTTCCAACACAAAGTAACCCGATGCCAATAATAGCTGAGGCAATCAGACGTATTAATAAAAGTCATTTATTTAAGTTAAATATATGTGAGCCTGTAAAGGAAATGATGCATTATGCTGCAAAATATTCGGGATTTGCATATAGCTTTGTTTTTACAAATTACAGCTTTTTTCAGACACTCCTTACAAGAATAATATCACGTGCATCTCCAGAAATAAGCGCTTTGACAAGAACTATCGGAAGTATCACCATGATTGAGGGGTCAAGTGCGCCTAATGTTATTCCTGAGCAAGTTCGTGCAGTTGGGAATTTTAGAATACTTAATGGCAGCAGTGTCGAAAAAACTCTTGCTATTTTAAAAAAAGCATTAAAGGGACTTCCAGTTGAGATAAATATTTTAGATAGTTTTGAGCCGTCAAAGGTTTCAAAAACAAGTGGTAATGGTTTTTTAGTACTTAAAAAAACTATCGAAAACACATTTAATTCACCGGTTGTTCCATATTTGATGATAGCCGGAAGTGATTCTCGTTCATATTCAGATATATCTGATTATATTTATAGATTTTCACCGATATTTCTTGATGAATGTGCTAGAAAATCTATACATGGAATTGATGAAAATATTGAAGTTAAGGGTTATTTTAGGATTATTGAATTTTATACTTTGCTTTTAAATGAATATTTCTAATTAACTTACAAAGGTAAATCAAAACGAACATAATCGGTTTTGATTTACCTTATTTTTATAAAACTTTACATATAACAAGAGGTAAATCCGTGTGTAATTTTATACGGTAAAAAAATGTAAAAAATAATTGATATTTTTCTGTCATTAAATAATTAAAAATGTTGCTATATGTATTAAATAATGATATAATTGAATTGTTGAAGCATAAAAACAATATGTATCTTTTTATAAAATTCTAATTGAGGTAAAAAATGCAGAAAGTTAGTAATGAATTAAAGCATATAAAGAAAATTTATCTTACAAATGATTTTTCAAAACTATATAATGAAATAATAACACCGGCTTTAGTTGGATTTGTATCATGGGTATTAAAATCAGCAGCAGATCAGCATATTAAACGGTTGTATTTTCTTGCACGTGATGGTTATTTAATGTATAAAATTGCATTAGAGTTAACAAAAAAATTTAATATAAATATTGAATGTGATTATTTATATTGTTCAAGAAATTCATGGAGAATACCATCTTACCACATAATAAAACCAGATGATGCTTATTCACTGATATTTGGTGGTGGATATAAAATAACTCCCGAAATTTTACTTAAACGTGTTGGATTTAGTGATAATGAAAGAAAAACAATATATAATGAATTGTTTTTTTCTTTTGAACATGAGAATATCATTCTTTCAAAAGAAGATTTAGAAAAATTTATTAATGAAGTAAAAAGTAATACAACATTCAATGAGCTTCTTATTGAAAAATCAAAATCTGCATATGATAATACAATAGGATATCTTAAACAAAATGGATTGTTTGACAATATTGATTATGCATTAGTAGATACTGGGTGGACAGGTTCTATGCAGTGCACATTAAAGCAATTGTTGTGTAACGAAGGTGTGAATAAAAAAGTTAAAGGTTTTTATTTTGGTATGTATAATCAGCCACAGAAAGATCTTGAAAGTGAATATTATACATATTATTTTTCATCTCATGACGGTTTCAAAAATAAGCTTATGTTTAATAATAATCTTTTTGAAACAATGTGTTTTGCACCGGACGAAATGACCGTATGTTATAGTAAAAGCGGAAGCTTTTATTCACCAGTGTTTTTAAATGATACTAAAAAAGATTTATCCGATATTGAAGTCCTTATTTCAAATTATATAGAAAAATTACCACACAATTATACACTTGATTATATTGCAAGTAATAAAAATAAAACAATGATACATAGAATTTTATCAGATTTTATGTTTAATCCAGACATAGACGTAGTATGCTCACTTGTGGACTTATCTTTTTCTGATGATGTTTCTGAAAGCTATAAATTTTCTATTGTAAAAGAGATAACTGAAAAGGAAATTTTAGAATACAGTTTTTTTAAGCGTATTATGAAAAAAATACTTAAGAAACCTATGGATATTGATTGCGAACTCTTTTGGGGATATGGCTCAATTGCAGTTTCGGATATAAAACATAAAAAATATTATCGTTTTAATTTATTATTATGGGATTTGTTAAAATATATAAAACAAATGAAATAATTTTCTGATAAATAATCAAGAAATAATGGTTATATAGTGCGTTAAGTTTAAAATGCTACACATTTTAAACGGGAGCTACGCTCCTTTTTGCACCAAAGGTACAAAAACTACCTGTATAGTTGTTTTGACAGCTGCACCGTAACACACATTTTTGTGCTAACTTTAAAACAATACTTGTTTTTAAAGTTAAACAACTATACCGAATAGGAGAATTAAAATGATTTCCATCATTATGGGTGTGTATAATTCCGATGAGAAAAAGCTTAATTATGCCGTTAAATCAATACTAAATCAAACATATAAAAATTTTGAATTTATTATTTGTGATGATGGTTCAACAAACAATACATACGAAATATTAACACAGTTTTCCAATTTGGATGAACGTATAATAATAATCAAAAATTCTGAAAATAGGGGATTAGGATTTACACTTAATAAATGTATATCTCACGCCAAAAGCGAATTTATTGTACGTCAGGATGATGATGATTTTTCTGCTCCCAACAGACTGGAGGTACTTGTAAATTTTCATCTTAATCATCCGGAATATGCACTTGTTTCATCAAATATTGCTTATTTTGATGATAATGGTATTTGGGGTGAAATGAGATATCCTGAAAAACCACAGTCAAAAGATTTTTTGTTTTGTGTACCATTTATGCATGGTGCAGCTGCATATGATAAGACAGCAGTATTAGCAGCAGGGGGATATAGTGGTGCTATAAATATGCGGCGTACTGAGGATATTGATTTATTTATGCGGATGTATGCTAACGGCGTACATGGATATACAATTGAACAAAAATTGTATCATTTTCGTGAAGATAAAAATGCAGTAAAAAAACGTAAATTTAGATATAGAATTGATGAAGCCAGAGTTAAGTTTAAAGGTTATAGAATGTTAAAGCTAATGCCTTTAGGAATTATATATGCAATAAAACCACTTGTTGTTGGGCTTCTGCCTCACAAGCTGTTATCATGGTTAAAAGACATACATTATAATCGAAAGGAAATAAGCGGTGAATAAAAAAATACTTTTTACAGCATCAAGAAGTTCACATTTTATTAATTTTCATATGCCATATATAAATCATTTTTTAAAGGATGGTTTTTTTGTTAATACGGTTTCACAGGGTGATTTGGACATTAATAATGTTAATCATTATAATATGCAGTTTGATAAGAATCCTTTATCACCAAGAAATCTTTATACAGCATTAAAAATTGCAAAGTTAATACAAATTAATAAATATGACATAATTTCTTGCCATACGACACTTGCAGGTTTGATTACACGTTTTGCTGTTGTTTTATCAGGTGAAAAATGCAGGGTTATATACACCTGTCACGGTTACTTATTTTCAGACAATTCTTCTATAAAATCTAGGCTATATTTGTTTTTTGAGTGTATTTTTTCTTCTGTTACTGATACCTTGATTGTTATGAATCATGAGGATTATGATATTGCAAAAAAGTACAAATTAGGTAAAAAAATAATTTTTACATATGGTATGGGGTTAGATAAAAATAAATTTTCAAAAATCAATAAGTTCAATAAAGATACATTTAATTTTTTGTGTGTTGGAGAGCTTTCAAAGCGAAAAAATCAAAAAATGATAATATTAGCTTTTTCAGATATAATTAAAAATAATCTCAATGCAAGTCTTACTTTTGCTGGGGATGGAAAAAATTTTAATTATTGTAAAAACTTAGCACATTCATTAGGAATCGAGAAAAATATTAATTTTTTAGGTCACTGTGATGATGTTTTTTCTTTATATAAAAATGCTGATTGTGTAGTATCAGCTAGCTTTTCAGAAGGACTTCCATTTAATATTATGGAAGCACTTTATTGCGGTATTCCGGTTATTGCAAGTAATATAAAAGGTCATTCTGATTTAATTGTAAATAGTGAAAATGGTATGCTTTTTTCATTATCTGATCAAGCCGAATTAACTATGTTAATGAAGAAATTAATTGTTGACAAAAATTTTTATAATGATATTAAATCAAATACTAATTTGAATGAAAAATTTCTATTGAAAAATTGTTTAAAAGCAACTTACAATATTTACAATTTTGCGGAATAAACATTGACTTATACCGTATTATATTGTATAATTATGTAGTATATTTTATTATTTTGGGGTTGTTATTAATTTGAAAATGAAAGTAAATAAATCCTTAATTGCTATTCTAATTGTAGGATTAATCTTTTTTGTTGCATGTTTTTTTCTTTATTTTTATCAGAATCAAAAAGAAACAGTAACGTTTAAAAAAAGTGTAACTGAAGTTATAGATGACTTTGATGACGATGAAGTTATTGAAACTACAATTAATATTGAGGATGATGAACATAATACCGTAACAGAGGTTACAACAGTAACATCTGTTATTAATAGTGACACAAGTATAATTATGTCAGAAAATATTGGTGATACCAGTATTTCAAGTAATATTAATGATATTATAGATGATGAAATTTTATAACCTTAACTTTAATTTTAATTTTAAGTTATGTGAATATGATCAATGATTTTGTAAACTGCCATAAATGGCAAATGATTTTATAAGGAAGTCCCAATATGAACAAAGGAATTTACAACTTTTATTATTATTTTAATTATCTATTAGAGCTTATAAAAAAGGATTTTAAAAAGAAATATTATAAATCTACTCTTGGTGTTGTTTGGACTATTTTAAATCCACTGATGATGATGATAGTAGTTTCTATTGTATTTTCAACACTTTTTAAAAGAAGCATACCTAATTTCCCAGTGTATTATTTTAGTGGTACATTATTGATGAGTTTTTTTACTGGTTCAACTAATCAGGCATTAGGCAGTATTTCGGGTAATTATACAATAATTACAAAAATGCGTGTTCCTAAGTATATGTTTCCGCTTGCAATGGTAGGAAATAATTTTATTACATTGTTATTTTCTTTAATTCCATTAATCGGTATCATGATATATACAAAAGTTCAATTTACGCCATATATCTTTATATTTCCAATTGTATTAATTCAAATATTTTTATTTACTGTCGGTGTTTCTCTTATTCTCGCAGCATATAGCGTTATATTCAGGGATTTAAAGCATTTGTATGGAATTTTAATTACTATTCTGCAGTATATCACTCCGTTATTTTATCCAATTGATATTATACCTCAAAGGTTTGTTTTTTTATGGGAACTCAATCCATTATACATATACATTTCAATTGCAAGATCGTCATTGCTTTATGGTGTTATGCCTACTGAAAAAATGATTTTGTCAGCAACATTTTACAGTATACTCATATTAATAACAGGCTTTGTTTGTTTTAGAAGTCAGGAAAATAAATTCTTAATTCACGCATAAAAGGAGCGTATAATGGAACCTTGTATTAAAGTTGAAAATGTTTCTATGATGTTTAACCTTAGCAGAAATAGAGAAGAACGTCTAAAAGAATATATAATAAATTTTTTTAAAGGAAAATTATTTTTCGACGAATTTTGGGCATTGAAGAATGTTTCATTTGAAGTAGAAAAAGGTGATTCTCTCGGTATTATTGGTGTAAACGGAGCTGGTAAATCAACACTCTTGAAGATTGTATCAGGCATTCTTTCTCCAACATCAGGAAGGGTTATAGTAAATGGCAGTATCTCACCGCTAATTGAGATGGGTGGTGGATTTGATTCAAGTCTTTCAGCAAGAGAAAATATATATTTAGTTGGTGCAATGCATGGACATACTAAGGAATTTATGAGAAGGCGTTTTGACCAGATTATTGATTTCGCAGAGCTGCAAGATTTTGTTGATGTACCAATAAGAAATTATTCATCAGGTATGCATTCAAGGCTTGCTTTCGCAATTGCAACTCTTGTGCGTGCTGATATTCTTATTGCTGATGAAGTTTTAGCAGTTGGTGATATGAAATTTCGCCAGAAAGCACAACAACGTATTACTGAGTTAATGGATAAGGGTACTACTGTATTATTTGTATCACATTCACCTGAACAGTTGAAAAAGGTATGTAAAAAATCTATATGGCTAAAAAATGGTGAAATTGCTATGTATGATGATACTGCTGTTGTTTGTGATGCATATAAAAAATTTGTTGATGGGGCAAACTAAATGAAATATTTAAAATTTTCAATTGTAATAATTATTGAGATATTTATTGCAATTTATATATGTGGATTATGTTCATATGCTGATTTTACCATTTCTGAAAATGAAGTAAATGTTGAAGTAGGGCAGAACTATCAGATTGTTGTGGATGTTTATGGTGTTACTGATGAAGTTTCAGCCAGAGCATTATCACCAAATATTGCAAAAATTAATGAAAATGGTGAAATTACAGGACTTGCTGATGGGGTAACATATATTATTTTCACATCAAGTGATGGCAGCATTAGAAAGCATTGTATAGTAACAGTTGGTACAGGTAAATCTACTATATATAGCATATACATACTGTTAGCTGAAGCGATTATAGCAATAACAATAATATTAATATTTATGATTAGCTATAAAAAATTCGTTCGAAAGCGAATTTATGAAGAAAAGCGTTTGGAGGAACAAGAAAATTGGTAATTTATTTAATCAATGTACTTGGAATTTTATTCTGGGGTTTAATTTTCGGAATAGGCAAACCGAATAAAATAAAAACAATTCTATTGCTTTTCTTTTGTTTTTTACAGCTGCTCGGATTAAGTTATTTTCGTTCTGACATAGGATATGATTATCAAATGTATGCTGAAGGCTTTTTTAATATGTCAATAGATGCATTTTCAAATTTTGAATATTTAGATTGGGAAATTGGGTTTGTAGTTTTTACAAAGGCAATTTCATTGCTTACACATAATCCAGATATATATTTTCTCATTATATCAGCTTTTTGTCTTAGTATAGCAATGGTTTTTATTGGATTAAATTCAAAAATTCCGTGGCTTTCAGTATTGCTATATGTTAATTTTTATTTCTTTTATATGAGTATGAATTTTTTACGTCAGACAATGGCAATATCATTTATTCTTATTGGCTGGGAGTTTATGAAACGTAAAAAATTCTGGGTTTTTTTGATTTTTTTAATTATTGCTGCAACATTTCATAAAACTGCGCTAATTATGCTGCCAATTTACTTTTTTGTTAAGATATATCCATCTAAGAAACTTATATTGTTTTATGGATATGGCTTATTGATTTTTTATATATCTTCAAACGGAATTATTGAATTACTTACAAGCTTTTTTTATAGTGATTATAAGAATTCTATATTTTTAACAGGTTTGCCTATTGTGTATTCAATTTTACCTGCAACTATATTAGCAGTTGCAATTCTGTTTCGTAATCGCTTGATAGAGAACGATGAACGGAATAGATATTATATTCATTTTGCGTATATAACTGTTTTTTTAATGTTGCTCATGTCACGTCATGCAGTATTTGAACGCCTTTCGTATTACACATTTATTTTTATAATACTGCTTGTTCCCGAAATTGTTTATGATATCAGGCAAAAATTTATAAATAGTGATGATTTTAAACCACAGGGAGAAAGATTTAGCAATTATAATCAAACAAAGCGTGTAAAAACCTCATGGATTAGATTAATTACTTCTGAAATAGTTATTGTCGCTACCGTATTTTATAATTTCCTTGGTATTTATGATAATGCACACGGAGTTGTTCCATATACATATCGTGATATTTCTATTCCTATTGTAAATATTAACATACAAAGCAATGAAAAATCAAATAATATTAATTATATTTTTGATGATACTTTAAATGATGATAACTTTGACGATTTTATTGATGATATTGAGTTGAACGATATAGAAATTGAAGATGAATTATTTGATGAAATCATATAAGATTAATATGATTTCATCAAAGACATAATTTGAAAATTAAACACTTTTACATATAAATGAGGGTTATATAAAATTTATAAATGAATAATGAACAGATGTTGTTTGTTAAAACTAAAAAAAATGATAATTATTCGGTAGCCATTAAATAAAAAACAAGCGACTAATCATTTGATTAGTCGCTTGTAAAATTTGTTTGTAATAATTAATTACTTAGCAGCAAATGCAAAATGTGCATAACCTTCAGCTTCATAAATTATGAAACCATTCTTCACAGTACAAGGAATCTTTGTAAGCTTACCATCCTTATAACCGTAAACAACATTAACATCATCGTCTACCTTAATCTTATAAGTAACAGGTTCTGTTACTTTATTAGTGATAGATTTTCCATCCTGATCTTTGATGGAAATTGTCATTACAGTAACATTAGTAAGACCCTTTTTCTCTAATGCAGCTTCGATTTTTGCAGCAGTCTTATTGCTATCAGTGTCAATTTTCTTAGCTGCCATAGATACTTCAGTAACACCCTCTGGAAGAGCATCTTCAGGAATAGCAACTCCAACTCCAACCTTTGAACTTGATAATGTTGTATTACCTCCTTCTGATACTGACTTTGTTGCAGTTTGTCCGTAGTCAGACTCACCAACTGCTGATGCTGTCAATGTGCCAAATGAAGAAACTACCAATACAACTGCGGTTGTCATCGCTAAAAATTTTCTTTTTAATGACATACCATTACGCTCCTTTATATTAAAATTATATGGTAACTATTTTACCACTTGTATAGATTTTAACATGTATTATGATAAATGTCAATAGTTGTTTTATACAATAAAGTAAAATATTACCGTGTACAATAGGCAGTAATAACAATATTATGGAATATAATAGACAAATATTGAAAATCATGATATAATATTTATTAAAAAGGGGGATTTTGTCATGCTGCGTCAACATCAAAAAACAATTGTAAGTATCCAAATGATAATTGACGTTATTTTAATAATATTCTCTTTTATTTGTGCTTGTATAATAAATGTTTGGCAATCACAGATTAATATCCATGAAATTATGTTAGCAGCAAAATATTTAATCATAATATTACCAGTTTATTTAATATTATATAAAAATTTTAATATATACATTTCCTACCGCTCAAAAAGGTTGATATTAGAATTAGGAAGAACTTTTCAAGCAAATTTTTTTGCAGCAATTTTTCTGTATATTTGCTGTAATATTTTTAATCTTTCGCTTAATCAAAAAATATTATTGGTGTTTTTTGTGATTAATGTTTCAATAGCAATAATCAGCAGAATATTTTTAAGAAATGGTTTGCGATTTATGCGTGCGAAGGGTTATAACCTTAAATTTATTGTTATTGTAGGAAATAATGACAGTGCATTTGAAATGGCAGAGAAAATCCGTGAAAACAAACAATTAGGTTATAAAATTCTTGGTATATTTAGTGAAGTAGAATTAAATAAAGATGATTTCAAATTGCTTGGAAATTATAGTGAATTAAATAATTATTTATCATTAAACACTGTTGATGAGGTTATAATTTCATTGGATTATGAGGATTATCCCCAATTATATGATATTATTATTTCATGCGAAAAAAATGGTGTTAAATCAAGTGTTCTTCCTTTTTATACAAAATATTTTCCATCAAAACCTTTTGTTGAAGAATTTGAAGGTGTACAATTAATAAATCTAAGAAAAATACCGCTTGATAATTTTATTAATAAATTGGTTAAACGTACCTTCGACATCATTATATCATTTATTTTATTGTTGGTTTTATTACCATTACTTATTTTTATAGCAATAGGTGTTAAATTTACTTCAAAAGGGAAATTAATATATAAACAAGAGCGAGTAGGTCTTAATAAGAAACTGTTTACAATGTATAAATTTCGTTCCATGAAAGATATATCCAATGATACACATAATAATGAATGGAGCTGTAAAAATGACCCACGCCGTACTAAATTCGGAGCTTTTATACGTAAATATAGCTTGGATGAACTGCCTCAGCTTTTTAATGTTTTAAAAGGTGATATGAGTTTAGTAGGACCACGCCCTGAAATCCCATATCATGTTAATAATTTTCAGCAATCAATTCCACGTTATATGGTTAAACATCAGGTTAGGCCAGGTATGACTGGATGGGCACAAGTAAACGGCTGGCGTGGTGATACATCAATAGAAGAACGAATTAAATGTGATATATTTTATATTGAAAATCAATCATTTTTATTTGATATAAAAATATTATTCATGACAGCAGTTATGGGTTTCGTGAGTAAACAAGAATAGCAAATTGCATGAACACTGTTTCAATCAGCATAATAGCTTTAAAAAATATTTGTGGTTTATATGATTTAAATCAGCCTGTGATAATTTTTTAATAGAGTCATCATTTAGCATTATGTATACCGCAATAAACTCCAGTGGTGCATTATGGAGTGAAAAAAATAAAAAATAATCTCCGATGAGTTTTTCAACTTATCGGAGAATTTTTTTACTGTATATTATTTTTAACTTTTGCAGATGTAAGTGTGTTTTTCATAAGCATTGCAATTGTCATAGGGCCAACACCGCCAGGAACAGGTGTGATGTAACCAGCCTTATCAAAGCAAGCTTGATAATCAACATCACCGCAAAGCTTACCCTCGTCATTTCTGTTCATGCCGACATCAATAACAACTGCACCCTCTTTAACCATATCAGGTGTAACAAAGTTCGCTTTACCAACAGCTGCAACAAGAATATCTGCATTTGCACAAATTTCTGCAAGATTTTTTGTTCTTGAATGGCAAATAGTAACAGTGCCGTTTTTATGTAACAGCAGCATAGCCATAGGCTTGCCAACGATGTTACTTCTGCCAATTACAACACAGTTTTTACCATTCACATCAATGCCTGTTTCAGCGATAAGCTCCATAACACCAGCAGGAGTACATGGTAAAAAGTTGAAATCACCAATCATTATATGACCAACATTCTGTGGATGGAATGCATCAACATCCTTTTCAGGAAGAATAGCATTTATAATTGAATTTTCATCAATATGCTTAGGAAGCGGCAATTGCACAAGTATACCATTAACCTTATCATCATTGTTAAGTTTATCAACAAGGTCAAGAAGTTCATTTTGTGTAGTTTCAGCAGAAAGAGCATATTCGAATGAATTAAACCCAACTTCCTCACAAGACTTCTTCTTGTTATTAACATAAACTCTTGATGCAGGGTTATCCCCAACAATTACAACTGCAAGCCCAATTTCAATACCTTTTTCTTTAAGTGCCAAGGTTTCAGTGCGGACATCACCCTTAACCTTTGCTGATATAGCTTTACCATCAATTATCTGTGCCATTTTCATTTTCCTCCTCAAGAATTATAGTGCATTAAGTTAAAAGTCCTAAAGTATTTTTTAACGGAGCTTATGCTCCATTTTTGCAACTACGTTGCAAAAAACTTCCTAATAGTAGGTTGACGGCTTCGCCGCATCGCACTACGTGCTAATTTAAAACACTTGAGTGTTTTAAATTTAACCTACTATATTGTGTTATCGTTGTTTGAATTTTCATTTGTAATTTCTTCTGCATCAGTATTGTCTATAACATCATCGTCATCGATAATCTTATCATTATTTTTTAACTCACCATCTTTTTTAGTAAGTTTATTTGATTTTTTAGCTTCTGCTTTATCATTATAAGCTTTCTCCTTAGCTTTTGATTCAGCAAGTTTTGCCTTAAAATCATCAGTATCCTTGTAGAATGTATAGCCGTCAACCTCTGCTTTACGTCTGAAAATTATAATTAAAGTTATTGATGTTATAACACATAAAACGGCAACTACTTGTGATATACGGAAATTTCCTATCATAAGACTGTCTGTGCGAAGACCTTCAATAAACATTCTGCCCAAGCCATACCATCCAATGTAAAGTAAGAATACTTCACCATCAAATTTTCTTCGTTTTGAGAAAAAATGAAGAACAAGTATACCTAATGCACACCACAAGGATTCATATAAAAAGCATGGATGAACTGGTAAATTCGGATTTAGCTCAATGCCTGTTTTAAGGTAAACATCAGCCATTTCGTTAGTTATTTGTGCAGCAATACGAGGTGAAGTCATACCCCATGGAAGTGTTGTATTTTTACCAAAGCACTCATGGTTGAAGAAGTTACCCCATCGACCGACAGATTGTCCGATAAGAAATCCTATCCCTGCTAAATCAAGCAGGGGAGGAAAGTGTAATTTTCTGATTTTAGCAGCAATAAACCCAAACAGTAATGCACCGATAACACCGCCATAAATTGCTAAACCGCCGTTGCGGGTATTGAATATTGATAACAAGTCACCCTTGAAATCATCCCATGAGGTAAAGACATAATAAAGTCTTGCACCGATAATAGCTCCGATAGCACCCCATAAAACAACGTCAAATGCTCTGTCCTCATCAACACCGAACTTTTCCATACGCTTAAAGCAATATACAATAGCTAGGAAAAAACCAAGACAAATTAAAATGCCATACCATTTAACAGAAATTCCGAATATCTCAAAAGCAGTGCTTTTAATGATAAATTCCCAATTAAGTGATGGAAAGGATAAAGTATTGTAATCTGCTGTGGACATTACATATCCTCCTCGCCATTGCCAATAGGCTCGATAATGGAAATAGTGCAGTTATCAACATTGAACTGTCTGTTAAGTCTTGCAGTAACATCCTCGAATGTAATAGAGGCAACAGTTTCAATAACATCAAATGCCTGTAATTTTTCCATTCCTGCACTAAGCATCAATGTTGCAATAGCCTCAGCATCATTGAGATCACGAATAAGTGAGCCATAATAAGATTTTTTGATAATATCAAATCGTTCTTCATCAAGACCCTCTTTTTTACAGCGTTCAATTTCAGCTTTTATTTTTTGTAGAACAAGATGTGGATTTCTTGACTCACCGCCAAAAATCGAAACGAAATATCCATCACCCCAGAAAACCTCGGATGAGAATGATGAGTTAATAGTGCCATCATCATACATATTTTTATAGAAATCAGATGTATCATCAGAAAGTAATGATAGTACAAAATTTGTTTCAATTTCAGCCCGAACTGCATTAATACCGCTTTCAGGCTTAGCTTTAAAACCGATATTAAACATTGGCATCGAAATTTCAAGTTTCTGTACCATCACTGCTTGTGCAACAGTTTCAGGCTCATCTTCAAATGCAGTTTCAAGCTCAATATTTTCATTCTGTTTCAAATGCTTATCACATAATTCAAGAACTTCATCAACATCAATATTTCCAGCAATACTCAACACCATATTATTGAGGTTATAGAAAGTATTATAGCATTTATATAGTAAGTCGGCATTAATTTCAGCAATTGTTTCAACAGTACCTGCAATATCAATTTTAACTGGGTGATTGTGAAACAACCCGCACAGCATATTAAAGAAAACTCTCCAACCTGCATTATCATCATACATACGAATTTCCTGACCGATTATACCTTGTTCTTTCTGAACACTTTCAGGAGTGAAGTATGGATCCTGAACAAAGTCGAGCAAAATTTCAAGCGATGCCATTTCATTGTCAGTGCAAGTGAAAAGATAGCAAGTCTTGTCAAAAGAAGTATATGCATTTGCAGATGCCCCAGTCTTTGCATAAAGACTAAAAACATCACAATCTTCATTTTCAAAAAGCTTATGCTCAAGATAATGCGCAATACCGTTTGGCACTGTTATAAAATCGGCATCATTTTTTGTCTTGAACTTTGTATTAATAGAGCCGTATTTTGTGCCGAAAAGAGCATGAGTTGTGCTGTAATTCTCCATTTTCCAAATGTAAATATCAAGCCCTGTTGGGTGTTTAACATAAGTGTACTGTTCATTGGTACGCTCGTTTTTTATTATTTGTTTATTATGCATTGTCAGCACACTCCTTTCCTGTAAGAACATACACAGTATCAAGCTTTAACGATTTAGCAGCATCAATAATTTCATCACGGGTAACTTTATTAAGCATTTTAATAAAATCCTCAGGTGATTCATGTGTACCAGAATAGCTCCTCTGGAAATACCAGTCAGCAATTGACCTTGCACCATCGTTAACACTTTTCCAAGAATTTATAATAGCCAAGCGTGCGTTGTTAATTTCTTCATCGGTAAAATCACCGTTCTGAACAGCAGAAAGCTGATTTAAAATCTCATCCTCCGCCTTTTTTATATTAGCGTGTTCAACACCACTGTCAACATAAATAGCACCCTTTTTATCATTGACACCTGATGAACAATAATAGCAAAGTGAAAGCTTTTCACGAACATTCATGAATAATTTGGAGAATGGAGTCCCACCAAAAATTGAATTCATAAGCTTAAGAGCAACTTGATTTTCACAATCGGTTTTAAAGGCCATAACCATCTTGCTTTGTGCAACATCATGCGGCTCACAAACCCTGCGGATTTCATTCTTAACAAGTGACTTAACAGAAGTGTTTTCACCAGCATAATCCCTGTCTAGTGACAAAAATGCTTTACGTATAATTTCCTTTGAATTTGGCTGTTCGTTAGCACCAACAAAGAAAATTTCAATCTGTGATGTTTTTAAAATTTCCTTGTACTGTTCATATGCAGATACAGGAGTTATAACCTTTGCAGTGTCAAGGTCACCCTTAACAGAAATTGCTGATGGTTCATTTTCGAAAACAATCGCATTAGCACGCTTAAATGCGTATGAACGCTTATCATTGATTTCAGCCTCAATATCATCAATCAGTTCCTGCTTTTTAAGTTCAAAATCCTTTGCAAAAAAACCATCATTTTCGATAAAAGGTGAAGTCACACACTGCATAAGAATATCAGTAAGTTCATCAGTGATAAGCTCATTTTCAAGCGTATATTTATCATTTATACAGCCTGACATAATGGAAAGCACCTGAGAGTCACCCATTTTTGAAACAGTACCCTTGACAACTCCGCCATAAAGTGATGAAAGCTTTTTATTAAGTGATGTTAGCGTTGTATAAGTGCTGTTGGTGTTAGCAAGAATATAAGGGACACTTGCATTTAACGATACAGTTTCATTTGAAAGCTTTGTAACAAAATGAATAATTGTAGTGTTAGTTTTCTGACGTTCGTTAATCAGAGTGGTATAAAAAATACCGTCGTTTAATTTTTCACGGTTATATTTGATAGACAAAATATCAACTCCTAAAATAAATATTGGTACAAGATGGAATAAACACAAAACATTACCTAATATTATACCATATTTTTTCTTTTATTACTATACTTATTTATAAATTTTCACACAATAATCATTAATATCAATACTTGACATTTATTTGAAATAGGGGTACAATTAATGTATACAAATTTATGCTCAATATACTTCGTTTTAATAGAAAGGAGTTTTGATGAATACACAAGATTATATAATTAGAAAAATAAAAATAAATGAAATACATATTTTATCCACATTGTTTGATTATAACGATATCCAAGATATGATTAACGAAAATACACGATTAATGGAAAATGAAGAAATAGATATTTTTGCTTTGTTTCATAATGATAAGCTGCTAGGTGAACTGCATATTAAATATAAAAGTGAAGATATAAATGAAGCGATTTATGGTAAGCGAGCGTATCTTTTTGCATATCGTGTACATAAAGATTATCAAGGCAAAGGTATAGGAAAAAATTTGCTTACTCAGACGCTGAACATGTTAATAAATCAGGGGTATTCCGAGTTTACTGTTGGTGTTGAGGATGATAATGAATGTGCAAAGCATATTTATAAAAGCTTTGGTTTTTCTAAGATTATAGCAAGAAAAAGTGAAACTTATCAAGGTGATAGTTATGAGTACAATCTTTTGTTAAAATATGATGTTAGCTTTTAAATATATATTTTAAGGTGAATAGATGAAAAAAGAAATAATAATTGGAATAATTACTGGTTTACTTGGGTTTATATTATTTGATGTTCTATTAGCTTTTGGTATAATTAATTATTTTGATAAACATCCTATTAATAAAACAGATGTTTATGAAGAAGATTATATTGTTTTGTACAAATCCGAATTGGATGAGAAATTTGATAAATGGAGAGTAACATATACTAAAATAGTTAATGATGGTCCATTAGGTTCTGATATAGGCGGTCGATATGTTGAATACACTGTTTGGGAAATTACATATTGGGATTCAAATGGTGATACTAAGATTTTTGAATTAAACAACAGAAGCAGTTTTGAAAAACAGGTAAATAAGATAAATAATACAACAAATAATGAACTTGAATAACCGAGGTGAGCGTTATAAAAATTAATCCAAAAGAGTGTCCGACATACTTAAATGAATTTTTTACATATCAGCGTGTTGTAAAAATTAAAGGAGAGAGAACACTTGAATCATATTATATAGATTTACGCCTTTTTTTACGGTATTTAAAAACGACAAAGGGCAATGTTGACCCGAATGTTTCGTTTAATAAGCTTACTATATCCGATGTACCGCTTGAATATGTAAGTTCTTTTACAAAGCTTGAGGCATTGCAGTATCTTAACTATGTTGCAACAGAGAGGCAAAATTCCGCTAAAACACGTCACCGCAAGTTAGCATCATTAAAGGTGTTTTTCAAATGCTTGTATCGTGACTTAAACCTAATTCCTGACAATCCGCTTAAGGATGTAGACTATCCTAAAATGCATGAACATCTACCGAAATATTTAACACTTGACGATAGCATAAATCTGCTTAATAACATGAGCGTTGATGACCCGTATTATGAGCGTGATTATTGCATTGTAACACTTTTTATCAACTGCGGTATGCGTTTAAGTGAGCTGACAGGACTTAATTATCAGGATATCAACCTAAATGAACGTAGTATGCGGTTGCTTGGTAAAGGTAATAAAGAGAGAATCATTCATATAAATGATGCGTGTGCATATGCAATTACACAGTATCTTAATGTGAAAAAGCTGTCTGCTGATGAGCCTAATGCCTTGTTTTTAAGCAAGCGTGGAACCCGAATAACAAACAGGCGGGTTCAGCAAATTGTTGACGATGCTTTAAAGGACAGTAACCTTGATAACAAGGGATATTCTGTGCATAAGCTAAGGCATACAGCAGCCACATTAATGTATCAGCATGGCAATGTTGACACTCTTGTTTTAAAAGAAATTCTAGGGCATAAAAGCATATCAACAACCGAAATTTATACCCATATTGCGAATGAAAAACTTAAAGAAGCTATGGATGCAAACCCACTCGCAAATCTTAACAGTAAAAAGAAAAAATAATAATAATAAATAAAACAAAATAATCCCCCCGTTTTTAGTCAATACTTTAAACAGTATTGAAAATCGGAGGGATTTTTTTATGGAGAATTTCGGCATAAAAAAGCTTTATATTATTGAGGGTGTGCTTATTTTAATTGGTATGATTGTCTTAATAAAAATTGGTATTATAATGAATGACGACGAAATCACACAGGTTGCTGTTTCAAGAGGTCAATATACATTATCATCTGTTTCAAGCTATGGTACTATTTATGATTACCGCATGAACACACTTAATAATGAAAGTATTAAATATGAGGCTGTGATAAACCCAAACGATGACAGTGTTATACGTGTTCAGCCATATGTTAAGGACTATGATATTTATTATAGCGGTATTAAAGGTAACTTGCCATTTTTATGTGAGATAACATCGGATGAAGTGCAAAGGGATGGCGTTATCGTGTTTAAAACATATGTAAGAAACACTGAAAATCAGCTTGCACCGCATATTTTAGGCTACACATCAGAAAACAAAGGTGTATATGGACTTGAAAAATCATACGACGAATTTTTGCGTGAAAATAAAGAAACTAACACTGCAAAATTTAGTATTGATGCAGTTGGAGGTGTTTTGAGCGGACTTGAATCAAGTGTAAATTATTCTAATGATATAAACGCTGGAGTGATTACAACGCTTGACAAGGACATACAGAGAATAGCAGAAAAAGCTATGGATAACTGCGGATACGAAAAGGGTGCTGTTGTTGTTATGGACACAAAAACAGGTGAAATTCGTGCAAGTGTAAGCTATCCTGATTTTGATATTATGAATGTCGAAAGCTATCTTGAAAGCAGTGATGCAAATTTTATTAACCGTGCATTTTCGTCGTATAGTGTAGGCTCAATATTTAAGCTTGTGACTGCGGCGGCAGCACTTGAATCTGGTATAAGTTCTGATTATACCTACACTTGTACAGGCTCAATTAATATTAATGGCAGGGAGTTTAACTGTCATAAGTGGGGTGGACATGGTGAAATCAATATGGCAACGGCTATGGTTGAGTCATGCAACACATATTTTATTGCACTTAGCGAATATATTGACAGGCATACCTTTATTGAAACAGCAGAAAAGCTAGGTTTTGGCGAAGGTACAAAGTTATGTGACAATATGACATCCGATGATGGATATATCCAGTCACCGTTTGAAATACTTGTTCCTGCTGAGCGTGCAAACTTATCATTCGGTCAGGGAAAACTTCTTGCAACACCACTTCAAATATGCCGAATGACAGCATGTCTTGCCAATAATGGTTTTATATGCGAGCCAAAGCTTATCATTGGTACGATGGATAAAAATGGTGTAATCACATATACAGATACAACAGAAAAAGCAGAAAAAGTGCTGTCTGAAAAGACAATAAGTGAACTAAAACGATTTATGATAATGACAGCAAACAAAGAGAATTCTGGAGCGCTGCCAACAAGAACAGGTGCAGCAGGAAAAACCTCAACTGCTCAAACAGGGGTATTTAAAGCAGATGGCTCGGAGATTGTAAACTGCTGGTTTACAGGATATTTTCCAGTATCAGAGCCCAAATATGCAGTAACCGTCCTCATTGAAGACGGTTACTCAGGCAATGAAGCCGCAGCTCCAGTATTTCGTGAAATAGCTGATGAAGTTATAAAACTACAGCTTGAAAGAAAAGAAAGGTGAGTTATTAATTTAATTCATTTGATAATATCTTTGAAAATTATTTAAATGTAAATTTAAAATTAATCTTTTTGCTTGAAAACAACACCAACAATATAAGGTCCAACATTTGAAGCAACAGCCGCACCAACTTGGAAAGACATCTCAGGTGGATAACCAAGCTTTTTTGATATTTCCTTTTCAAGCTCATCTCTTGCATCATAATCAAGACCATAAACAAGACAATAAGGTGTCTGCGGAATAATTTCAGCAGCAGTAGTTTCAACAATCTTTGGTATAACAGCCTTGTCACCACGTACTTTTGCAAGTGTTGATGAAATGCCATGTTTAATTTTGAGTATCGGACGAAGTCCAAGCATTTCGCCAACGAAAGCGGCAGCAGTGCTTACACGTCCTGAACGCTTAACAAATTCAAGTGTATAGCAGCCAAAAACAACCTGTGCATGAGTAGCCCAGTCGTTAATATAGCTTATAATCTCGTCAACACCAGCACCCTTCGAAAGCTTAATTGCAGCCTGAACGACAGGATATCCTTGAACACCAGTATAATTACCCGAATCAAGAATATGTATATTAAAGGTTTCCTTTGCCTGTGGATTTTCTTCAAAAAATGTATCTCTTGCCATTTGTGCAGCAGAAAAAGTATTTGAACCGTTTGATGCAAGTGCAACATAAATTAAATCTGTACATCCTTGTGCATAATATCTGCTGTAAATCTCACCAAACTCAAAAGCAGTAATCTGCGAGTGAGTAGGGAATATGTTAGAACTTGTAATTAGCTCATAAAACTCCTCATTAGTTATGTCACGGTCCTTGAAAGCCTTTTCGCCAACAGTAACATGAATTCTAATAATATCAATGTTATATTTCTGTTCAAGTTCTCTTGGAATATCCGATGCAGAATCCGTCATTATTTTAATAATTTTCTCCATATATTATCTTTCCTCTCCATATACTTATTCATAAACGAATTACGTATAATACTTATTCTAAAATGAATTATGTATAATACTAATTATTTAATGAATTATGTATTTTCCCAGCTATATTTAGTAAGACTGCCGCTTGTAGAAAGCTCAGGGTATTCCCACTGCCGCAAAATTTCATATGCAGCAATTGCAACCGAGTTTGATAAGTTCAAACTGCGAAGTGTAGGTTTCATAGGTATACGAAGGCAGGTTTCAGGGTTATCATAAAGTAAGTCTTCTGGTAAACCTTTATCCTCACGTCCGAATATAATATATGAATTATTCGGAAATTTTATATCACTATATATTTTCTTCCCTTTAGTCGTAAAATAATAGTAATTACCATCGTTCTTCTGGTAAAATTCATCCATATTTTCATAATAGGAAATATCAAGCTTATCCCAGTAATCAAGTCCTGCACGTTTCAAATTCTTATCAGATATTTCAAATCCGAATGGTCTTATAAGGTGCAGCCTTGCACCTGTTACAGCACAAGTTCTCGATATATTTCCTGTATTCTGCGGTATCTGTGGCTCGACAAGCACAATGTTGAGATTATATATCATTTATGTAATACCTCTTTTATATCGCCTCATAATCACAAAGCGTTGGGTTTGAAATCAGAAAATCAAGACAGTTTTCAAGCATAATTCCTTCACGGGTGTCAGTTGAATAGCTGTATGTAGTCTTTATTGCAAATTCAAGAAATGCTGTTGCACGGTTCATAGCTATTGGTAAGCTGTCATTACGTAAAATTGAACCTGTCAGCACTGATGCAAAAACATCTCCTGTACCAGGGTAGCTTGCATTTATATGCTTGTAAGGTACTCTCCAGAACTTGCTGTGCTTTTTATCATAACCTACATTATAAGTCTTGCCATCAGCCAAAACACTTGTAATAACAACAATATGAGGGCCAAGCTCCGAAAGCCTGACAAGAAAACTTTTTATAGTTTGAAACGACAAATCACTCTGGATAAGATTTTCATCAAGAAGTATAGCTGCCTCTGTGACATTCGGAGTAATGATATCGGCAATAGCGACAAGCTCTTTCATTCGAGCTCGCAATTCTGGTGTACACATTTTATAAGGCTTGCCATTGTCAGCCATAACAGGATCAACAACTTTAAGCGCATTTTTATAATATTCAAAAAATTCAAGGCAATGGTCAATCTGTTCAGTAGACGCCAAATATCCGCTGTAAATACAGTCAAAGTGATAGTTAAGCGATTTATAATGCTCCAAAGCAGGCATAATATAATCGGATAAATCACGCATAACAACATCACCGAAACCGCCGGTGTGTGTTGATAAAACAGCAGTAGGAACAGGACAAACCTGAATACCTTGTATAGAAAGGGTAGGGAGAATTACAGATAATGAACATCTTCCAACACCTGAAAGGTCATGAATAGCTGCAACTTTGGTTGATTTTTGATACATAAAAATTTCTGCGCCGCCTTTCATTTGTTAGAGTGTGGTATAAGATAAATCAATACACATACAAATTATTATATCATATTTAAGCTTGAATTTCAATACTTAATGAAATTTTTTTCGAAAATACAAATTTATAACATTATTCTAATTGCGTGTATATCTAACAATACCAATTTCATGTAATATATAATAACCACATAATAGCGTGAAAGACGGTAGTAAACATGGGTAAGTTTAAAACACCTTATATATTTATAATAGGTACAATCGGTGCAGCACTTGTAATAATAACAGTAATTATCTTTGGGAGTAACACGAAAGAAAAAGCCATACCTGTTGTTAAGACATTAGCGCAAACGAACATGATATGGAATGATGAAAATATGTGGGAGGATGATTTTTCTGAAAGCTTATCCACTTCAATAACAGAAACTATTAAGACTATTAGCTTTCCGATTGATTTAAACTCAGCAGCATTTGATGAATTAATTCAGATAAAGGGAATTGGTGAAGCGACAGCAAATAACATACTTAAATATCGCAATGAGCATGGCATTTTCAGTAGCGTTGATGAGCTTGATGATGTTGATGGAATAGGACAAGCAAGTATTGATAAATGGCGTGATTATTTGTATGTTGATGAAAGTGTATTGACAGTTGAAAGTACTATTTTGAATAGAATAATCATTGATATAAATGAAGATATAGTGTCAGAAGTCAAAAATAACGGACTAATAAACATAAATACGGCAACAATTGAAGAGCTTATGTCACTTGATGGTATTGGTGAAGTCACCGCAGAAAAGATTTATAACTATGCAAGAGAAAAAGGATTTACTTCAGTTGATGATATAATAAATATCGATGGAATTGGTGAAAAAAAGCTAGAAAGACTAAGATCGTATATTTGTGTATAAATTGAAAATACTGCATACAGATTAAAACTCTGTATGCAGTATTCTTTTTCTGGATTTACTTGCTAAATATTTATTACATAATTCATATATAGCCACAAACAAAATCGCCGCAATGCATATATAAATAACAGTGTTCCACAAAAGCTTTGAGGTTGTAAATATCATACTGATTGTTTTTGCAACCTGACAACAAAAAATTGATGTAAGCAGAGGAATTAAAATAAAATCAGTAACATTAAATTTTAGTTCAGCAGTTTTGCACACCACAATAATACGTACAATATTACTGTAAACATTGCTTGCGTAATAAGATATCAAAACACCTGTGAACCCATAGAAATGTACGAAAACAATAACGCAAATAATTCTGATTATGTATTCGCATAATGAATTTATAGTCGAAAAATTTTGCTTGCCAAGTCCTTTTAAAATACCCTCAAGAACAATTTCAAGGTAGATAAAAGGTATAACAGGAAACATTCGCACTAGTGATTCACCGACTAGAGAATCGGCAGGACAAATAATTGTACCAATACTTTTACCACACATAAAAATAAGTCCTGCAATAAAAAAAGCATATGAACATGATTTTGATAATGACTGATGTACAAGATGCTTGACACGGTATGAATGACCAGCAGATTTTGCTCTTGCAACTTCAGGTATAATAATACTTGAAAGACTTGATATCACTACAGCAGGAAAGAAGATAACCGGAATTATCATTGCCTCGAACATACCATATTCGCTTAATGACTGTTCTGCTGATGTGTGATATTTTAAGAGTGCAATTGGCACTAAAGCTTCATTTAATGACGACATTATCATTTGAACATATCCGCTTAATAGTATCGGGAATGACAATTTGAGATAGTCAGGTATGCGTTTAACTTTTGGTGCACCTTGCGGAAACTTTGAGAACACCCTATATTCGGGTATAAATTTTAAAAGAAAATATACACAGCTTACAGCCTCTCCAAAAAGAATTGAACCTGATAAAATAACATAAATACTAAGCCCCTTGTCCATGAAGAAGATAAGACATGGCACAAGCACAATCCATTTTGATATAAATTCAATGACGTCACCATAACATGGTATGCTTACATTTCGATTAGCATGAAAATATCCCTTTATGCATGAGCCAATTGATGCAAGTGGTAATGATAATGCGATAATTCTGACAGCAACAGCAAGGTTCGGGTCTTTTGCATAATATACAGATATGATGTTTGCTAAAAAGAATGATACAACAGCAAAAAATCCTGACAAGCACAAAGAAAATCCCATAGAATATTTCATTATGCGAGTACAGTTTTGATTGCCAAATCCTAGTTCTTCAGAAACAAGCCTGTTTGTTGATAAAAATATATTACCATTAGCAAGCACCATAATAAATCCGAAGAATGAAAATACAAGAGTTATAATTCCGACAGATGCAGTTCCTAATTTACCTGTTATGTAAATGTTGAACAAAAGCCCTAAGCCTTGCAGAAAAAACGACATAATTGTAAGCTTTGCGGTATCTTTCGCAATCTTGTTCATAAAAATTCGTATGGGTAAACACCTCATTTCTAGCTATATTTATGAAAATATAGTGAAAATATCTTTCAGTAGTTGCTATTTTTATCAAAATTGTATATAATATCTATATGTGCGAGAAAAGATAAATAGACTAGCTATACTATTTTTGAAAGATATGATTTTAGTTTAATAAAATAACCCACAAGTTCATGCAAACATTTTTCATGGAGCTTTGTGACAAGGAGGCATAGGCATAGTATGACAAAAGCAGAAATGTTTTTTAATGATGTTAAAGATAAAAAAATTGCATTTATCGGTACTGGTGTAAGCCATAACGATTTAATTGCTATGTTTCTAAAAAAAGGTTTAAATATCACTGTTTGTGATAAGAAAAACCGTGAGCAGATGGGTGAATTGGCAGAAAAATTTGAAAATCTTGGTGCAAAGCTGTCACTTGGTGAGGACTACCTTAATTCAATTTATGATGCAGATATAATTTTCAGAACTCCTGGGATGTATTTTCTTCATCCAGCTTTGCAAAAGGCTCGTGATATGGGTATTGCTGTGACTTCTGAAATGGAAGTATTCTTCGATTTATGCCCATGCAAAATATATGCGATTACTGGTACAGACGGTAAAACTACAACAACTACTATCATCACAGAAATGCTTTCGAAATCAGGTAAAACTGTTCATAAAGGCGGTAATATCGGCAGAGCATTACTGCCGCTTATTGAGGATATCAAAGATGATGATGTAGCAGTTGTTGAACTTTCAAGCTTTCAGCTTATATCAATGAGAAAGTCACCAGATGTTGCGGCAATAACAAATATTTATCCAGACCATTTGAATGTACATAGCAGTATGGATGAATATGTTGATGCAAAGAAAAACTTGATTTTGCACCAAAATGCATTATCAAAAACTGTATTAAACCGTGATAATGATGCAACAAATGTGTTATCTGCCCTTGTAAGAGGAAAATGTGTTAAGTTTTCACATCTAGGTACTGTTGAAAACGGTTCATTCCTTGATAACGACGGTTATTTGTGTTATAATGACAGAGGTAATATCACAAAGCTTTTCCATAAGAATATTATCAAAATCCCTGGGATGCATAATGTTGAAAACTATCTCACTGCTATCGCTGTGACTTGGGGTGAAGTTTCCGCCGACGATATGTGTTATGTTGCCGAAAATTTTGGTGGTGTTGAGCATAGAATTGAATTTGTTCGTGAGTTTGACGGTGTTAAATATTATAATGACAGTATTGCGACAAGCCCTGTCGCTGTAAATGCAGGATTATCTGCATTCTCACAAAAGTTGATTGTTATAGCAGGGGGCTCAGATAAAATGCTTGATTATAACTTGCTTGCAGAGCCTATAAACAGCAAAGTTAAGATACTTATTTTAACAGGCGAAACTGCTGATAAAATTGAATTGGCTGTTAAATCATATGCTAAATATGATGAAAACGAATGCCGTATTATTCGTGTAAAATCAATGAATGAAGCTGTTAGCACAGCTAGAAAAATGGCAGTTTGCGGTGATATTGTAACACTTTCACCTGCTAGTGCAAGCTTTGATTTTTATACTAATTTTGAGGAACGTGGACGTCATTATAAGACACTAGTTAATGATTTGAAATAATGTTAATGTGGGTCGTTAACGATGCCACTCACTACAAAAAAGGATATAAAAAATGAATTTAGAAAAAACCATATTTACACTTGCAAATGCGGCTGGAATTTCGGGTGATGAAACATCCGCCGCTGAAATTGCACTTCTGTATTTAAAAGAATATACCGATGATTGTTACATTAAGAGTGGCAATGTTATCGGTCATTTTGGTAAACGCACAGATACAAAAAAGCACATTCTTATTGATGCTCATATTGATCAGATTGGGTTTGTCGTGACTAATATTACGGATGACGGTTTTCTTAAAATCAGTAATGTTGGCGGCATCGACAGACGTTTGTTGTTAGCACAGCAGGTTACTGTTATCGGTATGCAAAAAATCACTGGTGTTATATGTTCAATCCCACCGCACCTTTCTGATAATGAAGAAGATGTACCAGAATTTACTGATATCTGCATTGATATTGGTATGTCAAAAGAGGATGCCCAAAAGGTTGTTTCGCTTGGTGACAGTGTTTTGTTTTCACAAAAATGTGCTAAGCTTTTGGGTGATAAAATCACAGGAGCAGCACTTGATGACAGATGCGGCGTTGCGGCCATTCTTTATACACTTGATATGCTAAAAGGTGCAGATTTAAACTGCACATACAGCGTACTTTTTTCAACACAGGAAGAAGTCGGTGAAAGAGGTGCAAAAATTGCGGTATTTGACATTAACCCTGATGCTGCAATTGCTGTTGATGTAAGCTTTGCACTGACTTCTGATGACTCTGAACTGAAATGCGGTATAATGGGTAAGGGGTGTATGATTGGTATTTCACCATCTCTTGACAAAGAGCTTTCAAAAACGATGATTGATATTGCTAAAACAAAAAATATCCCATATCAGCTTGAAGTAATGAGCGGTCAGACTGGTACTAATGCAGATAGATTTTCTGTAAATAACAGCGGTGTAAAGTCTGTTACCTTGTCGATACCGTTAAGATATATGCATACTCCTGTTGAAGTAATTTCTCTTTCGGATGTAGAAAGCACTTCAAAGCTTATTGCTGAATATATCAAGGGGGTGCAGTGATGGAAAATTTTAAAACCTACTTAAAGAAACTGTGCTTATTAAATGGTACTTCTGGTGATGAGAACAGAGTTAGGGATTATATTTGTCAGCATATTGAAGGGAAATGCGAGTATGCGATTGACCCGCTTGGCAATATTATTGCATACAAAAAAGGTTTATCAACACCTAAAAATAAGGTGATGATTTCTGCTCATATGGATGAAGTTGGAATGATTATAACTTCTGTTAAATCGGATGGAACATTGACTGTATCAGCAGTAGGCGGCATTGATGCAAGGGTTGCTGTTGGTAGAAAAGTTTTAGTCGGTGATAACAATATGCAAGGTGTAATTGGCTCAAAGGCTGTGCATAATTTGACTGCAAGTGAAAAGAAAAAAGTACCAAAGTTTTCATCACTTTATATTGATATTGGTGCTGAAAATAAGGATGATGCACTTAAATATGTTAACCTTGGTGACAGGGTTTGCTTTGACTCGGAATATGTTGAGTTTGGCGATGGTTATATAAAATCCAAAGCACTCGATGACCGTTTTGGATGTGCTTTAATGCTTACGCTTATTGAAAAAGAGTTGAAATATGACTGTATTTTCACTTTTGTTGTGCAGGAAGAAATCGGTTTGAGAGGTTCACGAACTGCGGCATATACTGTAAATCCTGACTTCGCTTTAGTGCTTGAAGCAACCACTGCGGCGGATATTCCTCTTGCAGATGGTGATAAAAAATGCTGTTATTTAGGTAAAGGACCAGTCGTTTCGTACATGGACAGGTCAACAATTTATGATAAAGAGTTATATAAGATTTCTAAGGAAACAGCTATGGAAAACGACATTAAATGGCAGACTAAAACCATGGTGGCAGGCGGAAATGATGCAGGAGCAATTCACATTTCAAACGGCGGTATTCGCACACTTGCGATATCAGCACCATGCAGATATCTTCATTCGCCGTCATGTGTTGTAAAATATTCCGATTTGGTTGATTCACTTAAGCTTACTGAACTTATGATTGAAAAGGTATGCAGTTTATGATAACACAGATTTTTGATGCTAAGTATGTATTATTTTCGGATAATTACTATGGCAAAAAAATTCAGTCACTTGTAAATGCATATGGAATTAATTATAACTTTTCACGTCTTTATAAATACGATAGCGGTTATTTTCATATTTATAACTCGTCTATGGTTATTGACAGTACATCAAATAATATCGAGGAGCTGTGCGAATATATAAATATGACAAAACCTGTGTCTGTCGAGGTGTCAAGCAACATAGCTTTACAACTTGACGATAATTATATATCAAAAGATCGTACGTTATTTATGGGGATAACACATGATAATAATATTTCAAGCGAAGATATTTATACAAATTCAAAGCTTGATAATGTGTATGATATTCTTCGTGAGAGCTTTGGTTTGACTGAACATGACATTTGGTATGCAGATATATCACATAAAATTAGACATGGTGTTTCGAATACTTATTTGTATGCGAATACAACCGTTACAATGCAGTTTGATATTGACGGGTTTGTTTTTGTATCACATATTGCAACATCAGCAAATGACAGAGGTAAGGGGATTGCTCGAAATTTGCTGTACTATTTATGCAATCGATATAATAATGAAAAAAAGGAAATGTATTTATTTGCACTTGATGAGCGAAAAGGTTTTTATAAAAGCATAGGCTTTGAGCCATGCGATTGGGATAATATATATGAATTAAAATTTTAATTTGTGATTGGAGAGTAACATGGCAGAAATTTTTGACCCAAAGCCAATAGAGATTAGGGGCTTTGAAATTGATGAAAGAATATTAAAACTTGCTGAAAAAGCAGAAGCAAATTGTGAGTCGGCATTTGCATATGCTGACAGAATTGCACGTAAAAACGGTGAAAAGGTGCTAAGAGCATTTATTAACAATAAGGTAAGCTCCGTTTGCATGACAGGAACAACCGGCTATGGCTATGGCGATGTTGGCAGAGATACACTCGATGCTGTTTATGCCGAGGTTTTTGGCGCAGAGGATGCTTTGGTTAGACATACTTTTGTGTCTGGAACTCATGCGCTTACTTGTGCTTTATTTGGTATTTTGCGAACAGGTGACAAGATGGTTAGCTTGACAGGTACACCTTATGATACACTTGAAGAAGTTATTGGATTAAAGGGCAGTGGAAATGGCTCACTTAAGGATTTTGGCGTTAATTATGACCAAGTTGATTTACTTCCTGATGGTAAACCTAATCTTGCTGAAATTTTTCAAAAGGTTAAAGATGCAAAGGTTGCATATATTCAGCGTTCAAGAGGATATTCAATGCGTCCTGCTTTGACTATTGATAATATTGCTGAAATTGTTAAGGCTGCAAAGGGTGCAAACCCTGAAATTATTGTTATGGTTGACAATTGTTATGGTGAATTTGTGGAAAGCAAAGAACCTTTACATGTTGGTGCTGACCTTATAATTGGCTCACTTATAAAAAACCCTGGTGCAGGTATTGCTGAAACAGGCGGATATATCGCTGGTGGCAAGAAATATGTTGAATTATGTGCATACAGACTGACTTGCGTTGGTATGGGCAAGGAAGTTGGATGCACTTTAAATCAGAATAAATTGATGTATCAGGGACTGTTTTATGCTCCGGAAGTTGTTGCTAGTGCTGTAAAGGTGGCGACGTTTACATCCGAAATAATGAATTTGCTTGGTTTTGAAGCGTTTCCTAAGTCAAATGAAAAGCGTGGTGACTTGATAACTGCTGTTTTGATGAAAAATTCCGATAACCTTGTGGCATTTTGTCAAGGTATTCAGAAAGGCTCACCGATTGACAGCTTTGTAACTCCGGAAGCATGGGATATGCCGGGGTATGATTCACAGGTTATTATGGCTGCCGGTGCATTTAATATGGGTGCATCAATTGAGCTTTCCGCTGATGCTCCATTAAGAGAGCCATTTGCAGCATATGTTCAGGGCGGACTTACTTATCCGACTGGCAGAATGGGAGTTTTGACAGCTTTACAAGAGATGTATGATAAGCACTGCTTGAAGCTGCACTAATATAAAGAGAGGATGTTAATGTTATGGGAGTTTGGAATTCGCAAGAATATTTACGCTTTAAGAATGAGAGAACACAGCCGTCAATTGACCTTGTTAACAGAATACCCATGACAAATCCCAAGTCAATTATTGATATTGGCTGTGGTCCTGGAAATAGTTCTAATGTACTGCATGAAAGGTTTTATGAGGCTAGAATTTTGGGTGTTGATAATTCCGAGGATATGATAAACACAGCTGAAAATGACTATCCGCAGCTTGAATTTTTGCTGCATGATGCAAGTAAGGGATTTAATTATATTAATGAAAAATTTGATATTGTTTTTTCTAATGCTTGTATTCAATGGATACCTGACCATAAAAATCTGCTAAAAAACATGATGAATTTACTGAATGAAGATGGTTTTATGGCTATTCAGACGCCCATGAATTATGATGAACCTATCCATAAAATTATTGGTATGCTTGCAAGCAGTGATAAGTGGAAAGATAAGTTTGATGAACCAAGGATTTTTTATAACCTGACACCATCTGAGTATTATGATTTACTTTCAGAAATTTCATCCGATTTTAATATGTGGAATACAACTTATTTTCATAGAATGACATCCCATCAAAGCATTATGGATTGGTATAAGGGAACTGGTTTACGACCTTATTTAAGTGCTTTGAATTATGTTGACAGAGCTAATTTTGAGCATGATGTTTTGGATGAAGTAATTAAGGCTTATCCTGTTCAGATGAATGGTGAAATAATTTTTAGATTTCCAAGACTGTTTTTTATTGCAAAAAAATAATATACATTGTGAACTGTTGTTTAAGAAATTTTGTGAAATAGTTCATTTTGAAATTATAAATAAGGTAATTTGATGAGATTTACAATCAACAGATTGCTGCCATAATTATATGAAATATTGCCTGCTTTCTATTTTTTTAGATAGCAGGCGTTTTAACTTTACATATAGCTATTTATATAAAAATTTCAAATATTTTAAAGTGTTTTAGTTAAAAACGCAGAACATAATATATTCAAACAAATTTAATTGACAAATATCACTTTTTTGAGTATCATAGTAATATAATTTAATATTTGAAAAGTAATGATGCTTTAATGACCGACATTTTTATGTCGTTTATTAAAGTGTCTGTTTTTTTATTTATGGAGGTATTTATGATGAGTGAACACGATACTAACAGTGTAAAAAGCGTACCTGAATATTTTGGCTGTAATGTTTTCAACGAGGAAATTATGAGAGCAAAGCTGCCAAAGAATGTTTATAAAACATGGCAGAAGACAAAGCAGCTTGGTATTGCTTTTGATGAAGATGTTGCCGAGGTTATTGCAGCTGCTATGAAAGAATGGGCAGTTGAAAAGGGGGCAACTCATTATACTCACTGGTTTCAGCCTATGACAGGTGTTACTGCTGAAAAGCATGATTCATTTATCACACCTACTGGTGATGGCAAGGTTATCATGGATTTTTCTGGGAAGGAACTTATCAAGGGTGAGCCTGACGCATCATCATTCCCATCTGGTGGACTTCGTGCTACATTTGAAGCAAGAGGTTATACTGCTTGGGACCCAACTTCTCCTGCATTTGTCAAGGATGGCTCATTATACATACCAACTGCATTCTGTTCATATACAGGAGAAATTCTTGATAAAAAAACTCCGTTACTGCGTTCAATGGATGTTTTGTCAGAACAAGCAATCAGAGTTTTACGTCTTTTTGGCAATGTGACTGCAACTCGTGTAACAACAACTGTTGGTGCTGAACAGGAGTATTTTCTTATTGACAAGAGTCTGTATGATCAGCGTAAGGACTTGATTTTCGCTGGAAGAACTCTTTTTGGCGCAAAAGCTCCAAAGGGACAGGAGCTTGAGGATCACTATTTTGGTAACATAAAAGAACGTGTTTCATTATATATGAAGGACTTGGATGAGGAACTTTGGAAGTTAGGCGTTGTTGCAAAGACAAAGCATAATGAAGCTGCACCAGCACAGCATGAGCTTGCACCAATGTTCACAACATCAAATGTTGCATCTGACCAAAATCAGCTTGTTATGGAACTTATGAAGAAGATAGCGCTTAAGCATGGCTTGGTATGCTTACTTCATGAAAAGCCATTTGCAGGTGTTAACGGCTCTGGTAAGCACAACAACTGGTCAATGTCAACAAATGACAGACAGGTACTTCTTGACCCAGGTGCTAACCCTAAGGATAACATTCAGTTCTTAACATTCCTTGTTGCATTTATCCGTGCTATTGATGAATATGCAGACCTTTTCAGACTTTCTGTTGCCACTGCTGGTAATGACCACCGCTTAGGTGCAAATGAAGCACCTCCTGCTATAATGTCAATGTTCTTGGGTGATGAGCTTGTAACAATTCTTAACGCTATGGAAACAGGCAAGATGATTAAGGTTACAAAGGATAAGGAATTTGTTATCTGTGTTGATGCACTTCCAAATTTCCCTAAGGATACAACTGACCGTAACAGAACATCACCAATTGCATTTACAGGAAATAAGTTTGAATTTCGTGGTCTTGGCTCTGCTGACTCAATCGCTTGTATCAATATGATGATTAATACAACAATGGCAAAGGTATTAAAGGATTTTGCTGACAAGCTTGAAAATTCCGATGATTTTGATACTGACCTTAATAAAGTTTTAGTAGATACATATAAAAAGCATAAGCGTGTAATTTTCAATGGTAATGGCTATGATGCATCATGGGTTGAAGAAGCTCAAAAGAGGGGACTTCACAATCATGTTTCAACTGTTGATGCTGTACCTCACTATACCGATGATGTTAATGTTGCAGTTTTAGAAGAATTTAAAGTACTTAGCAGAACTGAAATAGCATCACGTACCGAGATTTTGCTGGAAAATTACTCAAAGATTATCAACATTGAGGCTCTTACAATGATTGATATGGCTAGAAAGCAAATTATTCCTGCAGGTTTTGAGTATTCAAAGCAGCTTGCAGATTCTATCGTAGCAAAAGCATCTGTTGGTATAAATTATGATGCTGAAAAATCAGTTGCTGATAAGGTATCAATGCTAACAAGCAGTATTCTTTCTGCTGCTGATGCTATCGATTCAAAACTTCTTGATGTTAAGGAAATACCTGAAATAGAGGCTACTGCACGATTTTTCAGAGATGAAGTTTTCTCAGCAATGGCATCATTAAGAGCTGTTGTTGATGAACTTGAAACTATATGCCCTGAAAAATTATGGCCATTCCCAACTTATTCTGATTTGTTATTTAAAATATAAAGATATAATTGCCGTCATGTCGAAAAACATAACGGCAATATTTTTATATCATTACGAAAAAGACTGCCACAAATAATTGTGACAGTCCAATTTTTTATAGATTAATAGTTACCTTACCATTGTAAGAAGGAGTAACATCAACAGTTTCTTTACCAAATACAGTAACCTTAAATGCAGCGTCAGTATTTGTGTAGGAAACTTCGATTGCAGAGCCTGTGTTCTTTGCAGTCAATGTGAATATATTCTTTGCTTCCTTATCATAAACAACACATTCAGCAGTTTCACCGTTACCAAGTTCATAAATAACGAATTCAGTACCATTTAAGTAGTCATATTCGAAATTCTTTTCAAACGCACCGAAAGCTACAATACTGTTTGGCTTAGCAAGGCATGGAAGTGAGAAGTAGTCAAACTTTTCGTTATAATACTTGCCGCCCTTATACTGCTTGCCGCTGATGATATCAGTCCAGATACCAGCAGGAACATAGAATTCAGCAGTACCCTCGTCATTAAGAATAGGTGCGACAAGGATATTGTCACCGAACATATACTGCTTGTCAAGATATAAGCAAACTGGGTCATTAGCATAATCAATAACCATTGCTCTCATCATTGGAACACCAACTGTTGATGTCTTAACAGCCTGTGCAAAAATGTAAGGCATAAGCTTACCCTTAAGCTTTGTGAAGAAACGAAGTACATCAACAGATTCTTCATCAAATAGCCAAGGCACTCTGTATGATGAGTTACCATGCAGACGAGAATGTGAGGAGAACAAGCCAAATGCAGCCCATCTCTTGTAGATATCAGGAGTAGCAGTAGCCTCAAAACCACTCATATCATGGCTGAAATAACCAAAGCCTGATAGACAAAGTGACAATCCGCCACGAATTGTTTCTGCCATGGAAGTGTATTCAGCTGAACAGTCACCACCCCAGTGTACAGGGAACTGCTGTCCGCCTGCTGTTGCAGAACGTGCAAATAAACAAGCCTTATTTTCACCGTAAAATTCCTTAAGAACGTTGAATACAGTTTTATTATATAGATAAGTGTAGTAGTTATGCATAGCGATTGGCTCAGAACCATCAAAATACTTAACCTTTGTTGGAATTCTCTCACCAAAGTCTGTCTTGAATGAATCAACACCCATTTCACAAAGTACACGAAGCTTTGATGCATACCACTCGCAAGCAGCTGGATTAGTGAAGTCAACAATAGCCATACCAGGCTGCCACAAATCTGCTTGAAATACGCTGTCATCAAGATTTTTGATAAAGTATCCACCCTTTACACCCTCATCAAAAAGCTTTGAACGCTGTGCAATATAAGGGTTGATCCATACGCATATTTCAAGTCCCTTATCCTTTAATCTCTTTAGCATTGCAGGTGGGTCAGGGAACTGACGTGTATCCCATTCCAAGTCACACCACTGGAATTCTTTCATCCAGAAACAGTCAAAGTGAAATACCTGTAATGGAATGTCACGTTCTACCATACCATCAATAAATGAAGTAACAGTTTCTTCATCATACTGTGTTGTAAATGAAGTAGTCAGCCATAGTCCAAAAGTATAAGCAGGTGGAAGTGCAGGTTTACCAGTCAAGGATGTATAGTTAGAAAGAACTTCAGTCAGGTTTTCGCCGCCTATCATGAAGTATTCAAGATGCTCACCAGGAACTGTAAATGAAGTCTTTGAAACTGTATCGGATGCAACTTCGAAGGAAACCTTATCGGATGAGTTTACAAACACACCATAGCCTCTTGAAGAAACATAGAATGGAATACACTTATATGACTGATCAGAGCAAGTACCGCCGTCACTGTTCCATGTTTCAACGTTCTGACCATTCTTAACAAATGTAGTGAACTTCTCACCAAAGCCATAAATACATTCGCCAACAGAAAGAGTGAACTGCTCACGTATGAAGTTAGTTCTTTCATCCTGTGGATATGACCAGAAAGTGTCATCCTGCATATAGTCAAGTCTTGTTGATTTTCGGAATTCATTTTCCTTGATTGTAGTAGCAGATCTCCAAGCACCGCCAGTTAATTTTTTGTCCTTATAATAGAACTGAACATTCCATGAGTGCTTGCAAACGCATACCTTTGTGTTGCCGGAAACAAGCTCCCAGAATTCATCAGTTTCTATAATCTGTGGTTTATATCCCTGATCTTCATTAAGCTCGAACTTAGGAGCATTGTCAAGACCACCTTTAAAGTGGTCGATAGATACCTTAATAACGTTTTCCTGTGTTGAAGAATAAGTAATATCTAAAACAGGTCCGCCTAAAGTCATACCTCTGTTAGAAATCCAGTTTGTTGTTGCTAATACGTTAATAAAATTTTCACCAGTCTGAATTTCATAAGCTTGTGCTGCATAATTTACATCATAACCTCTTTGATTTAACCAAAAGCCGTCTGCAAATTTCATTGTAAAGTCCTCCTCTTAAGATATATACGGCGGTTTTTCTCACGCCAATATTAATTATACCATAATTGAATATTTTATACAACGTTTTATCACATTTATATTTTTATTCAATTTATGTATTCGATTACATTGTACAACATATACATAAAAATTGCAAGGGGTTTGCAAAATTTAATTTTTTATTCATACATTACTGTTTTAATATGACTCTTTAAGATAATATGAAAAATACCTATGGATAATCAAGGTGCTTTTTCTATACTTCAAAGCATAAAATAATACGTACAAGTTAATATAGTTGTTTAACTTTAAAACAACTATACAGGTAGTTTTTTGCACCTTTGGTGAAAAAAACAGCGTAGTTAAGTTTAAAATGCTACGCATTTTAAACTTAACGCACTATATATCACATGAAATAAACCTCACATTTTATTAAAAACAGGAATACAAGCCTAACATGCTGAATATAGATATTTTAGCAATGTGCGAACAAGCAAGCAGGTGTATTCCTCAAATGGAACTGAAAAGTTTGCTTGATATAGAAAATTTCAGATTCCATATTGCAAATCGTACAATTTTATAAAAACAAGGAGGATTACTTATGGACTTGAAACTAAACAGAGAAGAGATAACTGCAACAGAGGTGATTTTTGACGGTACACAGGAACAATCAGTAGAGCTTGATTATGTTCTTCCCGACTATTACCCTGAAATATTCAAGGTAATAAAATGTATGACAACACCGAGAATATTATCATACAGCGTAAATGGTGATAAGCTTACTTATGAGCTTTCGGTATGTATAAAGGTTATGTATTGTGCCGAAGGGCGAAAAGGTATGCAGGTTGTTGACCAGAAGATGACTTATACAAAGACTGTTGACTTAGGCAGAGCTGCAATTAACCCAAAGGTTACAATATGCCCAAGAACAGATTATGTTAACTGTCGTGCAGTTAATCAGCGAAGAATTGATTGCAGAGGTGCAATTACAATCAAAATCAAGGTAACAGATCTTTGCAAGAAAAATGTTGTGAGCGATGCATACGGTATGGATATTCAGCTTAAGAAAACTCCTGTGACATATCCTATAAATAAGCTTTATACCACAAAGCGTGTTACTGTAACAGAAGAATTTGATTTAGGTCTATCAAAACCTGCTATTGAAAGTCTGCTTAGAAGTGATGCTATTGTTGCCTCGGGTGATAAGAAAGTAATTGCAAACAAACTTGTTGCAAAGGGTGAAGTGTATATAAATATGCTTTATACCTGCATGAAAGACAACACTGAGGGTGTTGAGGCAATGCAGTTTACATTGCCATACTCCCAGATTGTTGACCTAGAGGGTATTGATGAGCGTTTTGATACTTCTGTTGATGCAGAGGTGCTTTCATGCGAAATTGAACCTCGTGCTGATATGGATGGCAATACAAAAATTGTTGAATGCACACTTGTTCTGCTAATAGTTTGTCAGGCACACAGAGTATCAACAATTGATTTGGTAATGGATGAGTATTCAACATCATACAAGAGTGCAAATACAAAATCAGATATCAAGATTGAACTTCCTCCTCAGCAGATAAACATGACAAGTGTGGTTAAAAGTGCAATGGAATATGCTGACGGCGGACTTGACTGCATTTATGATGTATGGTGCAGTGTTCCATCATTCATAGTAAAGCCTGATACTGAAAATGACAAGCTTGTTGTCACAGGAAATGTTCTCTTTACAGTTATGGCTCGAAACAATGAGGAAACAACAGTTGTACTCGAAAAGGAAGAGCCATTTACAATTACAATTCCAGTTGATAACATCACTGAAAACACAACTGCTGACCTTAAAATTCAGCCTGTATCATGTTCATATAACATGGCATCCGATAACACTGTTGAAGCAAAAACAGAACTTAAAATCACAGGCACAATGCTCAACTCTATTTTTGTGCCAATTGTAACTGATATCACAGTTAATGAAGATGAGCCTGTTAAACGTGACGGCGACTATGCACTTAAGCTTTATTTTGCAGAACAAAATGAGGACTTGTGGGAAATCGCCAAGAAATACGGAACATCAGTCGGTGCTATCATGGATGAAAATGATATTGATAATGATATTATAACAAACGCAGGCATGATCCTTATACCAATTGTGTAAATTAACGTGGAGGTAAAGAATAGTATGGTACATAATGATATTTACAGTGATATTGCAAAGCGTACAGACGGGGATATTTATATTGGTATTGTAGGACCTGTGCGTTCTGGTAAATCGACATTTATAAAGAAGTTCATGGAAAAGCTTGTTATTCCGAATATCACAAGTGAGTATAGACGTGAACGTGCGGTTGATGAACTTCCGCAGTCAGCAGCAGGTAAGACCATAATGACAACAGAGCCAAAATTTATTCCTGAGGAAGCTGTTGAAGTTACTGTCGGTGATAAAGCTCGATTTAATGTACGCATGATTGACTGTGTTGGCTATATCGTGCCAAGCTCAATCGGCTATATTGAAAATGAAGCACCAAGAATGGTTATCACACCATGGTTCGAGGATGAAATCCCATTTGCTATGGCTGCTGAAGTAGGTACACAAAAGGTTATTCAAGACCATTCAACAATTGGACTTGTTATTACAACTGACGGCACAATCTCCGATATTCCTCGTGAAGAATATGAGGATGCTGAAGAAAGGGTTGTAAGAGAATTACAGGATATTGATAAGCCTTTTATTGTAATGCTTAACAGTATGTATCCTGAGGCAAAGGAAACAAAGGAGTTAGCAGCACAGCTTTCGGAGAAGTATGGCACTCCTGTTATTCCTGTGAATTGCCTTGACCTTGATGAAGATGCGATTACTGATATTTTAAAGCAGGTTTTATATGCATTCCCAATCAAAGAAATTAATATCAGTATGCCAAAGTGGATTACAGGTCTTAACAAGGGACACTGGCTGAAATCTGATGTATTCAGTGTTATCCGTGATGCTGCTGATAATATTAAGTTTGTTCGTGATGTCGATAATGTTTCCGATAAAATCGGGCTTTGCGATAATGTCAATCGCTGCAATATTTCATCTATTGACTTAGGAAAGGGAAGCGCTACAATTTGTGTTGACTTACCGAATGACCTTTTCTATAAAATTCTTGGTGAAGAAACAGGTGTTGAAATCCGCAATGAAAGTGACCTTATGCCGCTATTAAAAGAACTCATGGCTATGAAGAAAGAGTATGCAAAAATACAAAATGCACTTTCCGAAGTTGAAGCAACTGGTTATGGAATTGTTATGCCAACTATCGATGAGCTTTCGCTTGAAGAACCTGAAATTGTTAAACAGGGTGGAAAATATGGTGTACGCTTAAAAGCATCTGCACCATCTATCCACATGATGAAAGCTGATATTGTTACAGAAGTCAGTCCAATAGTTGGATCAGAAAAGCAATCAGAAGAACTTGTAATGTACTTGCTTAAAGAGTTTGAGGAAAGTCCTCAGAAAATATGGGAGTCCAATATTTTTGGCAAGTCCTTGCATGAGCTTGTTAATGAGGGACTTCATAATAAGCTTTATCGTATGCCAGTTGATGCACGTCTTAAATTGCAGGAAACAATTGAACGTATTATCAATGAGGGCTGCGGCGGACTTATCTGCTTTATACTTTAAAATTAAATGCGTATCGAATTTTTATTTTCGATACGCATTTTTTTATCTGTATATTATATTGAGTCCTGCTTGTGCATCACCTTGTATGCTGTCACATTCGATATTACATCCAGCATAAGCACCGCCGTTTATATTATCACATTTTACATCAGTTCCTGCATGAACTCCGCCGTTTACATTATCGCATTGAACACTTGTACCTGCATTAACATTATTATCAACAGTATCACAATTTACATTTGTACCTGCATTAACATAACCATGCACAGCATCACAATTTACGGATAATCCTGCATTTATAGTGCCGTTTACATCACCACAGTTTACATTGCAGCCTGCCTCAACATTCAATGCATCACCGTCAACAGTAAAAGTAAATTCAGAAAGTTTATTTGTATTTGTAATCAGTTTATGTCCTTTGAAAACAGCACCATGAATGGTATCATCATTATCCCACGGTAAACTGCACATGCCAGAATTATTACTCTTTATACTCCTGCCAAATAGTTCATCTATGCCAATATTAAAAATATCAGCAAGCGTCGGTAATAATAAAATATCAGGCAGGGACTGACCATTTTCCCACTTGCTTACCGCCTGAAATGATATGCATAGCTTGTCTGCCAAAGCCTCTTGTGTTAACCCGTTTTCTTTTCTTAACTTAAGAATATTACCTGACAGTACATTTACGTAATTTTCATTCATATGTAAGTTCCACCTTTCTTATTTGAATAAATTATATGATAGTTTATTCAATTTATCAATAACCAGTCTGTTGAATTGAATTCAACCAATAGTTGAATTATAACATATTCTAATAAAAAAATAAAGTAGGGATATAAATTTTTACATCCCTACCCAATAACCCTGTCATGAATAACAATATCAAGGATACTGTTTTCAAGAAATTCATTAGTATCATTATTATATTCATTAAGATAATTAGGACAATATTTCCTTACAAGCTTGTATATATCAAAAATATCACATTTATTATACCATACAGCAGTTGAAAACGCACTAATAATTGTGTCATTAAGGCTCTCACGCACTGCCTTTTCAATTTGCTTTTTTTCTAATCCATATGGATTTTCGGTAATCTGCATTGAGATGCTTACAGTTGCTTTAATACGCAGACAATCATCATAAATATCAGCTTTTTTATATGTTTTAGAATCAACAATAATAACAGTTGCAGTTTTGTCACCAATACTAACTGGAAGTGTGTATCTGTCTTTACCAGTGAAATTGTCATTCAGTATTTTTACACCCATGACGTCATTTGTTGGTATTTCTGATAATGATACACTTCGAACAGCGATATTATTGGAGATAACATTGCTGTTCGAGATAAAAGTCAGTCCATCAAAGGTTATATTTTCACCATCCGATTTAACAATTGGCAGTATGCTTGAAATTCCTAAAACAGCTGAATTTTCAGTTAAAGACATTAAAGAAGTATAAATTGTTTCGCCATGAATTGCAGCAGAATCCATTAACTGCAAAAGATATTCAGCTGAAAAAACACCATCTGTAAGTTTTGTTGATACAATTTTTGCAGGCTCATCTGAATATACAACAGGACAACCAGGAGAAATATTTGAGTCAAGAAAAATGCTTAACTCTTTAGCCGGAGATTTTAGGTTATCACTTATTACAAGCAGTTTTATATGACCCAGAAAAAACTGCTTACCCTGCCTTTTTTCAGCATCAGCAATAGCTGAATAAATTGTTGAGCCCTCACCATAATGCACATTCATGTTTGCATCCGTTGTATCAGTTTGTCCTCCGCTTATCTTACCGTTGTATGACTGTATGCTGACAACATACATTTCATCAGTTTTGTCAATACCCATAAGCTGTACAAACAAGCGCTGATTAACCTCCATACCACCGAAACAGCCGCTTAATGACGTCATCAAAAGTATACACAGTGTTATACAAATTAGTTTTTTATTAATTCTTAGCTTCATTATGCTTTCTCCTCCCGAGTATTAAAACAAGAATAAGCGGTATAACTCCTGCAAGCAGAATAACTGCATATCCTGAGCAAGTATGCTGATAAAAATCAGAAAAGTTATTATCAGTCATTACAAAAGGTAGTGCAATGCAAAAAACTATTAGCGCCGATGTCGTATTTTTAAGTTTCATTTTCGGTATAATTTCGCCGAACAGACCACCTATAATGTGTATAAACAAGGTTATCGCTATAACAGATGTCATAGTCCATAAAACCATGAATATAGAGTCGGTGCGCTGTAAAAAACGAACTCCTGCATATGAGCCGACTGTTAAAAACGGATAATCTGTCATAACAGCAAAATCACCCAGCACAGTAACTATCATAAATGCAACCGCAAGTGATACTAAAAGTTTTGAAACTAGCAAACCATAGGAGCTTTTTTTGAACTTGCCTTTGACATGACGTGCTAAAAATGCAAGTGCAATAATCTCGCCGTTTCGGGCAAGGTCATCTAAAACTGCCTGATATAAATTTGTTTTATAGCTGTTGTCATAATAGAGGTTAACCATATCAAAATCATGGCGTGAGGTTATAACGATAACTATCAGCATTGCGATAAAAACAACAAAAAGTAATACCGATGAACGTGCCAAGCCCTCTATTCCAAGGCTTGCACAGTATACACATATAAGCAGAAAAATACCAATCCATATATATTCACTTGCAGTCGGGAAAAATCGTGTGTTTATAAAACGTTCGAAATGAATAACTGCATTTACGGTATAAAAAATGAAAAATGCAAGGTATAGGACTGCCGTGAAAATGCCAAGAATTTTGTTCTTATCAAGTGCTAGTTCAGTGACACTTTTGTTGGGGTATTTTTGTCCGAGATAAATCAGCGGTATTATGCTAATCGCTTGAATTATCACCGAAATTATTGTTGCGATAAATTGTGTTGTTGGGGTATAGCCGTTTGCAACAAGCGGCACAAATGTCATAAGGGTAAAAATTCTGCATATTAAAAGAAGAATTAATAGCTGTCCCCAGCTTATGATATTTCGTTTTTCCATTTAATCCTCCAGTTGTTTTTATACTAATCCCATTTTAAAATGCTTGCATTTTAAAAATTCTTTGCATAGAAAAGAAAACGCCGAAGTCGTTATGGGATGCCATCAATACTAACCCTGCGTGCGTTTACGCACGACGGCAATACAATTGCCGAATTAAAACAATGCAATTGTTTTAATCAGGGATTAGTATTACATATCCACGCCGTTTAATTTTTCGATTGTTGAATTTCCGACAGCCATTCTTCTAAAACCAATTCGTGTCAAAACATCTCGCATTGCTTTTGGTGTGAATGGTGATATCGGTGCTGTTACCGGTGCACCATGACTTTCAAGCGAGCATATATTGATTAGCATTGCTGCAGCAAGCAAGGCAATTCCATACAATCCACTGACACCTCCTGCAATAATTGCTATCATGCGAAGTACAGTTGTAGGTTGATTTAATGATGGAATTACAAAAGATGATGTCACCGAAATTGCACAAACAAGAAGCAGTGGATTTGATATAATTCCTGCTGAAACAGCAGCATCACCTATTAATAGTCCGCCGACAAATGATACAACACCACCAACATTTTTAGGAAGCCGTAAACCTGCCTCACGAATTATTTCAAATGAAAATAGTACGATTAATGCCTCAACAGCAAGCGGTAATGGTGCTAATTCTTCTGCTGCTGCAAGTGTGACTATTAGGGTATGGTTAAAAAGTTCGGGGTGAAAGGTTATCATTGCAACATAAATTGCAGGAAGAAATATCGCAAGAAAAAAAGCTATATATCTTATCCAACGAATTAGGGTTGTGTAGTATGGACGAAAGTTATAATCATCAAGTGTCTGGAAATTTTCAATGAAAAGATAGGGAAGCATAATTGAAAAAGGTGAGCCATCAATTAGAATTCCTATCCTGCCCTCAAGCAGTTTTGCGCAAAAAACATCGGGACGTTCTGTTGTTGATACACCTGAAAAAAACGACAGTCGTGTATCATTTAAATATGGCTCAATATATCCGGAACCTAAAATTGATTCCATATCCATGTCTTTCAAGCGGTACTTTATTTTATTGACAAGATGTGCAGGAACACGGTCTGACATATATGTTAGAATTATATCAACATTGCTTGTTTTTGTAACAGAAAAAAGTTCAAACTTTAGCTTAGGTGATTTTATTCTGCGCCTTACAAGTGACATATTTGTACGAACAACTTCAACAAATCCCTCATGTGCGCCATAAATATTGCTTTCAGAGGATGAATCATCAATACCTCTTGTAGCAAATCCTTGTACACCAAAGGAAAAAGCGGTGTCAACACCATCAATTATAAGCACAGCAAAACCGCACATAAGTCTGCGCATCATATCACCGTAATCCTTTGTCAAACCACGGTCAATTGTCATAAGCATATTTTTATCAATACGATTAAAAATATCATTTCCTGAAACATCTGATGACATTTTCAATGATAAATCGCTCAGTGGACGCAAAATAAGATTAGTGATAACCTGTGTTGAAATCATACCCTCAAAGCACACAAGATTGCATTTTACATTTGCAATATAGAATGGATTTAACAGCAAGTCAGAGCTTTTATCAAGGATATCCTGTATATTTTTGATATTATCATCTAATGATAATGACAGCGGTACATTCTTATAATTATTGTAATTTAAATTGTTCATGTATTTTCAACTCCCATTGGCGAAATATATAATCATGCTACATTCATTGTACCCATAAAAAGTAAATAAATACGTTGAATAATTTCTTTTTTTATATGCAAGATAATGATATAAAAATAGGGAGATAAATCAATGGCTATTGTATTTATAAGAGCGATAATTTTATATGTGCTGTTAATTTTTACAGTAAGGCTGATGGGTAAGCATCAGATTGGCGAGTTACAGCCATCAGAACTTGCGATAACAATTCTCATATCAAACATAGCTACACTTCCGATTGAGGATTCAAGCATACCGCTTTTTACAGGTATTATTCCAATTCTTACTCTATCCTGCATTGATGTAATAATGTCATGGGTTGGGGTTAAATCAAGGCGTATCCGAACACTTATGTCAGGAAAACCGATTGTAATAATCAATAATGGCGAGATAGACCAGAAAAAGCTTGAAGAAATTCGTTTTACTGTTGATGACTTAGCATCCGCTCTGCGTACACAAGGTATTTTCGACTTTAGTGAAGTACAGCTAGCTATGGTTGAAACAACAGGCAGCATCTCAGTTTATCAGAAGTATCAGTATAGAAATGTCACCAATGAGGATATATCAAAAACTAATGAAACATCAATAAATCCACCTGAAATAATTATCGAACAAGGCAAAATAATTGATGATTCTGTAAAGAGAATTAGTGTAACAAAGCAATGGATAACTGACACATTAAAAAGTGAAAATATCAAGCTTTCAAATGTGTTTATCATGACTGCTGATATTAATATGGAGTATAAAATTATAAAAAAGGAGAGCAAATGAAACGTGTAGTGCTTGCGGCATCAATACTTGTTTTTATTGTCTGTTATTCGATAACTGGTATCTTTATTATAACGAAAAAAAATAACAGACTTGTATATTTAATAGAAAACATACAAGCCTGTTATGAAATTGATGATACACAAAATGCTTTATATTATGCCGATTTGCTTGATGATGAATGGAGCAGATATGAGCGTTATATGAGTATGCTTGTTGCGGATGAACGCATACAAAATCTGAATATGTCGATAGTAAAAATAAAGCCATATCTTAATGAAGCTAACGATGAGCTTATCGCTGAAATTAAAAATATAGAGCATCAGATAAAAATGATGTACCATGCAGAAATTCCTACATGGTACAGTATAATTTAGTATTACGATTTTCTTTTTTTAAGGTCAATCGAAACGACAATAAACTGATTGTCATTAGTATAAAAATGTGACGATATAGTCTTACAGCTTTTACCAGTTGCACTTGATTTATACCAACCTGAAATAAACGGATCCTCAATTTGCTCCTTGACAGCATAGAAATAATTCTTTATATCATGGTTTTCACCATAAACAGCAGGGAAGTAACCACTTTCAATAATAGTGGTCGGTGAAAGAATTGTATCAGTAATCTGAAAGCCGTTTTCATCAATCAGAAACACACATTCAACCTCATTATGCTCAGAAATAAATTTATTAAGTTCAATGTTATAATTCTGCGGCTCTGTATTAACAAGCTTCGAAACAATCTCATTTATTAGGTTTTTATAGGTTTCAATTTGAATGTTTGCAACAGTAGGATTGTTTTTAATGCTAAGGTTAAGCTTTTGTGCCGCATCCTCAAGCTTTAAACGAGCTTCATTTGTGAAAAGATAATTAAACTGCTCAGGACGTGAAAAGAAAAATCCTTGGAAATAGTCAACACCCATAAGCGTACAAGTTATAACCTCATCAACACTTTCAGCACCCTCGGCAACAGTCATAGCACCAATACGCTTTGCAGTTTGGATAATGCTTTTGAAAACCTCCTGATTATATTCATTCGACTCGATATTATTAATAATAGCTTTGTCAATCTTAATTATATCAGGGTTAATCATCATGATTTTATTGATGGTATCAGGTGATGAACTAACATTATCAAGTGCAATCAAAAACTTATGAGAACGGTAATAATTGATGAACATCAAAAGATTATATGTATCCTTAACCTTGTTTTCGTTTATCTCGATAACAATATTTTCGCATGGAATATTATATGCAACTGATGTTTTCAAAATTTCGTCATAAATCTCATGATACTTCATCTCATTTAAAACAGAAGACTCGAAATTCACAAATAAGGTAGGAACAGTATTATTATCAGCTGAAAAAGCACCCATTGCTTTTTCACGGCATTTTCTGTCAACTTCTAAAAGACTGTTCTTCTTTTTAGCATAGTCAAAGAGGAAAAACGGGGATATTACTTCACCGTCATACTCGCCACGAGCAAGTGCCTCAAGACCAATTATTTTTTTTGTATTTAACGAATAAATAGGCTGGAATTCTACAAAAATCCTGTCATTATCGACAACATTCTGTATTATTTCGGTAGTTATATTCATTATTTAAATATTGGCATTAAAAAGTATAACGCCACTCCTTTCGTCAATTGTATATATAATGTCACTTAATCTAACAATGAATTTAATTTGTCCTTTAAGGTATCATAAATAGAATATAGCTTTTGCACGTTATTTTCCAAGAAATAATAGTGTGATATGTAAGGAACTAATAGCAAAAGCATTAGTACCGCCGCAGCTAACATTCCTGTATTCATCGAAATGAAAAAGGCAGTCAGCGAAACAAAAAGCAATACCGCAAACAAGCATAAAACTATTAGATGAATTAGACGTTCATGCTGCATAAAAGATATCTTATTCAGCAAATCATCCATTAGCTTTTTTAATTCATCAGGGTTATCAGAATCCAAAGCGGCTAAAAGATATGCAATATACTCGCTAAAATATTTTTTCAAGATATCATCTCCATTAATGAACTTCAAATTGGCATAACTATACAAATTTACTTGATTTGCAACTAATTATATCATATAATTTATATAATTACAACCATAAAATCAAATTTTCTCATAATTTTCATCAAAAAAACGGACACAGGAATATCTCATTCATGTGTCCGTAATTTATGCACTATTAAATGCCTTTTAACATACTAAGAATGTCAGCTTTAGGTCTAGCTCCAACACTTTGTGCTGCAATTTTACCATCCTTAACTACTGCAAGCATTGGTATGCTTTCAACTCTGAATGATACCGCAAGCTCCTGTTCTTCATCAACATTAACCTTGCATACTTTAATATCATCATTCTCACTTGCAATCTCGTCAATAATCGGTGAAACCATTTTGCATGGACCGCACCAGTCAGCATAAAAATCAATCAATACCGCTTTATCGGATTTCATAACCTCATTCTCGAAGTTCTCTTTAGTTAGTTTTATAACAGACATTTTTATACATCCTCTCATTAATCATTAGTTTTATAATACAGCATACAGTGGCAATAGCCCTCAAAATTTGGGTCAGCAATCTGCTCTTTAAATTCCCTGCACATACATTTATTATCGTCATTTTTTTGAAGCTTGCATGGGCAGTATCCGTCTTTTTTAACAAGTCCGTCCTTTATAGTTTTGACGATATCTGCATCTTCATTCAAACGTATACTCATTTTTTATACATCCACCTTTCGTGAGCGGTGATTTAATCAATATCGTTGTAAGTATTTATTGTTTTTTCTTTTTCATCTTTTTTTGTTTTGCAAATTTTAATGCAAGTATAAAACATGAAACTGCAAATCCTAAGCTTAAAGCTGCTAATAATAAGTATGCTATCACTAACATTTTAACACCCCTTTATATCACTTCGCATCAGTCAGCGTAATACCATTCTTACCAAGAGGAATTTCATGGTCAAGCCCTACAAACTTACCGTTTTGCTGCCATAAAACCTCCTTGACAAACTTATATTTTTCTTCATCCCAAGTTGTGAAATCATCAAGCACAAGACCGCCAGTATCACCTGAATTTGAGTTGAAGCACCAGAATATATGATTGATTTTATTATCCTTGATTAGTTTGCGAAGATGTGTCATCCAAGTTAAGTTTGGCTCACGCATATATCCGCCCCATTCGCCGATAAGCAGGGGAGCTATGCCTTCTTTTTGAATATAGAACCAGTTGTCATACCAACAATCCTTATATAAACTATCAAAGGTGTAATTACCTTTAAACCAAGGCTGTTCATAAACTGTTGGACCATAATCATGAGGTGAGTATACGAGCTTGTTCTGATATGAACCTAAATCAACAGGATTGTCCTTTACACCACGAAGATTTCCACCCCACCAGTTATAGTAATAATCACCGGAATTTGTTGACTTAAAATTACCGTTTTTCTTTATATCCTTTGGATAAATTTCAATACCCTCAACCATTACCAAGGCATTTGGATTGCCAGAAAATACAGCCTTTGCAGCTTTTTCTGCGATATATTTCCAGTTATCAGAATCAGTTGAATTATCCCACTTTGCACGAGGATTTTCATATTCCTTACCGTGTGGCTCGTTTTTAAGGTCATATGCAATTATTGTATCATCCTTAGCATATCGCTTTGCAATCCATGTTAAAGCATTCAAATAGTCCTTTTCAGAGATGTTTCCATTGTACCATACGTTATACATATGCCCCATTGAATCGGTCTTTGCGCTATGAATATCTATCATAATTTTTATACCATTTGCATGACACTGCCCGATAACATAATCAAAAATTTCAAGGCTGTTCATGCCAACAAGATAAGAATTGGTTGCCTGATTAAAGTTTGCAGACGGATAATTTCCGTTAGACCATTCCTTGATAAGTTCAGTTGATATTGGTATACGCAAGAGGTTAAAACCTCTGTCTGCAATAGCTGTCAGTGAGGTGTTCAAGTCACACGCCCATAAGCCATCAAACGTATTTGTACCAGTATTATAACCAAACCAGTTAACACCAGTTAGCCATACTTCTTTGCCATTTATATCAACGATTTTGTTGCCATTAACAAACAGCCAGTCATCAGTTGTTGGTGCTGGAACATCTTTAGCCTGTGCAATAGCATGGTTATTATTCCCAACAGAACTGTTGTTACTATTGTTATTATTACCGTTATTGCTATTATTATTTCCGCTTGCTGCCGATGATGAAGTGCCATATGTAATCTTAGCTTTTGATGTGTCAATTGTTCCTGCATTACATAAAATCATTCCAAATGTACCCTCGCCATTAGATGAAATGTTTTTGTTATGCTCAACAGGAGTAACAGTCATTGTATTACCATCAAGTTTGATTTCACAGTTCCAAAACTGGTCGATTCTTGTATCCTTTGAAACTGTTATTGTTGCAGTCCAACCGCTTAATTCCTTGCTTTGCTTGTTTTTTACAATACCATCAAGCTGAACATATTTATCACTGCCGTTTTCCCATCCGTTAGCAGTATTGAGTATTAAAGTAACATCGGATGATGACGCCTCACTTGTATTTGATCCGCTTTTTGTAGTAGTGACCTGTGTTATGCAGATATTGTCATTATATGATGCCGTAGTTTGAGTTTGTGGAATAGTGATATCATTATTTGGAGTGTCAGTAACAGGAGTTCCATCTGCGTTTGTTTGCACATTAAAGCTTGATTTTAACGCATTATTATCGCCATATGGGTTATAATCTTCAGCAAAAGGGTCATAATCATCGCCAAAATAATTTTTTCCGGATGAATCACATACAACCGTACCCTCTGCGATTGACACTTCACTTGTATTTGTATCGGTAACATCATTTTTATCATTTGTTTTACATCCTGTGAAACAGGAAAACAGCATTACAACGGTAATAAGTAATGCGGATTTACGTTTATTATTCATTTGATACCACAAGCCTTTCGTAAATTCATAAAATAGAATTATTCAGTACGCATTAATTATAACACATTTCCATTAAACATTGCAATAGTTGTTAATATTTTTTGTAAATATACCATATAAAGATATATTGTTGATAGAAAAATTCATAAATTATAGGTATACTATAAACAAATAATGTTAAATATAAAGGCGGATATAATATGAAGATTACAGCAATCGGTTTAGGCCTTATTGGCGGTTCATTTTGCAAAGCGATAAAAAAACATACAAACCATACTGTTTATGGTATTGATATAAACAGTGAAACAATTTCGATGGCGTTATCACAGGGTGCAATTGATGGTGTTGCGAATGATTTAGGCTTAGCAGACCTGACTATTTTGTCACTCTATCCAACTGATACAATTGACTATATCATAAGCAATGCTGATAAATTTAAAAAGGGAAGTATTGTTATTGATACAAGTGGTATTAAAAAGGAAATCGTTGACAGAGTATCACCTGTGCTTGCGGAGTATGATGTTACTTTTGTTGGTACTCACCCAATGGCAGGACGTGAATTTTCAGGATATGAATATTCGCAGGACAACCTTTTTGACAATGCAAGCTTTATTGTAACAACCTCCGAATTTGTGTCCGAAGCAAAGCTTAATTTTATTGTAGATTTTGGATACGCTGTTCATTTCAAAAAAGTTGTTACAACAACTCCTATGGAGCATGACAGGATAATTGCATTCACAAGCCAACTTGCCCATGTTGTTTCAAATGCATATATCAAAAGCCCTACTCATCAGGAACAGTTAGGTTTTAGTGCAGGAAGTTTTCAGGATTTAACCCGTGTTGCAAAGCTTAATGAAACTATGTGGACACCGCTTTTTATGCTTAATAAAGAGCCACTTTGTTTTGAGATTGGGTATATTATTGACAGGCTTACAGAGTATAAAAATGCTATCGAAAATGATGATTATGATACTTTGAAATTACTTTTGCGTGATGGTAGAATTCTTAAGGAGAATACTAAGGAAATATAATTGCACTTTATGACGGTTATGTTGGATATGAAATAAAGTTATATGTAAAAGTACTTGACATAAGTGTTTTAAGGTGCTATAATGCAAGTAATACAAACAAATGCGATGATAGGAATAAAAGCTTTATTGTTATTTTCAGAGAGCCGTTGTTTAGTGTGAAACGGTAATGCGATATTGTTATAACTCGTCCTTGAGCAGTCTGCCGAAAACTTCATTTAGCTAGTAGGTGTGAACGGGATCTCCCGTTATAGAGATACAGCATTGGATATCTTTTTGATTGAGATGCTAAGGAGGGCAGATGTAACAATTTTACATCTGAACAAGAGTGGTACCGTGGAAGTTTATGCTTTCATCTCTTAATTGAAATTTTTAATTTCAATTTGAGGTGAAGGCTTTTTTTATTTTTACCGTACAAACTAAAATTTAGTGCGCAATGAATTTTAGTGCTTGTTATTCTTTCCTTAAATGTAGGGTAGACCCTATGTGGTATACCAATACAACAATTATTTATAAGGAACGGAGAACCACATAGGTTTCTCCTTTACGATGAAATTTGAAAGGAAAAGATTATTATGATGAATTTTACTAAGTATACAAAGGGATATTTTATGCCGCCTGTCGATTGTTACGACTGGGTTAAAAAGGATTATATTGATAAAGCACCACAGTGGTGTTCTGTTGACCTGCGTGATGGAAATCAGGCTTTGATTATACCAATGTCACTTGATGAAAAGCTGGAGTTTTGGAAACACTTGGTTGCTGTTGGATTTAAAGAAATAGAGATTGGTTTTCCAGCTGCATCTGATACAGAATATGAATTCTGCCGTACTCTTATTGAGCAGAATATGATTCCTGATGATGTAACAATTCAGGTACTTACTCAATCTCGTGAACATATTATCGCTAAGACCTTTGAGGCTTTAAAGGGCTGCAAGAGTGCTGTTGTACATTTGTACAATTCAACTTCAGTAGCACAGCGTGAACAGGTTTTCCGTAAATCAAAGCAGGAGATTATTGATATCGCTGTATTTGGTGCTAAGTTATGCAAGGAGTACCGTGAAAAGACAGAGGGTAACTTCAAGTTTGAGTATTCACCTGAAAGCTTTACAGGTACAGAGCCTGAATATGCACTTGAAATATGTAATGCGGTGATTAATGTTTGGCAGCCAACTGCTGATGACAAGGTTATCATTAACCTACCTGTTACCGTAGCTGAAAGTATGCCGCATGTTTATGCCTCACAGGTTGAATATATGTGTAAGAACATGAATAACCGTGAAAACATTATTGTTTCACTTCATCCACATAATGACCGTGGATGTGCTATTGCTGATGCTGAGCTTGGTATCCTTGCAGGTGCTGACAGAATTGAGGGGACTCTTTTCGGTAATGGTGAACGTACTGGTAATGTTGATATTGTAACTCTTGCTATGAATATGTTCTCTCATGGTGTTGACCCTGAACTTGATTTTACAAATCTTCCTGCAATCACTGAAGTTTATGAAAAACTTACTCGTATGCATGTTTATGACAGACAGCCATATAGTGGTGCACTTGTTTTCGCTGCGTTCTCTGGTTCTCATCAGGATGCTATTGCAAAGGGCATGAAGTGGCGTGATGAGAAAAATCCGAAGTACTGGAATGTACCATATCTAGCAATTGACCCAATGGATGTTGGTCGTCAGTATGATGGTGACGTTATCCGTATCAATTCACAGTCCGGTAAGGGTGGAATTGGTTATCTTATGGAACAGAAGTATGGTATTGATATGCCGCCTAAAATGCGTGAAAGCTTTGGATACTATATTAAAGGTATTTCTGATCGTTCACATAAGGAACTTATGCCTGATGAAATCTACACTGCTTTTAACGAGAAATATGTAAATAACTTCTCTATCCTTGATGTTACTGCTGCACACTTTAAACAAAATGGCGGTAAGACTGCACAAATTACATTCACTGTTAATGGTACTGAAATGTATGGTGAAGCTCATGGTAATGGACGTCTTGATTCAACCTCTGACGCTATTAAGAAAACACTCGGAATTGAATATAACATCGCAACATATTATGAACACGCTGTTGAACGTGGTTCGAAGTCAAAGGCTATGGCTTATGTTGGTATTGAAACTGCTGATGGTATTTCATGGGGTGTTGGTGTTCATGATGATATCATTGATGCCTCAATCAATGCGCTTGCGTCTGCTATTAATAACAGTGGATTGATTAAATAAAATCATGTTATTGTATGTTACTTTTGGTTTGTGCTATAATTATAATAGATAAAATATATCGAAAAGGGTATCCTGTTTTAATACAGGATATCTTTTTTGTTCAATACGATTTGTTATATAATTACTATAAATGTTAATTTTTTTATTATGCTTGAAATTTATTTTGATGTGTGGTATAATGTTAAAGTTAATATTGGAAGCGTATCGAAGTGGTCATAACGGGACTGACTCGAAATCAGTTGTACCTTTACTGGTACCGAGGGTTCGAATCCCTCCGCTTCCGCCATGAAAAAATCCGCTTAAATCCTTATGTTAAAAGGATTTCGGCGGATTTTGTTTTATAATATTTATTATAAAACAAGCGATAAAAATGGAGGGGGATTTATGTATTGTCCGAAATGTAAAGAAGAATATAGAGATGGTTTTTATATATGTGCTGATTGTCAAATTCCACTTGTTGATGAATTACCTCAGGAGTTGAAAGATGAAGTACTGTTCAAGCCTTTCGATATAATTGAATGGGAATTTTTGATTACAGTTTCTGATAGCTTTGAAGGAAATTCCATTGAAGCCTTTCTTAATTCTGTGCAAATACCAGTTATGAAAAAATTAAATTGCGGTGGCAGCGCTGTACAAGCATATCTAGGTTTTACCAAAACGGGTGTTGATATTTATGTTCCTAGCTACTGCTTGGAAAATGCACATGAGCTTATATCAGTTTATATTACAACAGACGAGAATACAACTAACGAAATTTTAGATGATCAATTTCAGGTTAACAGTGATGATGAATATAAAAATCCATCGCATCCTTTGATATTACGTGTCGGTGCATTAATATTGGTTACGTTATTATTTAATTTCTATATTGGTTTAATAGCAACCATTATATTTATTATCTATATGATTTCATCAGCTATTAAACATAAAAAATAATTTTGTATGTAGAAAATATATAGATTTACTTACTATCCAAAAGCGACTTCATTTCCTGCTTTTTAGTATACATAATATTGTCTGCGTGGCGAAAAACACTGCTGTAATCACTGTCCTTATTTGGATTGTATACAGCACATCCGCATGCAATCGATATCGACTCACTTTCTTTACCAGTGCCACACTGCATTTTCTCATAAAACTCTGAAATTAATTTATCCTTATTCTCAAAATCACTTTTTTCTAGAATTGCTACAAATTCATCTCCGCCAATTCGGAAAACTGGACTATGCTTAAAGCTTGTACATATCATCATGCTTGCTATTTTTATAAGCTTGTCACCGTCCTCATGTCCGTATGTGTCGTTGGTATATTTCAGATTGTTTACGTCAAAAACTGCTACTGCAAAGTCAGCGGTTTTATTTTTGATTTTCGTATCTATTTTATTGACATAATTAATGTACGCTGTTTTGTTTTTAATGCCTGTTAATGTATCAACATAAGCAAGATTATTTATATAGCTTATATATTCACGTAAAGACGTGGCTGTCTTTTTAAAGCTTTCTGTCAGCTGACCAATTTCGTCATTTGAGTTGTAATTCAAATCAATGCTTAAATCTCCGTCTGCAATTTTTTGTGCTGCTTCTTTAAGTTCAATTAAAGGCTTTATTATTTTTTTGGTGATAAATATTGTTATTAAAAAGCATACTACACAGATAATTATTGCGGCTATTCCAATCTGATGAATTAATTTATTGTTTTCACTTTCTATTTCAGATTTTGGTGCTGTTAATGCAAGTGTCATGCCGTTTTTTAAACTGCATAATACCATTGCTTTTTTTGTTTTATTTATCTCATAATTGTATAAGTAATCCTCCTCTTTGTTATTAAAATAGTCAATATCAAGATTAGAAATGCTTTTGTCTATCAATGTAAGTGCAGTTCCACGCTCATATGCGCTATGATACATGATTGTATCATTATCATCAATTAAAAAAGCATATCCATTTTCATATACCTGCATACTATCAATAGTGTCAATAATAACATTGTAATCAATATCCATTCCAACTACACCAATTAAAACGTCATCGGCATACAAAGGAATTACATACGAGATCATTGGAACACTTATGTTTTTATTATAGTATGGCGGCATCCATACTGCCTCTTTTGATTCTACCGGAACATAAAACCATCCAACATGCTCAACATCGTTTTTATCATATAATGATAAATCAGTAGGGGAAACTTCATTAAACTTCTCATTGCCATTTTGTCTTGTCAGAAAAATTCCTGATGTTGATGATGTAAATTCAGGATTAAATCGGATATAAACTGCTATTGCACCTATTGTGTTGTTAGCGGCATTTAGCGCAACACTTTCAAGCACTTTTGTGTATTCATTAACATAATCAGAATTGGTTTTGAAACGTTCAATGTCATCAAGCTGCTCGACAGCATATGCACCTAGTGTTCCAACAGACTGCTCAATGCAGGTGAATGTCATATTGAGCTGCAATGCTCTTTCTTTACATATTAAATTCATGACTTCTTTTGACTCGTTGTTAACAAGCTTTTTAACAGTCAGTATCCCTGCACTGCCTATTATCAATACTGTAAATACAATGCATGACAGTATCAGTAGTAGAATTTTTGTGCGAATTGATTTCATATATGTCAATGCCTCCATTAATAAATTGTTAAAAAATAAAAATCGATTTACATATATTGATTATAACATTTTTTTACATCCAGCACAAGTAAAATAAATATATTTAAAATATTATTAATAATAGTATTTAAAAACGTTAAATGATTTTATTATTTCATCAACGCTAATTATTTTCTTTATCTATTAAAACTAAAACCGCCTGTTAAAAGGCGGTTTCGCTATAAATTATCTGAATAGTATTATTTCATCTGTCTTGGTGGTTCACCCTGCATGAAAATACCATTAACCTTTGGCTCAAGAAATTTCTTGATTTTATATTCAGCCATATCACTTTCAAGTATTGCTGAAAGGGTACTTTCAAATTTATTCTTTGATGGCAATATATGCCTGAAAGCCTCCTCAATAGAATTATAAAGTTTTGGTTCCTCCTCAAATTTCATGATAATATATTTTTCGTGGAAAAATAATTTCATATATTTTGTACATGACGTTTCAATAAACGACAGCATGATTTTTAAAACAGGAGTACCATCCTCATCGGATGTTAGCCAACCTCTTGTTCCAACGTGATAGCTTTCACCACCACGAAGCAAATCAAAATATAATACCTGTCTGTCAAATCCAACAGGTATTTGCGTTACACTATCACCACCAAATATTGTCGTGAAAAATACACCATCTTTAGTGCTGAAATATATCTGCTCAATTCCTCTTTCAAAGTTACCGTTCATAACCTGGATTAATATTGGCAGCAATCCGCTCGTGTTGCGTTCAAGCATTATACGCCGTCCTGTCAACATACGTGCTGTTGCTGGCAGTGTGTCTTTTTCACAGGTTGTTGCAAGGTTAAAGCGCATCATCTGTGTTATCGACAAGGAACTCGGCAAGTACATTGGCTCACCATAATTAAGACGTTCAAGACCTTTTCTTAATGCAGCTGCGTTTACATATTTTATATCACTATTTTGTACTGGTTGTTTCAAAAAGTTACGCTGATTTGATGCATACCATGATATTATATCCATGGTTTTGCATAGCGGATATACATTTTCACTGCCTGCTGTTATTGCGATGACAAGGTTTCGCTTTGGAAATACATATACACTCTGACCAAACATACCACTGAACATAAATCCGTCATTGTTAGCGGTGCGCCATATATGATAGCCATATCCTGCATTACAAATCGTATTAACCTTTACAATCTGACGTGATGTTGAATCGCTAATCCATTCCGATGAAATCAGCTGTTCACCTTTCCATATGCCGTTCTGAAGATAAAGCTGACCTAATTTTGCATAATCATAAATAGACATATAAAGTCCCCATCCGCCTTTTTCATAGCCTTTCGGACAGGTTTCCCAATAATAATTTGTGATGCCCATTCGCTTGAACAGGTTATCGTTTAGAAATTCAGATAACGTTTTACCAGTTTTCTGACATATCATAACAGTCAGCATATATGTATTTATCGAATTGTAGTCAAACTCACTGCCTGCTTTGAATTTTACATCTGATTTCAAAAATTCCTCAACCCAGTTTTTTGATATAATAGCACTTGGCTCATTGAATTTTACTCCGCTCGTCATTGTTAAAAGGTTATGTACTGTTATTTTTTTAATATCATTTGACATCTGATAACCTGTAAACCATTCGCCTAAGGTTTCATCCAGCTTAATTATACCATCGGAAATCGCACACCCCACAGCCATTGAAACGATACTTTTACATAGTGAGTGTGAAACGTGAGGATAAGCGGCATTATACGGTGCCCATTCCCCCTTGGCAACAAGCTTTCCATCGCATAAAACAAGCATGGCGTGAGGTGAAATTCCTTCGGTATTGGATATCATCCTAAAAAGTTCAATTAGTCCGTCTGATGTTAATCCTGCCTGTTCGGGAATTACCTCTTGAAAAATGTTACTGACATTTGATGGTTTCAATGGATGTTTTTGTGGTCTTGTTACATCTTTTTTACCCGTGTTAAACTCCGTTAATTCTGATATATACTGCAAAGCTTTTATTTGTTCTTTTATATCCATATAATCATATTCCTCCTTTCTGAATATGGATGTTTACTATATTTGAAAAATATTCAAACAGTAAACTTTATTGATTTGTATATCCTCGATTTTTTTATTTTATCTTGCTTTGAATATATATGCTTATTAGGCTTGGGCATATACAAAATTATATCAAAAATACTATTTTTAAGTGCTTTTTAGCTTTTTGGTAAATAATTTATTTTTTTCAAAAAAAAGCTTGACAAAGGATAAATATCATGATATAATAGATAACGTTGTCAAGGGTCATTAACAATGATTAACTATAAAAATGCGGGTGTAGTTCAATGGTAGAACTCCAGCCTTCCAAGCTGGTCGCGTGGGTTCGATTCCCATCACCCGCTCCAATTACTGTTTTACAGTATATTTAAGCCTGTATGATTTTAATTTATGTATCCTGCACATTTTGTCCATGCGCCATTAACTCAGCTGGATAGAGTAACTGCCTTCTAAGCAGTAAGTCGCTGGTTCGAATCCAGCATGGCGTGCCATTTATGGTGGGTATAGCTCAGTCGGTTAGAGCGCCAGATTGTGGTCCTGGAGGTCGTGGGTTCGATTCCCATTACCCACCCCATAAACTCTGAAAGTTTTTTACTTTCAGAGTTTTCTTTTCGTTAAAACTATTTTTTTAAGCTAAAAATAAAGGATGATGCATTAATAAATGAATTTGAATTACAAAATTGGACTAAGGACAATTAAAAGCTCAATCGCTGTTGCAGTTTGCGTTTTGATAGCGTACATAATCGGTAATCGTGACATGATATTTTTTGGTGGTGTTGCAAGCATTATTTGTATGCAGCAGCATTATAAGGATACTTTTAAAACTGGACTTCATCGTTTTTCGGGTACGCTTTTGGGTGGTGTTCTGGGATTTATAACGATTATGTCTGGGGTTTATATTCCAAAATATTCAAATGGTATCAATGCTATTGTTATTGCTGTTGCTGTTCTCGTTTCTATATATCTGTGCAATGTTTTTTCGCTTAATGAAGCAGCATCAATCAGCTGCATTGTTTTGCTCAATGTCACGGCTAATTATGACGGCAGTACTATGGCTTTTAATGCATTTAGGTATGTTATTTTCCGTGTGTTGTTTACTTTAGTTGGTGTTGTTGTGTCTATACTTGTCAACAGGCTTATTTGTCCTTATAAAAATAAACCTGCTGAAGAAAATCATGACATCTTGAATGATGATAGTTTTGAGCCTCAGGATGATATTAATAATATAAAATTTATCCCTGGACTTCGTACAATTAAAACTTCTATATGCATAATAATTTGTGTTGCGTTTTCATATTTAATTGGCAATACTGAGGCAATATTTTTCTGCAGTGTGGCATCTGTGCTTTGCATGAAACAATCACATTACGAATCATTATCTACTGGATTTTTCTTGTTTATGGGTTCTGTATATGGCGGACTGTTAGGACTTCTTGCGCTATTTGTTTCAAGCTTTATACCATCACAATATTCATGGATTGAGATGATTATTATTACTGCTGCTGTTTTCCTTGGTATATATGGATGTAATCTTGTTCGTGCTAATGCGTCTACTAGTATTACTTGTATTATAATGCTAAAGTTTATATCTGTGTTTTACGAGTCTGCTACTACATATAAGGAAATTACTTCATTCTTGGTATTTGTCGTTTTGTTATTTACACTTGTTGGTATTGTATTTGCTGTTTTGGTTAATAAATTCGTTTATCCGCTTGATGCTTCTGAAAAATCTATATGAAATTTTTGTAGTTCTTCTGTGCACATATGCATGGAAGGGCTATTTTATTAAATTGTTTTATATTAACTCTTGATATTATGATAGAATTAGTGTATAATTATGATAGAATACTGAAAGGAGATGCGATATTATGATTATTAAACCTTCTACAACTCTTAGAAATGAATATACAACAATTTCTAATCTCGCACATGAATTACAAGAACCAATTTATATTACTAAAAACGGTGAGGGTGACCTTGTTGTTATGAGTATTGATGCTTTTGAACGTCGTGAAGAACTAATTAAATTAAAAGCAAAGCTTGATGCTGCTGAGCATAGCAGGGTTTCAGGTGTATCGACTGTTAGTGTAAATGAAGCAAGGAGCAAACTTACAAAGAGGTATCAAGATGGATAAGTTTAATATTGAAATCCTTGAACCTGCATGGTCAGAACTTTATGCAATTTTTGAATTGCATATGTCACTCGTTGGGAGTGTTTCTGCTGAACAAATTACTAATAAAATTTTAGATTCAATTGAACTGTTGGAAGATAATCCACAAATGGGACGGATAATAGATAATATCATTCTTAAAAATGATGGTTACCGTAATCTAATTTGCGGTAATTTTATATGTATATACAGAATTATTAACAACACAGTTTATATTTACCACATTGTTGATAGACGTACTAATTATCAAAAATTACTCAATATTAAAATATGAATATTTGTTATATATACATATGTAAAATATTAATGTATTTTAAAAATAAAAAATGTACTTCCATTAAAGAAAAAAATATGTTATAATAGATTTATATTGATTTGTTGAAAGGACTTTTAAATTATGAAAAAGCTAATGCTTGGAAATGACGCTTTTGCAAGAGGGCTTTACGAAGCCGGTGTTACGGTTGCATCAAGCTACCCAGGTACACCATCTACTGAAATTACTGAATGTCTTGCTACATATGATGACGTTTACTCCGAATGGGCACCTAACGAAAAGGTTGCTATGGAGGTTGCTATCGGTGCTTCAATCGCTGGCTCACGTGCATTCTGTGCTATGAAACACGTTGGTCTTAACGTTGCTGCTGACCCACTTTATACTGCTGCTTACACTGGTGTTAACGGTGGTCTTGTTATTGCTGTTGCTGATGACCCTGGTATGCATTCATCTCAGAATGAACAGGATTCACGTCATCATGCTATTGCATCTAAGGTTATGATGGTTGAGCCATCTGATTCTTCCGAATGCAAGGAATTTGTTAAGACTTCTTTTGATTTGTCAGAAGAATTTGACACACCTGTTATCGTTAGAATGAGCACTCGTGTTTCTCATTCACAATCTAGTGTTGAGATTTGTGACAGGGTTGTTCCGGAACAAAAAGAATATGTTAAGAATGTTCAGAAGTATGTTATGATGCCTGCTATGGCTCGTGGCAGACACGTTTTTGTTGAGGAACGTACTAAAAAAATCAGAAAGTTTGCTGAAACATCAACATTAAACAAGATTATTGATAATGGTACTGATATTGGTATTATCACAAGTGGTGTTGCTTATCAGTATGCAAGAGAGGCTTTGGGTGATAAGGCATCTTACCTTAAGCTTGGTATCGTTAATCCACTACCAGTTGATTTGATAAAGAATTTCTGCGAAAAATATAAGACTGTTTATGTTATTGAAGAACTTGATGATATCATTGAAACTCATTGTAAAAAACTTGGTCTTGATGTTGTTGGTAAAGAAATTTTCGGCTTTATTGGTGAGCTTTCACAGTCTATTATTGCAGACAAACTTTTAGGTACAAAGAGTAAATTTGTTGACTTCTCCGAGAATGTTCCTGTTAGACCTCCTGTTATGTGTGCTGGTTGTCCTCATCGTGGTGTGTTCTATGCCCTTTCAAAGAACAAGATTACTGTTTCAGGTGATATTGGATGTTATACTTTGGGTGCATCAGCTCCGCTTTCATCTATTGATACTACAATCTGTATGGGTGCATCTATTTCCGCACTTCATGGGTTTAACAAGGCTAGGGGGGAGGCTGCTGAAAAGTCTACTGTTGCTGTTATCGGCGACTCAACTTTCATGCACAGCGGTATGACAGGACTTGTTAATATTGCTTATAACTCCACAAACTCAACTGTTATTATCCTTGATAACTCTATCACAGGTATGACAGGGCATCAGCAAAACCCAACAACTGGCAAAAATATCAAGGGTGACCCTGCTGCTGCTGTTAATCTTGAGGCTTTGTGCAGAGCTTTGGGTATTAATCGTGTTCGTGTTGTTGACCCTTATAACTTGGCTGAAACCGAAGCGGCTATTAAGGAAGAACTCAGTGTTGCAGAGCCATCTGTAATCATTTCACGCAGACCTTGTGCACTTCTTAAGTATGTTGAACATAAGCCAGCACTTAAGGTGAACTCTGATAAATGTAAGAGCTGTAAGGTTTGTCTAAAGCTTGGCTGTCCTGCTATTTCCATGAAGAATGGCAAGGCTGTTATCGACCATACACAATGTGTTGGATGTAATATCTGTACTGAAGTTTGTAAGTTCGGTGCGATTGAATAAATAATTAATTTTTTTGGGGTCGGCGTCCTCGACAAAACATATTATAATGTAAATGGTTACAACATAAAATTACGTACAATACACGGTTTATATATTTATATATACGAAAGGAATTAAAATAATGGCTGATACAAAATCAATTATGATAGTCGGCGTTGGCGGACAAGGCTCTTTGCTTGCATCAAGACTTTTGGGTAATGTTTTGCTCTCACAAGGATATGATGTTAAGGTTTCCGAAGTACACGGAATGTCACAGCGTGGCGGCTCTGTTGTTACATACATTAAATACGGCGATGAAGTTTTTTCTCCTGTAATCGAAAAAGGTGAGGCTGATGTTATCATCTCGCTTGAACAGCTTGAAGCTGCAAGATGGGTTTCATACCTTAAAAAAGGCGGTAAGCTTATAACCTCCACTCAAAAACTTGACCCTATGCCTGTAATTACTGGTATGGCTGAATACCCACAGGAAATTGTTGATAAAATCAAGGCTCTTGATATTGAAGTTACTGCTGTTCCTGCACTTAAACTTGCTGAGGAGGCTGGTAACTCAAAAGCTTCAAACGTTGTACTTATGGGTGTTGCATCAACTAAGATGGAATTTGATGATAAAATCTGGCAAGATGCTATTGTTGAATGTGTTCCGCCTAAATTCTTGGAACTTAACAAAAAAGCATTTGAGCTTGGTAAGAACGTTTAATTGACATTTTTATGTTTGTTGGGGTGGAATGACATGAAGAAAAAACATAAGCGAATTCTTATTGGAATTGCTGCATTTATCCCTGTAACTTTTATTTCACTGTCTTTTTTGATTGCTGTTGTAATTATCAAAATTACAGGCGATACTTCTGATATAGAAAATATATTGCAAACATTACTTCTTGTTGACGACACTTCTGATATAGGAAATGTATTTCATATATTACTTGTTGTTGCTAGAGGAATGATGTCAATTGGCATTGCTTTTGCAATATTTGATGGTATTGGATTTTTTATCTTTAATATCCTTAATAATCAAATGCCGCATGATAAAAAAGTCGGATGGGGTTATATGCTGTTGATTATTAATATAGTTGCTGTTCCTGCATATTGGTATAACTTTATTTGGAAGAGACGATATTAAATTTAACTGATAATTTTAAGCATTAATAAATTCATATAAATTGGAGGTCTTTTAATTTGGCAAAGTATTGGAACGAAACCATGGAGTGTGCAAAGCTCCATGAAATGAAAGCACTTCAAAGCTGCAGGCTTTCTCAGACTGTAAGACGTGTATATGAAAATGTACCTTTTTACCGTGAAAAGATGGATGCTATGGGTGTTACTCCTGATGATATCAAGAGTGTTGAAGATTTGCACAAGCTCCCTTTTGTTGTTAAGCAGGATTTGCGTGACACATATCCGTACGGAATGTTTGCTGTTCCTATGGAGGATGTTGTTCGAGTTCATGCATCTTCAGGCACAACTGGCAAACAGATTGTTGTTGGTTATACTCGTAATGACCTTGAAATATGGTCAGAGTGCTGCGCAAGAGCATTGACTGCTGCTGGTGCTGACAAGAGCGATTTTATGCACGTTTCTTATGGTTATGGCTTGTTTACTGGTGGTCTTGGTATGCATGATGGTGCTGAAAAGGTTGGTATGACTGTTATTCCTGTTTCTGTTGGTAACACTAACCGTCAGATTAACATTATCAAGGATTTCGGCTCAACCGTTATCTGCTGTACTCCATCCTATGCACTTTTCCTTGCTGAAACTATGCAGGAAATGGGTATTACTAAGGATGATATTAAGCTTAGAGCTGGTATTTTCGGAGCAGAGCCTTGGACAGAGGAAATGCGTAAGGAAATTGAAGACAAGCTTGGTCTTAAGGCTTATGATATTTATGGTTTGACTGAAATTATTGGTCCTGGTGTTTCATTTGAATGTGATGAGCAGTCTGGTATGCATATTAATGAGGACCACTTTATCGTTGAAACTATCAATCCTGATACAGGTGAAGTTCTTCCAGAGGGGGAACAGGGTGAAATCGTATTTACTTGTATTACTAAAGAGGCATTTCCAATCATTCGTTACAGAACTCGTGATATCGGTGTTCTTTCAAGAGAAAAATGTTCCTGCGGACGTACTCTTGTAAAAATGCTAAAACCTCGTGGACGTTCCGATGATATGCTTATTATTCGTGGCGTTAATGTATTCCCGTCACAAGTTGAAGCTGTTCTTCTTTCATTCGGCAATAATGCCCCTTACTATCAGCTTATCGTTGATCGTGTTAATAACACTGATACACTTGAGATTAAGGTTGAAATGACTGCTGAAATGTTCTCCGATGCTGTTAAGAATATCGAGGAACATGAGGCTGCTATCAAGGCAGCTGTTGAGTCAACTCTTGGTATAGGTGCTAAGATTACACTTGTTGAGCCTAAAACACTTACTCGTTTTGAGGGCAAGGCAGTTCGTGTACAGGATAACCGTAAATTGCATGACTAATAAAAATCATTAAAACTCGGAGGTGCTTTTATGTTAATTAAACAGATATCCATTTTTGTAGAAAACAAACCTGGCAGACTATCCGGTATTACCAATCTTCTTAAGGATAATGACATTGATATCCGTGCATTATCCGTTGCTGATACAAAGGATTTTGGTATTCTTCGTCTTATCGTTAATAAGCCTGACCTTGCTTGCGAGGCGCTAAAAGCTGCTGACTTTACCGTTTCAATCACAAATGTAATCGCTATCGGTATTGATGATAAGCCAGGCGGACTTGCACAGGCTATGGACAGTCTTTATGCTGCAAATATTTCAGTTGAGTATATGTATGCATTTATTTCGAAATCAGAAAATCAGGCATATGTTATCCTGCGTGTTGAGAATAACGACAATGCTGTTGAGGCATTGAAGGAAAAGGGTTACACTTTGCTTTCACCTGATGAAGTTTATGATATGTAAATAATATTGTGGAGGACTTAAACGTTTTTAAGTCCTCCACATTTTTTGTAAGGAGTGTTTATGATGAAATATGATGTATATGCATATGGCATGATACTTGCATCAACCAGCTTTTTGCTTGATAGCTTTATTAAACCTGATAATTATACCGAGATAAAAGAAAAATACAGACTTGTTGGCGGTGAAACAGGTACTTGTGCGACTGTACTTGCATCATTAGGTGCAAATGTAAAGTTGGATGGCAATCATATTGGTAAAAATGTTGCAACGCTTTTGAAAGAGTTTTATAAAGATAAATCGGTTGATTTGTCATCGTTGAATTTTGATGAAAACTATGATGGTCTTGAAGATTATATTATTATTGCTGATGATTTTCGCTCACCTATGGGTACGTTCGCTAATTTTTATTCAAATGGTGAAATGCGTTGGAATGCTCCGAAGGAGGATGATATAATAAATTGCACTGTTGCAGCAATTGACCCGTTTTTCTGGAATCAAGCTCCTGTTGCTGCTGAATATTGCGTTAGGCATAGCAAGCCTTATGTCACTATTGATTGCAGGCATGACAGCTATATTCATAAAAATTCGGCTGTAACTGTTATTTCAAGCGAGGGAATTGCTAACAATGATTATACCGATAAAACTCATGAGAAATTAATGGAGCTTTTTACTGAAAGTAGCGATGGTCTTACAATAATAACAAATGGAAGTAAAAGCTTTTACTATGGCAGGAAAGGTGAGCCATTTAAAACTTTTGAGCCCTATAAAGTTGATGTTGTGAGTACATTGGGGGCAGGGGATTCTTTTAAAGCAGGTTGCACTTATGCTTTATTAAAAGGTATGGATGATGATGAATTAGTTAAATTTGCAAGTGCTTGTTCCGCTGTTGCTATAACAAAATTCCCGCTACCTTTAAATCCCCCAACTCTAGACAAAATACTAAAATTAATTCATAATGCATAGTTCATAATTTATTATTGTAATAAAATAAAATGATAAAACCGCTGTATAAATTAATACATCAGCGGTTTTATCAGTATATAGATTGAAAAGGTAAAGGGGATAGTGTTATTTTGTTGTGTCTGTTTTACTTTCTGTTGCCTGAACTTCAATTGGTGTTTCACTTGGTTTATTCATTATTTCAGTAATCATAGCTTTCTTTTTCTTATGCCTTTTAACTGCTATAAATACGATAATTCCAGCAACTACAAGTATAGGCAGAAGTGTTACTATAACGATAACAAGCCACTGAATGATTGAGAATAGTCCATTGCAGGTTTTCTTGAAACCATTGCTCATGTGAAGGAACATTTTACCTGCTGTCATTGAATGCCAGTTAAACTCTTCAACTTCTTCTTCAATTACTGGTGCGTTAGGGTCATCCTTTTGACCGATATAAATATTTATTGTGGATTCACTTGTCAGTGTATCCCACATTCTTAAACGTCCCTCAAATGCCTCAATATCGCTTGTGATATAGTCAATTTGGTTTTGGAGCTGAATAATCTCGGACATTTCATGAGCATTTTCTAGGTATTCATAATATTTATCAAGGTTTTTATACTTGTTTTCCAAACGAATTTTTACATCATAATAATCAGAGGTTATATCCTCACTTGATACATTCGATGACAAAACTGTTCCGCATTCACTCGCATATGCAATTGCTCCATCAAGCTTTGATGGTTTGATTTTGATTGTTGCGGATATAGATGTATACTTTTCATTGGATGACATATCCATGCTGAATTCATATCCACCATTGTCATTTACATATGTTATGAAATCCTCATATGACTTCTTAACATCAATGCTCTCCATTGAAAGTCTTGCGTTTCGGATAATTTTAGCTGAATATTCTTCTGTCGGTGTATTCGCATCATTAATTAATTCGGTTGTTACTTTTGTATTTATTTGCTCATAATCATTATATCCACCCGCCATTTCTGCTGAATATTCATATGCTGATGCTGCAGTTGTTGACACTGCATAATCGTATGTAGCATCATATGAACTATTGCTGTAATCGGATTTTGATGATGAACAAGCGGAAAAAGTCATTGCAATTGATGCAAGTATCGCTATCATGCTTATTGTTTTTTTCATAATGTATCAATCCTTTCAATATGTGTGAAATTATTTTATAGTTGTTTTTTGCACCTTTGGTGAAAAATGAGCGTAGCTCCGTTTAAAATGTGTAGTATTTTAAACTTAATGCACTATACTCCCGTCTTGTATTTGCTTTGATATTGATTATACGGTTTAATCATAATATATTTATGGAGATTTTATGTAAACATTATATTAACATTAAATGTATTAATCCTTTACTTGAAACATTAGACATATCATAGCTTTAATATTGTTATTGACAATTTTGACCTTTTGCTCTATAATAAATATACTTGTAAATATGAAAGGAAGTTACTTTAATGCTTAAAAAGCCAAATAAAATATTGGCACTTTTTGCAGCTGGGGTTATGAGCGTTTCTGTATTAGGTGGATGCACCGATAAAAATAACGGAAATACAGATAATACTTCTGCAAATGGAGCTGGTGATGTGAATACTCAAAATGTAAACGATATCTATATTAATAATGACTGGACATATGGCTCTGTATCAATTGGCGGCGGAGGTTTTGTTACAGGTGTAATTGCCACTTGTGAAGAAAATCTTTATTATGCTCGTACCGATGTTGGCGGTGCATACAGATGGTCTGAGGATGATCATAAATGGGTATGTCTAACTTATTTTGTTTCTGAAGAAGACAGGGGATTGCTTGGTATTGACGGTATTGCCGTTGACCCCCAGGATGCAAAAAATGTATATCTTCTTGCAGGAACAGAATATTTCAGCAACGGAAAAACAGTTATTTGCATTTCACATGACTATGGAAACACTTTTGATACCGTTGATGTTACCGATTTAATTCGTGTTCATGGTAATGGTATGGGACGTGGCAACGGTGAACGAATTGCTGTTGACCCACATAACAGCGATATTATTTTCATGGGTGGCAGAACAGGCGGTATGCTTAAGAGTACTGATGGTGGTTATACTTGGGAAAAGATTGAAAGTTTCCCAGTTTCAAAGACTTCGAATGGTAATGGTATCAATATTATTACTTTCGACCCTGATTCTGAAAATAGTGGTTCAACACAAAGAATTTATGCTGGTGTATCACAGAAAAATGATGATGCTGGAAATGTGTTCGTTTCAGAGGACGGTGGCAAAACTTGGAATGTACTCGCTAATTCAATAAATAAATATATGCCGCAACGTATTAAGCTTGATTCTAAAGGCAATGTGTATGTTGTTTATGCAAGCAGCGAGGGACCTTGGAATGCATCAATTGGTGCAATTTACAGATATGGCAAGGACGGCTCGGCTGTTGATATTGCTCCGAAATCCAGTGCTTTCGGCGATATAGTTATTGACCCGAATGATGAAAACAGACTTGTTGCTGTTACAACTCAAATGTGGATGCAGCAAGCAAACGGTGGTTTTGGTGATGTTTTTTATACATCAACAGACGGCGGTCAGACTTGGACTAATTTGCTTGACAATATGCAGATGTCTAACAATGATATGCCTTGGATTGAGGGCTGTGCTATTCACTGGTGTTGTTCACTTGCTATGAATCCATTCAATACAAATGAGATTCTTGTTACCTCTGGTAATGGTATTTTTGCTTGTGATAATGTTTGGGATGAAAGTGCATTGTTCTATTTTGATGCGAGAGGTATTGAAGAAACTGTTCCTGAGGATATAATTACAATGAAAGATTATCCTTTGATTAGTGCAGTTGGCGACTATGACGGCTTTGTTCATGAGGATATTTATACTCCAGCGACACGTCATCAGGATAAGATTGGCTCGACTTCAAGCATTACAATTGCTGCAAAAAACCGTGACTGCTGGGCAAAGGTCGGCGGAGATGAGAGTAATATGCTCCTTACCTACACAACCGATGCAGGCAAGACATGGAACAGGATTGAAAATTCTCCTGAGGTTGGTAAGAAATTATATAAAGGCAAGGTAGCATTAAATGCTGACGGCACAAGACTAATCTGGAGTCCATCAAGTGGTACAAAGGCTTATTATACTGAGGACTGGGGTAAAACCTGGACTAAAGTGGAAGGACTTGCAGGAAATAATTTTTATATTTTAGGTGACCCTGATAATGCTGATTATGTTTATGCAACTGGCAGCAGCTCATCATATGTTAGTTCCGATGGCGGTAAGACATTTTCACGTATTAAGGGTGCTGATCCATCATACAAGCGTTTCTGTGTTGTTCCGGATAGTGATGGCACATTCTATATGCCATATGGTGCTGGACTTATGAAGGTTACAGGTCATGGCGAAAATTATGAGCTTGTTGCTGGTGTAAAATTCTGTGAGGCTATTGGTATTGGAAAGGCTAAAAATGACGGCGACCCATATGTGCTTTATATGTGGGGTATACCAATGGATGCGAGTGAAAAGGGTATTTATATGTCCGAGGATGATGGTGTGACTTGGGTACGTATAAATGATGATTTACACCAGTTCGGCGGAACAGGAAACGGTGTGTTTATTTCAGGTGACCTCAACGTTTATGGCAGATGCTATATGAGTACTGTAGGTCTTGGTATTGTTTATTGTGATATGATTGAGAAATAAAAAAAATTGGGATTGTTACGATTTTGTAACAATCCCAATTTTTTATATCATGCAAAAATTCCATGCAAAAACTGATGAACAATACGCTTTGCCTTTTCGTCATCAAGCTCACTAAGTCCTTTATACCAAAATGCAATATTAGCGTTAATCATTGCATTGAAGTAATATGATAACTCCTTTTCCTTACCTTTGATATTTTTATGGATATTTGACATTTCTCTAAAAAGTTCAATTAAAATATCATACTGACTTAAAATATATGGAGTTGTAATAATTGTTGTCTGTGCCGTTGGTGGTGCAAATGATAGCGAAAGCACCATAAGGTAAAAAGTTGTATTTTCCTTGGCAAAATAAAAATGAGCCTGTACTATATTTAACAACACTGGAAAAATATCATCTTCATGATTATCGGTATGTGGGGTGTATATGCATACTGTTCGGAGAAGATTATTAAAACGCTCATAATATTCTTCCAGTATTGCCTTGAAAACCCCCTCCTTGCTTTGAAAGAAATAATATAGCGTTGGTTTTGTTATACCCGCCATTTGCGTAATTTCATTTATTCCGACAGATTCATAGCCTCGCTCACCAAAAAGCTTTAATGCACATTGCAGGATTGTATTCCTGCTGTTTGTATTATTATTCATACTTAACATTATATACCACTCGGTATAGCTATGTCAAGTGTATAAAAAAATTAAGGACTAATTGCATTAGGTACAATAGTCCTTATATATTTTTAATGTAATTTCAAAAGTCTTTCATCACAATATTCACATTCAAGAGTATCCCCATTTCCACGGAAATTCTTTGGCAGATATGTTTCTAAATGTGTAATGCATCTTGGATTTGTGCAGGCAATACCATTATGTACTTTACCCGAAAGCAGCAAAGTTGGATGTTGATTTTTCAGGATATGTATTATTAAAGCCATACGCACATACATACCATATTCAGCCTGCTTGAAATACATAGCACGAGGGTCATCATCAACCTCATATGTAATTTCATCAACACGAGGTAGGGGATGAAGTATACATAAATCTTTCTTTGCATTCTTTAGTTTTGACTTATCAAGACAAAAAACATTCTTTTGCTTCTGATATTCATCATCCGATTCAAAGCGCTCACGCTGAATACGAGTCATATAAAGCATATCAAGCTCCGAGATAGCCTCTTCAATGGATGCAACTTCTTTAAACTCACATCTGCTCGCATTAAGAATATCCTTGATATAAAACGGCAGTGAAAGCTCTGGGGTTGAAATCAGAATAAATTTATTGCTGGGATAACAAGCAAGCGCTTTACATAATGAATGAACTGTACGTCCGTTTTTAAGGTCGCCGCAAAGTCCTATTGTAAGATTGTCTACACGTCCTTTTTGTTTCATTAATGTAAGCATATCAGTTAAAGTCTGTGTTGGATGCAGATGCCCGCCGTCGCCTGCGTTTATTATAGGGCAGTCAGTTGTAAGTGCTGCAGCTTTTGCAGAACCCTCAAGGTTATGACGCATAACCATGATATCAGCATAGCTTGAAACAACCTTTGTTGTATCTTTTAAGCATTCACCCTTTGCTACAGATGATGTTGCTGGGTTGTCAAATCCTATTATTGTTCCGCCAAGCCGCAGCATTGCTGCCTGAAAGGACATCTGTGTTCGTGTTGATGGTTCATAAAAAAGTGTCGCCATAATCTTCCCGTCACATTCATGTGAATATTTCTGAGGCTCGTCCGCTATTTTTACACCAAGCTCTAAAACTTCGTTCCACCAGGCAACAGGGATATCGTTTAAATCAATCAGGTTTGTAAATCTTGAGGTCATTCATATACCACCCTTTCAAAAAAAAGAGTTCGGATGTTTTGCATAAGCACAAACTCCGAGTTTGAAATATTACTTTCAAACTTTTCCTCCTAAGCATATACTATACTCTTTAATATTTAACAGCTTAAATCAATATATTATACCAATTTTTTCTGAATTTGTCAATGTAAGTGTTTGGCAATTTTACACAATTGAATATTGTTAAAAATATTTAAAAAACAAATAATTCAAGTTGCAATTATTATAGAAATGTAGTATAATATATACAATTAATTAAAAATATATTGAATGTAAATTTATGGATAGGGGTGTTAGTTTAATGAAAGTGCATTACAAGGAAAAAAAGAGAGTTAAATTTCGTATATCGTTTATATTTTTGTTCATTATTGCAAGTTTTGCAATATGCTTTGTGATGTATATGAATGGTAATAGCGACATTGATGATAAATTTTCATTTGAATTTCTTGATAAATTAAAAAAGAATGATAAAATTGATACCGAGGATGCAATTGCCGAAGTTGACGCTGTAAGTATAAAACAAATTGTCAATCCAATAAAACGCTCTGAACCGGCACAGAAATCATATTATAGTGATACTCTTTTTATTGGTGGCTTTGAAATAAAGGGACTTGTTGATTATGGATTTATTCCAGTCAACAATCTAATTTATGATGATAGCTTAAGTGTCATTTCATATGAAAACTGCATGATTACATATAAAGATAACCAAACAGATATATTATCTGTTATTAATGATACTGCTCCAAAGGCTGTTTACTTTCATCTTGGAATGAATGAGCTTACAGAGATTTCCAACCAAAATTATTTCAATGAATATGGTAAGCTTTTTGATAAAATACGACAGGGCAATGATGATATAATTATTTATGTTATGTCATTAATGCCAATAACTGCAGACTGTGAAAAAGATACCTTAAGCAATGCTCTAATTGATACATATAACACTGAACTTTTGGGATTTGCTAAGGAAAAGAATATCTGCTACATTGATATAAATACGCAGTTTAAGGGAAATGACGGCAAGCTGCCGTCAGCAATGGCCGAATCACATTCCACCAGATTAAAAAAGGATGCTTATGAGGAGCTTTCCAATTATATTTTAACACACGTTTATAACGGTGAATAAGGAGCGATAAGAATGCTTGTTGAATGTATGGTTATATTTGGGCTAATATTTGTTGTAATGATAATGTATGTCCGTACTGAAAAAAAACAATATGCCTTGGCGACTGTGCCTTTGCTTATACTGCCTTTTGCCAATATAGTTGCATACTTTATTTCTGATGCACTTGCATTGATATTACCTTGGGAAAAGTTTACTGCATATGCTGCTGTCAATATCGTTGCAGTAATTGTATCTAGTATGCTAATCGGCAGATTTACACTTAAGTTTAAGCGTAAATCAACAAGAGCTGCTTATGTTGTTATGAGCCTTGTTTTTAATATTGTGCTTGCATCAATTTTGGTTTATAATATGTTTGAGGTTATTTACAGAAAATAATATTGATATATGGAGTATAGATTCCTGTGAAAAAAGTATTAAACTAAAAATTATTTTTGAGCTGTCACACAAAAAAATGTGATGGCTCTTTTCTATATTTGTTAAATTTATAGTTTCTTTAAGACAATTTTAAGTTAAGTACATTATACTTGTAAACATAAACTCGAAAGGATAAGTATAATATGTGTATTAATAAAATTTTGGCTTTTACTATGGCAACAATAATATCACTGGTTTTTTTCACAGGATGTGATAATAATGCAGATAAAAACACAACTTCAACATCAAAATATGCAAATGAAATTAACAAGGATGAGGTGCTGTCAATTCAAATTAATGCAACTGCTGAAAACTGGCAGTATTTGCTTGACAACGCAACAGACAAGGAATATATTTCTGCTGATGTCATTATAAACGGTACTGAAATAAAAAATGTCGGCATTAGAGCAAAGGGTAATTCAAGTCTTTCATCTGTTTATTCAAGTGAATCTGACAGATATAGCTTTAAGATTAAATTTGATAAATATGTTGATGGTCAGACTTATTTGGGTCTTGATAAAATGGTATTGAATAGCGGTTGGGCTGACAATACTTTTATGAAAGAATATTTGTCCTATGATATCATGAATTATATTGGTGTTGATTCTCCAATTTATGCTTTTGCCGATATCAGTGTAAACAATGAAACATGGGGACTTTATCTCATGATTGAAGATTATGAGGACAGCTATCTTGAGCATACACAAGATAGTGAGGGTGTGCTGTATAAGCCTGATTCCATGGATATGAACGATATGGGAAAAATGGAATTTCCGTCAAATAATGAAAACAGCAATTCCAATACATCGGATGATGTAAATTCTATGCCGGAAATGCCAAACAGTGATACTAATTTTGACCCATCTCAATTTGGCGGACAGCAAATTCTGGAAGGAATGCCATCTATGCAAAATGGTGAATTTGACCCATCACAGTTTAGCGGACAAATTCCTGATGGTATGCCACCAACAGAAAGTAACAATACTGAAAACAATGAGGTCACTCAAAATGATAATGGTTTTGTACCTCCAAATATGAATAGGGATAACAATAATCGTGGCGGTGGTTTTGGTAATGCAAGTAGTGGCGTTTCGCTTGAATATACAGATGATAATACTGAAAGTTATTCCAATATTTTTGATAATAACAAAACAAAAACCGAATCATCTGATGAAGAACGCTTAATTGCTGCATTAAAACAGCTAAATGAGGGTGATGATATTGAATCATGTGTTGATGTTGATGCTTGTTTGCGATATTTTGCTGCACATAATGTTGTTGTAAACCTTGATAGCTACACATCAAATATGGGACATAATTACATCTTGCATGAGAGCAATGGTGTAATAACAATACTGCCTTGGGACTATAATCTTGCTTTCGGTGGTTTTATGTCCGGAAGTTCATCCGATGTTGTTAATTTTCCAATTGACACTCCTGTTTCAAATGTAGAAATGTCAGAACGTCCACTCCTTGCTAAACTGCTTGAAAATGATGAATACTTAGCTAAATATCATGTTTATTTACAAGAAATTATTGATGGTTACTTTGCAGATGGTAAGTTTGAGGAACGTGTAAGTTATTTAAATTCACTCATATCTGATTATATTAAAAATGACCCAACAAAAGAATGCACATTTGAGGAATACGAAACAGCTGTTGCTGAACTTATTAAGCTTGGTAATTTACGTGGAGAAAGCATACAAGGACAGCTTAATGGTACAATTCCATCCACAAGTGATGGTCAGACCGATAATCCTGATGCACTTATTGATGCATCAAGTGTTAATCTTTCTGCTCTGGGTTCTCAGGGAGGCGGTAATATGAATGGCTTTAAGATGAACAACGATATGTTCAATAACATAGATATGGATACTATGAAAAAGGCTATGGATATTATCGGACAGACTTCTGCTGACGAATTAACCGATGAACAGAAAAACGCACTTTATGAGCTTGGTATTACTGACGAACAAATCGAAGAATATGCTAATATGTCAAAGAATTTTGATAATATGGGTATCGGTGGTTTCAGGGATAAGCAAAATAGAAATAATAATCAGGATAATTCATAAATTATATGTATATAAATATGCTGTTGTACCAATAATTCCTCCATTGGTGCAACGGTATATTTTTATGTTAAATTAGTGATATTCGGTATACAAAATAATAAAAATGTGGTATAATAGTAGTAATTATTTTGTTGGAGGATTTTGTATGGAACAAGCTGTTATTGATAGGCTTAATGCTCTTAAAATTGAAATTGAGGAGCATAATCATAATTATTATGTACTGGATAATCCAAGCGTTGATGATTACACTTATGATATGCTTATGCAGGAATTAAAACAAATTGAAGAAAAATATCCTGAACTTGATGATATAAATTCCCCAACAAAACGTGTTGGTGGTGAAGCATTAAACATCTTTGAAAAAGTTACTCATACTGTTCAGATGGGCAGCTTGCAGGATGTGTTTTCCTATGAGCAGGTTAATGCTTTTTGCATAAAGTGTAATGAAGCTGTCGAAAGCCCTGTTTTTGTTGTTGAGCCTAAGATTGATGGTCTTTCTGTATCACTTGAATATGTTAACGGTGAGCTTGTCAGAGGTTCTACAAGAGGTGATGGTTTTATTGGTGAGGATGTTACTGCTAATATAAAAACTATTAAATCCATACCTCTAAAACTAAGAAAAACTATACCTTTCCTTGAAGTAAGAGGTGAGGTTTATATGTCTAGAAAATCTTTCTTCGAACTCATTGAAAGGCAAGAGCTAAATGGTGAGGATACTGCCAAAAATCCTCGTAATGCAGCGGCTGGGTCATTAAGACAGAAAAATCCGAAAATAGCGGCAGAACGTAAGCTTGATATTTTCGTTTTTAATATTCAGCAGCTTGATGGAGAAGCAATAACTTCACATAAGCAGTCACTTGATTTTTTAGCTGAGCTTGGCTTTAAGGTCGTTCCAGAATATATTCAGCTTAAAAGTTATGATGAGATTATTGAACGAATTGAACATATTGGAAATATGCGTGAAAAATATGGTTTTGATATTGATGGCGTTGTTGTAAAAGTCGATGACTTTACACAGCGAAATATTATGGGTGCAACTTCAAAGACTCCTAAGTGGGCTGTTGCATATAAATTTCCACCAGAAGAAAAGGAAACTGTACTTCGTGAGATTGAAGTTAATGTTGGGCGTACTGGTGCTATCACACCTGTTGCAATTTTTGACACTGTAACACTTGCTGGAACAAGTGTTGGGCGTGCATCACTTCATAATCAAGAATTTATCACTGAAAAGGATATTCGTATTGGTGATACAATTGTTGTGCGTAAAGCAGGCGATATTATTCCTGAGGTGCTTTCAAGTATTTCACATGATGGATTTCATGAGCCATATATGCTGCCTGAATACTGTCCAGTTTGCAAATCTTTAGCTATTCGTGAAGAAGATGAAGCAGCTTTGAGGTGTTCAAATGTTGACTGTCCTGCACAGCTTAAACGCAACATTATTCATTTTGCAAGCAAGGGTGCTATGAATATTGACGGCATGGGTGAGGCTGTTGTAACATCACTTCTTGATAATAAACTAATTAAATCGGTTGCAGATATTTACACACTTGAAATAGAACAGCTTATATCGCTTGAGAGATTTGCTAAAAAGTCTGCCGAAAATCTCATCAAGGCTATTGAAGCATCGAAAAACGCATCGCTTGACAGCTTTATATATGCACTTGGTATACGCAATATTGGTAAAACTGCTTCTAAGCTTTTATGTGATAAATTTGGCAGTATTGATGCTGTTATGAATGCTACAGCAGAAGAAATATGCACTATTGACGGATTTGGGGATGTTATGTCACAAAACACCGCAAATGCATTTCGTGATGAACATATTGTTAAATTTATCGCTAGATTTAAGCAATATGGCTTAAATATGGAATATAAAACTGTGAAACAGGCTGATAATCGTTTCGAGGGTATGACTTTTGTTTTAACAGGTACTTTACCAACTATGTCACGAGATGAGGCTAGGGAAATTATCGTTAAATATGGCGGCAAGGCAAGCGGCTCTGTTTCAAAGAAAACTACCTATGTGCTTGCAGGTGAGGATGCAGGCAGTAAGCTTACTAAAGCCGAAGAACTTGGTATCCCTATACTAGATGAAAAAGAATTTATAAATATGGTCAAGTAACATTATTATATTCTATTGTGACATTTTCATGTGAAATTGTATACCTTGACGTTAGTGAAGAAAAATGTTATAATATCTGTATGTATTTTTTGTGAGGGATGGATTTTATATGCTTATTGTTATTGACGGTCTTGATGGCAGTGGTAAAACTACTCAATTTGATATTGTTAAGGAGCTGCTTTCTGCAAATAATACTGTAAAGGCAATCAGCTTTCCAGATTATGATAAACCATCATCTTCACTTGTAAAAATGTACCTTGGCGGTGAAATTGCGCAGAGTGCAGCTGGCGTTAACGCTTATGCTGCATCTAGCTTTTATGCTGTTGACAGATATGCAAGTTTTAAAATGTATTGGGAAGAAAATTTTTTAAATGGTGATGTTATTATAGCTAGCCGTTATGTCAGTTCCAATGCTATTCATCAAATGGTTAAGCTGCCTGAAAATGAATGGGATAGCTACCTTGAATGGCTTTCTGATTATGAATACGAAAAGCTTTCATTACCTAAACCTGATTTGATTATTTTTCTTGATATGCCGGTTGAAATATCTCAAAGACTTTTGACTTTAAGATATAACGGCGATGAGAATAAAAAGGATATTCATGAAGCTGATATATCTTATCTTCATGAATGTCGAAAGTCTGCTTTGTATGCAGCTAAGGCACAGAACTGGACGGTTATTCCTTGCAGTGACGGTGAAAATCCGCATTCTGTTGAGGATATATCGTCTGCTATTATGAATGTTATTGGCAGCGTTATGTAATGTTGCCATGAAATAGAGGTATCACTTAATGCTTGATTTTAAGGTAATTGACATTTCAGATAAAGATTGGATTAAAGAACTCTTGCAGAAATCTGATTTTCGTGGCTGTGAATATAATTTTTCAAATAATATGGCATGGCATAGGCTTTATGAAACAAAAATTGCACGATATAATGATTTTTATATTTCTTGCTCACATAAATATGGTGTTCAGTTTACTTTTCCTGCTGGCGAGGGAGATTATAAATCCGTATTTCTTGAAATGAAACAATATGCGAATGATAATAATTCTCCGCTTGTTATTAATTCTGTAACAGATGAAAATTTATACATTTTTGATGAACTATTCCCTAATGAATTTACTGTTTCTTGTTCGGAGGACAGCTTTGATTATATTTATGAAACCGAAAAAATGATTTCATTGTCTGGTAAGAAATTTCATGGTAAACGTAATCATCTTGCAAATTTTTATAAGAATAACTGGGAATATTCTGTGCTTACCGAAAAGGACTTTGATGATTGTATTGAATTTGCTGTTGAAAGCTATAACTTAAATATGGCTTATGATGATGAATCAAGCGTTTCGGAACAATATGCTATAAATATGTTCTTTAACCATTTTGAAGAACTTGACCTGCATGGCGGTGTTATTCGTATTGATGGCAAGGTGCAAGGATTCACAATAGGCGATGCGATTAATTCCGATACCTTTGATATTCATATTGAAAAGGCAAATGCTAGTATTCAGGGTGCATATGCGGCTATTAACAATGAATTTGCTAAGTCAGCTGCTTATCCATATAAATATATTAACCGTGAAGAAGACTTGGGACTTGAGGGTTTACGAAAGTCCAAACATTCATATCACCCTGCTTTTTTACTAAAGAAAAATACAATCACTTTTAAGTGATTTTCACTAATCAAGTTATTTTACACATTATTTTACATGCAAAGGATGTTTTACAATGATATATGCTTTTCTTGCACAGGGATTTGAAGAAATTGAAGCTATAATCCCAATTGATATGCTTAGAAGATGTGAGCTTGATGTTGTTACTGTTGGTGTTGGTGATAATATTATTAAAGGTTCACACGGAATTTCAGTTATTACCGATACAGAAGATATGTTCATTACGCTTGGCAGCGACCTTGAAATGATTATACTTCCAGGTGGTATGCCAGGGACTGTTAATCTTGAAAAGTCTGAATACGTTATGAAAGCAATCGATTATTGTATGGAAAATAATATTTATATTGCTGCGATTTGTGCTGCACCATCAATTCTTGGACATAAAAATTTACTAAATGGCAAGAAAGCAACTTGTTATCTTGGATTTGAAACACAACTTTTTGGTTCTGAATATACTGGTGAACCTGTTGTTGTTGATGGAAATATTATCACATCAAGAGGTGCTGGAACTGCGATGCAATTTGGTTCAAAGCTTATTGAAGTGCTGATTTCCAAAGACAGAAGTATCTTGCTTGAGGATTCACTTTTATGCGAAAAGTAATTAGTGAAAACAGATATGACATCCGTGAAGTGAAAAAATCATTAAGAGCTAGATTTAAAAGCATTCGGCATGAGATGTCACCTGATATAAAAAAACAAAAGGACACTATGATTTTCTCTCGATTAACTAGGCTTAAGGAATATATTGATGCTGATATAGTGATTACATATGTATCAACTCCGATTGAAGTTGATACTCAAATGCTGATTAATCATTCCTTGAAAGTAGGCAAAACAGTTGCTGTACCAAAATGCATTGACGGCACAAGAGATATGGTGTTTTATAAGATTAATTCATTGTCTGACTTAAGCAAAGGTACATTTTCTGTACTTGAACCTGATGATGAAAAATGTACTATGCTAACTGATTTTACAAATTCCATCATGATTGTACCAGCACTGGCTTATGATTTGAGCGGTTATCGTCTTGGTTATGGCGGTGGTTATTATGATAGATTTATTGGTGCTCACACCAATATTTTTAAGATAGGTATTGAATATTGCTGCTGTACAGTTAATAAGCTTCACAGAGGAAGATATGATTTACCTGTTGAACTGCTTGTTACTGAAAAGTATATTAAAACATTTTAATTTGTATTTTTATAATATAGTTGGTTAAATTTAAACGCTCAAGTGTTTAAAATTTGCACATAGTGCATAAAGCAAAGCAGTTAACAAACTATACAGGTAGTTTTCGCACCAAAGATGCGAAAGGGAGTGTAGATCCGTTAAAAACCCTAAAGGTTTTTTAACTTAACGCACTATATTTTATTAAAAGGGGATTGAATATAGATGAATACAAAGGAAAAAAGCAATGATATTTCGGATGTTTCTCTGGATGATATTATTAACAGTATTCCCGAAGAAATACCTGTTACAGATAAAATAAATGATGAAAATACTGCCGATGAAGAAGTAGTACAGGATACCAGTTCAAATGCAGTTGATGATATTTTAAAAGAATATTCTGAAGATGAATACTTTGATGAAAATCACGATGATGGCTCTGACGATGACGATAATGAACTTGATCTTGATGATGATATTTATGAAGATGAAGAATACAGACGCACTCAAATAGAAAAAAGACGTAAGAGAAAGCGCAGACAAAACAGAACAGGACGTTTTATTTTCGGTATAATTTTTACACTTTTGGTTGTTGGTATTGCTATACTTTTGGCGGTAACAGTCATTAAATATTCGAAAGAATTTTTAGGCCTTGATAAAAATGATATCAATGTTATAATTGAAATTCCATATGGTGTCAGCACATCCGAAATTGCCGATTTACTTTATAACGAGGGTGTTATTACCGATACAAATTTGTTTCTGATTTTCTCAAAAATAAAAGGTACAGATGGTTTATATTCCTCTGGCGCTCATGAGTTTGTACCAAAGATGTCATATGGTGATATTGTTGATGAGCTTACAAAAACAATTGAAGTTGCAAGGGAAACTGTGACAGTTACTTTCCCTGAGGGTATAAGGCTTTATGATGCTGCTGCAAAGCTTGAAGAAAAAGGTGTATGCAATGCTGAGGAATTTATAAAGGTATTTAATATATCCGAATTTGGATTTGATTTTGAAGAACATGTTATTATCAATCCTATGAAATTCTATAGGCTTGAAGGATATTTTTTCCCTGATACATATGAATTTTATCTCGAGGAAGATCCTCGAATTGTAACTAAAAAGATATATCGTAATTTTGATGCTAAGATAACCCCTGACATTTACGGACGTATGAGTGACTTAGGTATGGAGTTAGAAGAAGTACTTACACTTGCATCAATTGTACAAGCTGAGGCTGCTTACAAAAGCGATATGAAAATGGTTGCATCTGTTTTTTATAACAGACTTAACAATGCAGATGAATACCCACTTTTACAGTCTGACCCAACAACAAAATATGTGAATGAAATCATTAAACCTAATATTGAAATAAGTGCTCCAACTATGTTTAAGGCATATGACACATATCAAGGTGCAGGACTTACACCTGGGCCAATTTGCAATCCTGGACTTGAGGCTATAAATGCAGTTTTATATCCTGCTGAATCGGATTATTTATATTTCTGTTCAAACATTGATACAGGTGAGTTTTTCTACGCAAAAACTCTTTCCGAGCATGAAGAAAATCTTGTTACAGCAGGACTTCGATAAATTTTATTAAGGACGGTCATTATTTTGATAGATATTAACAGACTTGAAGTCTTAGCGCCTGCAGGAGATTTGGAAAGGCTTATTTCTGCACTTGATTATGGTGCTGATGCGGTTTATCTCGGCGGAAAAAATTTTGGTATGAGAGCAAGTCCTAGCAACTTCACATCCGATGGTCTTGTTGAGGCTGTAAAGCTTTCTCATGAACGTGGTGTGAAGGTTTACTTAACTTGCAACACACTCCCTCGAAATAATGAAATTCCTATGTTCGAGAAGTTTATTTCCGATGCTGTTGATGCTAATGTTGATGCATTGATTGTTGCTGATATAGGCTTACTTTCACTTGTGAAAAAATATGCTCCTAATATGGAAATTCATATGTCAACACAAACAGGTATTGTGAATTATGTGACTGCTAATGAGCTTTACAACATGGGCGCTAAACGTATTGTTCTTGCTCGTGAATTGTCTTTGGACGAGGTTGCCGAAATACGTGCAAAAACTCCAATTGATATGGATATTGAGGCTTTTGTTCACGGTGCTATGTGTGTTTCGTTCTCGGGAAGATGTTTGCTTTCACAGTATCTTGTTAACCGTGATGCGAATAGAGGCGAATGCGCTCAGCCATGCAGATGGGGATATCATCTTATGGAGGAAAAACGTACAGACCAGTTTTTTCCTATATTTGAGGATGAATCGGGTACATATATACTCAATGCTAAGGATATGTGTATGATTGAACATCTTGACAAACTAGCTAACGCTGGTATTACAAGCTTTAAAATTGAAGGCAGAGCAAAATCTGCATATTATGTATCAGTTATTACGAACGCATATCGCATGGCGACCGAAATTTTGAAAAAATCACCTGATAACTTTATTCTACCCGACTGGATTCGTGATGAGGCTTATAAAATCAGCCATAGAAAATATTGCAACGGATTTTTCTTTGGTCATCCGAATGAAAGTCAATATTACGAAACAAGCGGTTATATTCGTGAATATGACGTTGTCGCTATAATTGAAGAATGCAGGGATAGCAGAATTTACTGTACACAACGTAATAAATTTTTACTTCATGACGAGGTTGAAATTCTTTCACCAAATCAAATGTTTGATACCATGACAATTGATGAAATTATTAATGAAAATGGTGAAAGCTGCGAAGATGCAAGACACGCTATGATGAAGTTTTCGTTTGCTTGTGACAAAGTTTATCCTAAAAATTCAATTATCCGTATGAAAAAGTAACATAAATTAACGTCCACTGAAATAAAGATATTATAGTTGTTTAATTATTTATTTTTATGGAGGATTTATAATGGACGAAAATATTTTACTGGAAAATGATGTACAAGCTAATACAATAATAGATATTGCTGATACATTTGATGAGCCGCTTTTAACTGAAAATAAAAGTGTAACTTTGCTTGATACAATAACCACACAAGCCATTATCTGTGTTGTAGTTGGGTTAGTTTATTTAGCTGTTAATACATTTTTACCGCATATTTCCACGGAAATTTATGATACCTATAATAGTCAGGTTTCGGTTGATAATAATACCACAGGTTTTTCAGAAACTATTACTGCTATTCTTGACTTTTTTAACTCAACTCCAAATAAAAGCGTATGATAGAGCTGCCATTTAAACGATTAAAAGTATATTTGCATTTTAGCTTTTTTGCAGCAGTTTCACTTATGACATTGCTAAATGTCAGCGATTATGCATTATGGGGGTTGTATGCGTGTTTAATTCATGAAACGGGTCACCTAATTTCTATGCTTATTTTAAAGCAAAAGGTTGACAAGCTTGTTTTTTATGGTGCAGGAATAAAGATAGTTCAAAAAGAGCATGACATTTTTACGCCATTTTCTATTCAGCTTGTTATACTTATTTCTGGATGCGTTATGAATTTTTGCGTGTTTTATGCTTTAAAAATGCTTACAGACACGTTTGATGCATCACTTTTTGCTACAATAAACTGTATAATTTGTATGTTTAATCTACTGCCGCTTAACTGTATGGATGGTGGTAAAATGCTTGTATTAATTTTTTATAAGTTATGTGAATATGACTTAGCTGTGCGGCTTGAGAAATATTTGCGTAGCATTAATGCTTTTTTGATTATTGTCATAATTATTATACTTGCAATATGCGGTTTTCAAAACATTACCTTATATATGACACTTATTTATATACTGTTTTCAGCTTTGATTTTATAAAATTTGGAAGGACTTGAGTTTGAAAGCAAGTAAAAAAACATCTAAAATAACCCACGAGCCCATGCTAACATATTTCATGGTGCTTTGTAACAAGGAGGCATGGGCATAAAATGCTGCTTAAAGATAAGATTGAAAAAATACTTCTGCAGGTTAAATCTCCGTCACGTTATATTGGCGGGGAACTTAATAGCGTTGTCAAGGATAAAAGCAAGGTTGACGTTCGGTTTGCTTTTTGTTTCCCTGATTCATATGATGTTGGTATGTCGCACCTTGGCATGAAGATATTATATTCTTTGAAGAATGAACGTGAAAACTTTTGGTGTGAGCGTGTTTTTGCTCCTTGGGCTGATTTTGAAAAACTTATGCGAGAAAATGATATTCCACTTTATGGTTTGGAGAGCCTTGAGCCTGTAAAGGACTTTGACTTTATTGGCTTTACAATTCAGTATGAGTTATGCTATACTAATATTCTTAACATGCTTGACCTTGCAGGTGTGCCTGTAAAGGCTAAGGACCGTACAGATGAACATCCGATTGTTGTTGGCGGGGGACCGTGTGTTTGCAACCCAGAACCTCTTGCAGACTTTTTTGATATATTTATTCTTGGTGAGGGTGAGGAAGTAAACCTTGAACTCATGGATTTATATGCTGAATTGAAAAAGCAAGGGAAAACAAAAAAAGAATTTCTCGAAATGGCTGCAGAAATTGAGGGAATTTATGTTCCGCAGTTTTATGATGTTAAATATAATCCTGATAATACTGTAAATGTTTATGCTCCTAACAATTCTCATGCAAAAGAAACTATTAAAAAGCGAATTATAAAGGATTTAGATAAGGTTTTTTACCCTGAAAAATTTGTTGTACCTTTTTGTGAAATTGTTCATGACCGTTCTGTTGTTGAGGTTTTGCGTGGATGTATTCGTGGCTGCCGTTTTTGTCAGGCTGGATTTATTTACAGACCTTTTCGTGAAAAAACATCAGATACAATTTGCAATCAGACTAAGGCGTTGTGCGAAAGTACTGGTTATGAGGAGGTTTCCTTGTCATCACTTAGCACAAGTGATTTATCAGATCTTGATAATACACTTATCAAGCTTTCTGATTATACCGAAAATGCTAAGGTTAATCTTTCAATGCCATCTATGAGAATTGATAAATTCAGTGAGGAACTCATGTCTCAAATTCAAAAGGTTCGTAAAAGTGGACTAACTTTTGCTCCAGAGGCAGGAACTCAGCGTTTACGTGATGTTATTAATAAAAATATAACGGAGGACGAAATTTTTAACGCTTGCAGACTTGCTTTTAAGGGTGGTTATACTACTGTAAAGCTTTATTTTATGCTTGGACTTCCAACCGAAACGGATGATGATATCAGAGGTATTGCAAAGCTTACACAGGATGTTGTCGATTTATATTATCAAAATCCTAACAGGCAAAGAGGTCAGAAGCTTCAGGTTTCTGTTAGCTGTGCAACTTTTGTGCCAAAGCCATTTACTCCGTTTGAGTTTGAGCCACAGGTTACAGAGGATGAAATCAACCGCAAGCAAAAGCTGCTGCTTGATTCATTTACATCTCGTAAAAATATAAATGTTAGCTGGCATAAATATAAAATCAGTATCCTTGAAGCAGTGCTTGCAAGAGGTGACAGACAGCTTTGCGATGTTATTTACGAAGCTTGGAAATTAGGATGTACATTTGACAGCTGGGATGAATGCTATCGTTTTGATTTGTGGCAGGCGGCTTTCAAAAAATGTAATATTGATACATCATTTTATGCAAGCAGAGTTAGAAATTATGAAGAACTTTTCCCTTGGGATTACCTTGATTACATGGTTAATAAAGAGTTTCTTATACGTGAAAATAAGCTTGCTCACGAGGCTGTTACCACCGATAATTGCCGTGATAAATGCTCTGGCTGCGGAATAAGTAAAGCTTTGGGAGGTGTATGCTTTGGATAAGAAAAATCTGCGTGCCGTATTTTCGAAAAGCGGACGTGCAGTTTTTATATCGCATCTTGATTTAATGAGAACAATGCAAAGGGCGTTTAACCGTTCCTGTGTTCCTGTTTGGTACACTCAAGGGTTCAATCCGCATATTTATATAAATTTTCCGCTTGCTCTTTCTTTGGGTGTCAAAAGCAGCTGTGAACTTATGGATTTTGCTGTTGTTGAAGATATTCCATATGATGATATTAAACACTCGCTTAATTCGGTTATGCCTGAAGGTATTGAGATTATTTCTGTTGTCGAACCTGTTTATGAGAACAAGGATGTTGGTTTTTGTGAGTATATTTTTGATTTTTACTATGATGATGTTAATATACTTATGAATAAGTTCAATGATTTTACTTTGCTTGATACTATTGAAGTTAAAAAGCATTCAAAGAAAAAAGGTGAGATAACTGTTGATATCAAGCCTTATATTGATATTATATCAGCTGATATTGAAGATGGTTTTCTTCGTTTAAATCTCAGACTTCCTGCAAGTCAGGTCATGAGTATTAACTCAAATGTATTTATTGAGGCTTTTACCTCGTTCGGAGAATGTAAATTTGATAGAGTTTGTGTAGAACGTACAAAAATATTATGTAACAACGGTGCGATATTTGTCTGAATATACATATTATAACTTTTTGTATATAAATGCTTGAAATTTATGTGCAAATATGATAAAATAAATAAGCATTTGAAAATCCGTCGGACGTTGTTTTTTAACTAATTCGACGAGATTAATGCCACCTTTTAAAATAAAGGTTGACATTAAAGGGACAGTCCGCTGCCTTTGCCAATTTTATGTTTATATGAAATAATTTCATGTTTACATGAAATTTTGTATGGCAATCTTGCGATAGGTAAGAATGTTCTTAAATTTAGGAGGAAAAATTATAATGGACGCAATCAAGTTGATAAGCGAAAGCAGCATGAAAAAAGATGTACCTGTTGTTACTGTTGGTGACACTGTAAAGGTACACGTTAGAATTAAGGAAGGCGATAAGTCCCGTATTCAAGTTTTTGAGGGTACTGTTATTGCTAAGAAACATGGTGGAATTAACGAAACTTTTACTGTTAGACGTGTTGCTCACGGCTGTGGTATTGAAAGAGTATTCCCACTTCATTCTCCTGTTGTTGACAGAGTTGAAGTTGTTAGAGGCGGTAAAGTTCGTCGTGCTAAGCTATACTATCTACGTGATAGAGTTGGTAAGGCTGCTAAGGTTAAAGAACGTATTCGCTAATTATGCGTTAAGTAGTATAAAAGGGGACGTTCAAGTCCCTTTTTTGCTATACTTTTGTTTAAAATGTATTTTGATTAATCACTCGGCATATTTTACTTGAATATTAAAGTGCAGAAACACTTGATATTGTTTAGACTGACACTTTATATATAGACTTTATTTTGGAAGGAAGTAATTTTATGGCAAAGTATGAGTTAAACTATGAGGCTTTGGACGAAGAAACTAAGAAAAAGAATAATAGCAACAAAAACGGCGAGGAAGCTCTCGAATGGATTGAAACTGTAATTTATGCTTTTTTTATTGTTATCGTTATTTTTACTTTCCTTTTGAGAATTGCAAATGTTGATGGCGAGTCAATGCTACCTACACTTAATGATGGTGACAGGCTGATTGTTTCACATATTATGTATTCACCTGATAATGGCGATATCGTTATTGTTAACAGTGATGGTCTTAACAAGGCTATTGTTAAGAGAGTTATTGCTGTCGAAGGTCAGACTGTTGATATTGATTTCAATGCAGGTACTGTAAAGGTTGACGGAAATGTACTTGAAGAAAGCTATATTAATGAAATTACTAAGCTTGATGAGGGTGGTCATCAGTATCCTGTAACTGTTCCAGCTAATTGTGTTTTTGTTATGGGTGATAACCGTAACAATTCTACTGACAGCCGTGATGAAAGAGTTGGATTTGTTCCTGTTGATGATATTTTGGGTAAGGTTGTTTTGAGAATTTTCCCATTTGATTCAATTGGTGTTCCTGCACAAGCTTATATAGAAAATTAATTTTTACGCATAACACTAAATAAAGGATGTTAATTAATGACTGAAACACCGTCAATTCAATGGTTTCCTGGTCATATGACCAAAACTAAGCGAATGATTAAGGCTAATCTGGCACTAGTTGATGCTGTTGTTGAGATTATCGATGCACGTATTCCTATGTCAAGTAAAAACCCTGATTTACAATCGCTTATTGAGGGAAAACCTAGAGTTGTCATATTAAATAAATGTGATACTGCCGATGAAAATGCGATAGGGCAGTGGATAAACTGGTATAAAAATCAAGGAGTTGTCGCTATTCCAACAGACTGTCGCAGCGGTAAGGGACTTAATAAGTTCATACCGTCTGTTAAGCTTGTTTTAAAGGATTTGATTGATAATTATGCAGCTAAGGGAATGAAAGGCAGAGTTCTTCATATCATGGTTGTTGGTATTCCGAATGTTGGTAAGTCATCACTTATTAACAGACTTGCAAAACAGAAAAAAGCTAAAGTTGAGGATAGACCTGGTGTTACTAGAAATAAACAGTGGGTTAAACTTGATGATGATATAGAATTACTGGATATGCCGGGTGTTCTTTGGCCTAAGTTTGAGGACAAAATGGTTGCTGAAAGACTTGCTTTTACTGGTGCTGTCAAGGATGATGTTGTTGATACTGAAGCTTTGGCAAGCCGCTTACTTATGGTTTTGAATGAGAATTATTCAAAGAATATCACGGAACGCTATAAGATTGAAATTTCTGATGGTGAGGATGGCTTTGATATTCTTCAAAAGGTTGGGAAAAGCAGGGGAATGCTTGTTTCTGGTGGTGAGATTGATACTGAACGTGCTGCTATTACTGTTCTTGATGAATTTCGTGCTGGAAAACTTGGACGTATTACCCTTGAATTACCGTATGGAGATAAATAATTATGACTTTGTTTGAATTTGATTCTGATATAAGAAAAAATTATTCTGTTATATGTGGTGTAGATGAGGCTGGACGTGGTCCACTTGCAGGCGATGTTTATGCAGCTGCTGTTATTTTGGATGAGGGTATTGTGATTGATGGTATTAATGACAGTAAAAAGCTTTCCGAAAAAAAACGTGAGCTGCTTTTTGACGAAATAATTGCTAAGGCGTCTGCATATTGCATTGCTGTTGCTACAATTGAAGAAATTGAAGAATTAAATATACTTGGTGCTACGATGCTTGCTATGAAAAGAGCTGTTGATGGTCTTAACTGCAAAGTTTCGCTTGCACTTGTTGATGGCAACAGAGAGCCCAAACTTGATTGTGAGGTTCGTACTGTTGTAAAGGGAGATGGCTTGTCAGCATCAATTGCTGCTGCATCAATACTTGCAAAAGTAAGCCGTGACAGATATATGCATGGGATTGCACAAAAATATCCTCAGTATAAATTTGAACAGCATAAGGGTTATGGCACTAAACTTCACTATGAAATGATTAATGAGCATGGTATTTCCGATGTTCACAGACCATCATTTTTGAAGAAACTTACTAAGGTTTAAATTAATTTATGGATAAAAAAGAGCTTGGGAATTATGGCGAAAAGGTTGTTACTTTTTATCTTGAGAAAAAAGGATATACAATATTATCACGCAACTTTTGCATAAAAGGCGGGGAGATTGATATTATTGCTACACATGGTGAATATATCACTTTTGTTGAGGTAAAAACTCGTACTCCTGATTTTATGACTAGTGGTTTTGATGCTGTTACTAAAACAAAACGTAAGCTTATTATAAAGACAGCGGAGATGTATACGTTGAAAAATCCACACGATTTGCAGCCAAGATTTGATGTTGCCCAGGTTATAATCAATAATAAAAAAGTTGTTGGTTTTAATTATATTGAAAATGCATTTGACGCAAGCGACATTCAGACGATGCTTTAAATGCTTTATTTTATTTAAGAGGGATGTTTTTATGTTTTATAAGAGTACAAGAGATAGTAATGTAAATATGACTTCAGCGGAAGCTATTGTGCAGGGTATTTCAGTTGACGGCGGTTTATTCGTTCCAAACGAAATCCCACAGTTAAGTATGGACGAAATCGTTAAGCTTGGTGATTTAAGTTATTCCGAGCGTGCTGCTTTCATTTTTTCGAAGTTTTTAACTGACTTTACTGATACTGAAATCAGATATTGTACCGATAATGCTTACAACGATAAAAGTTTTGAAACAGAGAATATTGCAGAGCTTTCACACTTATTTGACGGCACTTATATTCTTGAACTTTGGCATGGTCCAACCTGTGCATTTAAGGATATGGCACTTCAGATTTTACCTTACCTCCTAACTACATCTGCTAAGAAAGTAAATATCGACAAGAAGATTATTATTCTTGTTGCTACTTCTGGTGATACTGGTAAGGCTGCTCTTGAGGGCTTTGCTGATGTCCCTGGCACTCAGATTATGGTATTCTATCCGGAAGATGGCGTTAGTCCTATGCAAAAACGTCAGATGACTACTCAGGATGGCGATAATGTTATGGTTTGTGCTATCAAGGGTAATTTTGACGACTGTCAGAATGGCGTTAAAGATATTTTCACTGACGAGGAAATCAAGAACAAGCTTGAAAGCAATAAGTTAATGTTCTCCAGTGCTAACTCAATTAACTGGGGACGTCTTGCTCCTCAGATTATTTACTATGTTTCTGCTTATGCAACACTTGTAAAAGATGAAGAAATTTGCGCTGGTGACAAGATTAATATTGTTGTTCCTACTGGTAACTTCGGTAATATTCTTGCTGCTTACTATGCTAAGAAAATGGGATTGCCTGTTAATAAGCTTATTTGTGCTTCAAACACTAATAAAGTTTTGACTGACTTTATTAATACAGGTATTTATGATAGAAACAGAAGCTTTGTTACTACAATTTCTCCATCAATGGATATCTTAATTTCAAGTAACCTTGAAAGACTTCTTTACATTATGACTGGGTATAATGATACTCTTATTAAAGAATGGTTTGGCAAGCTTTCTGCTGAGGGTAAGTATGAGGTTTCTGCTGATATCAAGGCTATGCTTGACGATGAATTCGTTGGCGGTTTCTGTGATGATACTCAGACAAAAGATACTATTAAGAAAATTTATGATAAGTATTCCTACACTCTTGACACTCACTCTGCTGTTGCTGTTAAGGTTTATGAGGATTACAAAGCTGCAACTGGTGATATGACCAAGACTGTTATTGCATCAACTGCAAGTCCTTATAAGTTCAGTGCTAGTGTACTTGAAGCTATTGATAAATCTTCTTCTGACCTTGATGAATTCGCTATGGTTGATAAGCTTTATGAGCTTTCAGGTTATGAAATACCTGAATCTCTTGCTGAACTAAAGACTAAGGAAATTCGTTTCAAAGATATTGTTGACAAGACTGAACAGAAGGATTACGTTCTTAATCAGCTTTCTATGTAACAAATTTAGCGTCTGTCAATTCGCTTGACAGGCGCATATTTTACTTTTTATGGTGATGATATGGCTTTATATACTATTGCAGATTTGCATTTATCTCTTACTGCTAACAAGCCTATGAATATTTTCGGGGGCTGGGATGATTATGTTGAACGCTTAGAAATGAATTGGAACAGTACTGTTGCTGACAACGATACTGTTGTTGTACCCGGTGATATTTCATGGGCAATGAATTTTGATGAAGCGTTAGCTGATTTTGATTTTATTAATAAGCTTAAGGGTAAGAAAATTTTGATTAAAGGCAATCACGATTACTGGTGGACCAGTTTTTCAAAGATGAATAATTTTCTTACTGAGAATGGCTTTACAACTATTAAAATTCTTCATAACAATCATTATGCTTACAATAAATATGGTATATGCGGCTCAAGAGGATGGATTAATGAAACTTCAAATCCTGCTGATGCAAAGATACTTGCTCGTGAGGCAATGAGGCTTGAGGCGTCAATCAAATCCGCTGTTAATGCAGGTCTTATCCCTATTGTTTTTCTGCATTATCCACCTATTTATGGCAATGAATATAATTATGATATTCTTGATGTTTTGTATAAATATAAGATTGAAAAGTGTTATTATGGGCATATTCATGGTTATGGGCATAAAAATGCTTTATGTGGTATTAGAGATGATATTGATTTTCAATTGATTTCAAGTGATTTTGTGCAATTTAAGCCTAAATTTGTGCTTTAAATTGTGCGAAATGTGGAAATATTGCCAAATATCTAGCAATATTAATGTAAATATGATATAATGTTATACGTGTTGTTATAATGCTGAATATTGTTAATAATCATTTAAGAAGTTTGATTATTTATATTACAGCTTGAATAGCTCTTAGTTTTATACGCTGTAATGTATAAGATAATTTTTAAATATAAAATGGAGGACTTATAATGGGTTTGGTATCAAGTAATAAAATTGAAACAAATAAGTACGAATTAGAGATTTCTGTGGACGCTGCTGATTTCGAGGCTGCTATACAGAAGATTTACCTTAAACAGCGCAATAAGATTAATGTAAATGGTTTCAGAAAAGGTAAAGCTCCTAGAAATATGATTGAAAAGCTTTATGGCGCTAATGTTTTCTATGAGGATGCTGTTAATGAACTTGTTAATGACAAGGTATTTGATATTATTATGGCAGAGAACTATGAGCTAGTTGATCAGCCTGATATAGCTGTTACTTCAATTTCCAAGGAAGATGGTGTTAACTTCAAGATTACTGTTTTGGTTAAGCCAGAAGTTGAAATTTCTAACTACATGGGTATAGAAGTTACTAAGACTGTCAATGCTGTAGCTGATGAAGATGTTGACAAGCAGATTGATGCTATGAGAGAGCGCAACAGCAGAATTATCACTGTTGACGACAGAGCTGCTCAGAATGGCGATACTGCTGTTATCGATTTCGAAGGTTTCAAGGATGGAGTTGCTTTTGAAGGTGGTTCTGAAAAGAATTTTGATCTAGTTCTTGGTTCAGGTTCATTTATTCCTGGCTTTGAGGATCAGATTGTTGGTAAGAATACTGGTGATGAATTCACTATTAATGTTACTTTCCCTGAAAATTATCAGATGCCTGAACTTGCTGGTGCTCCTGCTGAGTTTAAGATTAAGCTTAACGAAATCAAGTCTAAGGAATTGCCTGAACTTGATGATGAATTCGTTAAGGATGCATCTGAATTTGATACTGTTGATGAATTGAAGGCTGACCTTAAGGCTAAGCTTGTTGAACGTGCTGAGGCATCTGCTAAGTCTGAGGCTGAAAATGCTGTATTCGAAAAACTTGCTGAACTTATGACTGCTGAAATTCCAGAAGTTATGTATGAAAACAAGGTTGCTGAAATGGTTCGTGATTTTGAAATGCGTATTGGACAGCAGGGTCTTAACCTTGAAATGTACTTGATGTACACTAACATGACTGAAGAAGCTTTCAGAGATGGTTTCAAACCACAGGCTGAAATGCAGGTTAAAATCAGACTTGCACTTGAAAAGATTGCTGTTCTTGAAAACATTACTGTTGCTGATGAGGCTGTTGACGAGGAAGTTAACAAAATTGCTGCTGCTTATCAGATTACTGCTGAAAAGGTTAGATCTATTGTTTCTGACAAGTCAATTAAGTCTGACTTGATTGTTGATGCTGCATCTAAGCTTGTTCTTGAAAACGCTAAGATTAACGGTTAATTTTAGAAAATTAATATGTTTATTTACAAACCATCTTTTCTTTGAAGATGGTTTGTATAGTATTAAATTGTTATGACATTTTCCGAGTTTTTATTTCACTTTTGAAAGGAGATGCAGTTAGTAATATTTCATATCTAGATATTATTTTTTAGCTGCAAATAATAGTATGAGTTTAGTACCTTATGTTATTGAGCAAACAGGCAGGGGAGAAAGATCCTATGATATCTATTCTCGTCTTTTGAATGACAGAATTATTATGCTTTCCGAAGAAGTTAATGACACGACTGCAAGCCTTGTTGTTGCACAGCTCCTTCATCTTGAAGGTCAGGATCCTGAAAAGGATATCCACTTCTATATCAACAGCCCTGGTGGTTCTGTTACTGCTGGCATGGCTATTTATGATACAATGCAGTATATTAAATGTGATGTATCAACTATTTGTATGGGTCTTGCTGCATCTATGGGCGCATTCTTACTATCATCAGGCACAAAGGGTAAGCGTCTTGCTTTGCCTAATGCCGAAATTATGATTCATCAGCCGCTTATTTCCGGTGGTTTATCTGGTCAGTGCACTGATATTAAAATTCGTTCTGATCATATGCTAAGAACTAGAGAAAATCTTAATAGAATGCTTGCTGAAAATACAGGCAAGACTATTGAGCAAATTGCTCTTGATACTGAACGTGACAACTTTATGTCCGCTGCTGAGGCTATGGAATATGGCCTTATTGACAAGGTTATCACTAAGAGATAACGCCCATACACCATATTTCCGATTTATTCTATGAATGGAAGTGATTAAATGTCAAAAAAGTGTAGTTTTTGCGGTAAAACCGAAGCTAAGGTTAGAAATATGTTTTCTGCCGGCACATCTAATATTTGCGATGATTGCGTTATTTATTGCTACGAGCTTATTGAAGATAATGAATTAGGTGAAATTTCTGGTGCATCACGCAGAACAAAGGTTAATACCCGCAACTTCAGCGAACCTGCTAAGCTAGTTAAACCTTCTGATATTAAAAAGGTTTTGGATGAATATATTATCGATCAGGACTCTGCAAAGACTTATCTTGCCGTTTCCGTTTATAATCATTATAAAAGAATTTTCACCACCACTTCTAGCAATGATGATGTTGAACTTCAAAAGAGTAATGTCATTCTGCTTGGACCTACTGGTGTTGGTAAGACTTTTCTTGCACAGACACTTGCAAAAATTCTTGATGTACCATTTGCAATTGCTGATGCTACAACCTTAACAGAGGCTGGTTATGTTGGTGACGACGTTGAAAATGTTCTACTTCGTTTACTGCAGGCGGCTGAATTTGATGTTGAAGCTGCTGAACGTGGAATTATTTATATTGATGAAATTGATAAAATTGCCAGAAAATCTGAGAATACCTCCATTACTCGTGATGTAAGCGGCGAGGGGGTTCAGCAAGCACTCTTGAAAATTATTGAAGGTACTGTATCTAATGTTCCTCCTCAGGGCGGCAGAAAGCATCCTAATCAGGAATTTATTCATGTTGATACAAAAAATATTCTTTTCATTTGTGGTGGTGCTTTTGATGGTCTTGATAAGATTATTCAAAAACGTGTTGACTCATCTTCTATTGGTTTTGGCGCTGATATTAAGTCTAAAAACGAAAAAAACAAGGGTATTTATAAGGATGTGACTCCACAGGATTTGGTGAAATACGGTCTTGTTCCTGAGCTTATCGGACGTTTACCTGTTATCACTGTTCTTGATGAACTTGATGAAGATGCGTTAGTCCGCATACTTAAAGAGCCTAAAAATGCAATTGTTAAGCAATATAAGAAGTTGTTCAACTTCGATGGCGTTGAACTTGAATTTGAAGATAGTGCATTAAAGGCTATTGCTGCACTTGCTATTAAGCAAAACACAGGTGCGAGAGGTTTACGTTCCATTATTGAAAAGCTGCTAATGCCTGTTATGTTTGACATTCCGTCACAAAAAGACGTTTGCACTGTTACTATTACCGAGAAATGCATTACTGAAAATGAATCTCCTATAATTTTAACTGGTAAAAAAGGTAATGGAAAAAAAGCTGTTTGATAAAAACTTATTAGTATTAAAGTCACCTGATATATTTTAGGTGACTTTTTTGCTCATTTTTTACATTTTGCAGGATTAAATTTCAAAAGTTTCAAAAAAAATCGTTTTTAGGTGATAAAACGTAATAAATATATATTAAATTGTAACTTGCAAAATGGCGCAAAATAAGATATAATGTAATAGTATTATTATTTTTGGTAAGTGTATGCTTTTTAATCATAATCTTTCATATTTTAGAAGTATTATTCAAAAAGTAACATTATTAAAGATAAAAAAATTGCATTTATGCAAAAGGGAGGTTTAAAATGAGATTAAAGGGTACTGAAACACAGATACCAATGCTTGCAATGAGGGGACTTGTTGTTTACCCTGGCGTTGTTATGCATTTTGATGTTTCACGTGAAAAATCAGAGCTTGCTTTAAAGGCTGCTATGAATGATAATAAACTCATTTTTTTAACTGCACAAAAGGATGTTACGATTGCAGATCCATCACCTAGTGACTTATATAAAATTGGCGTTGTTGCAGAAATTCGCCAGATTATCAAGACACCTGATAATATTACTCGTGTTTTGATTGAGGGAAAATATCGTGCAAAGCTTTTGAATATTATTGACGATGAGCCATTTCTTGTGGCAGCCATTAAAGAGGTCGCTTATAATGTCAAGGAAAAAACCGATGAGATTGAGCTTGATGCTGTTATTCGTTCCCTAAAAAGTATTTTTGAGCAGTATTGTTATAATATGCCCAAAATGCCTAAGGAATTGCGTTCATCAATTTTGAATGAAAATAACCCTTATATACTGTTTGATGCAATCGCTTTTAATGTTAATATTCCTATTGAGGATAAACAGCTTTTGCTTGAAGAAAATCACATAATTTCAAGGCTTGGTCTGCTTATTGCTATGCTGTCAAGAGAAGTTGAGGTACTTGACATTGAGCGCAGCATACATGAAAAAGTTCGTCAGCAGATTGATAAAAGCCAGCGTGATTATTATCTCAGGGAGCAAATGAAGGCTATTTCCAGTCAGCTTGGTGATGGCGATGAACAAGATGAAATTGATGAATACTATTATAGAATTGAAACTTTAAAGCTTAGTGATGAGGTTGCTGAAAAGCTTTATAAGGAAGTCGACAGACTTAGTAAAATACCACCATCTGCACAGGAATCTTATGTTGTCAGAAACTACCTTGACAATGTTCTTGACTTGCCTTGGGGAATTTATACTAAGGATAAGCTTGATTTAAAAAAAGTCAAGTCTACGCTTGACAAAGATCATTATGGGCTTGAAAAGGTTAAGGAACGTATACTTGAAACTATCGCAGTAAGAGCATTGCAGCCTGATATTAAAGGACAGATTATTTGTCTTGTTGGGCCTCCAGGTATCGGTAAAACCTCTATCGGTAAATCTATTGCGAAATCGCTTGGCAGGAAATATGTTCGTGTTTCTTTGGGTGGTGTACGTGATGAATCAGAAATAAGAGGTCATCGTAAAACTTACATAGGTGCAATGCCAGGACGTATTATTAATGCCATGAAACTTGCAGAAAGCAGTAATCCGCTTATTTTACTTGATGAAATTGATAAGATGACTTCCGATATGCGTGGTGACCCATCATCTGCGCTGCTTGAAGTGTTAGATAGTGAACAGAATAATTCTTTCCGTGACCACTACATTGAAGTTCCGTTTGACTTGAGCAATGTTTTGTTTGTTACTACTGCTAACACAACAAGCACTATTGATGCACCTTTGCTTGACAGAATGGAAGTTATCGATCTAACAAGTTATACTCGTGAGGAAAAATTCCATATAGCTAAGGAGCATTTGATTTCAAAACAACTTAAGGCTAACGGTTTAAAATCATCAATGCTTAAAATTGATGATTCCGCTATTTATAGTATTATTGATTCTTATACTCGTGAGGCTGGTGTTCGTTCTCTCGAGCGTAAGATAGCAACTTTATGCAGAAAATCTGCAAAGGAAATTGTTTCGGATGAAAAGAAAAAAGTTATCATTAACGCTAAAAATATAAATGTTTACCTTGGTGCTAAAAAATATCTTGATGATGATTTGGCAAAAAAGGATGAAGTTGGTGTTGTTAACGGTCTTGCATGGACTTCTGTTGGCGGTGTTATTATGCCTTTGGAAGCTGTTATTCTTGACGGCAAGGGAACAATTGAAACAACTGGTTCACTTGGTGATGTAATGAAAGAAAGTGCAAAACTTGCAATCAGCTATACACGTTCGGTTGCTGAAAAATACAATATCAGCAAGGATTTTTATAAGGAAAATGATATTCATATTCATGCTCCTGAGGGTGCGACGCCTAAGGATGGTCCATCTGCTGGCGTTACTATGACAACTGCGCTTATATCGGCTTTGTCAGGAATTCCTGTGCGTAAGGATGTTGCTATGACAGGTGAAATTACTTTGCATGGTAAGGTTCTGCCAATTGGTGGACTGCGTGAAAAGACTATGGCGGCATATAAAGCTAAGATGAAAACAGTTATAATTCCACTTGCCAATAAACCTGACCTTGAAGAAGTTGACGATGCTGTTAAAGCAAGCATTGAGTTTATTTATGCTGAAAATTTGAGTGATGTTCTTGAAAATGCACTTGTAATGTCAGAAAAAAATCAAGCAATTCCTGTTGGTATTAATAAATCGGACGAAACAAAACAAATACATTCATAATGGAGATTTGTAATGAACTTTAATAAAGCAGAATTTTTTACATCTTATGGTGAATATAAGCAGTTACCACCTGCTGAAAAAGTGGAAATTGCATTTTCAGGACGTTCAAATGTTGGTAAATCATCTCTGATTAACAAAATTTTGAACAGAAAATCTCTTGCAAGAGTATCTTCAATGCCTGGAAAAACTGCCACCATAAATTTCTATAAGCTGGAAGAAACATTTCTCGTTGATTTACCAGGGTATGGATATGCAAAGCGTTCCAAAAATGAGATGGTCAGATGGTCAAGTTTAATCGAGGGTTATCTTACTTCGGGACGTGATATTGCTCTTATTTTTCAACTCATAGATTATCGTCATGCGCCGTCAAAGGACGACTTGCATATGATTAGTTTTATGATTGAAAATGAAGTGCCGTTTGCAATTGTTCTTACTAAGGCTGACAAGCTTTCAAAGCGTGAGCGTGCTGAAAGAATGGATGGCTTTAAAAAGGAAATTGAGTACTTTGAAGATATAACTATAATTGAATTTTCTGCTATGACTGGTGAGGGTGTTGATAAAATCCGTGAGATAATTGAAGATATGTCTGTTGTCGATGAAACTGAAAATACATCTGCTATATCTACGGATGTTAATGACGATATATCTGATGAAAACGCTTAAGTTTATACATTTATTTAGCTATACATTTGAAAGGATTGGTCATAAATGTTTATATCAAAAAATCTTGACGTTAATGAACTTGGACACCTTACAATTGGAGGTTTAGACACAACCCTGCTTGCGAATGAATATAACACTCCTCTTTATGTAATGGACGAAGATTTGATTCGTGAGCATTGCCGTATTTATAAGACTTCTATTGATAAGTATTATGATGGTGCAGGACTTGTTTGTTATGCGAGCAAGGCATTTTCCTGCAAAGCTATTTATAAAATTGCAATGGAAGAGGGGATTGGCATTGATGTTGTATCTGCTGGTGAGCTTTATACAGCGTTAAGTGTTGGTTTTCCGACTGATAAGATTTGTTATCATGGCAATAATAAAACAGAAACTGAACTCATAATGGCTCTTGAAAAGAATGTTGGCAGAATTGCTGTTGATAATATTTATGAACTCAATATGCTTAATAAGCTTGCTAAAAAAGTTAATGTCACTGCGAAGATTATGTACCGAATTAAACCTGGAATTGATGCACATACACATGATTTTGTTAAGACAGGTCAAATAGATTCAAAGTTTGGTTTTGCCCTTGAAACTGGTGAGGCTTTTGAGGCTGTTAAGGCAGCACTTGAGCTTTCAAACATTGATTTGGTTGGACTTCACTGCCATATCGGAAGTCAGATTTTCGACATAGACCCATTTGTTGAGGCTGCTGATGTTATGCTTAACTTTATTGCCAAAATAAAGAATGAGCTTAATCATGAAATCAGTGAGCTTAACCTTGGCGGTGGGTTTGGTATTAAATATACCGATGATGATTCGCCTGTGGCTTATGATAAATACATGGATAAGGTATCTGTTTGTGTTAAGGAACTATGCGCTGATAAGAATATCAAGCTACCATTTATCTTGATTGAGCCTGGTCGTTCTATTGTTGCTCCTGCCGGTATCACTTTGTATACTGTCGGTGGAATTAAGGACATTCCTAACATCAGAACTTACGTATCAATTGACGGTGGTATGTGTGATAATCCTCGTTATGCTTTGTATAAATCAAAGTATGATGCCGTTGTTGCAAACAGGGCTGCAGAACCTAAGGCTGATGTTGTTACTATTGCAGGCAGATGCTGTGAAAGCGGCGACCTTATTGGTGAGGGTATGAAAATTCAACCTGTAAAAATTGGAGATACTATTGCTGTGCTTGCAACGGGTGCTTATAATTACTCAATGTCCTCAAATTATAACAGAATGCCAAAACCCCCTGTTGTTATGGTAAGCGGCGGAAAATCAAGAGTTGTTGTTAAACGTGAAACACTTGATGACCTAATTCGTAATGATTTGGTTTGATTTCAACGTGTAAATTTAATGAAATTTGTAAAACCCCTTTACTTTTACACTTTTATGTGCTAAAATAATAATGTGAAATGTCACTGCATTGGTCGTTTGACTTTTGCAGTGATGTCATATATTCGACATTATTTATTTTATAGGAGGAATAGATTTTGAACGTTAAATTAAAAGATGAACATATGGACGATTTGTTTAATGCTATTCTAAAGCTCGAAAACCTTGATGATTGTTATTCTTTTTTTGAAGATTTGTGTACTGTATTGGAACTTAAATCTCTTTCACAGAGAATGCAGGTTGCTAAAATGCTTGTTGCTAAGAACGTATACAGTGATATAGTTGCGCAGACTGGTGCTAGCACTGCTACTATCAGCCGTGTTAACCGCACACTTAATTATGGCTGCGATGGTTATGCTTTAGTTTTTGATCGAATGAACATTGAAACTCCAAAAACTGATGCAAAGGAATAATTATTAATGAGCGGATACCAAAATTTTGCTTTTTATTATGATGCTTTGACACAGAATATATCATATAAAGACAGGGCTGATTATTTTGATATGCTTATTAAAAAGCATGATATCAACAAAAAAGATACCAATATATTGCTTGATCTGGCTTGCGGTACTGGAAGTCTTTCCGAAGAAATGAGCCGTCTTGGATATGATGTCATAGGTATCGACAGTTCTGATAGTATGCTTAATATTGCGCTTGATAAAAAATATGACAGCGGACTTAACATTCAATATCTTTGTCAGGATATGACTAAGCTTGATATGTTCGGTACTATTGATGTCACTATTTGTGCGCTTGACAGCATTAATCATTTACCTAATTTTAATGCTGTTAAAAAAGCTGTCGAAAAAGTTTCACTTTTTTGTGAGCCAAATGGGTTATTTATATTGGATATGAACACGATTTATAAACATAAAAATGTGCTTGGAAACAACACTTTTATATATGAAACTGATGATATTTACTGCATTTGGCAGAATACATACTTCAGTGATGATAATAGTGTTCAGATTAATCTTGATTTTTTTGAAAAACAGGATGATAATTCATATAAGAGATATGAGGAGTCTTTTTCGGAGTTAGCATACGAAATTGATGATATGGACAATCTGTTTATTAACTGTGGTTTTGAAATACTTGCTAAATATGATTATGATACGACGAATGAATATAAGAATGGTGACGAAAAAATCATCTATGTACTGTGTAAAAAATAGTTTGTATCATTATATTTTTACCCTTGGAGGAAATTATGTCTAAGATTTATAGATCAATATCTGCAGATGCATCGGTTGTAGCATCTGCAATTGATGCAACAGATATTGTTGCGGAAATAGAAATAATTCATGTAACATCTGCTGTTGTTACTGCAGCTTTGGGACGTTTATCGATTGCTGCTAGTCTTATCGGTAACGGTTTGAAAGGCGAAAATGACAGTGTAACACTTCGTCTTAACGGAGGGGGTGCTACTGGTGTTTTAGTCGCTGTTGGTGACAGCTGTGGAAATGTTAAGTCATATGTGCAAAACCCAGTTGTTGAGCTGCCTCTCAATAAATATGGCAAGCTTGATGTTGCTGGAGCTGTTGGTACTGATGGAACATTATCAGTTGTTAAGGATTTGGGACTTAAAGAGCCTTATGTTGGACAGATTAAGCTTGTTTCAGGCGAAATTGCTGAGGATATCACTTCATATTTTGCTATAAGCGAGCAAATTCCAACAGTTTGTGCTTTGGGTGTGCTTGTTAATCCTGATTTAACTGTTAAAGCTGCTGGAGGATATTTAATTCAACTGCTGCCTTTTGCTGATGACAGTGTTATTGATGCAATTGAAAAGAACATTAATAGCTTACCATCTGTTACTAATATGCTTGTTAATGGCATGAGTGGTGAAGATATTGCTTTGAAGGTCTTGGATGGTCTTGATCCAAATATTCTTGATGTAATTAACGTTGGTTACAAATGTGACTGTAGCAAGGAAAGAGTTGAAAAAGCTTTGATAAGTGTTGGCAGAGAAGAACTTCAGGATATGGCTAATGATGAATTTACTGAGGTTTGCTGTCATTTCTGTGATACAAAATATCGTTATGAAAAGTCAGAAATACTTGCTTTAATTGATAACTAATACAAAACTAGGGTAGCGATTACCCTAGTTTTTATATTTTGATTACTTATCCCTACTTGAAATATAAGCCAATATGTGATATAATATTTAGTAAGGATTGTAAAATTTTATTTGAAGGGATTTATACAAATGAAATATACTCAAGGCAAATATCTGATTATATCAAAAACATCATTAGCAAAAGAAATTTATGACATAAAAATTTTCTGCCCTGAAATTGCTGCTGTTGCTAGAACAGGTCAATTTGTAAACATAAAAATTAACGGATTTATGCTCAGACGTCCTATTTCAATTTCAAGTATCGATAAGGTTAAGAGTACTTTACGTGTGATTTTCGAAGTCAGAGGTAAGGGAACTAACGAGCTTGCTAAGCTTAATGAGGGCGATATGATTGATATTATTGCTCCACTCGGCGGCAGGGGATTTGAGATGGACGAATATAAAACTGCTGTTATCATTGGCGGTGGTATTGGTGTACCTCCTATGCTTTCAGTTGCTGAAAATTTTGGCAGTAATGCAACTGTTATAAATGGCTTTCGTAATGCTGCTGCTGTTATTTTACAACATGATTTTATTGATACTGGTGCTGAAACTATTCTTTGCACAGATGATGGTTCAGCTGGTAAAAAAGGGTTTGTTACTGATGCTTTAAATGAAGTACTTGCTAATAAAAAACCTGATATAATCTATGCTTGCGGTCCTAATGTAATGATTAGAAGAATTATTGAAATTGCTAATGCAAATAATATAAAATGTCAAGTGTCCCTTGAGGAAAGAATGGGATGCGGTATTGGTGCTTGCCTTGTTTGCGCTTGCCGCACTATCCGTGACGGACAAGAATATTATGCTCATGTCTGCAAGGATGGTCCTGTTTTTAATTCTGAGGAGGTGCTTTTTGATGATTAATTCTGAAAAACTAGCTGTAAATTTTGCTGGTATTAACTTTAAAAATCCTATTATTCCTGCATCTGGTGCATTTGGATACGGCAAGGAATATGAACATTTTTATCCACTTTCCACACTTGGCGGCATTTCTGTTAAAGGTACAACTGGAACTCGTAGAAATGGTAACATGGCTCCAAGAATTGCTGAAACTGCAAGTGGTATGCTTAACAGTGTTGGCTTGCAAAATCCTGGTATCGATCACTTTATTTCAACTGAACTTCCATACTTAAAGACAAAAAATCTTGTTGTTATAGCAAATATTGCAGGTTCGACTGCAGATGAATACCGTGAAATTGCTGAAAAGCTTGAAAATACCAATGTTGACATGATTGAAGTTAATATCTCGTGCCCTAACGTTAAAGCAGGTGGTGCAGCATTTGGAGTATCATGTGAAGGTGCTGCTGAAATAACTAGAATTGTGCGTTCTGTTTCAAGCAAAAAAATTATGATGAAACTCTCTCCTAATGTTACAAATATCGCTGATATTGCTAAATCTGTTGAAGCTGAAGGTGCTGATGCTGTTTCACTTATTAACACTTTGCTTGGTATGAAAATTGATATTAAAACAAAGCGTCCTGTGCTCCACAATAATGTTGGAGGACTTTCAGGTCCTGCAATTTTCCCAGTTGCTGTCAGAATGGTTTGGCAGGTTGCAAATGCTGTAAATATACCTGTTTGTGGTATGGGTGGTATTTCCACATGGGAAGATGTTGTAGAAATGATGATGGCTGGTGCATCTACTATTCAGATTGGTGCGGCATTGTTTACAAACCCAATTGCTCCTGTTGAAATTGCTGATGGACTTGATAAATATGTTCGTGACAATAACCTAAATAACATTTCTGATATTATTGGAGCTGTAAAACCATGGTAACAACGGTTTATTTCATTCGTCATGCAGAAGCAATAGGAAATGTTCAGGAGTTTTTTCAAGGCAGAACTGATTGTGAAATATCTACAAAGGGTTTTGCTCAACTGGAATGTCTTGCTGAACGTTTTAAAGATATATCTATCGAGAAAATATATTCCAGTCCATTAATACGTACACTTGAAACGGCTGTCGCTGTTAATAAATATCATAATATCGAAATAATAAAGGATAAACGCATTATCGAACTTGACGGCGGTGTTTGGGAAGGATTGAAATGGATTGATTTACCGAAGCTATATCCATCTGAACATTATACATGGCAAAATAGAATTCATGAATTTGATATAAAAGATGGTGAAAATATGATTCAGGTTTTTGAACGTATGAAACTTGCTGTAACTGATATTGTTAATAGAAATAAAGGTCATATCATTGCAATTGTATCACATGGCTGTGCTTTACGAAATTATTTATGTTATGCAAATGGTGATAGTATCGACAAGCTTAATAACGTTGGATGGTCAGATAACACTGCTGTATCACTTATTGAATATGATGATGCTTTACAACCAAATATTGTTTATAAAAATGATTCTTCACATCTTTCAGTTGAAATGTCAACACTGGCATTTTCTGACTGGTGTAAGAAATAGGGAAGTGATAAATTTAATGAGAATTATGTCTGTTGATTATGGCGATGCTCGAACAGGTCTTGCAATATGTGATAAATCAGAATTTTTAGCTTCTCCGCTGACAGTAATAAATGAGTATAATACATTAAAATGTGCAGAAAAAATTTGTGAATTTGCTCGTAATGAAAAAGTCGAATTAGTTGTTGTTGGACATCCTATAAATATGAACGGCACTGTTGGCGTACGTGCAGAAAAATGTGCAGAGTTCGCTGATATAATTGCTGGAATTTCAGGTTTACCAATTAAGTTATGGGATGAACGTCAGACAACTGTATCAGCACATAACTATTTGAACGAAACAAATGTCAGGGGTAAAAAACGTAAAGATATTGTTGATGCAGTTGCTGCTGTGATTATTCTCGAAAATTATTTAGCTTATCGTAAGAATTGTAATGAATAAATTATAATCCGCTAGATTTTATTGTCTGTAAAACGTGGTTAAACCACTCGCCTTTAGGCGACACCTTTAGGTCAACCAGCTGAAATAATAAATAAATCGTTTAAGCTTAATAATAAAGCTCAGAGGTGAATTTAAATGCAAAATTATCAAAAATCATCACATTCACACTTGTCAGCAAGTAAAGCGGTAGTGATTTAATTATATAGCGGATTATATTATTATTGATGATATATAGAAGAAAGAAGTATAAATTTATATACTAATTACGCAAAACTTTTATTTTGCGAAATTTAAATTAATTAATCAATAGGCAATTCACGTTGTAATTCTATGATAAGCTTTCTTGCTATCCCAGGTTGCATTTTTTTTCGCTTTTACTTAGCTTTAACATCTCTTTTATTTCATTAGCTTTTTCTTGCATAATCTACACTCCTTTTGATAGTTTGTGTTTATTATACTACTTTTTTACATTTTGAAAAGCACTTACGCCAAATTTATTCACCGAATATATTATTTTGTCAAAATGTATTTAATATAAAAGTTAAATTCCATTAAATAGGTGAAATATTGCAACACTTCCCTATCGTTTGTTATTAATTGATAAACAGTGTATAAATTAATTCATATAATAATAAAAATACGCTAAAAAATGTTGCAATATTGGTACTAAATATGCTATAATTATTCTCGGTACTTTCCGTCATAATATGACATAAAAAATATTTTGGGAAGGATATGATTATATTGAATAACTTAATTACACTAGAAAACATCTGTGTAACATTTGATGATGAATCCGTTTTAAATAATATTAATCTTGAAATTAAAGATAAGGAGTTTGTTACTTTACTTGGTCCGTCAGGATGCGGTAAAACTACAATACTTAGGCTTATTGGTGGTTTTTTAACACCTGACAGTGGCAGTATAAAGTTTGAAGGAAAAGAAATCAATAAAATTCCACCATATAAAAGAAACGTTAATACTGTTTTTCAGAAATATGCATTATTTCCATTTTTAAATGTATATGAAAATATAGCATTTGGTTTAAAGATTAAAAAATTACCTGAAAAGGAAATCAATAAACGTGTTGAAAAAATGTTGAATTTAGTAAATTTAAAAGGTTTTGAACGACGTAGCGTCATGAATATGTCTGGTGGACAGCAACAGCGTGTTGCTATTGCTCGTGCACTTGTTAATGAACCAAAAATTTTGCTTTTGGATGAGCCATTATCAGCACTTGATCTGAAACTTCGTAAAGAAATGCAAATTGAGCTTAAGAGAATTCAGCAGCAGCTTGAAATAACTTTTATTTATGTTACTCACGATCAGGAAGAAGCTTTAACAATGAGTGATACAATTGTTGTAATTCATAATGGTGTTATTCAGCAAATTGGCTCACCTGTTGATATTTATAATGAACCTGAAAATGCATTTGTTGCTGATTTTATAGGTGAAAGTAACATCCTTAAGGGTGTTATATTAAAAGACAAGCTTGTTCAAATTGGTGGACACGAATATGAATGTGTTGATTTCGGATTTGGTAATAACACACCTGTTGATGTTGTTATTCGTCCTGAAGATGTTAAACTTGTGAAACCAGAGGAATCAAAAATTACCGGTATTGTTGAGTCTGTTATTTTTAAAGGTGTTCATTATGAGATGGAAATTGCTGCATATGACCATAGATGGATGGTACATTCAACAAAATCTGCTGAACTTGGAACTGATGTTGGAATTTCATTCAAGCCAATGGATATTCATATCATGAACAGAATGAAAACTGATGAAAATGAATAATTAGTCCCTTAAATGATAATTAGAAAGGATGAATACTCATTTGAAAAAACTTATTTCTGTCCCTTACTTAGTCTGGATGGCTGTATTTACTGTGATACCATTAATAATGGTAGGATACTTTGCATTTACAGACAGTGATGGACATTTTACGCTTATTAATATCGCAAATGTTGCACAATACACAAACATTTTTATACGTTCGATATGGTTAGCTGCGTTCGCAACAATTATTTGCCTTATAATTGCATATCCGCTTTGTTATATATTATCAAAGCTCGATGAAAAATATCAAGGTACTGTTTTGATGATTGTTATGCTGCCAATGTGGATGAATTATCTTCTTCGTACATATGCATGGATGACCTTGCTTGGAAATAATGGTATTATTAATCAATTTATCGGTATGCTTGGTTTTGAGCATGTTAAAATGTTGAATACTTCAGGTGCTGTTGTATTAGGTATAGTTTATAATTATCTTCCGTTTATGATTTTACCGATATATTCTGTTATGGTGAAGATTGATAAAAGTATATTAATTGCTGCACAGGACTTAGGCTGTAATTCAAGAAACACACTTTTCAGAGTTGTTCTGCCATCATCATTTCCTGGAATAATGTCTGGTGTAACGATGGTATTTGTTCCTGCTATCAGTACATTTATCATCTCACGTATGCTAGGTGGCGGCTCACATATGCTTATCGGTGACTTAATCGAAATGCAATTCCTCGGAAACTCATATAATCCAAACCTCGGAGCTGCTATTTCACTTGTTTTAATGGTTATTATCCTGCTGATTATGACAATAATGAACCAATTTGATAATGACGATGATAGAGTTTTGATGTAATTTTTGTTTATTAAGGATGTGATACTTGTTGAAAATATTTTCAAAGATTTACGTTTCTTTAGTTTTGATGTTTTTATATATACCAATATTGGTTTTGATAATCTTTTCTTTTAACGAAACAAAAAGTCGTTCTGTTTTTTCAGGATTTACTTTTGATTGGTATATAAAACTTTTTCATAATGAACTCATTATGCGTTCGCTGCTAAACACTCTAATTATTGCTGTTATTGCATCTGTACTTTCAACAATTCTTGGTACTGCAGCTGCAATCGGTATAAATAATATGAAAAAACTCCCACGTGCATTAACAATGCAGGTAACCAATATACCTATTATAAATCCTGAAATTGTTACAGGTGTATCCTTGATGCTGCTTTTCGTGTTCTTTGCAGCAAGAATGAATTTTGAATTTGGTTTTATTACATTGATTATTGCACATATTACTTTTAATGTGCCATATATAATTTTAAATGTTATGCCAAAATTTCGGCAAATGAATCCTAATATTTATCAAGCAGCACAAGACTTGGGATGTGACCCTATTAGTGCATTTTTCAAGGTAGTTTTACCTGAAATTATGCCAGGTGTAATATCAGGATTTTTAATGGCATTTACATTCTCGCTTGATGATTTTGTTGTCAGTTATTTTACAAGTGGTGCAACATCACAAACATTGCCCATCACAATTTACTCCATGACAAGAAGAAAAATTAGTCCGGAAATAAATGCGCTTTCAACAATAATTTTTGTTATAATTATTATTGTACTTGTTGTGAAAAATGTTTTGGAATCTAAAAACAGAAAAAGGAGTGCTAAAAATAATGGATTTTAAAAGAATTTCAACTGTTATATTAGCATTCTGTTTGTCACTTTCATTATGCTCATGTTCATATAATGATGATGAATATGAGGAAGACGAAGATTATGAAACTCTCACTTTAACTGTTGAAGATAAGGATTATTACGAACGTTTTAAGAACAATGGACTTTCGATTAATGTATACAACTGGGGTGAGTATATTTCTAACGGCAGTGATGGTACTATCGATGTAAATGCTGAGTTTACAAAGCTTACCGGCATTAAAGTTAATTACAGTACTTATGCTACAAATGAGGAGCTATATGCAAAGCTAAAAGGCGGCGGATCAACATATGATATAATTATTCCCTCTGATTATATGATTTCTCGTATGATTAAAGAAAATATGCTGTTACCTCTTGACCTTAACAACATTCCTAACTTTGAGTATATTATGGATAAGTTTACTGACCCTGAATACGATAGCGGATGTAATTATTCTGTACCATATACTTGGGGAACTGTTGGAATTATTTATGACCATACTGTTATTGAAGAGGAAAGTATTGACTGGGGAATTCTGTGGGATGATAATTATACCGATAGAATATTAATGTTTGACAATCCTCGTGATGCCTTTGCTATCGCTGAAATTATCCTCGGATATTCACTCAACACTGAAAATTCACAGGAACTTAAAGCTGTTGGTGATAAGCTAAAAGAACAGAAAAAGGTTGTTCAATCTTATGTAATGGATGAAATTTTTGATAAAATGGGTGCAGGCGAAGCTGTTATAGCACCATATTATGCAGGAGATGCTGTTACTTTAATGGATGAATATGAGGACCTTTCATTTGTTATACCTGAAAGTGGAACTAACCTTTTTATTGATGCTATGTGTATACCCAAATCATCAAAAAATCGTGAAGCTGCTGAAATCTATATAAACTTTATGTGTGAACCTGATATTGCATATACTACAACAACATATATAGGTTATTCAACACCAAATACAGCAGCTTTTGATATGCTTGATGATGAAATTAAAGATGATGGTATATCATATCCTGACGATGATTATATCCTTAATAAGACTACGATATATAGAAACTTATCTGATGATGCCAACCTTCAAATGCAAACACTTTGGACAGAAATGAAATCCACCGAAGCTAATTCACAAAATCAATGGATAGTTCTTGTTTTCATGTTAGGATGTATTTCTGCATCATTAGTAATATTAATTAACAGATATCGTAAGCGTAAAAGGGATTTATTTTAATACAAAATAATAACCGCTGTAATGCAGAATTCGCATTTACAGCGGTTATTATTATATTATTCACCATAACGCTATCAGGGTATTCTCCCCCCTACTGATTTAAATACAAAAATACGTTTTACAATTTCAAGCTTTTTGAGAAATGCAATGACATATCAATCGTCAGCTTTGCAAGCATCATTGGTGTCAATAATAACAGCTCATTTAATCGGTAACTATATATAGCTTTTTTGTGACAATCCCCCCTTTCAAATTCATTGACTTAAACATTTAACAGCATCTTCCAAAGATGAAATAAAGAAAAAGTCCTTACCAGCATTGCTTTCACGAATAAAATCTTTTAATGGCTTACTTGTGTATGTAGAAAAATCACCGACAATAGCCATCTTAAAGTTGTAGTTAATGTATTTCTGAAGAATTTCTCCAGCTATCTTTTTTGACAGTATAAAAAAATCCTCATTAAAATTAGATTTATCAAGCACAATTTTATCACAATTTGTTTCATATCGAACCGTGCTCATTAAATCAAGTGCTGATGAAATGTCATATATGATAATATCATCATATTTAATATATGCAATATCTTGCTTTTCACCAAGAATTTCATATTTTAAAAATTTCTCATTAGCCATGTGTAAGCTACCTCCATGCTTATTAAATTAAAAATATTTATAGACATAGGACATCTCCATTACAGCATAAGATTGCACATATGCAGTTAACTACAAGGGAGATGATTGAAATGTTTTCAGCACTAATAAACCTAGCACTTGAAAATTTATTGTTCTTTGCGTTACATTTAGAAAACAACGGTGTATTTCCAAAACCACTTTCATCTAAAGATGAAGCAGATTGTTTCGAGAAAATGGCAAATGGCGACCAAGAAGCAAGAAAAAAGCTTATTGAACACAACCTGCGTCTTGTTGCACATATAATAAAAAAATATTACAGTGTCACAAGTGAACAGGATGATTTAATATCCATAGGCACAATAGGTCTTATTAAAGCTGTTCAATCTTTTGATTACAGTAAGGGAACAAAATTTGCTACTTATGCTTCAAGATGTATCGAAAACGAAGTATTAATGCATTTTCGCTCTCTCAAAAAATCAGCAGGAGATGTATATTTCGATGCGCCAGTTGATACAGATAAAGACGGCAATCAATTAACACTTGTTGATATAATCGTAGAGGACGACGGAATTATTGAGCAGATTGACTTAAACATTAAATCGGAACAGCTATATAAATTTCTACATGAATGCCTTGATGAACGTGAGGTTGAAATCATCACACATAGATATGGCCTTTATGGATACAAACCACTTACACAGCGTGAAGTTGCCAAAAAGCTGAATATATCACGTTCATACGTGTCAAGAATTGAGAAAAAAGCATTAGCAACCCTAAAAAAGAAGTATGACCGTTCATCTTTTATGGATTTAAACAGAAAACTTTAAATATCATGTTTATACTTGATTTTTTTGTGAATATATTGTATAATATTAATAACAAAATAAATTAAGGCGGTTAGACGATTGAAAAATATAAAAGAAATTTTGGAGTTATTTTTTCATTTTAAATTCAGAGCATTACTAATAGAACCAACTCAAAATAGCTTTTTACAATTTTGTCGTTATGTACTTGTAGGTGGAATTGCCGCTTTGGTTGACTGGTCAATTTTATATTTAATTACACAATCAGGTTTATATTATATGTTTTCAGCTATAATATCATTTTTAGCTGGACTTTTTGTTAATTTTATATTATCAAAAAAATTAGTATTCAAAGCAATGAACAATAAAACTGGTATTGTAATTGAATTTTTAATATATGCATTAATTGGGATAATTGGTTTAGGAATAACATTGGTATTAATGTATTTTTTTACAGAAAAACTTGAATTTTTTTATATGCTATCAAAAATTATAGCGACTGTTATTGTCTTAGTATGGAATTTTCTTGCACGAAAATTCATGTTATATAAAAACAAATAAGAATATATGGTGTTTACTTTTATCGTAAACACCATTTTTATTTGCTATTAATCATTTTTTTTAGTTGATGTTTCGTGATACTCTTTTTCAGTATTAACATTCCAGATATCACTTTTATCATGGGAACCATAAATAATTGCTTTTGCAGCATTAATTGCAGTTCGCATAGAATGATCCATATTGTTATAACGATGCTGACCGTTTCTACCAATACAGAAAAGATTGTTAAAACTATCAAGATAGTTTTTAACTTTGTCAAACTGCGAATATGTACCAAAATACGCAGGATAAGCCTTTTTAACCTTAATAGTATAGCTATCAACAATATTTTCGTTTTTAATAATACCTATCTTTTCAAGTTCGTCTGATGCAAATTGAATAAATTCATCAGATGACATATTCCACAAAATATCATCTTCAGTACAAAAATATTCAAGTCCAATCCAAACATATTTATTTATATCTTCAATCATATAAGGTGACCAGTTATTAAATATCTGTAAGCGTCCAAGTTTTACATCACGCTCTTGAATATAAATCCAACAGTCAGGAACAATGTTATTTATAGTTTTATACTTAGTTTTATTTGATATTTCAAGCTTATTAACAAGCAAACCAACTGTTATAAAATCACGATATGGTAGATTGGATGCAATATTAAACACATCCTCTGGAACTTGCGGTAAAGCAGAAACAATGTCTTTAACTGGCATTGAAGATATCAGATAATCACAATTTATCGTTTTAACATTACCAAATTCAGATGAATTTTTATTGGTATTTTTAATTTTAACACTAGTTATTTTATAACCATCAGTGAGAATTTCAACAACTTCACTATTCATATAAAGCTCTGCCCCAAGCTTACAGTTTATATCAGAAAGCTTTTCCCATAACTGTCCTGGTCCATACTTTGGATAATAAAATTCTTCAATAAGCGACGTTTCAATATTCTTTTTATCCTTAAAAGGTTTTGACATTGCAGAAGTAATAACCTTCCATACAGAAAGTCCTTTTACACGCTGTGCACCCCAGTCAGCAGCGATATTCGAGGGATGCACACCCCATAATTTCTCCGTATAATCTTCAAAAAACATTTCATAAAGCGGACGTCCAAAACGATTAATATAAAAGTTTTCAAGTGATGTTTCAGGCAGCTTATGCACAATACTAGCCAGATACCCAAAACCTGCTTTAACTGTATTAACAAAACCCATATTAATAAACGTTGCTGGTTTTAAAGAAATTGGATAATCAAAAAATCTATGCCTGTAATAAATTCTCGAAACACGATTTCTGATAAGAAAAACATCGTCAATTTTCTCAGGATCAGCGTCAGTATTCTTTGAAAGCATAGTGTTTCTGCCAAGAACAATATCATCCTTAGATGGAGCAGACTGAAGTGGAAGAATGTCCATCCATATTTTCATAATTTCATCGTCCTTAGAAAAAAAACGATGGCCGCCAATATCAATTCGATTATTTTTATAATGTGCAGTTCTTGAAATACCACCAATAAACTCACTTGCTTCAATAATAATTGGGTGAAATTCACAACTCTGTTTTAATAATGAATATGCTGCAGTAAGACCAGCAGGACCCGCACCAATAATAACAACATTTTTCACTTTATGACCCTCCTTTATAAGTTTGGGTAATTTTATACTACAAAACTTGATAAAATAATTATTGTTTAAACCTGATACAAAATTATAATATTTTACATTCATTCATCAACAAAATCAAATTTTGATATTTCAACATACCCAATATTTACATCAAAATGGATATTCCCACGCCTCATATAAATTACATCAGCTGCATATTGTGATATATCAGGGTCAATAGCAAAATAAAGATAATAAATATTATTTTCATTCATCAAGTCTTTTTTTATCTTGCTATTATCAATATTTTCATCTGGCTGCTTGTGATACATATAAGTATAAAACTCACTTTGGTTAATTGCATAAAATTTATATTCAGGTAGATATGCAGAAAATTGCGATGCTGAGTCACTTGCTGTAACAAAAACAGCATCATGTGGAATATTTTGTTTTATATATTCAGCACTTGCTTTAGCAGGACAAAAATCCTCTCCATAATCTCTGAATAAATATATACATCCAGATGGAATTGTAGTAATTAAAATCACACAAAGAATAACTGTATATGTTTTATCAAAATTAAAATCTAAATTTGAAATAAAGTTAATTGCTTTTCTGAGCAATGATAATGAAATTTTATCACTGCATTCAATTTTTGTAGCATCACAATCTTCATCCTGTTTTGCAATCCAAAAAACAATGAAAAACATAAATATAAAAATCGTCGCACGATTTGGTATAGTATACCATAACAATTCTGAGGAAACTATATAAAAAATTATAAAAAACAACATCATAATCAAAGGCTTTTTATAATGACGAAGTAAAAATAGCATAAAAATCATTAGGATACTAATCAAACAAGCAACCAGATATAAAAATACATTATCAAAATATCCTGAAATTGCAGAATTACTTATATTTGTAAAACTTTCAAAAATACTTAAAATAACAATGTTTAAAGTAATACTTTTTTCTGAAACAATCGAATTTGAGCCAAGTGTATTAAATAAAGGAAAAATAAGTATGAGTACACCAGTACCAGAAATAACAATTCCTAGTACATTTAGCATATTCTGTTTAAAATTTAAATTTTTAAAGCTGATAAATAACTCAATAATCATATAAATACCAACTATTCCCACAAAGCCGCTCATACAAATATGTGTATTTGCAAGTAACGCAATGAGTATACCAAAATATATCGGATGTTCTTTTCGTTTGGGATATACCCATGCAATCAAGCATAGCAATAATAAAATAAGACAATAAACCCTTGATATTACTGTATTATAAAATAAAAAGCCTGATGAAAATATAACAGAAATTTTAACAATATTTCCAAACGGAGCTTTCCATATAATTATTGCAACAGCAAAAACTACAACTATCCAGCTAAATATTGATATAATCGTACAGTCAAATCCCATAAGAGATAATAAATGTAAAATCAAATACCATAATGGCGGATGTCCTTCAAATTTTAATTGATTAAAAATTCCTAAAATATCGTTATCTCGTGCGATTACCCAAGCTTGAGCTTCGTCAAACCATAGTTCATGATTTAGAGCACCAATAAGCGTTAGTACAGAAAAGAGTAAAAACATAATAACACACGTAAAGGAATTAACACTTTTTTTCATACCAAGCTATTACCTTTCATAAAAAATTAATCAACCCATCCTAAAATACGATTTTTCATACCATCAATATCAAGTATTCCATAAGCAAATCCCTTTTTCACAAGCTCTTCAGGTAAAAACTCATCATACTTTTCAAATATCGGTACTTCTTTAGGATAAACAAGCTCCATCGGGTCAAGCGGTTGTTTAACAACTTCCCTTAATACCTCAAAAAATGTTTCCTTATCGGCTTTCATTTTGAATTGAATAAAATATGGTCGTGATGAATCCATGCCAGTAATTCCAAGTAAATGAGCACATTTAATCTTAATAAAACGTTCCATAGCAAGAAAAGCATATGTTCCAAGCCAAGGAAATAAGCACCACATATCACCGCCAAGACAAATAAGCACTTCATCAAGTACACCAGAATTTACAGCAGTATGTCTAGCTTGCTTAAGTCTTGAAACAGCATTTTTCATTAAATATGGATAAACAGTTTCTTCACGCAAAGCAAGTTTCATTCGTTCAAGAATTTTCGTGTTAATATCACCTGGGCATTCACCAAAATAAGCAGGAACTTTACCCTTAACGTGCTCACAATAAACAAGATGACGTTTGTGATCAACTTCCTCAACTACCCAAACATGACCTGCAAGCGCAATCTTTTCTCCAGCAGGCGGCGGTTTTACAATTGTACCAAGCTCTTGTGATGCACATCGAACTGTATATTCCTCATTTTCCTGAAAAACAGCATAAAACTTAAATGTATTGGTAATTCGCTCCCCTGCAAGACCAATAATCAAACCACCATTTTCAGTTCTTTGAAGATGTTCAATTTCAATTAAGTGTCTTAGCATCTGTTTAAAATCATCCTGTGAAATGCGATAAAAATAACTAAGTGTCAGTATTCTTGACGCAAGTGCTGCGGGCGACATTTCGCCGCAGGAGGCAAGCGTACTCATTGTCTGGTGATACAGCAAGCTAAAAGGTAGCCTGTCAAGCTTTGGAGGTTCAACCCATTTATCCTGTAAATATAACTGCACAAGTGCAATACCTTGTAATAATTTCCAAGGAATAGTTGCAGGCAGCATTGCTCTTGCTTCAGGTTGCTCTTCACGCATTACAAACCACATTTCAGGTGGTAAATCACGACGTCCTGTTCGCCCCATACGCTGTAAAAATGACGATACCATAAAAGGAGCATCAATCTGAAATGCTCTTTCAAGACGTCCTATATCAATACCAAGCTCAAGTGTGGCAGTTGTAACAGTAGTTTGAAATTGTTCATCATCTTTCATAACCATTTCAGCAGTTTCTCTGTATGATGCAGACAAATTACCATGATGAATAAGAAATCTATCATTTTCATGTTTAGTTTCACAATATTGACGTAAAGTCGTTGTAACGGCCTCACATTCCTCACGAGAGTTTACAAAAACAAGGCATTTTTTACCTCTTGTATGCTCAAAAATATATCCGATACCAGAATCAGCATACTCAGGTGCAATATCACTCGATGCTTCTAAAACAGGTAGTGCTTCAGCTTCAACATCACCTAAAGCAGCTTGAGGTCCAGTAATAAAAAAATGCTCCATAGAAAGACGCCACTTGGCACCTTTAGCTTCAATATTCGGAATTATTGTACTTCTACCAGTACCAGATGATAAAAACTTACCTGTACTCTCTAAATCACCGATAGTGGCAGAAAGTCCTATTCTTCGTGGATTAACTCCAGCAATCTTTGACAATCTTTCAATAAGACAAAGTGTTTGTCCTCCCCTGTCGCCACGCATGAGTGAATGTACTTCATCAATTACAATAAAGCGCAAATCACCAAAAAGTCGTGAAATAGCGGCGTGTTTATGTAATAACATAGCCTCAAGCGATTCTGGTGTTATTTGCAAAATTCCCGATGGATTTTTAAGCAGTTTATTCTTATGTGACTGTGAAACATCTCCATGCCAATGCCAAACGGGAATTTCTGCCTCTGCACACAAATCATTAAGTCTTATAAACTGGTCATTTATAAGTGCTTTTAACGGTCCTATATAAATTGCACCAATTGAAATCGGCATATCCTCCGAAAAAAACGTTAGTATAGGAAAAAAAGCAGCTTCTGTTTTACCTGATGCAGTTGATGCTGATAACAATACATTATCATCTGTATTAAAAATAGCATCACCGGCAGCAACTTGAATTGCTCTTAAGTTTTCCCAGTTGTTATTATAAATAAACTCCTGTATAAAAGGTGCATATCTGCTATAAATATTCATGTTAAATCACCTTTCATACAAAGTATTTTATATATCAAATTCAGCAAATTCCTGCTGCGCAGCATTATCATTATCTTGTGTTTTTGAAAACTCAAAGCTTTCTGAACCTAAAAGCTCTGTAACATTAATATGTGGATTTTGATAAACAATGTTAAGCAGTTCAATAAAATCACGAATAACCTCACGAGGAGTAATATTAGTATCCGCACCAATTCTGCCAAACTCAATTTTAATAAAATTAATCATATCATTTTGATTTAATGTCTGTTCATATTCAAAAAGTCCGGCATGAATATAAGCAAGCTTTTCAATCAAAACAAGCATTTCCTCATAATTAAGCGGCAAAAGCTTTATAACTGGTGCAAGCATATCCTTGACATCATCTCTGCCAAAACGCCCCTCAGCAAGCCGAGAACGTAAAGCTTCATAGCTATACACCCCACGACGAGTATCTTCAATACACTGAGGAGTACCACACATAATTATACCAAGATATTTCGCTTTTCCCTGTAATGTATCATTATACATCGTAAGGATTTTTTCATAATTATACTGTCTTGTAATACTGTTCGGTACTTTATAAATATTAACAAGTTCGTCGATTAAAATGAGCATACCATTATATCCTGCTTGCTTCAGGAAAAATGCAAACAGCTTTATATATTCATACCAGTCATCATCAGTGATAATAATATTTACACCAAGCTCTGATTTTGCTTCGGTTTTATTGACATATTCTCCACGAAACCATTTTACAACCTTAGCTTTGTTCTCGTCATTTCCATCAACATATGACTTATAATAAATAGTTAGCAGCTTTGCAAAATCAAAGCCATGCACCATTTCGTTAAGTGAGCTGATAACCTCATAAATCTTCTTTTCAACAAGCTTTGTAAATTCAATATCATCAAACGAAAGACAACTTTGCGCAGCTGTTTCACTCTGAACACTGCTTATCCATCTGTCAAGAATAAGAGTTAAAGCACCACCTTCAGGTCTTGTTTTGGTTGACATATTACTTATTAACTCTTTGTATGTGGCAAGGCCTTGACCTTTATTGCCTTGCAGACGTCTTTCAGGCGAAAGGTCAGCATCAACAACAACAAAATTTCTGTCCATAACATAATTTCTTATAGTCTGGAGCAAAAAACTCTTACCGCTGCCATATTTACCGACAATAAACCGAAACGATGCACCACCGTCTGCAATAATGTCAACATCATGCAAAAGTGCATTAATTTCGGTGTCACGCCCAACAGTAATATATGGTAAGCCAACTCGTGGTACGACACCACCTTTAAGTGAATTAATTACAGTCGATGCAATTCTTTTTGGTATCTTCATTTAACAAATAATCCTCTCAGTTCATCCACATAATCTTGAATTAAAACAGGGGTATCACCCTCAAAAATAAAAACAGTATCTCCAAATATATCAAAAAGCTTGTCGTTAATTTCATCAACAAGAACTGATAACATGATATGATTTTCATTTACATAATTTATATAATTTTCATTATTTAACACTAAATGCATAAAATCATATTGAACATCAGTAAATATTATTTCGTTTTTAACAGGTGATATATAATCTATATCCACATTTATATTTATTTCATTACCGATTTCTTGATTGATAATATCATCTTCAAAATCCATTTCTATGATATTGCTAAATTCATCATCAATAATAAGCTTGTCACGAGTAATTTCAGCAGCTTGTCTGATATTTTTTAGCTTAGAAACATCAATTTCAATTTCAGGAGCTGTATTTTTTATTTTATCTTCAAGAAATTTATCGATTTCCCTGTTGATAATATTCAAAATAACCTTAGTATCAAAATCCTGTTTTAGAGGAAATTTATAATCATACTTCTGTCGCATAACACAGTCAATAGCTTTAATAACAGCACCAAGTTCAGTACTTTTATCCCTGTTGCCAAAATATTTTTCACAAGTCCATCTGCCATTTACACAGCGATACTTATGAATATCATTCACAACATATTCGTAATTATTATAATTAATGTGGTCATAAAAAACAGCTGCACTGAACATATTATATGAGCAAGAAATTTTCCTGCCAAACAGCTTGTCACAAAGTGTATTTTTTCTGTGCTTTTTATAGTATTCCGAAAGTTCTATAAAAACATTACAAGCAACAATCATAACATCATCAGGGTATTGCTTATAAAATTTGGAGTTAGCAATATTATAAGAAGAAAGAAATTTTATTGCATCAAAAATCTGTTCTTTTTTATTGGAATTATATTCAATAAGTACAAGCAGTGACTTATCAAATATTATGTCATCATTTTCTTCAAGCAGTGATTTATCAAGATTATAATAAATAACATAGTCATTAACCCAAGCTTTCATATAACGATAAATATGTGAATCTATTTCGCTGTAAACCGAGCGGAATTTTTTTAGCATTTCATATCCGTCAACAGCAGAATTTGCGCCAATCTGATGCAATAGCTCATATATATACACAAACACAAAGGATAGAGAGGTCGGTTCAATAATCCCCTGCCTTACCTTAGTACGCCATGAAAAATAACCTCTAAGCTGCTGTGTAGACATAGATTGATAGGTCGGAAAATATCTTATAAACTCGCCATTATAAATAAAGTCATCCTCATAATCGGCCATAAATTTACATTGATTATAAAAAATAGCTTCCTCTGCTTTTCGGTATGAATAATAGTTGTTTGCAATTTGTTTCATCTTTTTGATTTCGGGCGGAACATAATTAGGAAGCTGACCAGCAGTTCTGAGAATTGGTTCATCACGATAAACCGTGCTGTCAAAGTTTTTACTGTTAGTCAATTTTTCATCGGACAATATCAAATTAATCAGCCTTTTAATCTCTGAAAAATCACTCAAAAAACTACCGCCTTTCCCTACCTCAAAATAAATATCGCACAAACATTCCGTTTTTATAAGTATATCACATTCATTAACTGTTGTCAAACATATTATAAAAAAACTGATTGCATAAAACAACTTTTACATAAAATATATCTAAATGGGCTATTGCTTGAGATATTCTCTCATGCAACAGCCCATTAAATCGTTATATCTTAGTAATATCAATCATTTCCATATCATCAATGCTCTTACCCATTGAAAGAATATCGGCAACAGCATTAGCAGTATCTATTGAAGTCAAGCAGCAGATTGAACGTTCAACAGTCTTACGACGGATTTTAACACTGTCATAAGCAGGAATACGTCCTTTTTCGGAAGTAGAAATTACATAGTCAATCTTGCCATCATCAAGCAAGTTCATAACTGTGTAACCTTCTTCGGATGCTTTCTTAACAGCACTAGCAGCAACACCATTCTTTTGAAGAAAATCAGCAGTACCAGCAGTTGCATATACATCAAATCCAAGACGCTCAAATTTCTTTGCAACGTAAATGATTTCATCCTTATCAGTATCACGAACAGTAACAAGAACACCACCACGGGTTTTCTTGCTGAACTTGTATCCAGCAGCAACAAGTCCCTTGAAAAGTGCATCCTCAAACTTCTTAGCGATACCAAGTGATTCACCAGTAGACTTCATCTCAGGACCTAAGGCAGTATCAACATCATGCAGCTTTTCAAAACTAAATACAGGAACCTTAACAGCTATATAATCAGCTTCCTTGTAAAGTCCGCTAACATAACCCTGTTCTTTCAAGCTTGTCCCTAGCATAATCTTAGTTGCGATATCAACCATAGGAACCCCTGTTACCTTTGAAATGTAAGGTACAGTTCTTGATGAACGTGGATTTACCTCGATTACATAAACTTCATCCTCAAATACAACATACTGAATATTAACCAGACCGATAACCTTTAGCTCCATAGCCAAACGACGAGTATATTCAATAATTGTTTCACGAGTTTTCTTTGTAAGTGTAAGTGCAGGATATACGGAAATTGAGTCACCTGAATGAACACCAGCTCTTTCAATATGCTCCATAATACCAGGGATAACATAATCAACACCATCACAGATAGCATCAACCTCAACTTCCTTACCCATCATGTATTTGTCGATAAGTACAGGATTTTCAAGTGCTGTACGAGTGATAATCTCCATATATTCAATGATATCCTTGTCGGAATAAGCGATAATCATGTTCTGTCCACCCAAAACATACGATGGGCGCATGAGTACTGGATATCCAAGTTCACCAGCAGCAGCCAAAGCCTCTGCCTCGTTCATAACAGTCTGTCCCTCAGGGCGAGGAATGTTACACTTTGTTAGAAGTTCATCAAAACGCTCTCTGTCCTCAGCAGCATCAATGCTGTCAGGAGAAGTGCCAAGTATAGTAGCTCCAAGGTCTACAAGGTGCTTAGTTAGCTTAATTGCAGTCTGCCCACCGAACTGAACAACAACACCATCAGGCTTTTCAGTTGCAAGAATGGACTCCACATCCTCCTTTGTAAGAGGATCAAAGTAAAGTCTGTCACTTGTATCAAAGTCAGTAGAAACTGTTTCTGGGTTGTTGTTACAGATAACTGCTTCGTAACCCATTTCCTTTAATGCCCATACGCAGTGAACTGAACAGTAGTCAAATTCGATACCCTGCCCGATACGGATAGGACCTGAACCGAATACAATAATTTTCTTTTTGCCGGTGTTAGTTCGCTCTAAGAACAGCTGTGCTTCATTTTCTTCATCAAATGTTGAGTAGAAATATGGTGTTTCAGCCTTAAATTCACCAGCACAAGTATCAACCATCTTGTATACAGCATGTTGTTTCATTGGGCATTTTTGTGAACTTAAACGCTCAATAGTGCTGTCTAGGTAACCAAACTTCTTAGCAGCGATATATTTTTCTTTTGTAAGCTCACCATCAGCAAGGTGTTTTTCAAGGTCAATAAGATTTTTAAACTTAGCTAAGAACCACATATCAATCATAGTAATCTTGTGGATATCTTCAATAGCTATACCACGTCTGATAGCCTCAACTACAACGAAAATACGCTCATCATCAACATTACGAAGTAATGCCTTGATTTCCATATCATTCATTGGGATAAGTTTTTTAAGTGAAAAGCTATCCATACCAAGTTCAATTGAACGAACAGCTTTCATCATAGCGTGTTCAAATGAAGTACCGATAGACATAACTTCACCAGTAGCCATCATCTGTGTACCAAGAGTTCTCTTTGCATAAACAAATTTATCAAAAGCCCACTTAGGAAACTTAATTACACAGTAATCAATACTAGGCTCATTACAAGCATAAGTGCTTCCTGTTACAGCATTCACGATTTCATCAAGAGTATATCCGATAGCAATCTTAGTTGCAACCTTTGCAATTGGATAAACAGTTGCTTTAGAAGCAAGTGCAGATGAACGTGATACACGAGGATTTACTTCTATTACAGCATACTCAAATGAAGTTGGATGAAGTGCAAACTGACAGTTACATCCACCCTCAACGCCAAGTTCGGAAACCATATTCAAAGCAGCGTTTCTAAGCATACCATATTCTTTATCAGATAGAGTTACAGCAGGAGCTATAACAATTGAGTCACCTGTATGAACACCAACAGGGTCAATATTTTCCATTGAACATACAGTGATACAATTTCCAATACTATCACGGATAACTTCAAATTCGATTTCTTTCCATCCTGAAATACACTTTTCAACAAGGATTTGTGTAATAGGAGAAAGTCTTAGTCCGTTTGTAGCAATATCACGAAGTTCTTCTTCGTTATAAGCAATACCGCCGCCTGTACCACCCAAAGTGAATGCAGGACGAACAATAACAGGATAATCAATAACCTGAGCAAAATCAACAGCATCAGGAACAGTTACAACAACCTTGGATGGAATACATGGCTCACCAATTTTCTCCATAGTATCCTTAAATGCCTGTCTGTCCTCAGCCTTATGAATAGTTTCTGGGTTAGCACCCAAAAGCTTCACATTATTTTCTGCCAAAAAACCACATTCAGCAAGCTGCATGGAAAGTGTAAGACCAGTCTGTCCGCCTAATGTAGACAAAACACTGTCTGGTTTTTCAAGCTTGATGATTTTCTTAACAACATCAAGAGTAAGAGGTTCAATGTAAACCTTATCAGCCATAGCCTTATCAGTCATGATTGTAGCAGGGTTAGAGTTTATTAAAACAACTTCAAGACCTTCAGCTTTTAAAGCACGGCAAGCCTGTGTGCCTGCATAGTCAAACTCTGCAGCCTGTCCGATAACAATAGGACCTGAGCCAATAACAAGAACCTTTTTTATATCTGTACGCAACGGCATATTACTTTACCTCCTTAGAAATCATTGATAAAAATTCATTATAAATCAAAGCAGGATTTTGTGGTCCGCCGCTGACGCCAGGAATAAACTGAATTGACATTGCAGGTATATCCTTATATTTTAGTCCCTCAACAGACTTATCATTACCATTTGTATGTGAAATCTCTATACAAGCTGGAAGACTATCAGCATTTACAGTATAGTTATGATTTTGAGTTGTAACATAAGTTTTTCCACTGTCAATGGACTTAACAGGCTGGTTTGCACCATGATGACCATGCTTTAGCTTGGAAACTTCAGCACCACAAGCCATAGCCATTAATGTATGTCCTAAATCAATACCAAACGATACCATTTTTCTTTCATTAATCTTCTTGATAGTATCAATAATTTCAGAACATTCAGCAGGAATACCACCACCATTAGAATAAACGATAGCATCATGATTACCTGACAAAATTTCATCAGCAGATGTAAAAGCAGGATAAACGGTTACGTTGCATCCAAGGTTTATAAGTGCTTTTCTGATACTTGTTTTAACGCCTAAGTCAAGCAACGCAATGTCATACTTAGCGTGTTCATAGGAATAAACCTTTTTCTCAGCGGATGTAGTATTTTTTACTGCATCAGTAATTGTATAATCAGAAACAGCCTTAAGAAGCTCATCTTTTTTAGCATAAACATCCTCAGTTGTAATAATACAATTCATAACGCCCTCGTCACGAATCATTCTAGTCAAAGCACGAGTGTCAATATCATAAATACCAACAACATTATTTTTCTTCATAAAGCTATCAATATCACCAGTTGAACGGAAGTTAGACGGTGCATCACACCACTCACGAACAACATAACCCTTAGCTGATACCTTGGCAGACTCATAATCTTCATCATTAATGCCATAATTTCCGATTAGCGGAAATGTCTGACAAATAACCTGACCGTAATAAGTGCTGTCAGTCAAAGCCTCCTGATATCCAACCATGCTTGTTGTAAATACAGCCTCACCTATAACAGAACCTTCTGCACCGAATGATTTTCCTTCAAAAACACGACCATTTGCAAGCATTAAATATGCCTTTTTTCCAGTGTTCCACAAAGCCATTTAAGTTCCTCCAATTTAATAAATATATCTGAATTAATTTGTTACTTAACCTTTGCATCTTTCAAAGCAGGAATAAACTGTGTAATATCCTCTCTCATGCGAATACATTCACGTCTAGCAGCCTTTGCAAAATCCTTTTCATCACATTTTTCTGTCTGATATGCACACATAATAGCTCTGGATGAATTTACAATAGCACCAAGCCCATTTGCATCAAAACCCTTAGAAACACCTTCTGCGCCGCCGCCTTGTGCTCCATATCCAGGTACAAGGAAAAAAGTGTGCGGAAGTTTTATTCTCATTTCAGCAAGCTGTTCAGGATATGTAGCTCCAACAACAGCGCCAACTGCAGAATATCCATAAGCGCCGATATTATCAGCACCCCATTTTTCGCACATATCACCCATAGCACCATATACTGTATTTCCATCAGCAAGCTCTCTGTCCTGTAACTCACCGCTTGATTTATTTGAAGTCTTTACAAGAACGAAAATACCCTTGTCATTCTTTTTGCAGATATCTGTTAAAGGAGCAATACCATCAGTACCAAGATAACCATTTACAGTCAATCCATCAGCACCAAAAGCCTCTACTTCTTCACCATCAATCATAGTGCTGCCTAGGTAAGCATTTGTATATGCCTCCATAGTTGCACCAATATCATTTCTCTTTCCATCAACGATAACGAACATACCCTTAGACTGTGCATATTCGATTGTCTTATAGAGTGCCTTAACACCATGATAGCCATACATCTCATAATAAGCAGACTGTGGCTTAATTGCAGGAACAATGTCATAAATAGCGTCAATAATAGCCTTATTGAACTTCCAAATAGCGTTAGCAGCACCCTTTAAATTTTTACCCTTTTCCTCAAAAGCTTTTTCCTTTATGAAGTTTGGAATAAAGTCAAGCTTAGGGTCAAGACCTGCCACAGTTGGATTTTTTGTTTCAATAATCTTTGCAATCATTCTGTCAAAAGACATTTCAAAACACTCCTTTTATATAAATTTAACTTAACTAACATGGATATAATACATCGAAAGAAAAAATTCTCACTACATTAAATTACGCTTTATATTCATAACGGACAATTCCGTCAGTAATAGTATAGAAATTCTTACCCTTTAGCTTTTCACCCTTGAACACAGTATTTTTTGACTTGCTATGAAGCTTTTCTGGCTCAACCACCCATTCATAATCAAGGTCAGCAAGAATAAATTCCGCTTTTTCACCCACCGTTATTTCAGGGACATCAATTCCTAAAATCTTTCGTGGATTAACGGCCATAATCTCAACAATCTTTGAAAGGCTCATTTTCTTTGTATGATAAAGCGTTGTTAAAGTAACCGCAAGTGAGGTTTCAAGTCCGACAACTCCATTCGGAGCTTTTAAGAAGTCAGCTTTTTCCTCAGCAGTATGTGGAGCATGGTCAGTAACGATACAATCAATTGTACCATCAATAACAGCATCAAGAACTGCATTCTTGTCATCCTCTGTTCTTAGCGGAGGGTTCATTCTATAATCTGCATCTTTTGTAAGCAATTTTTCTTCTGTAAGCGTAAAGTAATGAGGGCAAGTTTCACAAGTAACCTTTTCCCCTCTTGACTTTGCATCACGTATAAAATTAATACTACCTCTTGTTGAAACATGACATATATGAATTCGTGCATCACATGAGTTTGCAAGAGCAATTTCTCTAGCTGTAACACTATCCTCTGACGCTCTGTCCATACCCTTAACGCCAAGCTTTTCGGATATCTTACCCTTATTAATTATACCACCATCAATAATACTCATATCTTCACAATGAGATGCAATAAGCATGCCATTTTCATTTGTCAATTCTAAAGCGGTTCTCATAAGTTCTGCATTTTCAATAGGACGTCCATCATCAGATATAATTTTAACACCAAGAGTTGAATAATCATAAAGCTTTTTGCCGTCCATGCGTTCAGTGATACAACCTGCAGGATAAACCTTAACACCAGTCCCCTCTGCTTTAGCAAGAATATGATTTACAACACCTGCATTATCAATCGGAGGAATGGTATTCGGCATACAAACAACACCTGTGACCCCCCCTGCTAGTGCAGCCTCACAACCAGTAAGAACATCCTCTTTATGAGTTAATCCAGGGTCACGGAAATGAACGTGCATATCAAAAAGCCCTGTAATTGCTGTAAGCTTTCCATTACCATCAATAATACGCTCTGCATTTTCATTAAGTTCAGATCCAATTTTTTCAATGAAACCATCAACAATATAAATATCATTAAGTGTGGCATCATCAATTATTTTAACATTTTTAATAAGTAAGCTGTTCAAAAAATCACTCCATTATAATAACCATATCACATTCATCAATTTCATTCATCATAACTTTTACCTTTTCATCCCTTGATGTCGGAACATTTTTACCAACATAATCAGGCCTGATAGGAAGTTCCCTATGCCCTCTGTCAACAAGCACAGCAAGCTGAATACTTTGAGGTCTGCCTTTTGTCATAATAGCGTCAATGGCTGCTCTTGTACTTCTTCCAGTGAAAAGAACATCATCAACAAGCACAACCCGCTTATTCTCAATATCAAACGAAATATCAGTTTTATCGCAGTCATTAACACCCTTTTTGTCATCTCTGTATGCAGTAATATCAAGAACACCAACTTCTAGGATAACATTTTCAATTTCAGAAAGCTTATCAGCAATCCTCTTTGCAATATGCACACCTCGTGAAAGAATACCAATCAAACAAAGCTGTTCTGCACCTTTGTTGCGTTCCAAAATTTCATATGAAATTCTCATAATTGCTCTGTTTAAGGTGTTTTCATCCATAATAACAGCTTTTTGCCTTTCGCAAAAATTTTGTTTTATGTTAGATTTCTCCATACCAAACCCACCTTCCAAACGCAAAAATACCTGTCCGTAAAAAAACAGACAGGTATAATAAACCAACATATTTATATAGCTATAACACAAAAAGTGTCAGCTATTCCATATAATTAAAGCCTACTAATGACTGCCTTGTCAATCTCTCGGACTAACTTAAAGGTTGTCTACTAGAAAAGAATTATACCACATATTACACAATATGTCAACAGTAATTTTGACATTTTACGCATATTTTTTCATTTATTAACATTATCATAATTTTCACAATCTTCAACAATACTTTCGTATTCTTCATCACACATTTTTTTTCTTTTAAGACTGTCAGGTATTTTAATTCTATTGGATAATGACTTTTTTACCTTTTCAAATGAATCCTGATAACTAACAGAACGCATATTAGGGAATGACTTCATCCATCGTTCAGCAGTGGCGTCATTATAGTTCATGAGTTTTTCAAGTTTTTCCTTTAACTCCTGCTTTGAATTATCATATTTCTCCTTAAATTCAACCTTAGAGTTATCATACTTCTCTTTAAGTTCATTAGCTTTTGTATCAGCAACAAGAGCTATTTTATCATATTTCTCCTTAATTTCAAGTGTTTCATGAGAAATATTTTCACCGATTTTAACAGAGCTTTTCAGCATAAGCTTAGTAATTTCATCAATCTGCTTAAGTCTTGCATTAAGCTTATTAACAGCAGTCATAGAGCCGATAACATCAATTACAATCAATACAGACATCACGATAATTATTAGCATACCAAGCTTTAATGGTAGCCAGTCAACATATATTTCAACCAATGGATGAACAACCTTAACAACTAAAACACATCCAAGTCCCCAAAGCACAGAAATTTTCAAGCATATATAACCCTTGATATTAAATTTTTCATGTGAATAGTCCCACCATCTGTTATTAAACAGCTTTTCCATACCAATACCGACAGCAAATTCAAATGTTGTACAAATTATCATTGATGTTAAAAAAAGCGGAATAAATGTATCTTCAATCGGACGCAAAAAAATAACAACCATTAAAACGCCAAAACCATATATCGGACATAAAGGTCCATTCAAGAAACCACGATTTTGATATTGACCTGTTTCAAGCGTTAATGTACAAACTTCAATTCCCCATCCGATAACTGCCCAAAAAACAAACATATGAAACATCTGATACACACTGTATCCAAAGAAAGGAATTACTTCCACATTTAAACCTCCTCAAAAGAAAAGCATACTATACAATAAATAATATTATACCATAACAAATTAAAAAGTCAATACTTTTTGTCAAAAAAGCACGCTAAAAATAGCGTGCTAATACAATTTTATTCATCAAGGAACGCTAAAAAAGCCTTATAAGCCATATAAACGTCATTTTTTGCAACAATTTCATATGGTGCATGCATAGAAATAACAGGTACACCAACATCAATAACGTCCATATTTAAATTAGCAATATAAGCAGCAACAGTTCCGCCGCCGCCAAGGTCAACCTTACCAAGCTCACCAGTCTGCCATATAACATTGTTGTCATCAAGCATTTTACGAACTCTGCCAACAAATTCAGCAGATGCATCTGAAGTACCAGACTTTCCTCTAGCACCTGTAAACTTAGTTACACATACACCATAATTAAGGAAAGCAGCATTTTTCTTTTCAAGTACATCAGGGAAAGTTGGGTCCATAGCTGCGTTAACATCAGCAGATAGGCATTCGCTGTTTGAAATAACAGTACGTCCGTTTGAGCCAAGCTGTTCGGCAATATCATAAAGGAAATACTTCAGATAGCTTGATGCAAGACCTGTATTGCCGTCACTACCAGTTTCCTCTTTGTCAGCAAGACATACAACAGCAGTCTTATTAATATTTTTACAATCCAAAAGTGCCTTGAAAGCAGTATATGCACATACTCTGTCATCATGACCGTATGCACCAACCATACTTCTGTCAAAACCAATATCCTTAGCTTTAAAAGCAGGGACGATTTCAAGTTCAGCAGAAAGAAAATCTTCTTCAATAATTCCATACTTTTCATTAAGTTCAGACATAATATTAAGCTTAACCTTATCGCTAATTTCATCATCTTTAAAAGGCATTGAGCCAACGATTATATTAAGCTCCTCACCTTTAATACCCTCACTTAAAGTACGTTTAACCTGATCCTGCGCAAGATGCGGCAGCAAATCACTTATACAAAATACTGGGTCACTGTCATTCTCGCCAATATTAACACTGATAACTTCACCGTCTTTTTTTACAATAACACCATGAAGTGCAAGCGGAATAGCAGTCCACTGATATTTTTTTATACCGCCATAGTAATGTGTCTTAAACAAAGCCAGTTCATCAGCCTCATAAAGAGGGTTTTGTTTCAAATCAATACGTGGTGAATCAATATGTGCAGCAGCAAGATGTACACCATTTTCAATTGGCTCACTGCCAATAATGGCAAGTATAACAGCTTTACCCCTGTTGTTATAGTAAATCTTATCTCCAGCCTTTAATTCAGTACCTTTTTTATATTCTGTAAAGCCATTAGCCTTTGCAGCTTTGATTACTTCAATAACAGCTTCACGTTCAGTTTTTGCATTATCAAGAAAGCTTTTATAATCGTCGCAGAACGAAAAACCTGTCTTAATATCTTCATCAGACATAACAAGTCCTGTATGTTTTTTCTTATAAAAAAGTTTTTCCTGAAGTAATTTAGCCTCGGATTTTTCATTTGACATTATAAAAACCATCCTTTAAATTTAATCATAAAGATTACAATAACCTTTATATGAAGTCATAACTTTATTAACATAATGCTCTGTTGCACTTGATGGATATTCATTTAAAGTATTACCATCATCACTATATCGCTTATCACTAAGCCAGTTATTAACATTTCCCCTGCCTGTATGATAAGCGGCAATTGCAGTTTCATAGTCACCGTATTCCTCGTACAAAAGCATGATAAGGTATGTCCCATATTTAATATTACATTCAGGGTCATACATATCATCATACGAAATATTGCTATCATCACTCATGCGAAATTTAACCCAGTCGAAAGTATCTTCCATCAACTGCATAAGACCTCTAGCGCCAACATTTGATTCTGCATCAGCATTAAATCCACTTTCAGTCTTAATTATAGCATAAATCAAATACTTATCCATGTCGTTTTTCGATGAATAAACTTCAACATATTCACTATAATTTGTTGGATAGAAAAACTTCTTATTAAGATCGTCAAGATTTACAAAAACAAAAATAAATATACCAATAATAATAAGCAGTAAAAATCCGCTTAACTTTCTGAGCATTCAAAATACTCCTTAACTTTGTCAGACACCTCCTGAGCCTTTTCTTTCAAAGCCTCAATAGTCTTGTTATTTTTAATAATATAATCAGAGTGATTAACAAAAAAATGTTCGGTATGCTGAGATGATATACGCTTTTTAACTTGCTCCAAGGAGAGATTATCACGCTCAACTAAGCGTCCAATTCTATTTTTTTCGGTGGCTGTAACACTGATAATTAGCTTGCAAAAGTCATCTGCTCTGCTTTCAAACAATGTAGGAGCATCCAATAACACATATTTTTTACCGTTATCAGCCATTTTATTTATCTGCTGTAAAATTTCATATGTTATGTACGGATAACATATCCCATTAAGCTGCTTTAACTGTTCCTCATTTGAGAAAACAGCCATACCAAGCTTTTTACGGTTAAGCTCACCATCTTCAGTAAGGTATTCTCTGCCAAACCATTCAATAACTTCATTCAGGCATGGTGATCCCTTAACCATAAGCTGTCTAGCTATTAGGTCTGCATTGATCACTTCAAAGCCATTGTCTTTAAACACCTGACAAACAGTAGTCTTGCCTGCCCCACTTTGTCCAGTAAGTCCAACGACAGCTATGTTAGCTATTTCGCTCAAAATTGAATCACCTCAAATCCTGCTGCTCTTAGTAATCGGTTATAAACTGCAAGTCCCACTCCATCTATGGAAGGACATCTTACATAAATTTGTTTAGCATTAATTTCGTCAAATTTTCGCAAAACATCAAAAAGCTGTGCAGCCTGTTCCTTTGATGATCCGCCATATGTCATGAAATTTTCAAACGGATAAACGTCTTTATCATAATCAAAAATCATCGCATATGTACCCATGCTGTTATGTTTTTCGACAAAGTCATTAAAGTTTTCCAAACTGGAATTTATAATAGTTACATTAGCTTTTGGGGAATAATGCTTGTACTTCATCCCAGGTGAAAGCACCTTTTCTTCGGATGGAGTTTCCTCTGTTATCCCTTTATCACAGTAAACCACTATGCCCATGTTTTCAAAATCCTCAACCGTAATAAACCCTGGTCGAAGCAAACGTATACCATCATTTTCAAATGAAATAACTGTACTTTCAACACCAACAGGACAAACACCACCATCGACAATAGCAGGAACTCGTCCATTCATATCATTAAAAACATGAATAGCAGAAGTCGGACTTGGACTACCTGAAAGATTAGCAGACGGTGCAGCCAAAGGCTTTCCTGACAGCTTAATCAACTCACGAGCAGTCTTATGATAAGGTATTCTTATCCCGACAGTGTCCAGCTCTCCACTAGTAATTGATGGAATAACATCACGCTTTTTCATTACCATAGTAAGCGGTCCTGGGCAAAATTCATCTGCAAGTTTATATGCAAGTGCAGGAATTTCTGAAACATACTTCTCTATTTCCGAAACATCGGATATATGCACAATAAGAGGGTTGTCCGATGGACGACCTTTTGCCTTGAATATTTTAGCAACAGCTTCCACATTAGTGGCATCAGCAGCAAGACCATAAACAGTTTCGGTTGGAATACCAACTACTTCTCCAGCAGAAAGCAATCCTGCCGCATAAATTAAATCATCCTTATTAGATGACAACATCTTTGTTTTATACGTATTAATCATCCTTTTGCAATAAAAAATTACTGTTCATCTACTTGTTCAGATAGCTTTGCTGCCTGATCAGCAGTAGCCAAGGCATCGATAACTTCATCAAGATTACCATTTAATATATATTCAAGACGATATATAGTAAGACCAATTCTATGGTCAGTCAGTCTGCTTTCTGGGAAATTATAAGTTCTTATACGCTCAGAACGATTACCTGTACCAACCTGAGATTTTCTTTCGGAAGCGATTTTATCATTCTGCTCCTGCAATAAAGCGTCATATAGGCGTGAACGCAGAATTTTCATAGCCTTGTCTTTATTTTTATGCTGACTTCTTTCATCTTGACATTCAACAACAACACCTGTCGGAATATGAGTAATACGTACAGCAGATTCAGTCTTGTTAATATGCTGACCACCTGCACCAGATGCTCTGAATACGTCAATTTTCAGTTCAGTAGGGTTAATTTCAAGCTCAACATCATCTGTTTCAGGAAGAACAGCAACAGTAACAGTAGATGTATGAACACGCCCCTGTGATTCAGTTTCAGGGACACGCTGAACACGATGCACACCACTTTCATACTTTAAACGTGAATATGCACCCTCACCACTTACTAAAAAACTTATTTCCTTTAAACCGCCAAGTTCAGTTTCATTTATGTTAAGCACTTCAATTTTCCAACGCTTAGCCTCACCAAACATCGTATACATACGATACAAAGAGTTAGCAAATAAAGATGCCTCCTCACCACCTGCACCACCACGAATTTCGATAATAACATTTTTATCGTCATTAGGATCTTTAGGTAAAAGCAAAATTTTAAGTTCATCACTTAAAACATCAATTTTCTCCTTATTTTCATCATATTCAAGCTGTGCAAGTTCTTTCATTTCTTTATCAAGACCGCTTTCTGAGAGCATATCCTTAGCGTCCTCAAAATTCTTCACAGCAGTACAATATTCCCTGTATTTCTCAACAACAGGAGTAAGCATCTTATATTCTTTCATAAGAGCAGTATATTTTTTATTATCGTTAATAACCTCTATATCGGTCAGCATTTCGCTGATTTCTTCGTATTTATCCTCTGTTAGCTTAAGTTTTTCAAACATTTTATTAATCTCCTCATTTTTATATTATATAATCCACATAACATAAAAACAGCTATAAATGAGCATCATCAGCTTGATTAATCACTGATTTGATATTTTTTTCAATTTTATTTCTTGCAATCATAAATTCATGACCACAGCCATCACATCTTAACTTAAAATCCATACCAACTCTAAGTACAAACATTTTTTTACTTCCGCATGGGTGTTGTTTTTTCATGATAAGTATATCATTCGGATTTATATTCATAAAAATTATCCATACTTCAAAATGAAGTAAAACCCCTAATTCTTTATATTTAACATTATCTAAGCTATTATATTTAATGATACTTTGATATTATATCATTATTTGCTATCAAAAGGCAATTATTTTCTGTAATATTTAAAGTTTTTTAAAACAAAATAGTATAAACGCACAAATGCATAACATTTTTTTGCACATATCGTGTTACTATATTTTCCAGTGAAATTAATTCATACTGAACAAATAAGCATAAGTTCCAAAAGCTCAAATGAAAGGATATAAATACCATGAAATTTACAGCAGAATTTGATACTCCCGACACAGCTGATATATGCGCTGCAGCAATAAGAAACAAAGTACCTGATATCACAAGCTTAACTATAACAAACAGAACAGTTTATAACAGTGGAAGTAATATTATATTTCCAAATTTTAGTCCATCAATTAACAATCCACAGTATTCAATACCAATGTGGGGGCAGTTTTCAATTAGAAATATTGACACAGGTATGGAATATGACTATTCAAGAAACCAACCAATGCTTGAAGTTACTAGCAGCAGGGAAAATGAGAAAATGATATCAAATATTATTGTTGGCTACGGTGGGCTTAATATCCACAAATTTTAATTTTTATTTTTGTTTAATTAGGTAAGTAATATCATCGTCCACATCCGCATATGAATTAAAAGTAAACACCCGTATGTATTTCAATACTTAAATACGGGTGTAATATCGGAGGCAGTCAAAAGCTATGACTAATTAAACGCCTCGTAAAAAAGGATGGGCATAAAATGAGAAATTATTTACCTGAAGGAACATTGATTAACACTATTGATAACCAAAACAGCTTAAAAACTATCTTCTCCTTACAAGAAGCAATGATTCAAGGTAAAATCCTTGAGGCACGAACTTCAGTCTGCGATAACGATCACAATCTTATTATTGATTTACCATGCGCAAAAGGTATTATTCCACGAATTGAAGGTGCACTAGGTATTGCAGAGGGTACAACAAAGGACATTGCTCTTATTACAAAGGTAAACAAGCCTGTATGCTTTAAAGTATTAAGCATAAAAAAGGATGAAAACGGCGAATATTTAGCTGTATTATCAAGACGAGCAGTGCAGGAAGATTGTATGCATGAGTTTATTGAAAACCTTTCATCCGGCGATATCATACCAGCTAAGGTAACACATCTTGAGCAATTTGGCGCATTCGTTGACATCGGATGTGGTATACCGTCATTAATTCCAATAGATGCTATATCAATTTCACGTATATCGCATCCATCAGACCGTTTTTGTGCAGGACAGGATATAAAGGTTATTATCAAGGAAGTAACGGGCGGCAGAGTATGGTTATCACACAAGGAACTCCTTGGTACATGGGAGGAAAATGCTAACCAATTTTCATATGGAGAAACTGTTTCAGGAATAGTGCGTTCTGTCGAGGATTATGGCATTTTCGTTGAACTTGCACCAAACTTAGCAGGACTAGCAGAGCCGAAAGAAAACGTTCAAATCGGACAGCACGCAAGTGTATACATAAAAGCACTTATTCCTGAAAAAATGAAAGTCAAGTTGATTATAGTAGATGTATTTGATGGCATTGCAACAAACCAGCCACTAAAATATTACATAAACGACAACCATATTTCACGCTGGACATATTCAACATCCGATTCTGGACGAGTAATCGAAACATTTTTCTAAAAAAGCGCATAAAATGCACCGATATTATTTTATCGGTGCATTTTTACGTGTAAAGTCATGAAACTTCACATCGTTATTTAATCTTACTCCAATACTGCTTTGCAGCCTGTTCTGATTTATTATCGCCGTATTCGTAATAAATCTTATCTTTCAGTGGATCTGGCAAGTATTGTTGCTTTACATAGTGATTTGGATATTCATGTGGATACAAGTAATTCTGTCCCTTAACAATTGCACCTTCACCATCGAAATGCTTATTTTGCAAGTGTCTTGGGTAATCGCCTGTTTCGCCATTTTGTAAATCATCTAATGCAGCATTTATAGCTATATATGCTGAATTAGATTTTGGAGCAGATGCAAGTAAAATAACAGCTTCGGCAAGTGGAATTTTCGCCTCAGGAAGTCCTAACTGCATTGCACTGTCAACACAAGCTTTAACAATTGTTATAGCTTGTGGATAAGCAAGTCCAATGTCTTCGCAGGCAATGACAAGCAGACGCCTTGATAGTGAAATTATATCCCCTGCCTCAATTAAACGTGCAGCATAATGTATAGCTGCATTTTCGTCAGAGCCACGAATGGACTTTTGAAGTGCCGATAAAATATCGTAATGCTGGTCACCATCACGATCATATTTCATGTTGCTGCGCTGAGTAAGTTCTTTAGCAGTTTCCATCGTAATGACAACAACATCATCTGCAGAAACAGATGCCATAACGCAAAGCTCAGCAGTATTTATTGACTTACGCACATCACCACCGCAGCCTTTTGCAATATAGTCAACGACACCCTTTTCGACTTTAATTTTCATACCAAGGTCATCGGCAACAATACGAAAAGCACGGCTAATCGCAGGTGAAAGCTCATCAGCAGTGAGCGGTTTGAACTCGAAAACAGTAGAACGGCTAATTATAGCATTATAAACATAAAAATATGGATTTTCAGTAGTAGATGCAATCAAGGTTATTTGTCCATTCTCAATATACTCAAGAAGTGACTGCTGCTGCTTTTTATTCAAATACTGTATCTCATCAAGATACAAAAGCACACCATTAACTCCATAAAGCGTGTTGGTATCAGCAATAACATCCTTTATGTCAGATATTGATGCCTGTGTACCATTAAGCTTATGCAGACGCATATTAGCGTTTTCGGCAATGATACGTGCGACAGTTGTCTTACCAATTCCAGCACTGCCATAAAAAATCATATTAGGGATATTGCCTCTTTCGATTATACGCCTAAGCGGCTTTCCCTCACCTAAAATATGTGACTGTCCCACAACATCATCAAGCGTTTTAGGACGAATTCTGTCCGCAAGAGGTGATTGCATATGGGTACTCCTTTCACATAGAGATAAACTAAGGGCGACCGAGGACGGTCACCCATAAATTTAATTTTTTGTAAATCAGATATAAAGAGGATACTTTGAACAAATTTCAGTTACACAAGCACGAATATTGTCAGCTTGTGTGTCAAAATCCTTAGCAGTAAGGTAAATGCATTCAGCAATCTTGTCCATATCATCTACACCAAGACCACGGCTAGTAACAGCAGGAGTACCGATGCGAACGCCACTAGTTACAAATGGGCTCTGTGGGTCGTTAGGTATAGCATTCTTGTTAACAGTGATATAAACTTCATCAAGACGGTGTTCAAGCTCTTTACCAGTGATATCAAATGGACGTAAATCGACAAGCATAAGATGATTGTCAGTACCACCAGAAACAAGGTTAAATCCACGCTTAACAAGACCATTGGCAAGTGCTGCTGCATTAGCAACAACGTTCTTACCATATTCCTTGAATTCAGGTTTTAGAGCCTCACCAAAGCATACAGCCTTAGCAGCAATAACGTGCATTAAAGGACCACCCTGAGTACCAGGGAAAACAGCCTTATTAATCTTAAGAGCAAGTTCTTCGTTATTTGTAAGGATAAGTCCACCTCTTGGACCTCTTAGTGTCTTATGAGTTGTAGAAGTAACAATATCAGCATATGGCACTGGGGACGGATGAACACCTGCAGCAACAAGACCAGCGATATGAGCCATGTCAACCATTAGCAATGCACCAACTGATTTAGCGATTTCAGCAAGTCTAGGGAAATCAATAGTTCTAGGATAAGCAGATGCACCAGCAACTAAAAGCTTAGGCTGATGTTCCTTAGCAAGTGCCTCAACCTTATCATAATCAATAGTTTCGTCATCACCTAAACCATAGGATACGAAATTATAGTATTTACCAGATATATTTACAGGAGAACCATGAGATAAATGTCCACCATGAGCAAGGCTCATGCCTAAAACAGTATCACCAGGATTTAAAAGTGCAAAGTAAACAGCAGAGTTAGCCTGTGCACCAGAGTGAGTCTGAACGTTAGCAAACTTAGCACCAAAAAGCTCCTTAGCTCTTTCAATAGCGATAGTTTCAACAATATCAACACATTCACATCCGCCATAGTATCTCTTTGCAGGATATCCCTCTGCATATTTATTAGTAAGAACAGAACCCATTGCAGCCATAACAGCAGGTGAAACAAGATTTTCACTTGCAATAAGCTCCAAATTTCTTCTCTGCCTTAAAAGCTCCTTATTCATAGCATCGCCGACTTCAGTATCATAATCTGTAACAAAACCAATAGTATCCATTATATTTTCGTACATAACCAAAACTTCCTTTCAAAACAATAATTACTATTTATTATACACCAATTTTTCCGATTTTTCAACTATAATTTATAAGTATTTCAAAAATATCTGCATATTTTATCTTTTTTGTTATTAGAACAAGCTAATATAACTTATAAGATTCAATTATCTTAGTTTATACACATTATCATTTCATATAAAATATAAAAGCCGAAAATCATTTTTATATGATTTCGGCCTTTTTATGGCACCCCCAATAGGAATCGAACCTATAACTAACCCTTAGGAGGGGTTTATTATATCCATTTAACTATGAGGGCAAAAAAATTTAAAAACTAGTTTTAATAATTATAAGATATAGAATTATTTAAATACTAATACCTTTTAATATGTCTTTTTTTATAACTTTATCATTATACCACAAAAGATATAAAAATGCAAGTTATATTTTTGTATAATTCATAATTGTAAAAGAAGTCGAAATCTGTTATAATTATATATATATTATATGTGAAAGGGTGTACCTAAAATGCTTACAATTAAAGTAACTCGTACAAACGCTCCAAAACAAAAGCCTGCTGATCAAAATGCACTTGGTTTTGGTAAAATATTCACTGACCATATGTTCCTTATGAATTATGATGAGGGTCAGGGCTGGCATGATGCAAGAATTGTACCTTATGGTCCTATTCCAATGGAGCCATCATCAATGTGTCTTCACTACGGTCAGGAAGTTTTTGAGGGTTTAAAAGCATACAAAACTAAAAGCGGCAAGATTCAGCTTTTCCGCCCTGACAAAAACATGGCTCGTTTGAATGTATCAAATGACAGACTTTGTATTCCTCAAATTGATGAAGAATTTGCTATTGAGGCTATAAAAACACTAGTTAATGTTGACAAGGACTGGATACCTACTGCTGAAGGTACTTCATTATATATACGTCCTTTCATATTCGCAGTTGACCCTATGGTTGGTGTTCATCCTGCAAAGCACCTTATTTTCTGTGTAATCCTCTCCCCTGTTGGTGCTTACTATCCAAATGGAATTAATCCGGTTAAAATTTTCGTTGAAAAAAATTATGTTCGTGCTGTTGTTGGCGGAACAGGATTTACTAAAGCTGGTGCAAACTATGCAATCTCTTTAAAAGCACAGGAAGAGGCTGAAAAAGAAGGATATATTCAGGTTTTATGGCTCGATGGCGTTGAAAGAAAGTACATAGAAGAAGTTGGCGCAATGAACGTATTCTTTGTTATTGGTGATGAAGTTGTTACACCTGAATTGAGAGGTTCAATCCTTAGTGGTGTTACAAGAATGTCTTGTATTGAAATTTTAAGAGATATGGGATACACTGTTAGCGAGCGTCTTGTTTCTATTGATGAGCTTGTTGAAGCTGCTAAGAACGGCACACTTAAAGAGGGATTTGGCACTGGTACTGCTGCTGTCATCTCTCCTATCGGTGAGCTTAAGTATGGCGATACTGTTGTTACTCTTAACGATGGCAAAATCGGTGATATTTCTCAGAAACTTTATGATACTCTTACTGGTATTCAATGGGGTAAGATTGAGGATAAGTTTGGCTGGACTGTTCCGGTTGGCGAATGTTGCTGTAAATAATGCGTACACTGAACAGCTTATGTCTGTTTGAACATAACTACATTAATTGACATCTGCAATTTAAAACTATTTTTAAAGAAAATAGTTTTAAAGCAGACATTAAATAGCTGTTGCGATTGCAACAGCTATTTTTTTTACAATAATCTGCCATCAGTTGATATCGTAACAATCTGCCAAGGTATCAACTTACCACATTTTTGAAGTGCAGTTTTAACAGCATTTTCAAGTCCGCCGCAGCATGGCACTTCCATATGAGCAATTATAATCGACTTAATTTCATTAAGTTTTAGAATACTAGTTAATTTTTCAGAGTAATCACCATCATCAAGTTTAGGACAACCGATTATTGTAATCCTGTTTTTCATATACTTATTATGAAAATCACCATATGCATATGCTGTACAGTCAGCTGCGATAAGCAAATCTGCATTGTCAAAGTATGGTGCATTCGGCGGTACAAGTTTTATTTGTACAGGCCATTGATTAAGTTCTGTTTTAGCAGAATATGTTTCTATATGTTGTAGTTGATCAATTTCACGAACGATTGATTTTGAATGAGTACCTGGGCATCCGCATGGTAGTTTTTCTTCCATTTTATTCATATTAGCTTTAACTGCAGCTTCATTATATTCATCCGCTTCACGTTCTTCAAAAGAAATAGCGTCAGTCGGACAAACAGGCAGGCAATCACCAAGACCATCGCAATAATCATCACGTAAAAGCTTCGCCTTACCATCAATCATACCAATTGCACCCTCGTGACAAGCCTCAGCACACAATCCACAGCCAATACATTTTTCTTCATTGATTTTTATAATTTTTCTTAGCATAAGAACACCTCCAATAAAATTTAGAAATAACACTTGCTTTTATGTTTATATTATAATATAATTAGAAAAACATTTCTGTTGTTTTTACAACGAAGGAGTATAATATGAAAAATATTTTTAATGTTATCAGCAGCAATCCACTTTTTAATGGTATATCATGCGATGAATTTAAAAAAATGTATCCATGCTTTTCCACAAAACCTTTTTGTTACAAGAAAAATGATACTATTATTTTTTCAGGTGATACAATTAACTCAATAGGTATGATTTTATCGGGATGTGTTCAAATTATTAAAGAAGATATTAATGGAAATATCAATATCTTAACCGAGCTGTCTGTTTCAGAACTTTTTGGTGAAGTGTTTGTATGTGCAAATATAAATCAAAGCCCTGTTACTGTTATCGCTGCTGAAAATTCCGAAATACTTTTTATTAATTATAGAAAAATTATAACATCATGCCAAAATTCATGTACTTACCATATAAAGCTTATCGAAAATATGTTAACGCTTATTGCTAAAAAAAATCTTATGTTAAATAGAAAAATTGAAGTGCTGTCAAAGCGTTCAACACGTGATAAAATCTTATGCTTTCTTGATTTAGAGCGTGGCAGTGAAAAAAAGTTTGCCATTCCTTATAATCGTGAAGAAATGGCAAACTATTTATGTGTTGATAGAAGTGCAATGTCAAATGAACTATGCAAAATGCGTGACGAGGGACTTATTTTATTTGATAAAAACAAATTTGAAGTCCTCTATTAAACTCATTCTGCAAATAAATTTACATTTTTTCAGGGCATTCAATCTTAAGCATATCAAGTGTATTTTTAAGCACTGTCTTAACAGCAATACAAAGTGACAAACGTGCACTAACAAGTTCATCTTCTGCGCCTTTAATACGGCACTTATCATAAAATTTATGGAAAAGTGACGCCAGCTCAACAGAATAACGAGTAATCTTCGATGGGTCATAATCCTTAGCTGCTGAATCAACAGTGTTAGGCAATGATGCAATAAATCTGATTAACTCTTTTTCTTCTGGTGCTGTTAAAATATTAAGTGCAGTGTTAGACATTTTTGATAAAGCAATTCCCTCACTCTCAAAGTTACGGAGAATCGAACAAATACGAGCATGAGCATACTGAACATAATAAACAGGGTTCTTTGACGACTGCTCAATAGCAAGATCAAGGTCAAATTCAAAGTGTGAATTTGCCTCACGAAGATTAAAGAAGAAACGTGCAGCATCAATTGGAATTTCATCAAGCAGTGTTTCAAGGGTTACAGCTTTGCCTGAACGCTTTGAAAGCTTATAAACCTCACCATTTTTCATGAGAAGTACCATCTGCATGATAACAACATTAAGTCGTTCTGGTGCAATACCAAGTGCCTGTAAAGCAGCTTTCATACGTGGCACATAACCATGATGGTCAGCACCGAGAATATCAATAGCAGTATCAAATCCTCTTGTGCAAAGCTTGTTGTAATGGTAAGCAATATCAGGAACAAAGTATGTTGGAATACCATTCGCACGAACAAGTACTCTGTCCTTTTCATCACCAAACTCGGATGACTTAAACCAAAGTGCACCCTCTTCTTCATAGGTATAACCACTCTTTTTAAGAAGTTCAATAACTTCCTCAACTGCACCGCTGTTATGGAGTGTACTCTCCCTAAACCAAGTATCATATTTTATACGGTACTTCCCGAGGTCATCTTCAAGCTTTTGTATGTTAATCGGCATAGCATAAGTGCATAACGCATCACGGCGAACTTCCTCTGTTTCATTCATGTATTTATCGACATGAATATCATAAAAATTCTTAGCGTGAACGATAATATCGGCGCCGAGGTAAACATCATCAGGCATAGGAAACTCATTTGAATTATCATAAACAGCCTGAGCGAATTCCTCATTACTTGTATAGTTCTTCATTAAATCTGCACACTTTTCTGAACAAATCTGAGAATAACGCAAATCAAGTGACTTACCAAATTTCTGCACCTGATTACCAGCATCATTTACATAAAATTCTCTTGAAACGCTGTATCCAGCCCAGTCAAGCACAGATGACAAACAGTCTCCAATAGCGCCGCCACGAGCATTACCAATATGCATAGGTCCAGTTGGGTTTGCAGATACAAATTCAACAAGAATTTTTTTATTTCTACCAGTGTCAGTTCTGCCATATTCACTGCCATTATCGATAACATCATTCACAACCTCAGAAAACCAAGTCTGTGATAAGAAGAAATTAATAAATCCAGGTCCAGCAATTTCAACCCTTTCAAATGAACTGCCATCAAGAATAATAGCCTCACATATCATTTCAGCTATCTTACGAGGAGCAGATTTAAGCGGCTTTGCACAAGCCATAGCAATATTAGATGCAAAATCGCCATGTGATTTATCAGCTGGAATTTCAATATTAAATGTTGGCAGTAAAGCTGCCTCAATCTTGCCTTCAGCAGTCATTCTGCCAAGCGCATTCATCAAAAGCTCACGCAGTTCTGCTGAAGCGGATTTAATTGGGTTTATCATTTTAAACAGTCCTTTTCTATAAATAATCAATTAGATTTTACATTCAAAAATATCTCATTATCTGAAACATAAGTCGAATTAATATCGATAGTATATTTCATATAAATATCACCGCCATCATCTGTCAGAGTATTTTCAATCTTATGTGTAAAAATACCCATCATAAATTCACCATAAGGAGTTCCATAATGACAGTGATGCTTTTTATCCTTTTCAATTATAAAGTTTGATGACGTGCTGCCTGTTCTGTTAAGTGTCGCAAGCTTATCACCAATGCAAGTAAGCACAGTTTTAGAACCTGCAAATCCTGTTGCTGTTGACTCGTCATAGCATATCTCATAACCATCATCAATATTTTCATATGTGCCGGAAGTAATTAACTCCGTTTCAGCACTTTCTTTATCAACCCATTGAACACTTTTAAGTGTAATAAGTACATTTTTACTCAAAGTTTACATCCTTCCAGATTTAGATTATCCTAGTTTTATCAAATCTTCAATATCAACCTTATAGACATTGCCATTAACAGCTCCATCAAAATAAAGATGTGAGTTTTCATTAAACATTTCAGAACTGTCAGAAACATAGAATTTCAATGCTCCGTTATTTTCATTATCATTAAGCATTTCATGCCTTGTTAAATAGGAAAATGCATACTTTGCAGCCTCTGCTCCAGATGAAATCAGCTTAACATTTTCACCCATATATTCAGCAATAATCTCCGATAAAATTGGATAGTGAGTGCATCCTAAAATAAGTGTATCAACATTTTCATCTTTAATAGGCTTAAGATAATGCTCAACAGCAAGTTTAGCTATTTTATTATTCTTATCAGCAAAACCATTTTCCACAATTGGAACAAGAAGCGGACAAGAGTTACCAATTACTGATACATCTGGCTTAATGCTGCGAATAGCTTTGCCATATGCACCTGTTTTTATAGTAGCAGATGTTCCGATAACACCGATTTTTCCGTTTCTTGTAGCTCCACAAGCAGCTTGTGCAGATGGTAAAAGTACACCTGTGAATGGAGTATCTCCAGTTAAATTCTTATTTAATCCAACAACAGAGGAAACAGTCCCGCAAGCAGCAATTATCATCTTAACATTAAACTGCTTAAAGAAAGCCATATCCTGTGCGGCATATTCTTTTATGGTTTCCTTGCTCCTAGTACCATATGGCACTCTAGCAGTATCACCAAAGTAAATAATATTCTCGTTCGGCATAAGCTTTTTAAGCTCACTCACGCAAGTTAAACCACCAATACCCGAATCAAATACTCCAATAGCATCATTATTCAAATCCAAACCCTCCTGCACCCACTAAATATGTATATAATAATGTATGTAGAAAATCAGTTTTCCATGCACATTGTCAAAAGCTTGTCGATAAGCTCTGATTGTGAAATACCCATATGCTCCAAAAGCTTAGGATACATACTGATTGGTGTAAATCCTGGGAGAGTATTAATTTCATTAAGTATAACAGTTCCGTCATCCTTTAGAAAAAAGTCAATTCTAGAAAGTCCGCTAAGACCCATAATTTTAAAAGCCTCAATAGCTGTTTCACGAATTTCAATTGATGTATCACTGTCAATTTCAGCAGGAATAGAAAGTCCCGACGTACCAAGAATATACTTTGCATCATAATCATAAAACTCATTGCATGATTTAATCTCACCAATATCCGATGCAAAAGGATTATCAGTACCAAAAACAGCACATTCAAGTTCCCTGCCCTTGATATATTCTTCAATCAAAACCTTTTTATCATGTGAAAATGCAAGCTTAACAGCATTCTTTAGTTCTTCTGCATTAGTAGCTTTATTAACTCCAACAGATGAACCACTATTAGCAGGCTTAACAAACAAAGGATATGAAAGTTCGTTTGCAATCTGCTCGCAAACGCTGTCAAGGTTATTCAAATCAGAATAATTAACATTTCTCCATCTTGCCATGTTAATACCGTTTGCCTCAAGAATTGTATGAGTAATAGTCTTATCCATACAAGCAGCAGACGCTAGGCAACCCGAGCCAACATAAGGAATACCAGCCATATCAAGAAGTCCTTGAAGCCTGCCGTCTTCACCGTTACGACCATGAAGTGCAGGGAAAACAACATCAATCTTAGTAGTTGAGCATTCACCACCAGAAATTTTAACTATTCCCTTTGTCATCGAGTCAGGAATTATTACAGCAGGAGCGCAGTCAGGATGCGAATCCCATTTGCCTGATGCAATCAAGCTAACATCACCAGGGTAAAAAAGCCATCTGCCTTTTTTGGTAATACCAATAGGGATAACATCATATTTATCCTTAGGAATTGCTGAAATTATATTTGATGCTGATATTAGTGAAATATCATGTTCATTTGAAACGCCGCCAAAAAGTACTGCCACCTTAATTTTTGCCATTATAATAACCTCCAATAAGCTTGTACAAATATCTTTATTAAGTAAACATATCATATCATACAAACCGAATAAGCAATATCTAAATTATTATACCACATTTACCATGATACTGCAACAATTTTTACAAAAAAACAGTTATAAAATACATTAAATACAGGATAACACTTAATGTCATCCTGTATTTCAGTTAAAATCATCTATATAGTGTGTTAAGTTTAAAACAAACTATTGTTTTATAGTTAAACTACTATACCACAACATATTCAGCCAGAACATAACCGGTTGTGAAATTATATCTCACAACATACCAACCGCTTGATTCACCAAAAATTGTTACAGTAGCGCCATCAGGAATTGAGCCAATAATGGTTGAATTTGTAGTCGGTAAGCTGCGAATATTAAGGTTTGAGCCGTCAGTTGAAACAGTACCTGTATATGGTGTGCTTGCTTCAATAAAAGGAATCCCAAAATAGTCACATAAGGATTGAACAAGATTAACAGCAATGGCATCAAGATTACCAGTTATCCATGTCGCATCCTCATAATTATCATGATAACCAATTTCACAGAGAACAGCAACAGAACGGGTTTGTGTCACTTCGCCAAGCGATGTTGTCGGTAAAATTCCGACATTTTCTGGGTTAGGATATATGTACTCAAAATTGTTAGAAATAATCGTTGCAAGACGCTCACTTTCATATGAATACGGCGAATAATAGATATCAATACCCCTAAGCCTGCCCGCATAAACACCACCACCTGCATTTGAATGAAGTGCAAGATGAACATTTAAATTAAGTTCATTGGAAAGCCTAATAGCACCTCTTACATCATTTGCAGGATTATTTCTTGCAAAAACAATACCCGAAGAAAGCAAATAAGGCTCCATCTTATCTGCAATCAAATTCATATATTCTTCTTCATTACCGCCAGTTATGTACGGATTCCATTCCTGTGTGGATGGACTTAAAAAAACACTTGGCATACAGCACCTCCGAATTTATATTCGTATAACATTTCATAAAGCATTATATGCACAAATCTTAAGTTTGATACTACAAAAAAAGGATGACTATAAAAGCCATCCTTATAATTTAATTATACATCAAGAAATTTTTCAGCCTTATATTTTTTGTAAGCAATGTCGTTCTTTACAACATTCTGAGCAGCAACCAATTCATCAATAAATGCTTGGAATTCTTCATCCTTAATAGCATGACGAGCAGCACTGTCAACTTCATCAAGATATCCTTCAACCGCAAGAATATCCATAAAGTATACAACATAGTATACTTCATCAAGCTCAACAACAAAATAATCACCGAATTTAACTTCACCACTAAAAATCTTATCAACAACAGCTTGATTTGGATTGGAAGTATCTTTACCAATAACAGTGCTGTTATCAACAACTTCTTCAGTAGTATCAGCGGTTTCATCAGTTGAATCTGTATTAATGCCTTCAATTGCTAAAGCATCATTAAGATCATTATTTGAAGTTTCTGATGAAGGAGCTGCAGCAGCAACCTTATCATCATAGTACTTTTTAAACTCAGCAACAAGAACATCAAAGTTTTCACCATTTTTAGCACGATCAATATAACTGTTAGCCATTTCAAGCATTTCAGCTTTACCATCAGACTTCAGAAGATTTCCTTCTCCATCCTTAAGCGGCATCTCAATATAATTAATTTTAGCATAATTTCCGTAAATATAATCTATGATTTCCTGCTCAGATATTTCCTTTTCACCATTTTTTCCATAGTAATAATCAAAAAGTGAATTTTCTTTATATCCATTAGTATAAATATCAAGCAATGACTGATTACCTATACCAAATCCCTCATAAACAGAACTATAATAATCCCACATTTGTTTTACATAGTTAGCAGCAATTTGCTCCTCGTTATTTTCAAAGCTTAATCCAAGCTCAGCAAATTTCTGTTCAATAGCAACAAATCTCTGCATACTGTTTGTAGCTTTGTCATTAATCCAGTCCTTTGTAGCCTTTTCTTCAATAGTTCCTTTAAGAAGTTCTTTTTCAGTTTGATCCTCTGCAAGGAAATCCATAGCCTCGTAGTAAGCATTCATTTGGTAATCAATGAAAATACCAGCACGAACTTCGTAATCATTAATACGAGCAGCCCAAGTAGATTCTTTTCCGCAGGATGAAAGAGATAACATCATAGCAGCTGAAAGAGTAGCTGCAGTTACTTTTTTAAAAACAGACATTGTCTTGTTAACCTCCATAAAATTAAATACATTATATTATAACATATTTTTTACTGTTTGTCCAGTATTTTAGCAATTAATTTTTGTATCAATAAATCTTCCAGTCAATAGGAGAAATATTTTTTGAAACTAAAAAGTCATTAGTCTTTGAAAAGTGTCCGCACCCAAAAAATCCGTTAAACGCTGACAACGGACTAGGATGAGCAGCTTCAAGTATAAGGTGATTTGGATTAGTAATAAGCCTTGTTTTTGATCGTGCATTTCTGCCCCATAAAATAAAAACAATTGGCTTTTCATGTTTGTTCAGATGTTCTATTACACAATCCGTGAAAATCTCCCAACCCATATTTTGATGTGAATTAGCTTGTCCCTCTCTTACAGTAAGACAAGTGTTAAGCATAAGTACACCATTTTCAGCCCAAGCAGTAAGTTCGCCATGAGGAGCAATAGGTAAACCCAAATCACTTTGAATTTCTTTATAAATATTCAATAACGACGGCGGCAGCTTGGTCCCTTTTTTAACAGAAAAGCAAAGCCCATGTGCCTGACCCTCTCCATGATATGGATCTTGACCGAGTATAACAGCCTTAACATCACTGTATGAAGTATATTTTAAAGCATTGAAAATATTATTCATATCAGGATAAACCTTGTGACTAGAATATTCCTTTTTAAGGAACTCCCTTAATTTCAAATAATATTCCTTATCAAATTCACCTTTTAAAATATAATCCCATTCATTATTTAGTTGTACCAATATATTACCTCATTTATTATTCCAATTCATAGTTTTCTTTGATGTAAGCAAAAGACTTGTCCATAAGAGCAATAGTATCATTCCATCTGACATCTGATGCAGACGAGCCAAAAACAATACACACGATTTCATGTCCAAAACGTTCTGCAGTAGCTATGACACAGTACCCCGCTTCATCAGTCATACCTGTTTTAAGTCCAGTTGCATACATATAATAGCAATCACTATATTCATGTAAAAGTTTATTTGAGTTTTCCCATGAAACCGACTCACCGGATAAAAATGTACAATATCTGTTTGTTTTCTTTGCAGATGCAGAAAGCATAGGAATTTCTTTAGAATAAAGTGTAATCTTAAGCATATCTAAAACTGTTGTATAATGGTTATCATTATGAAAACCATCAGGGTTTGCAAAGTGAGTATTATCTGCACCAATAGCCTTAACAGTTTTATTCATTTCATCAACAAACCTGCTGACAGCATCACTAGCAGAAATAGTATCATCCCCTGCCAAATAACGTCCCACATTAGCAGCAGCAATATATGAAGCATCATTACCGGATGGCAGCATCATGCCATCAATAATCATTTCTGTATCTAGTCTTGCACCGAAATTAATATTTGCGAGGCTTGAGCCAGGGTTGACAAGTTCTATTTCATTTCCTGCAACAAACTCAAAATCAGACGGTACACTGTCAAGAATAACAGCAGCACTCAAAATTTTTGTTGTACTTGCAGGGAAACATTTTTCATCAGCATTTTTAGCGAACAGCATTTCGTTTGCAGTTGCATCAAAGACAACAGCTCTGGGAGAAAAAATATCCATTTCAATAGGATAGCTTTCCTTTAAGGATGGTTGAAAAACAAGTATCGCTTCTTCTTCAAATGCATCATCTTCTAAAGTTATTATATTCCCATCAGTATCGGTGACAACTGCACCACTATTATTAGTAGTCTGTTGGGCATAACCAGAAACATCAATAGAAAGCGGCGGACGCTCAATTGATGTTGTAAATTTATATATACCAAAGACAGCACCACCAATAACAAGCAGCGTTGCAAACAGCTTAAATCTTGCAATTGCAATACGTCTTTTTCTTGCTTTAGCCTTTGTATTAACATTCTGTTTATTTTTATTTCTTTTACTTTTAGCCATATTCAATCCTCGTTAACCAATATACACCATTTATCTAATTAATATCTGATGAACAGTTTTAAAAATCATTTTTCGACAGTACGCATTAATTTTAAACTTCATAACCATAAAATCAGAACTACCTGCTCATTATACATTGCAAATAGTAATACACATTTATTATAACATTGTATAGTAACAATTACATTAATATTAAATGTATATTATATGAATGTAAGTATAAAAAAGACATCTATACCCAAAGTACAGATGTCAAGAATATATTATGAATTATCAAGAACTTTTTCCATGAATTTTTCGGTTGAAATTCCACATGGTCGATTATATCTATTCAATACCAACGGATACTCATTATCGTTAGTAATATAATTAGGCTTTTCATAACAAGTAAACAATACCTTGAAACCAATATCACTCAGAATAGAAACACTATCATCGGAAATAAATCCAAACGGATATGCAAAAACATCAGGTGTAATGCCCACCTTATCTTGCAATAAACCTTGTAATGAACCAACATCATCAAACAAAACCTTACGATAATCTTCATACGATTCACTGCTTAGCTTTTTACTTCCCTTTCTGCCATCGAGCGAATGCATATCATATGTATGATTACCTATTTCAAACACCCCGCTTTCAGCAAGTTCAGTTATTTCATCCCAAGTTAAATTTGAATACTGTGGATTATGTTCATCCTCATCGGCTGCTTTACCGGTATAATTTCCAACCACACTCATAACAGCTTTCATATTATTCTCTTTTAAATATGGGTATGCATAATACATAACATTATAATAACCATCATCAAAGGTTACAAGAACAGGCTTGTCCGGCAGCTGAGTATCATTATCAATAAAATTAAGAATATCTGATGTAAAAATTGTTGTGTATCCATTTTGCTTCAGGTATTCCATATCTGCTATAAAAACATCAGGGTCAAGTACATAATCACCCTGCCTTGATGTGTCCTTTAATAAACTATGGTACATAATAACGGGAATAAAAATCTCCTCTTTTTTCTTAACAGTTTGCTGAACTTCATTATTTGTTTCCTCAGCTTGCTCAACATTCACAACAGCAACATATCGAAATCCTGATACAGCAAGTCCAATAAAACTAAAAACAATCACACTGCATATTAAAGCAAGCCCGACAAATTTTTTTAATCTGAAACACTTGTACATATAGCATACATCCTGCCTTTCTTTTATCATATTACTAATATGTATGTCCGAAAAAACAAAAAAATGACGTACATTAGCTGTACGCCATAATTTTTTAGTTATTTTCTAAATATTATATAGTTGTTTAAACAGTATAATATAACAAATGAGTTCTAACAGCTGAAAGCATTTCCTTATAAAGTTCTGTTGCACTGTCTAAATCGGAATTTACAAGTGGGTCATTTAAAAATGCATTAAATGCAATATCCAAGTCACGTTCAACAACTGATTTTATTATAGTAGACTGATTTAAAGTATGTCTAAGTGTAAGACCTAAAACTTCATCAGGCAGATTGCCAGCTGAAACAGGCTTAACAGAGTTTTTGCTGATTAATGCATTAGTTTCAACAATAGCATCAATTGGTAAATTTCCAACCTGACCTTGATTTTTCAGGCAAACATTAGTGATAAGATTGCCATGTCCAAGCAAAGCCTTAATCTGCAATGCACAATCGGATAATCCACTGCCAATCCGCAAGCTTTCCTCGCCACTCATAAGCGACTTAATCCTTGACATCCTGTCAAGCCTTACTTTTTTTATGTAATTAACAGTAGTTTGTGAAAATTTCCAGCTTTGAATAGTCTTTGGTGAGTTCAAATACCAAGGTGGGCAAAAATCTGCAGCCATTCTGTCTGAAACAGCAGGAATAAGACCATATCTCAAAAACAAATCGAATTTTATCTTATTGGCAGATGCCATTGGCGATGTTTTATATTCATTTGCTTTAAGTTCAAAACCAGTTTCATAATACTTTTCTGCATACTTCCGAAAAATAGGGAAAAAATCTTCTCCGTTTAAGTTAAGCTCATCATACCAGCAAAAGCCTGCAATACCTTTAAGATTATACTTAAACTCACGGCGTCTGATGTTCTCAACACCATATTCACGTTCAGCAATACCGCATAGCAAATCAAGAGTCGGAAATAATTCATTGGTTGAACCAAACAGCTTTACTTCTGGAAAAACCTCATACATAATCTTCATGCAAACAGCCATCGGATTAGATATATTCATAACCCAAGCATCAGGACACTGCTTTTTAATAAGCTCAGTATATTTAATATAAACAGGCAATGTCTTTAATGCCTTAATGACACCAGATGGTCCAGTATGTTCACCAGTTGACTGATAAATACCATAAGTTTCAGGCAGGCTTAATTCAGATACCATTTCTTCAATAGTACCCTGATTAAAAGCTAATATAACAATATCAGCATTATGCAAAGCCTCTTCTGGTGTATCAACAGCAAGATAAATTATATCGCTGCGGCAATTATTATTTTCACGGAATTTATTTCCGATTACTTCATTAGCAAGTGATAATTGCTTATCAATATCATATAAATTTATGGTTGCACATATTTCCTCATTAGCTAAATCAGAAAATAGTTTCCAACCAAAATTTACAGAACCCCCGCCTATGTAAGCTATATTAACACGCTTGTTGTTATTCATGAAGAAATTCCTTTCACTTCATTTTAATGACCATGCCTTAACTGCACAAAAGTACATAAAATATTAAGCATGAACATTGCGCTATGTTTATTGTTTTAAGTACATCTTTAACGTTATATTAGTAATTTAAAATTACTCAAAAACATACATATATTAATATTATTGTACAAAAACATAATTTTGTCAAGTGTTTTTTACATTTTTATTCATTAAATATAATATTTTATGGGTTAAACTCCATATAACGACAAAAACCGACTACATTCATTACGAACATAGTCGGTTTTAAGATTAATTTAGTATGTTATTGTAATAATGGAATGAGGTGCAATAACAAAATTTGCATATTCATCTGTATCCTCACCAAGACAAACAGGCATTTCTTTTTCCGAACGGTTTAGTATAACCACAACACGCTCGCCATCAGTATTTAAAAAAGCTGTAACATCAAGTTTATCAGTATATCTTGAACATCCGATACGAACAGCACCATCTGTGATGTATCTGCTTAAATGTCCAATATAATAATATGACAAACGTTTTTCAAAGCCACCCTTATCATCACACATAATAGGCGCTTCACAGAAATTTCCTACATGGTTAGGTCCACCCTTGCTGTCAAGCAGCAAGTTCCAGTCAATCGAACCACTGATACCACTGCATAAATTACCAATAATATCATGCGCATACATTTCAGCCTTATAAACATTGTTCGTGTCAGCGAAACGGCTGTATTCAACACACCCTTCAGTAAAATACAACTTCAAATGCGGATACATTTTATTTACATATTCCAAGGCTTCAAAATGGTCACCGGTATACCAGTGAAATGCAACACCACCTATATATTTCGCAGCCTTTTCATTGCTCATTGAAACTTTGACACGTCTGTAAATAACATCTTTATTATGATCCCAAATAAGTATTTTTATATCTGAAAGTCCGGCTGCTTCAAGCTTAGGTCCAAGATACTCACCAACAAAAATGGCTTCATCTTCGGCAGTATAAATACAGCTGTCCCAAGTTTGTGTTGCTTCAGGCTCATTTTGAACACTAACCATATCAATCTTAAATCCAAATTCCTTGTATTCGAGGATATATGTCACCATACAGTCAGCCCACATATCATAGTATTCTGGTTTAAGCTTACCGCCATTGTTCATCTCACCGTTTGTTTTCATAAAGCTAGGTGGACTCCATGGTGATAACAGCATAGTAATTGGCTTATCTGTGACACTTGACGCATCGTTCATAAGCGGAATAATATACTTTTTATCCCTATCCATATTAAATGTTGAAAGTGTTTTATCGTCAGGATTGTCGATACAAGTATAATTTCCAAGAGCAAAATCACAGCTGCCAATATGAGTTCTTCCAAGATTATATCTAAGTCCGCTTTCACCGAAATAACTTTCTATGAAATCCTTTTTAGAATCACTATTCAAATTTGAGTAGCAAAATCCTGAGCTTTCAGTAAATGCTCCGCCAAACCCTTCAAAAATATTATACTTAACATCGGGATACAGACAAATCTTATGTATAAAATCAATGTCTGTATTAAATTTTAATTTTTCTTCTGCCCACAATTTTTGATTTGCATAATCAGTAACAATCATTTTACCTTTCATATGAATACCTCCATTAAATTATGTTTACAATTATTTCAATTGCCAACCCATCTCTTATTTTCAATGCGTGTTCAGTTGGAATAAACGTATCGCCAATTATTATTTTTTGTCCGTCAGCATATTTAATCATATATGAAGCAATTTTATATTTATCAGGTATTAGCTCATCAATATTGCCATATTTATATTTAACCATAGTTTTACCAAGAAACATTGCTTCAATAACACCATCATCAGCCATCAAATATTCAGGGATAAAAGGTTTTAATTCAAGAATGAGATTATCATTAATAAGCTTAAATGGGTTTGAACCAAAGAACATTCTAAAGTTAATGTCGATAAGTTCTGCGGTACTTCCCGATAATCTCGCAACAAATCCCCTGCCATGAAGTTTTTCATCTGGATTTACACTTGATACAATAAATGATGAATTTTCATATAAACTTCTGCCATAAACTGCTGGGTTAAGAAATGGAACAGCAGCAGACTTATATGCTACCCTAAATTCATTATACATCCCATTCTTTAAAAGTTCAAGCAAATATTTATATTCCATATGCAGCCATACCGACTCATTTTCAAGCCAGCCACGTGTAAAGGCTCTCGCCCTGCCAACCTCGCTTGTGACTTCATCAAGATTGACATTCACTTTATACATCTTTAGCTGTTTGTCATATAACTCACTGTTTGTCACCATTTCGTGCATAGCTAGTTTCTCGTCATATGGCAAATCAAGCTTCATGTATCTAACAGAACCCTCTAAGAACGCTGGCATAACCTTTGCTGTAAATTCATGTATTGTATATCCATTTTGATCCTTTTCATAAACTGTTGGCTCAAAGTAAAAATATGTCGGACAAATTCCATTGCCAATCTTAACTGCTCTTGATATACCATCCTTTATTATAAAAATAAATGTCCTTAAAATTTCTGTTATTTTATCGGACGACATTGACCTTTTTGTTCCGTTCACACCATATAATGTTTTTTGTCTGTATGTTTCCTTAACATTATTGATATTATCCCAAAGCATAAACGAGGTCTTTGTATTATCCTTTGCATAATAATATAAATCTTCAATAAGTCCTGCCATTTCGGTAAGCATATTTATATCAAACATGTATTCATTAACAGCTTTAACGGTAAATTCAAGCATACGAAGTAGTTCACAAGCATCCGCAACAGACGAGCCAAACAAAGCAGGGAGACCATTTAAAGCATCATACCAACCAGGTTTACCACCCTCCATTTCAAGTCCATAACCATATGGGTCAAGTGAAGCAAATTTAATGCCGCAAATCAAAATAAGCTTTTCAATTAAAGTACTCTTTATAACTTTACCATTACCAAAATCAGACATCATCCATTTATTTTTACAATCTTTTTTTGTTGAATGGTCAAGATTATTATGCTGTCGCAGACCGTTTGCTGTAAGCATATATCTTTTAATTCGTGGGTTAACTAAAGCTTTTGTTTCATACCACAAATAGCTTTCATCATCAAACAAAATATATTCTTTATTCTCTGGGTAAATCTCAAGATAGCTCTCAATCAAATCAAGATTATATGTAAAATGGTCAGTCCAATATCCTTCGCCAAATGATGCGTTCGCATCGCATTCACTTAATGCTATTACCATGGAAATAAAGTCATCAGCGGTAATTTTTTTGAATTCCCATTTTGCACATTGCATTGCTAATCTACCAGGGGTAAAATCATTTTCAAAAAATTTTTGTGCATCTAGTCTGTTCTCAGGTATCAAACACTTTAATATGTCGTCAAGTTTATCAAAATTTATATGATATGTCATTTTCTCGATAACAAGAGGATTGTAACCATCACTTTGAATAAGATTATAGAACAAATGTATGTTTTCTGTTTTAACATCAGGCATAATTTTAATATCAGAACGCCTGTTCTGATTTATATCCCGATAGTTACCATTTCCCTGTGAATAAAATTCAGGCAGCATTTTAAAGAAATTATAATCTCTTTCAATATCGCCATGCTTGCGGGAATACAGATAAAATGGCATTTTCTTATCCTCATATTCAAAGAATACTGGAACGCCGCCTCTCAAAACATTATCAAGGTACGTTTGTTTCGTATACTCATCATAAAGCTCATTACCTGTTTTTATCATAATTGGCTTGCATAAATTCTGTACCAGATTAATAGCAGTTTCATACTTTTGTATAAACCAGTTATGAGTATAAATTTTGTTAGCAAACGAATGGTATATAGATTTATTTTCAGCAAAACCATAAACTTCATGAAAGTATAAAGCTTCATTTTGCACAAGCATACCTGACTGCGAGAAAAAACAGCATGGGAACTTATTTTTTATAACCTGATTTTCTTCTAATATCATATCTATTGAATTCAACTCGAAATGAACAGCATTATCAAGTGACATGTCGTACTCAAAAATTAACTCAGGGTCACATATCGGCACTAACCTTTTGCTTTCCGAATTCATTGCAAAGCCAAAGTTGCCAGCCACAATTTCGCTTACGTCAGTTGTATCAGCAATACTAGTTCTGACACGAAAATATGCAAAGCCATCCTCAAAATCTTCAGCCTGCATCCACGCCTTTGCAGTTTGTGTCATGTTTTTAAGTACTTCCATATCAACACCATGACAAACAACAGCAGGCATACCATCAAGAACTTCAACCTCGATTGGTGTATCACTGACATTACGAACTTCAATACTTCTGCATAATGCGCCAACAGTTTCTTCCGGCAATATAAAATATTTTACTGTAACCAATATTTCATCGTCAGACCATGTAATAACAAGGTCATTCATACCGATATGCATACTTGTTTTACCATTATGAAATGCTTCTCTTGTAATACCATTGACCTTTATAAATGTACGAAAACCTGTTCGTGAAACATTCTGATATGCTGTGTGAGCAGGTGAAAATTCCATAATAGCATGGTTTTTATCATCAACACCAAAGCTTGTAACAGCTTGACCTCTATTGCAGTAATAACACCACGCAGGAATACCTTTTTCACCTGCTATGCCAGGCAAAAAGCTTGCGAACGTTTTTTCTTTAATATAATTTTTTATTTCATATCGTCTATAATTCATAAAAACAGTCCTTTCATGATTTATTCAAGATACACCTTAATTGTTTGTATTTCTTGCGAACATAGGTTTTTAAAATCATCTCTTGGTATTTTTATATATCCATTAACAGCTTCATATGTTTTATCATTCATTTCAGCATCGGATAAAATATAGCTGTCATACTCCTTATGTTTAGGGTTAAAGTATTCTACTGAAATCTGTTTTCCTGCAAAAGAACAAACTATCGATGCAGTTGCTTTTTCATCAAACATATCAGCTGAAATCTTAGGATAGATTAACATATTGCCGTCATAATCACCTTTTATACCAAAAATTTGTGTCTGCACGGTAAGAATATACCAGCTTGCCGCACCAGTTAAGTAGGAATACATTCCTCTGCCACGGATATCGAAATATTCTGGAATAGCAGGATATATTTTACTAATTTCAAAATTATCGGCTTGCCTGAACAAAGTATCAAGCACCTTTTTTCCCTCAACAATGAAACCTCTGCTATAAAGCGCATATGCATACATAACAGCCATATGTGAGAACACTGCGCCATTTTCCTTATGTCCATATGCAAATCCGAACATACGTCCCATATCAAGCTTAACTTCTTTAAAATCAGTATTAAGCGCATATCCACCTCTCGTCGGATGATATAAATACCAATCAGCCGCACGAACAATTTGCTCGATATGCTTTGATTCGGCTGTTCCTGAAAGAATTGTAAAGACCTGTCCTGTAAGCATCATTCTAATATCCTGATTAATACCTGAAACACCCTCAACCTTGTTCATGCTGTTATCATAATAGCTGTTAAACCATTTTAAATCAGCACCATCGGAAATCCATTCTGTTTCTCTGATATGCTTTTTTATATAATTGGACATTTGTTCGAACGTAGCTTTTAGTTTACTGGTTTGAACTTTTACACTGTTTCCGCTTAATGTGATAACTGACTCACAATAATTATCAAGCATCTCACGCATTTTCAACACATCGCCATATTGTTCATTCGGATAATCTAAAAGCTGCAGTATTTCTTCAGTAAGATAGACCTCTGTAATTTTCTTATTCTCAAGTTCTGATATCAGTTTATAAAGTGTATCAAAATTTCCAGCATATGCTGCTGTAAAAGCAACACTTTCACCATTTTCTGATGCCATATCAAGACCATCATTCCAATCAGCACCACGAAGTCTGAAATGCCCATGCATACCAACATCAAAAAATGCTGTTATGTTCTGAATAAGTATATGTTCTAAAACAGTACCCATATATTCCTGTTTTAAGTTTGTGTCACTTCCTAATCCATTGATTATTTTATCACCCCTATGAACTTGCTTATCCTTGAAATAATATTGCTTTTCTAATAAAAAATCAATATCGCCGCTTTGTTCGATATATAAATTTACAGTTAAGAGCGGCCAGAAACCATGGTCCATCCAAACACGAGTTATATTATTTCTGTCAGCTAAGAACTCACCATCATTATTTCCTATAATTGTAGCATTGCTTCCATCTGTCCGAACACCGCCAAAATGACTTAATAATTTTCCTCTGACATTCTGTGGCTCAATAAGTATAAGTGCTAACGAATCCTGCCATAAATCACGCCATCCTCTGCCGCCTTTGCCATAATCATGGTGCGGCAAAAAGCTGCAGCCATATATTCTTCGCAAAACAGGCTGAATTGTAACCCATTTAAACCACGAATCAAATGATTTATTTGCTGTACTAATCGATGTCTGACGTTTTTTCTGCCAGAAATCACAAGTCATCAAAAAATATTCCTCAATACTTTTTTCGGTCATATAGTGCATAAGCTTTGAGTTAATACCCATTGCAATTTGAAATGACTTGGATTCATTTGGAGCAAGTGTGCAGTCAGCAAAACGAATTGCTGCAGTCATTTCATATCCTGAAACAATATCACCAACGTGAAGTAGTTTGGTATTATTATTTATAATCGAATCGGGATAATCATAACTTCCACCCTCGCCGATAAAATCGGCAGTAATAGGAATAAATCCAATTGGTGCTTCACCCTCACCTGCTGAACCTGAAACATAATAAGTATCCTCACCCTTGCGGTGTCCTCGCTCATCAAAAGTAAGTGTAGGTGTAATTTTCATACCATATCGAGTTAGTGACGCCTTATTCAAAAGGCTTGTAACGTGCCTGTGGTCACGAATATTATCAGCGGAACGGCAATATAACGGTATTGCTGCTGTCGGTGTAAAAGTAATGTCCTTATTACTGATATTCTTAATAACAACCTGCATAATTTCAACTTTATCTTCATTTGCAGGTACAAATGATAATATTTCTGATGAAATACCAAGCTCTTTATTTTCTCTTATAATCTTATGCCATAGAAGTCCGCCAAACATAGTTACGCTTTCTCTTTTTGTGGTCAGCTTTATAGATTTTTGATATGCACTATTTCCTGTTGCACTCCATGGAGTTCCTTCACTCCATACAGCATCAGTCATAGAATTCTTATGTATTCTGCACCAGAAATTTCGCATAGCATTGCTTTCATGCAGAGTTTCATTTGATGCAGGAGCAAGTAAAAATGTATTCTGGCTGCTCTTGCAGTCACCACTTAAATTAGGTGTGATACTGCTCATCATTCCAGCCTCATTAACAAGCGGGAAATACAAGTTACTTACCATATCAGCATTTGTAACCATAAAATCGCCGTTTTCATTTATATATTTCAATGTTTTCATAAAATGCCTCCATTCATAGTTTTATCTAATTTAATTATATCACTTATACATTTATCTTAAAACCGATATATTTTTTTGAGGTGTCAATTTTTTATCACAAAGAAAAAGTCATATGAGAAAAATCTCATATGACAAAAAAAGCGGGTGAACTGATTAGTGTCAGTTCACCCAAAATAAAAAGAAACAAGGAGGCACGACAATCTCGTGCACAAAAGTCTACTATCTGCATTAGTAAACTATGAAAAATCATAACTTAGGAAATTTGCATATCATAAGTTGTGAAATTAACCAAATTAAACAGTTGGGATAGTAAGTGTAAATCCATTTGAAACCATATCATCAATAACTTTAGGAAGTATCTCGCAGTTCGTTGATGAAACACTATGCAAAAGGAATATACCGCCTCCATGTGCCGCACCTGAAACACGTTCAAATGACGATACAGGGTCGGGTTGATTATTAACATCCCAGTCAGGATAGGCAAAACTCCAAACTAAAGTTTTGTATCCAAGGCTTTGACAAACAGCAAGTGCCTGTTCAGAAAATTCCCCACAAGGAGGACGGAAATAAGTCATCTCATAATTATATTCAGATTTTACATAATCATGTAAAGATTGAATTTCATTTTTTGCATTTTCTACACTTAATTTTGGAAGTGATGCATGGTCCATACCATGATTTCCGATTATATGTCCCTCGTCAATCATACGCTGTACAAGCTCATGATTTCTTCTTGCATAGTCACCAGTCAAAAAGAACACAGCCTTAACGCCTTTTTCCTTTAATGTATCAAGTATCGGTGCAGTATATCCATTTTCATACCCCTGATCGAAAGTGAGATAAATCTCTTTATCAGAATCAAGCATAGCATATGCATCATATTGACTGTACTCATCATTAAAAAGACAGGCACCAAGCGGACGATTATTCTCGTCACATTCCCTGCCCTGACCATAACCACGGCATTCAGTGCAAAGTGATGAAAAATCAACAGTACTATTAACCGTTACAGGACTGCCAACCAAAGACATAGCAGTCATCGCCGATAAAATATGATTAAAAGCCATCAGCAAACCCTCCTTATATTATATGTTGCAAATTAATTTTGAACACAAGGATATTGTTTGCGATAATGTTTTTATTATCATAAGTATATTATACCATATTTTAAGGAAAATAAAACTACACAATGGTTACAATTTGATATCAATTTAAAATCAAAATAGTGTGCTATGTATTTACACAACACACTATATATAGTAATTTAAGAAATTAATTATCCAAATATGACTTAACGAGTACCTGAAGCAACTCATCACGGTCAATATGTCTAATTAAACTTCTAGCATTATTATATGTGGTTATGTATGTCGGATCTTCTGATAAGATATAACCAACTATTTGATTAATAGGATTATAACCCTTTTCACGAAGGGCATCATAAATTATAGTAAGATTTCTCTTTAATTCGCCTTCTGTATCTTCATAAACAGAAAAAGTAATGGTCTGATCATTATTCATTTATAACGCTCCTTCCAACAAATTACCGAATGATGAAAAATCAAGCACCCGATAATACATTTTATTCATTACAATATAATTATTATAACCTAATTTTTGAAAAAATACAAGTGTTTTTTGTGATATTTTTATAAATTACATTTTTTTCGTAATTTGTACACTTTTGGATAATATGGTACTTATTTTTTTCCAAAGGTGAAACTATCCAAAAGTGAATCTAGATTGGATTTCTGTGAATCATCATTTGAAACATCAGCATCAGGCTGTTCTGCCACAACATAATCACTACCAGTATTATAATTCTCATCATCATAAACAGGATTATAGCTATTATTGTTAGAGTTATCAGCACTTGCACTATAAAGAGTATTAGCAGATGGCTTTGATGAGAATGATTCCAGATATGCATTAAGATATGACGATGTATGGGATGAAGTTTTACCCTCATCATCAGCCGTTTTACTTGCAGCAAGTTCAGCAGCCTTTTTAGCAAAATCATATACCTTAGGCGCTTTTTGCTCAGTGCTTTCTTCATAAATACCAACATCAAAAACATCAATTGAATTAGATGTATCATAAACATAATCAGAAGTAGATTCACTTAAAGAATTACCATCTAAGCTGATAGACTCAGTTTCCTCATATGCATATGTAAATGCTGGTTTTGCATCTTCAAGATGTGACGAATCAATATCAGTAGAATTAATTTCATCAGTGAAATATCCGCTTGTGTCCATAACAGGAACATTTTCAAGTCTTGATGTATCAATCGCATCTGAATCGAGTTCATCATATTTATAAACAGTATTGTTTGAAACAGTTTCCAAAGCAGAGAAGTCAATAGAATTGATATTTATAACTTCATGCTCATACTCATTTGAAACTGAGCTGTTAACCTCTAATGTTGATGTATCAATATCCCCTGTATCAAGAGTTTCTGTTTCATAAACAACAGTTTCGCTTTGTGCAGTTTCAAGTGCAGATATATCAATTGAATTTGTATCAATATCAACCGAAACAGATTCTGCATTGCTTTCATAGATATTATTAATAACTTTCGGAGCAGAAACTTCATCTTCAACAACATTATCGACAGCAGTAATTGTTTCAGTAAATGGGACAGTTTCACTTATTTCTGGTACTTCCGTTTCCTTGACAGGTATATCTTCCTTATCAGAAATCGCCTCAAACTCGTCACCCATCTGATTAATATACTCATCATCAGATTTAGGAGTATATATAGGTCTTGCGGTTTTATCCTTTCCGATATCTTCTTTACTCAGGTATCTGTCACTTACATCCTTAGACTGCATAAACTTCTTGTATTCCTCAGGGATTTCCTCTGGAAATTCATCCTTCGGCTGCTCATATCTTTTAGAAACTTCTTGTTTTTGATTTTCTTTATAATTAAATACATTGTTTTCAAAACTGGATAAATCATCCTCATCAGAAGATGCTTCCTTTTTTGATAAAGAAAAAACAACTATACTGATTACTAAAAATAATAAAGCGGCACCCAATTCAACATATGCAAAGATATCTTTCATTCCATCGGGTATAATATTGTCAAGTACATTACCCTCAGCAGAAATCAAATCAATAACCCCTATTACACCAAAACCCACAGTGATAACTGCAAAAACAGCAGCTAAGATTTTAGCTGAATTACCCTTTGGTTTTTCATCAGAATCCATTAATCTTACCATCCTTTCGGAGATTTAGTATAAAAACTTATACCACAAACAAGTTAATTTTATCATATTTTTATAAAATAGTCAAGATTTATATTGAATTTATTTTAACAAATCTTACATAGTAAAAAAATAAAAAAGAAAATGTACTTTTTTATTATGCATCCTTGTATATCAATAAAAAATCAAATTTTACGTACAATAAAAATACGGACTGCATAAAAACAGCCCGTATCATTAATCAAATCATCATTCAATCATTGAAAAAATGTTATTCTTAATTTCAGAAACATTGGTTTCAATGATAGTTTTTCTAACTGGCAGTACCGATGATGGTGATACCGAAAGTTCATCAACACCAAGTGCTAAAAACAGTCCTGTAAGCTCTGGATCGGAAGCAATTTCACCGCATATACCAGCTCTTATACCATTCTTTTTTGCATTATCAACAGCAATTTTTATCATCCTAAGCACTGCAACATGATATGGGTCATAATAATCATCAACATTCGGATTTTGCCTGTCAGCAGCTAAAGTATATTGTGACAAATCATTTGTACCGATGCTAAAGAAATCAACTTCCTTAGCAAGCTTGTCACTTATCATAACAGCGGCAGGAGTTTCTATCATAACACCCTGATCGACATCAGCAATTTCATAACCTTCTTCGATAAGTTCATTTTTAATCTTCTCAACGCTATTCTTAATCCACTGCAACTCATAAATAGATGTAATCAGAGGATATATAACAGCCAGCTTGCCATAAATACTTGCTCTTAGAATTGCTCTCATCTGAGTGCGGAAAACTTCTGGATATTTAATACAGAAACGTATTGCTCTTAATCCCATAGCAGGATTTTCTTCATGGGGCAACTGAAAACTTGGCATTTGCTTGTCAGCACCAATATCAAGCGTACGGATTGCAAACTGCTTTTCTTTACCTAAGACCTTTGCAACAGTTGAATAAATCTCAAACTGTTCTTCTTCACTCGGAAGTGCATCTTTTTCAAGGAATAAAAACTCGCTTCTGAAAAGTCCTATACCGCCTGCATCGTTTCGAACAACACTTGCAACATCCTTAGCATGACAAATATTCGCAACAACATCAATCTTTATACCATCTATTGTTACATTTTCCCTGCCTCTTAAATTGCGGAGCTCCTCACGTCTTTGCTCCTCATCATTAAGAAATACCTGATGCTCTTCAAGCATAAATCTGTCAGGGTCAATACAAATTGTACCGTCATTTCCGTTTACAATAGCCATTAGACCATTATAATCTGCGTTAAGTTCAATATCAGTACCAATAAGTGATGGAATATTCATCGTTCTTGCAAGTATCGCAGTATGTGAATTAACAGACCCATGAATTGTTACAAATGCCAGCACTTTTTCACGGTCAAGCTGAACAGTTTCACTCGGAGACAGGTCATCAGCAATAATAATTACAGGCTCATCAGAGTTAATTCGTATCTCATCTGCACCAAGCAAAATTGTAATAAGTCGCCTTGAAATATCCTGCACATCGGCAGCTCTAGCTTTTATATATGCGTTATCCATTGCCATAAACATGAAAACAATATTGTCTGTGGTTTTGGAAATTGCATACTCAGCATTAACCTTTTCATTCCGAATAATATTTTCAATGGAATTTATATAATTTACATCCTCCAAAAGCATCTGGTGAATTTGAAAAATAGCAGCATCATTCTTACCAATTTCTCTTATGACCTGATCATGAAGCACTTTAAGCTGATTATAAGCAATCACCTTTGCCTCATTAAACCTTTTCCATTCGGCATCTGCATTTGCAATATTCTCTTTTTTAATCGTCAGCTCACCCTTTTGAAGAACACGGAGTTTTCCAATAGCAATGCCTTTAAAAACACCTTTACCCTTACATACTGTCATGAATTCCTTAACCTCCCTTCGTTTAACGACCGAAGTTCACAAAGCCTTTATATATAGTGTGTTAAGTTTAAATTCTACCTAAATAGTTGTTTTAGACTGCTTTGCCTCCAGCGTACTTTGTACGCAAATTAAACAACCATATCAATTGTATCAAAAATCTTCTTAACCTGTTCCAACTCGGCAAGTTTATCAGAAAAGCATCTCGCACTTCCTGCTGAAACACCCATCTTAAAAGCATATTCATAATCATGCTTTTCATACCATCCAGCAATAAATCCTGCAACCATTGAATCTCCTGCCCCAACAGAATTTATAACATCACCCTTTGGTGCATCGCACTTCAAAACACATGCATTTTCAGTCACAAGCACTGCTCCGTCACCAGCCATTGAAACAAGCACATTCTTTGCACCAAGCTGGTGCAAAACAGATGCATATTTAGCGATAACATCCTTATCATTGCTAACAGGTACATTAAATATACTGCAAAGCTCATAGTTATTAGGCTTAACAAGAAACGGACGATATTTTAGAGTGTTCATCAGCAGATTATTCTCTGCATCAATAACAACCAAAACTCCGCTGCCATTCATATGCTCAAGATTCATATGCTCCAGTATAGAACTATATGTGTTCTCACCCACTGATGACGGAACACTTCCTGCAAGTATAAGGGTATCACCCTTTTTTATATTATCTATCTTTGTAAGCAGCATTTTCATATGCTTTTCAGTAATCTCAGGACCTCTAGCATTTATTTCAGTTTCAACACTCGATTTAATCTTGACATTAATCCTCGAAACACCACCTGATACAGCAATAAAATCACTGTTCAAACCACTTTCGGAAATTATTCTTGCTATTTCCATACCAGAAAATCCTGCAATAAACCCAAGTGCAGTACTGTCATATCCTAAATTTTTCAGTACATATGATACATTTATACCCTTTCCTCCGGGCATAATACTTTCATATGTAGTACGATTTATTTCACCTATCTTAAATTCCCCGACATTTACAGTATAGTCAAGTGCCGGATTAAAAGTTATAGTATATATCATAAATTAAATAAATTCTCCATTACATAATTAGCTAACTCGTCAAAACATCCTATTTTCCGACTATTTTCATTACTTATATAATACCATTTTAACTATTTTTTGTCAACTACATTCATTCACATTATTCTCACTACATTATTATACACATTGCACATATTCTAACATTTTTGCATATTAGAAATCGTTTAATATTACTATGTCGTTGGTTTGCGAGGTTATATTTTTTTACTTTTTCTGTTAGGCGTTAAAAATTTATATTTTAACCGTTTAAAATTGTAATTTTATTTTTCATATTTTAGTGAAAACAATTTAATTATGCTATTCTTGCAGTATAGTGCGTTAAGTTTAAATGCTACGCTCCCATTTACACCAGAGGTGCAAAAAACTACCTATATAGTTGTTTTAAAGTCAAACAACTATAATAATATATTTTCATGAAAGTTATGTGATGATATTTAGTATAGTATGTAATTAAGGTGAAATATTATTATATTGGATAAATGTTGATAAAATTTCGTTGACAAATATAAAAAAATATTATATAATATGTTAATATGCAATAGTTATGAGGGATTATACTGGTATTTTATTTAACTGTTTATTCCTTTTTACTAATGCTTTATGCTTGAATTTATTCAGGCACTTGATATATAGCGCTTTTGAAGTGAAATATAACTAAAAATATAAGGTGGAATTTTAATTATGGGTATTTTCGACGGACTTTTCGGTAATTACAGTAAGCGTGAGCTTGCTAAAATCGAACCTCTTAAAAATAAAGTCCTTGATATGGATGATGAGTTTACTGCGTTATCCGAAGAATCTCTTAAGGCTAAAACTGTCGAGTTCAAGAAACGTCTTGAAAACGGCGAAACTCTTGATGATATTCTTCCAGAAGCACTTGCGACTGTTCGTGAGGGTGCATGGAGAGTTTTAGGCAAAAAGCCTTTCCCTGTTCAGATTGTTGGTGCTATTGTACTTCAGCAAGGACGTATTGCTGAAATGAGAACTGGTGAAGGTAAAACTCTTGTTGCCTGCTGTGCTGCATACTTAAATGCACTTAACGGCAAGGGCGTTCATGTTGTTACTGTTAATGACTATCTTGCTAAATCACAGTCAGAAGAAATGGGGAAGGTTTTCCGTTACCTTGGACTTTCTATTGGTTGTATTCTTCATGGTCTTAACAATGATGAAAGACGTGAGGCTTATAATTGTGATATAACTTATGGTACTAACAACGAGTTTGGCTTTGACTATTTACGTGATAACATGGTTATATATGCACATGAAAAGGTACAGCGTGAGCATTCATTCGCTATTGTCGATGAAGTTGACTCAATCCTTATTGACGAGGCAAGAACTCCGCTTATCATTTCCGGACAAGGTGACAAGTCTACTGACCTTTATACTAAGGTTGATAAATTTGCTCTTACTATGAAGCCTTATGTTGTTGTTGAGATGGACAGCAAGGTTGATCAGGAAGAAGCATCAGAAAACTGCGATTATATCGTTGATGAAAAGGCTAAGACTGCAACTATCACTCGTCAGGGTGTTAAAAAAGCAGAAAAGTACTTTAATGTAATAAATCTTTATGACGCTGATAACTCCACACTTCTTCACCATATCAATCAGGCTTTGAAGGCTCATGGTATAATGAAGATTGATATTGATTATGTTGTTAATGACGGTGAAGTTATTATCGTTGACGAGTTTACTGGGCGTTTGATGATGGGACGTCGTTTCAACGACGGTTTGCATCAGGCTATTGAGGCTAAAGAAAATGTTAAGGTTGCTCACGAGTCAAAAACTCTTGCAAGTATCACTTTCCAGAACTACTTCCGTCTTTATACAAAGCTTTCTGGTATGACTGGTACTGCTATGACAGAGGAAGAAGAATTTAAGGAAATCTACAAACTCGACGTTATTGAAATTCCTACAAATAAGCCCGTTCAGAGAATTGACCACCCAGACGTTGTTTTTAAGACTGAAATGGGTAAATTCAAGGCTGCTATTGACCAAATTGCTGAATGTCATGAAAAAGGACAGCCTGTTTTGGTTGGTACTGTTTCAATTGAAAAATCCGAAATTCTTTCTAAGATGCTTTCAAGAAAGGGTATTAAGCATGAGGTTTTGAATGCAAAGCAGCATGAAAAAGAAGCTGAAATTGTTGCTCAGGCTGGTAAATTCGGTTCTGTAACTATCGCTACAAACATGGCTGGTCGTGGTACTGATATTATTCTCGGCGGTAATGCTGAATTTAAGGCTAAGGCTAAGATGAAAAAGCTTGGATTTGAAGATAATATCATCAATGAAGCTATCAGCTATGCTGAAACAACTGATGAAGAAATTATTGCTGCAAGAAAGCAGTATAAGGAGCTTTTTGATAAATATTCCGATGAAATAAAAGAAAAAGCTGACAAGGTACGTGAGGCTGGAGGTTTATTCATTCTTGGTACTGAACGTCATGAATCAAGACGTATTGACAATCAGCTGCGTGGACGTGCAGGACGTCAGGGTGATCAGGGTGAAAGCCGTTTCTTCCTTTCTCTTGAGGACGACCTAATGCGTTTATTCGGCGGTGACAGAATTACCGGTCTTATGAACACTCTTAAGGTTGAGGAAGATATGCCGATTGAGGCTAAAATGCTTACTAATGTTATTGCATCCTCTCAGAAAAAGGTTGAGGGCAGAAACTTTGCTATTCGTAAGAACGTTCTTAACTATGATGATGTTATGTCTACTCAGCGTAAAATTATTTATGATCAGAGAAGTAAGGTTCTTAATGGCGAGGATATTCACGAGTACGTTATTAAGATGATTAACGATATGATTACTGATACTGTTGATCAGTATCTACTCACTGATGATGCTAAGGACGACTGGAATTTGGCTGGTCTTCGTGACAGATTTATGGGTCTGTTTACTGTTAATGAAGATTTCCGTTATGATACTGCTGAACTTGAAAAGGTTACTAAGCAGGAGATTATTGACCTTCTAAACGGTAGAGCTATTGATTTCTATACTAAAAAGGAAGAAAAGGTTGGCTCTGAAATTCTTCGTGAGCTTGAACGTGTTATTCTTCTTAAGGTTGTTGACCTTAAGTGGATGGCTCATATCGACGATATGGACGAACTTCGTAAGGGTATCGGACTCCGTCAATATGGTCAGAAAAATCCTGTTGTTGAGTATCGTTTCGAGGGCTTTGAAATGTTCGATGCTATGGTTGAATCAATTCGTGAAGAAACCATCAAGCTATTGTTCACTATTCAGGTAAATCCTGAAATGGCTGCTCCAAAGAGAGAACAGGTTATGAAACCTAGCGAAACTGCGGGCGATGGAAGTCTTGCTAACGAGCCTAAGAGAAATGGTCAAAAGGTTGGCAGAAACGACCTTTGTCCTTGCGGCAGCGGTAAGAAATACAAAAAGTGCTGTGGCAGTGATTTGAAGTAATTTATTTGTCCTCCCCTGTTCGTTTTATGAGCAGGGGTTGACACGCATATATACATATAACTATAACTTTATTTTAAGGAGAATGATTTATGGCTGATATCAAGGGTTTCAAGGGTATGCGCTACAACACTACTAAAGGCGGGGATTTAAATTCACTTGTTTGTCCTCCTTATGACATTATTTCCGACAAACAGCGTGAGGATTATATTCAGAATAATGAATACAATATTATTCGTCTTGAACTTCCAAAAGGTGATGATAATCGTTACAAGGAAGCTGGCTATTTACTTAATAACTGGATGAATGACGGTATACTAGCTAAGGATACTGAAGATACCATTTATGTTTACGAGATGGAGTTTGGCGCTAACTGCCAGCATAAAAAGCTAAAGGGCTTTGTTTCTTTGGTTAAGCTTGTAGAATTTTCCGAAGGTATTGTTCTTCCTCATGAAGAAACTCTTTCAAAAGCTAAGGCTGACCGTTTCAACCTTATGAGTGAAACTTTCTGCAATTTTAGCCAGATTTATTCACTTTATATGGATGAAGACAAGTCTGTATACAGTATGGTTGATGCTGCATCTAAGGGTGCTCCTGACATGAGTGTTACTGACCCAGACGGCACAATCCACAGAATGTGGTGTGTTACTGACAATGATATTCTTGCTAAGGTTACTGCTGCTTTTGCTGATAAAAAACTTTATATTGCTGATGGTCATCACCGTTATGAAACTGCTCTTAACTTCCACAAGCACCTTGTTGCTAAAGGCGAGGCAGTTGCTGGTGATTTAAGCGGATATATTGCTATGATGCTTGTTAACATTGAAAATGACGGTCTTGTTGTATTCCCTACTCACCGTATTGTTCGTGATTTGCCATCATTCTCACTTGATACTATTCTTGACGGCTGCAAGCCATATTTTGATATTGCAAAGGCTCCTGACCAGACTCGTATGCAGGCATCACTAAAGGAACTTTATGATGACGGTAAAAAGGCGTTTGCACTTTATGCAGGCGGCGGCAACTGTTATGTTATGACTTTGCAGGATGAAATGGCTGTTAAAAAGCTTTTACCTGAAATGTCTGATGCTTATTGTGGTCTTGACGTTTCAATTCTCCATAACCTTGTTCTTGAAAGAATATTTGGTATTGACAAGGAAAATATGGCTAATCAGATTAATCTTACTTACACTCGTTCACTTGATGAAGCTCTTGAAGCTGTTGATATGAATAACGCTAACTGCTCATTTATATTAAATCCTACAAAGGTTACTGAAATTCGTGATGTTGCTTTAGCATCTGAGAAAATGCCGCAGAAATCCACTTATTTCTATCCAAAGCTTATCACAGGTCTTGTTATGAATAATTTTACAGACAGATAAATTTTATTCTTAAAGGAGTAAACAATACTATGTCCGAACTTTTAGGTAAATTAAAACTTGAAACTACCGCTGAACTTACAGGTAATATACTGCCATTTTGGAATAATCTTCGTGATAATGAATTCGGTGGTTTTTATGGCGCTGTTAACAATAACCTTGATATTGATAAAAAAGCTGATAAGGGTGTTATTCTTAACTCCCGTATTCTATGGTTCTATTCAAATGTTTACATGACCATCGGCGGTGAAGAAAATCTTCAGAATGCTAAGCACGCATTTGAATTCTTGAAAAATTATTGTGTTGATGATGTTAATGGCGGCGTTTATTGGATGATGACTTATGACGGTAAGGTTTCTGATAGTATGAAACATACTTATAATCAGGCTTTTGCTATATATGCTCTTTCAAGCTATTACCTTGCTTGTCATGATGAAAGTGCTTTAAGTCTTGCATTCAAGCTTTTTGATACTGTTGAAGAAAAATGCGCTGATGATGTTGCTTATATGGATGCGTTTTCTATTGACTGGCAGCTTGTACCTAATGATGCTTTGTCTGAAAATGGTCTTATGGCTGATAAAACCATGAACACTGTTCTTCATTTGATTGAGGCTTACACTATTCTTTATACTGCAAGCGGTAATAAAAAAGCTGTTGGTGACAGACTTCGTTTCCTTCTTGATGTCACTAAGGATAAGGTTTATGATAAGGAAAACGACAAGCTTTTCGTTTTCTTTGATAAAAACCTTAATGTCATCGGTGATATTCATTCTTATGGACACGATATTGAGGCAACATGGCTGATTGACTTGGCTTGTATTACTCTTGGTGATGCCGATTATATTAATGAATGGAAAGCCATTAACCTTAAAATCTCCGAAAATATCTATAAGCTAGCGTTTGAAAACGGTGCTGTCAATAATGAGCGTGAAAACGATAAAATTGATAAAAAGCGTGTTTGGTGGGTTCAGGCTGAAAGTGTTGTCGGATTTATAAATGCATATGAAAACAGCAGTGACTATAAGTTTCTTAATACTGCTGCTGATGTGTGGTCATTCATTCAAAATTATCAGGTTGATAAGCGTGAAGATTCTGAATGGTGGGGTGAGGTTGATTTTAATGGCAATCCTATGCAGACTGTAGAAATGGCAGGTCCGTGGAAATGCCCTTATCATAATGGCAGAATGTGCTTGGAAGTTATTAATCGTGTTAACAGAATGGAGAGATAAGCATGAAAAATATTATGGAAGATATCGTTGATGATCGTCTGGAAGTACTTCTAGGCGGTATGAACTGCTGCAAATGCGAACAGTGTGTTGCTGATATGAAAGCTCTTGCACTTAATACCATTAAACCAAAATATGCCAACTCGTCTAGCGGTGAGCTGTTCAGCAGAGTGGACGCTTTGCATCTTCAGAATTCTATTGATATTGACATCGCTGTTTCGAAAGCTATTAACCTTGTTGCTGCTATGCCAAACCATAAAAAGAAGAAATAAATGCATAAATTTACCCCCAAATGCCTTTTCGCATTTGGGGGTTATCATTTTTATTAAGCATATTCACATGGTCGTTCTTCGCCATTTAAAACACGAAGTACACCATTCATCAAAGCAAGCATTTCATCCTCACCAGGATAAACATGAACTGATGCCATTGCATCAACACGCCTTTTTATTGCTCCTGTAAATCTGCTTGAATGTGCAAGTCCGCCTGTCAGAATTATAGCATCTGCTTTACCATCCAACGCAGCTACCATTGAGCCGATTTCCTTTGCAACCTGATATGCCATTGAATCGATAACAAGGGTTGCAAATTCATCCCCCTCATTAATCATTTTCTGCGCTGTACGCAAGTCATTTGTACCGATATAACTCTGCATACCGCCGTTTCTAGTCACTCTGTCGATAAGTTCCTGTTCTGTATATTCACCCGAGAAACACATATGTATAAGCGGTACAGCAGGGATTGAGCCAGTACGCTCTGGTGTGAATGGTCCTTCTCCTGAAAGTGCATCGTTAACGTCAATAACACGTCCATAGCGGTGCGCTCCAACCGATATTCCTCCTCCTAAATGTGCAACAACAAGACGTAAGTTTTCATATGGCTTATTTATATCCTTTGCAAATCTGCGGGCAATTTCCTTTTGGTTTAATGCGTGAAAAATGCTAATACGTTCAATTCCAGGCATTCCTGTGATACGTGCAGACGGGTCAAGTTCATCAACAACAATCGGGTTAACAACATATGACTCAACACCAATTCTGTCTGCAAGCTCCTTTGCAATAATTGCTCCCAAAGCTGATGCATGAACAGAGGCTGCTGCTGCATTTAAGTCAGCAAGCATTAGTTGATTTATTTTATATACACCGCTTTCAATCGGATGTAATAATCCTCCACGTCCTGCAATTGCATCAAGTGAATCAAGCGATACATTATATTTTTCAAGAATTTCAAGTATGCAGTTAAGTCTTGTTTCCTTTTGCGCAAGCACGCCACCACACTTGTCAAGTGCATTTCTGTCATGGCTAATCAAATGAATAAGCACTGATTTATGGTCATCATAAACAGCGAACTTTGTTGATGTTGAACCTGGGTTTATTGTTAGAATACGATACTTCCCTGCTGGTTTTTCCGGTACTGGTACTATAACTTCCTTGCTATCCTTAACATCCTGAACGACAACAGGTTTATTTTCTTTAACAATTTCCTTGCCGTCATGAATCATACTTGCACGCTGAACGCAGTCAATCCTAGCAAGTCTTTCAATAACCTGTGCAAGCTTAGTATGAGTACCCTCAATGTACATCTCAAGCTTTGAAATCTTTGGGTTATCTGTTTCTTCAACCTGCAAGCTTTTTATATTCCAGCCCTCACGGCGTATCTGACCTATTACACGGTCAAGTGCACCGGCTTTATTTTTCATTATAAGTTCGACTTTTTGTGATTCCATATTAAATTCATTTCCTTTCAGAAATTTTTATCTTTAAACTAGTATAACATAATTAATCAGCACTTTCAATGTGGTAGTTGCTTTTTTACTTCTCAAGTGATATACTTATTTTGTACTTTATATATAACTGAAAGGAATATTGTATGATTCAGGAAATATCACCTAATAAATTTCATAACGAATTTTACCCAATAACAGTTGATAATAACAGTGTTGTTTTTGTATTTAAGGATAATAAAATATTATGCTGTAATGATAACGGAATTATCTATCCTTTATACAGTGACATAGATCACAGTGACTTTGAATACATATATTTATTTGCTATTGATGACATTAACTTTTTTCTTGCCATGTCTGATATCACCATTTCTGACAGTAGATTTAACTATGAAAGTATAAGTATACTTCGTTCATCATCGCCCAAAAACATGGTATTTGCAGGGCTTAATGCTTGGCATTTATATTGCTGGTATCGTGATAATAAAATCTGCGGCAGATGCGGTCACACTTTGCATCCTGATTCAAAAGAACGAATGCAGTATTGTGAAAGCTGTGATAACCGTATTTATCCGAAAATCGCTCCAGTTGTAATAATCTCAATCACTGATGGCGACAAACTGCTTATGACAAGGTATGCAAACTCTGAATATAAATGTTATTCGCTTGTTGCAGGCTTTGTTGAGTTCGGTGAAACTGCCGAGGAAGCTGTTAGGCGTGAAATTTTAGAGGAGGTTGGTGTTAAAGTCAAAAACATCCGATATCTTTTTTCACAGCCTTGGGGGTTATCTCAAAGCTTATTGCTTGGTTTTACTGCTGAATTAGACGGCAGCTCTGACATAAGGCTTGATACAAATGAATTGTCGGAGGGTGTATGGGTTTCTCGCTCCGAAATTGAAACCGTGTGCGATGATTTTAGTATGACTAATCAGATGATTTGTAATTTTAAAGATAATCTATAATGCGTTAAGTTTAAAATTAATTTAATCACCTTAATATCTATACATACAAATGGCTTATACACAATACAAAATCTGTGTATAAGCCATAATCATCTAAACAGCAATATCCTTTTTCTGATTTAAATCATAAAAATATTTGATAATATCCTTACGTGTTATTATCCCCATAAAACAGCCCCTGTCATCAACAACAGGCAGAAAGTTCTGCTCCATAACCTGCAAAAGAAGTTCATCCATCGTTGCAGTTACTTTTACAGCAGGGTTCCAGTCAGGGCGCATAAAATCTGTTATGCAATACTCCTCTCGCTCTTCAACACTATAAGCTTCATTCTCGAGCATCTGTCTAAGAAAATCACCCTCACTAACCGTGCCAATATAAATTCCGTCACCATTTATAACTGGTAATGCAGTGTATCCAAACCGACACATTTTATCAAGCCCCTGGTGCATGGAATTGTGGTCATATAGAAATGCAACATCATTTTTAGGGTGTAATAAAAAAAGTATATTCATCCTTAAATCATCCTTTCGGGTTTTTAGGAATTCAAAATAATCGCTTATTTGATTACTTTTAATATTACCATATTTGTGTGTGAAATGCAATAATTTTTGTAAAATTATCACCTAGTTTTTTATACTTTTACACAATAAACAATTACATGATATTTTACTCATTTATATTTAACAAAGCTGCATATGGAAAATTTTGATACCCTATTGACAAAATTCGAGCAATATGGTATACTGTATACATAAAATTTAATAGCCTTATCATGAGTGGTGGAGGAACTGGTCCTGTGAAGCCCAGCAACCTAATTGCATATGTTATAATATGTGAAAAAGGTGCTAAATCCTGCGGTTAAATCCGAGAGATGAGGAATTTATTCAACGTATAAATTCGCAGCATTCGGAAATTTCCGAGTGCTGTTTTTATTTTCATTTATAATCAAGGAGGAACTTTTATGTCTAAAATTTTATTTACATCCGAATCTGTTACTGAAGGGCATCCTGATAAAATCTGTGACCAAATTTCTGATGCTGTTCTTGACGCTATTCTTACAAATGACCCTATGGGACGTGTTGCCTGCGAAACTCTAACTACTACTGGTTTGGTTATGTGTGTAGGTGAGATATCAACTAGCTGCTATGTTGATATCCCTAAGATTGTTCGTCAGGTTGTTATTGATATCGGTTATGACCGTGCTAAGTATGGTTTTGATGGCCACACTTGCTCTGTTTTGCAGTCAATCGATGAGCAGTCATGTGATATTGCTCTTGGTGTTGATGAGGCTCTTGAACATAAGACTGGTGCGAATGCTGATGACAATCAAACAGGGGCTGGTGATCAGGGTATGATGTTTGGCTATGCTTGTGATGAAACACCTGAGCTTATGCCGCTCCCTATTTCACTTGCTCATAAGATGGCGTTGAAGCTTACTGAAGTTAGAAAAAATGGTACTCTGCCATATCTTCGTCCAGACGGAAAAACTCAGATTACTGTTGAATATGAGAATGACAAGCCTGTTAGAGTTGATACTGTTGTTGTTTCCTCACAGCACGCTGCTGAGGTTTCACTTGAAAAACTTCGTGAGGATATCATTGAAAAGGTTATAAAACCAATTATTCCTGCTGAATTAATGGTTGACACTACTATTTTTGTTAACCCAACAGGACGTTTTGTAATCGGCGGCCCTCAGGGTGACAGCGGACTTACTGGACGTAAAATCATTGTTGATACATATGGCGGATATGCACGTCACGGCGGTGGCGCATTCTCTGGTAAGGATCCAACTAAGGTTGACAGAAGTGCTGCTTATGCTGCTAGATATGTTGCTAAAAATGTTGTTAAGGCAGGGCTTGCTAAGAAGTGTGAAGTTCAGCTTGCATATGCAATTGGTGTTGCTAAACCTGTTTCAATTTTGATTGATACTTTTGGCACTGGCACTGTTTCCGATGAAACTATTAGCAAAGCTGTTGACAGTGTATTCGATTTGCGTCCTGCTGCTATTATCAAGACACTTGACCTTAGAAAGCCACAGTACAGAAAGCTGGCTGCTTATGGCCACATGGGTCGTGAGGATTTAGGTGTTGCTTGGGAGAAAACCGATAAGGTTGATGCTCTTTTGGCTGCTGTTAAGTAAATTAATTTTTTCTTTTATATTTTAGTATTAATAACAGCTGTATGAAGTGAAAATTTCGTACAGCTGTTTATTTTTGTGCAAATTAGTTAAATTATACATTCAATGCCTACTAAATATGTAGGATATCGACGATTGACAATTGTATTTTTATGAGCTATAATAAATACATACTAATTCGATAGGTTTAGCGGATTAAACAGTAAAATTTAAAATAAAAGGGAGAATTACCATGAGTACTATTAATGAAAGAGAATTACATTTTGAAACAAAGCAGCTTCATATTGGACAAGAAAGCGCAGACCCAACAACCGATGCAAGAGCAGTACCTATTTATCAGACTACATCATATGTTTTCCATAACGCAGACCATGCCGAAGCACGTTTTAATCTTAGCGATGCTGGAAATATTTATGGCAGACTGACAAATCCAACACAGGATGTTTTTGAAAGAAGAATAGCAGCTTTAGAGGGCGGCGTTGCTGCTTTGGCTGTTGCATCTGGTGCAGCAGCTATTACATATACATTCCAAAATCTTGCTCATGCAGGCGATCATATTGTTGCAGCAAAAACTATTTATGGCGGTACATATAATCTTTTAGCACACACTCTAGTTTCATATGGAATTACAACTACTTTCGTTGACCCTGATGAAGATGGTGCTTTTGAAAATGCTATTCAGGAGAACACAAAAGCTATTTTTATTGAAACATTAGGCAATCCAAATTCCAATTTAATCGATATCGAAAAGGTTGCAGAAATTGCGCATAAAAATAAAATTCCACTTGTTATTGACAGCACATTTGCTACACCATTTTTACTAAGACCAATTGAATATGGTGCTGACATTGTTGTACATTCAGCTACTAAATTTATCGGTGGTCATGGTGCTGCTATCGGCGGTGTTATTATTGACAGCGGTAAGTTTGACTGGGAAGCAAGCGGCAAGTTCCCACAACTAACTGATCCCGACCCAAGCTATCATGGCATCAGCTTTACAAAGGCTGTCGGTGCTGCTGCATTTGTTACAAAAATCCGTGCAGTTTTACTTCGTGACACAGGCGCAACAATTGCTCCGCTCCATGCATTTCTTTTCTTGCAGGGACTTGAAACATTGTCACTTCGTGTTGAGCGTCATGTTGAAAACACAAAGAAAGTTGTTGAGTATCTTTCAAAGCACCCTAAGGTAGAGAATGTTAATCATCCATCTGTTGAGGGAAGTAAATATAATGCTTTGTATAATAAATATTTTCCTAATGGTGCAGGCTCAATCTTTACATTTGAAATCAAAGGCGGCACTGCTGAGGCAAAGAAATTTATTGACAGCCTGCAAATTTTCTCACTGCTTGCAAATGTTGCAGACGTTAAGAGCCTTGTAATTCACCCTGCTTCAACTACTCATTCACAGCTTAATGCTGATGAACTAAAGGAGCAGAATATTAAGCCGAATACAATCAGGCTTTCAATTGGTACAGAGCATATCGATGATATTTTATTCGATCTTGATGAAGCTTTTTCTAAGATATAAATATTCGGATAGATAATGTATTAATGAATTAAACGTACGAAAACGGGCGAACACAGTTCACCCCTACAAAAATCAAATGTAGGGGTGATATGTGTTCGCTCTTTTTCATTATTTATCTTCACCATTATCATGTGGATTTTCTTCAATAACTGCATGAATTATCGAGCTTGTTATTCCGCATAATAATCCACCGACAACAAAACTTAACCAGTTGTAACGTGCCACTTCCTTTATTGCATCAACATCCTTAGATACAAATGTTGTCACAATAAAATATATTGTTGCAAGTATCATAATACTTCCAGAAACTGCACCGCTGATTTTATCTGCTTTTGTTTGATTTTTCGAGTGTTCCTTGTTATATGCTGCAATATCATACTTATTTTTCATCATACCTGCATATGCGCATATTGTTCCGCCAAACGTCACGAATAACAGGAATATAGCCATAGAAACAGCCTGTATTTTTTCACTTGAATCAAAAACTTCTTCACTGAATACTGCTGAAATTGCAGTGAGGACTACTATTCCAAACAGCACTGCTGAAATTCCTGTTATTATTAATATAGGGAACTTTTTATTAAATGCTTCAATTTCTTTTTCACTATAAAAATATGGTATCTTAGGATTTTTAGTATGGAAGTCGTTATTTTGTATACCAGCTAAAACAAAGCTTGCAACTGCTGGAATTAAACAGCAGAAGAACACTATTCCGCCAAGTTCTTCAAGTCCTGTAAAACCATAAATCACTAGCATTATACAAATTCCAAGCATTGTAATAACCATACCAGCACATATCTTTTTTATAAATCCATTTGAATGTGTATCATATCCGCATGAATCACTTGCGACTGATTTTTCGGCATCGCCTTTAACTAATGTATCAAGACTACATCCAAAAATTTCAGTCATCTGCATTAGTTTTTCCATTTCGGGATAACATCCGTCTGATTCCCACTTTGATATTGTCTGTCTTGATACTAATATCTGGTCTGCAAACTCCTCTTGTGTTAGTCCTAGGTTCTTTCTGAAAAATAATATATTTGTTCCTAAACTCATTATAAATCACTCCGTTCATTTATTTGTCGACAACTATATTATATCAATAATCTGATGTAAAGTCTATAAATTTTGTGTTGCGTTTAAGTTTTTTTATGTAAATCATGGGTTGCAATCGTGGTTTTATCAGAGTTTGAGAGGTGCTTATGATTTTATATGACAAATTATGTAAGTTGTACATCAACACCTAATGATATGTCACAAATTACTATCAGATATGAATTTTAGGTATATCTGTAAGTAAAATAATTCATTTATGTTATTGCAAAATGATACGAAATATGATAAAATTAGATTTATATGTTATGTAAAAACGAAAGTATTACTTTTTTTGAAAGGATGTCTATATATGAAAATAAGTTTTTCCACTCTTGCTTGTCCTGAATATTCATGGACCGATATTTATTCCATGGCTAAAGACTTAGGCTTTGACGGTATCGAAATCCGTGGCCTTGGTGATGATATTTTTGCTGTAAATGCTCGTCCATTTACTGAAGGTCAGCTCCCTAACACTATTAAAAAGCTAAAAAGCCTTGGACTTGAAATTCCTTGCCTTTCTTCTGGCTGCTGCTTAAAATTTCCTGATAAGCTTGATGATAACCTTAAAGAAATTTCACAATACATAGAGCTTGCTGAGAAGCTTGGAACTCCATTTATTCGTGTACTTGCTGACTTAAACCCTATGGCTGAGGGTGAAGTTGATGATAATGTTGTTATCGATGGTCTAAAGAAAGCTGCCGAAATTGCTGAGAAGACTACTGTTATTCTTCTTGTTGAAACTAACGGTGTTTATGCAAATACAAAGCGTCTTAGAACTGTACTTGATGCTGTTAACAGCAAGAGTGTTCAGGCTTTATGGGACATGAATCATCCATACAGATTTGAAAATGAATCCCCTGCTGATACTGTTAATAACCTTGGCAGCTATATTAAATATACTCATGTTAAGGATTCTGTTGCTGATGGCACTGACATCACCTACAAAATGATGGGTGAGGGTGATATGCCGCTTGAGGATATGTTTGATAACCTCACTGCTATTGGTTATGATGGCTATGTTTCACTTGAATGGGTTAAGCGCTGGTCAAATAGCCTTTCTGATGCAGGCATTGTTTTCCCACAGTATGCAAGCTATATGGGAAAATATAGAAATAAGCATAAGCATACTTTACAGGATAACCTTTCAGGCACAGGTAAGTATGTATGGCCAAAGGAAAGAATTATTGATTATACTTTCCCTGACGTTCTTGACAGAATGTGTGAGGAATTCCCTAATCAGTATGCATTCAGATATACTGAGCTTGATTACACAAGAACTTACCCACAGTTTAGAGATGATGTTGATGCGTTCGCTCGTTCACTAATTGCTATGGGCGTTAAGCGTGGCGACCATGTTGCTATTTGGGCTACTAACGTTCCTGCATGGTTTATCACATTCTGGGCAGCAACTAAAATTGGCGCTGTACTTGTAACTGTAAATACTGCTTATAAAATTCATGAAGCAGAATACCTTCTAAAGCAGTCTGATACTCATACTCTTGTTATGATTGATGCTTTAAAGGACTCAAACTATGTTGAAATAATTCATGAGCTTTGTCCTGAACTACAAACTTCTAAGCCTGGTGAGCTTAATTCTGCTAAGCTGCCAAGATTAAAAAATATAGTAACAGTTGAATCAACTCAGCCTGGCTGTTTCACTTGGGATGAGGCTATCGAACTTGGTAAAAACGTTCCAATGTCCGAAGTTGAGAATATGCGCCGCTTAATTGACAAGCATGACATTTGTAATATGCAGTATACTTCCGGTACAACTGGTTTCCCTAAGGGTGTTATGCTTACACATTATAACGTTGTAAATAATGGTAAAGCTATTGGTGACTGCATGGACTTCTCCACTGCGGACCAGCTGCTTATCCACGTTCCAATGTTCCACTGCTTTGGCATGGTGCTTGCTATGACAGCATCTATGACACATGGTACTACAATGTCACCAATCCCTGTGTTCTCGCCTAAAAAGGCTTTGCATTGTATTAACATTGAACCTATTACTGCTGTTCATGGCGTTCCAACAATGTTTATTGCTATGCTTGAGCATCCTGATTTTGAAAACACCAACTTCTCCAATATGAGAACTGGTATCATGGCAGGAAGTCCTTGTCCTGTTAAGGTTATGCAGGATGTTCTTGACAAGATGAATATGCGTGATATTTGTATCACTTACGGTCAGACTGAGTCCTCCCCTGCTTGTACTATGAGTAAGACCTCCGACTCAATTGATGTTCGTGTTGCTACTGTTGGCGGACCAATCTTTGGAGTTGAATGTAAAATTGTTGACCCTGAAACTAATCAGGAACTAGGCGATGAACAGGATGGTGAGTTCTGTGCTCGTGGATATAACATCATGAAGGGTTACTACAAAATGCCTGAGGCTACTGCCGCTGCAATTGATGAAGATGGCTGGCTTCATACTGGTGACCTAGCACGCCGTACTCCTGATGGCAACTACAAGATTACTGGTCGAATCAAAGATATGATTATCCGTGGCGGTGAAAATATTTATCCAAAGGAAATCGAAGAATTTCTTTATACTAGTGAAAAGGTTAAGGATGTTCAGGTTATCGGCGTTCCTGACAAGCAGTATGGTGAAGAAATCATGGCTTGTATCGTATTAAAAGACGGCGAAACTGCAACTGAGGATGAAATCAAGGAATTTGTTCGCACACACATGGCTAAGCATAAGGTTCCTAAGTATGTTGATTTTGTTACTGGCTTCCCTATGAATGCCGCTGGTAAGATACTAAAATATAAAATGCGTGAGGATGCTGTTGAAAAGCTTGGACTTCAGGCTGCTAATAGTATTGAAACTGCTTAATTTATAATTAAATACCCCAAAATACTATATAAACACTTATATGTATTTTGGGGTTATTTTTATATATTTTAGGCAATATATATGTATATTTACAACATTTATTGTTAATTCATACAATATTTTTTATGAATGAAAAATATTGAGGATTTGTATTGTTTTATTTGTAGTTAACGATTATAATTTAATGTAAGGAGATGGTTTGAATTAAACGTGTATTTTTTATTAGTATTACTTTTCTGTTTGTTTTTTTATTGTTCGGATGTTCTAATACTGCTAATACAATTGATAATAATGAACCCCTAAAATTTTGTGATGTAACTGCTTCAAAGGAAGATATAAAATCATTAGTTTATGGTTCTAATGGGTGGATTTTTTATCATTCATACCAGTCACCATATGTATATGCACAAACAGGCAGCTATATAATACGATACAATATGGCTGATAATAATATAGATAGAATTGCCGAATTAGCTAAGCTGACCGACGATTATACAGACCGTGGAATGTCTTTTTCTTCTGATGGGAACTATGTTGTTATATATAATTCTTGGATAAATCATTCTGAATATGTACCGAGCGATATATATCTTGTTGATTTTGATAACAGTGAAGTTGCTTTTTTATCATCAACGCATGATGCATTAACTAAAAAAACATTCCTGAAAAATTAAGAGATGAATTTGATTTAGATAAACTAAGTTTTAATACCGATACTCAAAATCTTGATAAGCTGAATTTAAGTATTGAAAGCAGATATGATGAGAATATCGGAACACTATGGTATGCTAAAGATAAATCAGGGCATGAACATGAGCTTACTGCTTTACAAAACAGCTTAAATGATATGGGATATGTTGTTGTAAATTTTGATACTATATGTGCTATGATACCAGAAGATGAAAACCATATGGGTGACTTGGGGTATTATAAATTTGTATTGATTGATGTATCAACAGATACAATTATTAAAGAATGCCCAATAAATGTATTTGAATAATAGTCTGTTATAAGACTTGATATAAAACATAATAAATCAAATAGGAAAGAGGATGACATGAAAATGAAAAGGGGTAAAATTATTTCTATCGCAATGGCACTTGTGATGAGTATAGGTGCGTTGACGATATCACCTGCATATGCAGTTGATGAAAGTACAGCTTATGCAAATTATGAAGCTGAAGAACAAGCATCGCTAAAAAAAGCTTTGGCAAAAGTAAAAAAGCGCATTACAATTCCAAAAGAAGTATCCGAGTTTTCATATGAGTATGGACAAAATTATGAAGGTGATATTTTCCGTTTCAAGTGGGTAACACCTGATGATTATGATGGGGAACGTATTACTATTGAGGTACACATTAATGGAGATATAATTACTTATTATGATTACGAACAAAGAAATAATTATTATTATTCTTCTACACCTAAATTTTCAAAATACAATGAAACAGAATTACTCAAAAAAGCTAAGGCAATTGTCAAAAAAATCAATCCTAAAATATATTCATTATGTGAATTTAAAACTGATGGTGTATCGTTGTATAGAGAAACTGCAAGAATAAATATTAGCCGTAAAGCCAACGGACTTTATGTTAGTAATAACACTGGTTATATAACTCTTAATAAAAATACTGGTGAGATGGATGCATTCTCTTTAAGCTGGTGGGACAATGCTGAGTTTGCAAGTAAAGACACTGCACTCTCAAAAAAAGAAGCATTTAATGCTTATAAATCATTGAATTCATTTGATACATATTATATAATTGATACTGATTATGAAACTGGCAAAAAATCTGCAAATATCATTTATGAATCATCATATACAGGTTTAAATGATGCATCCACAGGTAAAAGTACTACCATGTATAATGATAAATATGGTAAGTCAGATTATGGTGATTCGTATTATGGAGATGAGAGTTTGGATGTTTCAACAAGTGTTGATTGTGAAGATGCTGATTTTACAGAAGCTGAATTAAAAGCAATTACAAAAAATGAAAATATGCTTGATAAGGAAAAAATCCGAAAACTACTTGAGGATAATGAATTTATTAACATAACTGATGATATGTCGCTCAGCAGTTCAAGACTTAATGAAGTTATAGATAGATATACTAAAATTTCAACATTTTATTGGACAGTGGAATACAGCAATTATAAAACAATACCATACCAAGATTTAAAAGTGAACCTTAATGCTGAAACTGGCGAAATAATTAATTTTAATTTATACGCAAGAAAATATGATGATATTGTCGCACCGGTATTAGATGTTGAAAAAGCTAATACAATAGCTGAAAATGCAATGAAATATTATCTTCCTAAAATCTCAAATAAGTTTAAAGCAGCAGAAGGAAATTTGAGCAAGGTTTTATATTGGGGAGAAAATAACAAATACTATGATACAAGCCGTACTTTTAAATTTTATAGATATGAAAATGGAATTTATGTTGTTGGAGAGTATATATCAATTACCGTAAATTCTGATAATATAGTTACTGATTTCAATTATTGCTATACTGACAATGTTAAATTTGCAAAACCAACACTTGTTTCATTTGAGGAAGTTAATAAAGAAATTTATAAGCATTTTACAATGGATTTGTATTATACTGGTTATATTGATTATAATGGAGTAACTCACACATATTTAGTATTTAATCAAGATGGTTATTATATTAATGCTAATACTGGTAAGCTATGTAATCACTATGGAACTGAAAATATAACAAGCACTTCAACAAATGATGCAGTAGTTGATACAAATTATACAGATATCAAGGGAATTTCTGCTGAAAAAGCAATTAAAGAGCTTGCACTACATAACATAACACTTGAAACTAAAAATGGTAAATTCGAACCTAATAAGATTATTACCGAAGAAGAATTTACAAAATTATGCAGTACAGTTTTAGACAATAGTAATGCATATTATGATTTCAGAAAAAATAATAAGAACGATGACGGAACATATAATAACAAAAATCTTACAAGAACTAAAGCTTGCAGATACTTAGTTATCTCATTCGGACTTCAAGAAAGTGCTGAATTAAAGGGAATTTTCAAGTCCCCATATAGTGACGTTTCAGAGAAAAGTGATTATGTAGGTTATGTTGCAATTTGTTATGCAAAGGGCTTAATCAAGCCGAACAGTGCTAAAAAATTCTATCCAACAAAGAACATGACCCGTGCAGAAGCAATGAAACTATTCTATGATTATATTATCGAATTAAACAAACAAAGTTAAGCAAAAAGAGGTTGTTACAATCAAATGTAACAACCTCTTAGTTTTATAATATCAACAATTATTTGCTTTCATTCTGCTTTTTAAGTAAATCTCTGATTTCAATCAAAAGCAAAACTTCATCGGATGGCTTTGGTGGCTCTGCTGGCTTTTCTTCTTCCTTTTTAACAGCCTTTTCGGTAACTGTATTAATAACCTTAACAATCAAAAATACACACATTGCAATTATCAAAAAGTTAATTACTGCCTGAATAAATGCACCATATGTAAGTACTGCGGCGTTATCCCCTGTTCCGACAGTAAGTGCCAATGATGAAAAATCAAATCCGCCAATGATAATTCCAACAAGCGGCATGATAATATCATTTACAACAGAATTTACTATCGCTGTGAATGCTGTACCTATGATAATACCAACTGCTAAATCAATTACATTTCCTCTTGCGATAAATGTTTTGAACTCACTTATTAATCCTGTTGCCTTCCTCACTCTTTTTTCGTTCTTTTCTTTTGACATGACAAATATCCCTCCAATAATCAATATACAGATATTATATCAAAGTTATGTGTTTTTTTCAACATATATTTCTAAATAAAATTGCTATATTATTCATGTTGTAAAAAATCCTAAATCTAATTCCGACATACTTTTCCTCACTAATTATCTTTATTTGAATTGATTATATTACATTTTTAGAAATTTGTCAAATTTTATTACTCATATTTTTTTGTGCAAAGTATACCAAACTTGTGCAGTTTGAATTAAAAAACTGTCGTAATGCGAAAAATATATAAGAAACTATTGTAATTAGGAAAGTTTGGGTGTATAATAAAAATATAGTTAGCATACGCTAACGCATTAAGTGAACGAAAGGTATATTTATTTTATGACTTTAAATCAATTAAAAATAGGTCAGTCTGCAAAAATTATCGCTGTGCATGGTGATGGAAAAGATGGCGATAATGAGTTAAGATGCAGACTTCTTGATATGGGACTTATTCCAAAAACAACTGTAATGATAAGAAAAGTTGCACCACTTGGTGACCCGATTGAACTTTTTCTTCGTGGATATGAGCTAACAATAAGACTTGACGATGCTGAAAAAATTGAAGTTGATGAACTGGAGGTAAAAGCATGATTTTGGCATTGGCAGGTAATCAAAACTGTGGTAAAACAACTCTTTTTAATCAACTCACAGGATCAAATCAGCACGTTGGAAATTTTCCTGGTGTTACTGTTGAACAAAAAAGCGGTGAAGTCAGAGGTAGAAAAGATTTTGAGGTTGTTGACCTCCCAGGTATATATTCAATACGTCCATACAGCAGTGAGGAAATTGTTACTCGTGATTTTCTCATAAATGGCAAAGTTGACGGCATAATAAATATTATTGATGCCACAAATATTGAACGTAATCTTTATCTTACATTACAGCTTTTGGAGCTTAACATTCCTATGGTGCTTGCTCTTAATATGATGGATGAAGTTCGTAATAATGGTGGTACTATTGATGTTAAGGCACTTTCCGAAAAACTTGGCATTCCTGTTCTTCCTATCAGCGCCTCTAAAAACGAGGGTATTGAAGAACTTACTGCTAAAATTGCAGAAGTTGCTGCTAAAAAGCGTTTACCTAAGCGTCTTGACTTTTGTAAGGGTGCCGTTCACAGATGTGTTCATGCTGTTACTCATGTTATTGAGGATCATGCTTTATTAGCTGGAATTTCCCCACGTTTTGCAGCTACTAAGCTTATAGAAAATGACCCTAATATCGCCGATATGCTTGGAATTAACGATAACGAGCGTGATATGATTGAGCATAGTGTTACTGAAATGGAAAATGAGTTAGGACTTGACCGCAATGCTGCTCTTGCTGATATGCGTTATACTTTTATAGAGGGTATTTGTGCTGAAACTGTGGTTAAATGCCACGAAAGCAAGGAGCATATCAGAAGTATTAAAATTGATAATATCCTTACAAATAAATACTTAGCTATTCCTGTTTTTCTTGGAATAATGCTATTGATTTTCTGGCTGACATTCAGTGCAATTGGTGCATTTTTAAGTGATTTATTTGCTAATTTAATTGATTTATGCACGAATGGTGTTGATACGCTTTTAACCAATTATGGCTTGAATTCTGTTATACATAGCCTTATTATTGACGGAATTTTCGCTGGTATCGGAAGTGTTTTGAGTTTCCTGCCAACTATCGTTACGCTGTTTTTCTTCCTTTCTATGCTTGAGGACAGCGGTTATATGGCTCGTGTTGCTTTCGTTATGGATAAAGCTTTGCGAAAAATCGGTCTTTCAGGACGTTCATTTGTACCTATGCTTATAGGTTTTGGATGCAGTGTTCCTGCAATAATGGCAACAAGAACACTATCCTCTGACCGTGACCGTAAAATGACTATCTTCCTGACACCATTTATGAGCTGCAGTGCAAAGCTCCCTATTTATGCAGTTTTTACAGCGGCTTTCTTCCCTAAATACAAGGCTTTGGTTATGATGTGTTTATATGTAGGCGGTATGCTTGTTGGTATTATAAGTGGACTTATCATGAGCAAGACAAGATATAAAGGTAAGCCTGTACCTTTTGTTATGGAATTACCCAATTACCGTATGCCGTCAATAAAAAGTGTCGGACTTTTAATGTGGGATAAGGCAAAAGATTTCTTACAGCGTGCATTTACTGTCATATTCTTCGCAACAATTATCATATGGTTTTTACAAAGCTTTGATGCAAAGCTGAATGTTGTTACAGACAGCTCTGACAGCTTGCTTGCAACAATTGGTATGTTTATTTCTCCTATTTTCAAGCCACTCGGCTTTGCAGACTGGCGTATATCAACTGCATTAATTACAGGCTTTACAGCAAAAGAAGCAGTTGTATCAACACTTGCTGTTTTAATGGGTGCAGGAACTGATGAACTCCCTGTTGTTTTAAGTTCAATTTTCACACCAATAACAGCTATAAGCTTTCTTGTATTCACACTTTTATATACACCATGTGCAGCAGCAATTGCAGCAGCAAAGCGTGAATTAAACAGCGGATTATCGGCAGCATTTCTAGCATTCTTACAATGTGCAATTGCATGGGTGGTTGCATTTTTAGTATTCAATGTTTCTAATTTAATTTTTTAAGGTGGGGGTTTCATGTCAAAGACTATAAAAAATAATAAAAAGATGTTTGCTTTAATTATCGCAGTTACATTTATTATTTTACTCGTTGTTGTGATTAATATTAACGCTCTGGGTTTTGCCGATTTTATTGCACTTGTTATTGTTGCATTTGCAGTTTTTTGTGCATTCAGATATACCATAAGGCAGATGAAAAGCGATAAAAAAAGCTGTGGAGGATGTTGTTCTGAGTGTTCAATGTGCTGTTCACAGAAAGGAAATGATACAGATGAAACCATCAAATAATCGTAATTTTGATAGTGAGCTGCAATATATTATAAGGCAAGCTATATCTGATAACACAAAACCTACACTTCTTTTGCATAGCTGTTGTGCACCATGTTCAAGTTATGTTCTTGAATATTTATCACAATATTTTGCTATTACAGTGTTTTATTTTAACCCGAACATCTATCCCGAAGAAGAATTTCATAAGCGCATTGATGAGCAAAAAAAGCTTATATCGCAAATGAAATTTATTAATCCAGTTCAGTTTATTGGCTCTGATTATTCCTCTGAACGCTTTTATGATACTGTCCGTGGACTTGAAGATATTCATGAGGGCGGTGAACGCTGCTTTGCATGCTATAAGCTTCGTCTTGATGAAACTGCTAAGCTTGCAAGTGATATGGACTTCGATTATTTTACCACTACCCTTTCAATCAGTCCATATAAAAATGCATCTAAGCTTAATGAAATTAGCGAAGAATTATCAGAGATTTATTCTGTTAAGGTTTTGCCGTCTGATTTCAAAAAGCGCAATGGGTATAAGCGTTCTGTTGAGATATCGGCAGAGTATGGATTATATCGGCAGAATTACTGCGGATGTGTTTTCTCTATGCGTGAAAGAGAAATAGTTTTAACTTAATTTCCGTAAAATAATATAATACAAAAGCTTAATAAAAATTGTAAATTAAATGTGTAAAATGACAGGAATTAAAAAACCTGTCATTTTTATTTGCAATATTATCGACAAAAAATTTTATTATTAGCGTTTATCGTTTTCTGCAAATATGGTATTATTTATTGTGTAGAAATATACCTTTCGAAAGGATGTTGTAAAAATGGCATATGAAATTATTTTTCTTGATATAGACGGCACACTTACAAATAGCAAAAAGGAAATTACCCCTAAAACAAGAGATATTTTAATCGAGGCCCAACAGCGTGGATTTAAGGTTGCGATTGCATCAGGACGTCCTGACCATGGCGTTATTCCAATGGCTAAGGAGCTAAAACTTGACCGTTTCGGCGGATATATTCTGCCATTCAATGGTGGTCGTATTCGCAATTTCAAGACTGGTGAAACTGTATATCAGCGTAACCTTATGAAAACTTCATTTGAGCTTGCATATAAATTTGCAAAAAAGCATGGCGTTGATATTATTACATACCAAAAGGACTGTATTATTTCAGAAACTAAGGATAACAAGTATCTTGAAATTGAGTCTAGGATTAATAATCTTCCAATAAAAGTGGTTGATAATCTTCTCGATTATGTTGATTTTGATGTACCTAAGTGCTTGCTGCTTGGTGATGGTGATATTCTTGCAAAGCTCGAGCCTGAACTTCGTGAAATAGCTGGTGAAAATGCAGATGTATTCCGTTCCGAGCCATTTTTCTTAGAAGTTATGCCTAAAAATACAGATAAAGCAACGTCAATCGAAAAGCTAATTGAGCAGCTAGGCATTGAGCGTGAAGATACTATTGCCTGCGGCGATGGCTATAACGATATCACAATGATTAAATATGCAGGGCTTGGTGTTGCAATGGAAAATGCCTGCGAGATGGCAAAGTCCGTTGCTGATTATGTCACTTTATCCAATGAAGATGATGGCATTGCAAAAGTAGTGGAAAAATTCATGTGCTCCCTTGTTTCAGCATAAATTACATATAAAAAACAAAACCGATATCTCTTTTTTCATTTGAGATATCGGTTTTTTGTATTGTTTTATTTTGTAGGGAGCGACGCCCTCGTCGCTCCGTTACTTATAGATTTTTTAAATTTGCAGCATTGGGTGTCGCCCACTACATTTACTTTTTGTTATGCAGTTTGCTCAAACTGTGAGTTATAAAGCTCACAATAGAAACCACCCTGTGCAATTAATTCCTCGTGATTACCCTGCTCGATAATATCGCCGTCTTTCATTACAAGGATTAAATCAGCGTCCTTGATAGTTGAAAGTCTATGCGCAATTACAAAACTTGTTCTGCCTTTCATGAGGTTGTGCATTGCTTTTTGAATACGTATTTCTGTACGTGTATCAACTGATGAAGTTGCTTCATCAAGTATCATAATTTTGTTATCAGCAAGGATTGCACGTGCAATAGTTAAAAGTTGTTTTTGTCCTTGTGAAACGTTGGTAGCTTCCTCATTTAGCTCCATATTATATCCGCCGGGGAGTGTCTTAATAAATCTGTCAACATGAGCAGCCTTTGCAGCAGCATAAACTTCTTCATCGGTAGCATCTGGCTTGCCATAGCGGATATTCTCCATAATTGTACCATTGAACAGCCATGTATCCTGCAAAACCATACCGAATGAATTACGCAAATCACGTCTGTTAAAGTCTTTGATATTATGACCGTCAACCTTAACAGCACCGCTATTAACGTCATAAAAACGCATCAAAAGCTTAACCATTGTGGTTTTACCAGCACCAGTAGGACCAACGATTGCAACTGTCTGACCAGCTTTAATCTCAGCACTGAAGTCGTTAATTATAATCTTGTCTTCATCATATCCAAAATGAACATTTTCGAATGATACATCACCCTGAACATTTTCGAGTATAACAGGATTTTCTACTATCTGATCCTCTTCCTCAAGTTCAAGGAATTCAAATACACGCTCAGATGCTGCAGCAGCTGACTGGAGTACATTTGAAACCTGTGCTATCTGTCCGATAGGCTGTGTAAACTGACGAACATACTGAATGAATGCCTGAATATCACCAACAGTAATAGTTCCCTTTACAGCGAGCATTGCACCGAAAACTGCAACAGCAAGGTAACCTAAGTTGCCAGTGAAGTTCATAATCGGGAACATCAATCCTGATAAGAACTGTGCTTTTTTAGATGATTTATATAGAACTTCATTATCACGGTTAAATTCCTTTAAAGCTTCATCTTCACGATTAAATGCTTTTACAACCAAGTGTCCGCCAAAAACTTCCTCAACCTGACCATTAACATGACCTAAATATTCCTGCTGCTTAGTAAAGTATTTCTGTGATTTTGATACAACAAGCATTGTCAAAACTGCCGATATAGGTAGAATTACCAATGCGATAAGAGTTAATATCCAGTTGATTGAAAACATCATTATCAATACACCAATGATTGTTGCAACTGATGTTATAAGAGTTGTAACACTTTGGTTTAAGCTTTGACCTAAAGTATCAACGTCATTTGTAACTCTTGATAAAACCTCACCGTTTGGTGTGCTTTCAAAGTATTTCATTGGTATGCGGTTAATCTTTTCAGAAATCTCTTTTCGCATTCTGAATGTAACCTTTTGGGATATGTTAGTCATTATCCAGCCTTGAACAAATGAGAATACTGCTGAAATTGCATATAAACCAAGTACAGTTAGCAGAATTCTTCCGATTTTATCGAAATCCATACCGCCTGTGCCATTTACTTTACCGACAAGGCCATTGAATATTTCTGTTGTCGCTTTAGAAAGCACCTTAGGTCCAACGATATTAAACACAGTACTTCCAATTGCGAAGATAAATACTATTACAAGTGCAGCCTTATATTGAGCGATGTAATTAAGCAGTTTCTTTATAGCACCTTTGAAATCCTTTGGCTTTTCAACTGCACCAGGACCATGCGGTCCACCCATTCCATGTCCGCCACGACGCTGCTGTGGTGCTCTTTTCATTTCATCAGCCATTTACTTCGCCCCCTTTTCTGTTATTTTGAAGTTCAGCCTCAGAAAGCTGTGAGCTTGCAATTTGCTGATATACTTCACAACTATCCAATAGCTGTTCATGTGTACCGATACCTGCAATCTTACCATCATCAAGAACAATAATCTGCTCTGCATGAAGAATTGTGCTGATACGCTGAGCAACTATAATTACAGTTGAGTCACCAACATTTTTGTTTAAAGCCTGACGCAGCTTAGCATCTGTTTTATAGTCAAGTGCTGAAAAACTATCGTCAAAAATATATATCTTTGGATTTTTTGCAACAGCACGAGCAATCGCAAGACGTTGTTTTTGTCCACCTGATACATTTGTACCACCCTGTGAAATAGGTGCATCAAACTTCTCTGGCTTTTCGGAAATAAAGTCATATGCCTGTGCAATTTCAGCAGCCTTTGTGATTTCTTCTTCAGTTGCATTAGTGCTGCCAAAACGTAAGTTTGTAGCAATTGTACCGGAGAAAAGAACACCCTTTTGAGGTACAATACCGATATTATCACGAATATAACCCTGTGACATATCTCGTAAATCTGTACCATCTATTGTAATCTTACCAGAAGTAACATCAAAAAATCTTGGGATAAGATTAATTAGCGTTGACTTACCACTACCAGTACTTCCTATGATAGCAGTCGTCTGTCCTGCCTTTGCAGTAAAGCTAATGTTATCAAGAACGTTTTCATCTGCATCACCATATCTGAAAGATACATCATCAAAGCAGATATCACCATTTTTAACAGCATCTGCTGTGATAGCATTTTTCTTATCAACAACAGAAATTTCTGTTTCAAGCACTTCATTAATACGTCCTGCCGCAACAGAGGCACGAGGCAGCATAATTGAAATCATAGTAAGCATAAGGAATGACATTACTATCTGCATTGTATATGTGATAAATGCAGTCAAATCACCAACCTGCATATTGCCGACATCAATGCTTTTTGATCCAAACCACATGATAAGAATTGACACACCATTCATAATTAACATCATCATTGGCATCATGAATGTCATGGTACGGTTTGTGAAAAGCTGAGTTTCCATTAAATCTGTACTTGCTTTATCAAAGCGTTCTTCCTCGTTCTTTTCACGGCTGAATGCACGGATAACAGGCAAACCAGTTAAAATTTCTCTTGTAACAAGGTTAAGTCTATCAACAAGGCTCTGCATTTTCTTAAACTTTGGCATTGCAACGATCATCAGAATGCCTACCAAAATAAGTATAGCAGCAACTGCAACAACAATTATCCAGCTAAGACCTGTATGTGTATGAATAACCTTTACAACACCGCCGATACCAAGTATCGGAGCATACATAATCATTCTAAGGAGCATAATAATTATCATCTGTACCTGTTGAATATCATTGGTACTTCTAGTGATAAGTGATGCTGTTGAGTATTTATCCATCTCTGCATTTGTAAAGGAAAGCACCTTAGAAAATATCTTACCACGAATATCCATACCAAATCTTGAACCAACCTCGGATGCTAAATAACCAACAAAAATACTAACAGCCATCATAACGAACGCCATAAGTACCATTTTAAGACCAGTTGCTTTCAGATAATCCATTTGCATTGTGTCAAGGTCAATTCCAAGCGCTGTATACTCGTTTGTAACGAATTGAATTACCATTGAGTCGCTAATCATTCCGCCGTATTCATCAAGCTTAGCTATAATATTTTCACGAGCCTCAAGTCTTTGTTCAGCCGGCATATATCCAATGGCATCAAGAATTGACATACCCTCTGGCAAGTTTGCAAACTTTTCTGCACTCTCTGGGTCGTCAGCCATCATTTCAGGGTCAATATTCTCAAGCATATATGCTGCTAAAATTGGCTCTGTAATTAGAGTTTCAAGCTCCTCTTTTGTATCATTATCAATATCATTCAAGATATATTTGTCGCCGCTTAAAGTGTAGCTCGTCATTATAGTGCTGTCCTCTGATTCTGTCATAAACAGCTTAATTTTGTCATAGGATGGAACACTTATTTCTATGGGTAATGCACTGTCAATACCATTCTGCTGTATTCCGACATCTATAATATCAGATGTATACGCTGGTAAAGACAAATCACAGTATGCCTGAACTATTAATAGTGCAAATATAACTATTACCCATAGCCATGATTTTTTCAAATGTTTAAGTATCTTAATCATGTTCTGAAATTTTCTCCTTTTCTTCATTAAGTTTTTCTTCAAAGGTTGTTCTTAGCATTAAAATCAATTCATAAAGCTTATGGAGATTATCCTCACCCATCCGCTTTACAACATCATCCATATAGGTATCAATGTAATTATGTGCATTTAATACTGACTGCTCACCTTTTTCTGTAATTTTAACCCAAGTATTACGTCGGTTGTTCATATCCACTGAACGTTCTATTAGTCCCCTCTCCTCAAGTGTGCTTAGTGTTTTCGAAACTGCCGGAGCTGATATATGCATTTTTTCAGCAATTACCGATACCTGCATTCCCGTTGCACATTTATCACACTTGAATAACAATGTACTCAATAAAAAAAAGTCGCTGCTTGAAAGTCCGTCAGGTAGTGGTATTTTCATCATCATATGGTGAATTTTTTTAAAATTTTCCATCACCTTAAAATGCTCTCTTGGATCACTATCTACATCATCACAAAATTTGATTTTTACCATCCCCTCTTATAATTAACTTAGTTAACTATTTATTTGGTTAAGTTTTAACCAAAATAACTATTATGTATGATACCATTTTTTCACCCTACTGTCAATAGCTACAAACAACTTTTCATCTATTATTCACATTGCACATAAGCTTACCATCGTTCGCATCAAAATAACTTAACATATATGAAAATATATATGCAAAATACACAAACTATATTAAACGAAACAAAGCGGTAAAGATATCAAAAAGTATAAAACTTTTATCAATCTTTAACCGCTTTGCATTAATTCAATTTTAAATAACCTTATTCTTCATTATCAGTATTTGTGTCATTTGCAGTACTCTGCTGAGGAGGTGTATATGCAGAAGTTGAATTACCATCTGATTTCTCAATCTCCTCAAGTAAAGAAGAAATATCAAGCATCATAGTACCGCTGTCACCTGATGCAACTGTTGGCAGCTTGCCATTCCACTTGTCAATATAGTTCATAAGCAAAATTTCAGGTGTGATTTCAATGGATTTTAATCTATATGCTTCAGCCTCAGCCTGTGCCTTTGCAATTGTCTGTTCTGCTTCTACCTTAATTCTCTTTAAGTCCTGTTCAGCCTTAAGAGCATTCTGTTCAGCAGTCTGCTTAGCCTCGATTGCAGCATTATATTCAGGAGTAAAATCAAATGAAATGATGTTAAACACTTGAATTTCCAAACCAAATGTACTAATCTTTTCCTTTAGAAGTGCGCTCATCTGGTCACCGACAGTCTGGCGGTTTGTGATAAGCTGTTCAGCTGTAAACTGTGCAGTAACAGCCTTTACACACTCATGAATTGCAGGTGTAATAACCTTGTATTCATAGTCCATACCAACATTTTTATAAACTGATGCGGAGGATGAATTAAGTACCTTATAGTTGATTGCAATAGTTGAAGTAACTGTCTGCAAATCTCTTGATGCGGATGAACATTCAGCTTCAGCCTTCTGAACACGGTTATCAACAAGAACAATCTGCTGTACAAAAGGAATTTTCAAGTGAAGCCCTTCAGTCAAAACACTTTCAGAAACCTTACCAAGTGTTACAACAACACCGCTGTGTCCTGCTTTAACAACAGTAAAACAATTAAGTACAACAATTAATAAAATAAATACAACCACAACAGCAGTTGTAATTTTCTTAACTGCATTCATTGACTTGTCAGCTCCTACATTAATAATATTCGGATCTTTCGCCATTTTCTAAATCTCCTATCTTCTGTCAAAGAGTTATGTATACTGTAACCAAGACAGAATGTGATTACAGTAATTTTTTACTCCCCAACCCAAAATTATCTCATATATCAGAATTTCAAATCATCATCATCGGAGAAATAATCATTATCGATATCCCCGATTTCACCAAGCGTAAAATCATATTCATCATCATCAAGATTATAGTATTCATTCTCAGCAGATATTACTCTTTTCTTAACCTTAGAACTTTTTGCAATTGCAAGAATTCCAAGTACAAGCGCACCTATCGAGAAAATCAAGCCGATTAATGATATAATCTCACTCAAACCAATTTCATAATTTTTTATTTTTTTCATTTTAATGTCCGCCTTTCAATTTGATTATTTATCTTCAAGACCCTTCAAAGCCTTAAGCTCCTCACGATCAAGCTTGATTTTACCATCACGAATTATGGTTACATCATCTTTGCTGTAAACAACAGCAGGGTCATCCGACTTTTCAGGCTTAACCTTAAGCTTGCCTGTCAGAAGATTAACTTCCTCAACATAACCCTTAAATTCAGGAGTTCTAACATAAGCACCATATTTAGGAGTTGTCTTTAAAAGTTCCTCATAAACATCCTGCTCATACTTCAAACAACACATAAGCCTGCCACATGTACCTGAAATTTTTGTAGGGTTAAGTGAAAGTCCCTGCTCCTTAGCCATCTTTATAGACACAGGCTGGAATTCACCTAAAAAACCCTTACAGCAAAATTCCTTGCCGCATATACCAAGTCCGCCAAGAATTTTTGCTTCATCACGAACACCAATCTGACGAAGTTCAATTCGTGTACGAAATACAGATGCAAGATCCTTAACAAGCTCACGGAAATCAACTCGTGTTTCTGATGTGAAATAAAACAAAAGCTTATTATTATCAAAGGTACACTCAACATCAACAAGCTTCATATCGAGCTTGTGAGCAATAATTTTTTCCTGACAAACCTTTATAGCATTCTGCTCTTTTTGAGCATTTTGTTCAAGAATTTTTTTGTCGTGGCTGTTTGCAGCACGAATAATTGTTTTAAGCGGATTGACAATTTTTGAGTCCTCAACCATGCGGTTTGCCATCACAACCTCGCCGCATTCAACACCTCTGGCGGTTTCGACAATAACAAGACTGCCCTCCTCCACCTGAATTTTCGCTGGTGAAAAGTAATAAACCTTTCCAGCAGCTTTAAATCTAACACCGATAATCTCTGTCATTATATCTCCATGCTTTCACAAATATGAAAACAATTCTCCTTTCTAATCTGTTTAACGTTTAAAATTTGTAATTCTTTTTTTCATCATTAATCGTCCTCAAATAACCTTGTACTTAGAACTGCTCGGTCAAAACAAATACATTTTTAATGCGTTAAACAGTATATTCTCCAAAAATTATATAAGTAATCCTCCAAGTGCTGACATAGCGACAGCAACATTAACATTACCGTTACAATACCCTATTGTATTATTTATAGCCTCATGAACACTCTCAGCACGTTTAAATGATATCCTTGTCGAAAGTTTTTCAGCTCCTTCTGGATAACATCCAATCAATGCAGCCTTTCCACCCTCGGAATTAAGCCTTATAACACAAGCATCCCTGACAACCTTGTCCAAAATATTCAACACGCTTTTAACCTTATCACGATTTTCACCAATTTCAGAAAGTGATTTTAAAACAAAATATTCATCTGATATAATCATCCCATCAACAATATTCTTGCAATGTGACACGATATCAGCAAGCTCAGAGCCATTTAAATATTCCATGCAGCTACCTATATTTCCATGAAATCTAAGCAATGCATCTTTAATCTGCAGCTCCTGATATGTACCCATATCCATAAGTGCAGCTTTGCAGTCATCAACAGAACACTCATTAACACCCAAAGTTATAACCCTTGACAATATTGTCGGGAGAAAAATGCTCCTGTTAACCGCTGTAAAAACAAAGTATACAGGGTCAGGTGGTTCTTCAATAAGCTTTAGCATGAGGTTTTGAGTAGCTTCCTCGATATTCTCGCAGTCAGCAAAAATATACACCTTTGAGTCACAGTCATTCGGCGAAATAAAAGCATCAGTGCAGACATTTCTCATAGTTTCCTTATTATAAATGAGCTTTTTGCCGCTTCTTTCAGGACGAATAACATCAGGGTGTGTATTCTTGTCAATACGTCTGCAATGTCGGCATTCGCCGCAGGCATTGCCATTCTCACACATCAAAAGCTTTGCAATATAGGATGCCATAACCTTTTTGCCAACACCCTTTTCGCCGACAAGCAAAAATGCATGGGCCATTCTGCCAGTATTTTTCATAGCAAGCAGATTATTAACAACACCCTCTTTTGAATAGAGTATCATACCTTTTCAAATCTCTCTATATCGGTAACGAAAATAGTTGCACCGCCAACAGAAACTTCAATTGGAAATGAATTTCCGTTGACTTCAACTCCGCCTATGCTTGCAGCAGGCACGAACTGACGGCGTTTTCTTGATTTATCGGAAATAATTTCGATGATATTATCAACACGGTCATCCTCGGCACAAATCATGAAAGTTGTGTTTCCAGCCATCAAAAATCCACCTGTTGATGCAAGTTTTGTTGCAAAATATCCCGATTTAGTCAAAGCAGATGAAACAGCATGGCTGTCATCATTATTTACTATCGCATATATAAGTTTCATAAAACCCCACCCTTTCCTTATTACAAAGAAATATATGTACCCTAAAGGTTATTTTTCATGTATACAATTAAAAATCATATATACACTTCTTATTTTACCACATTTACTTCAAAAATGCTATACATTTTAAAAATTTTTATACATTCATCAGATAATTTTTCCCCAATTGCCGCAATTGGAACACATGGCGGACAAACAGTATAGTTTTCACCGCAAATTCTCCCTGCACAATCATCAATAGATATTAGTTCTTTTTCTGCAAAAAAAGCAGCTCTTGGTAACATATCGACATTCAAATGCGGAAATATATTTGTATAGCTATCCTTTATTCTCTCACGTTTTGGAACAGCCATCAAAGCATTATAAACTCTTTCATAATCTATAACTGCATTACTTGGAGAAAACATAAACAGGATATGTGTATCATCGGCATATTCAGTTTCAATTTTACTTTCACGCATAATATCTGCCAGTTCACTGCCCGTATAACCATTTTCTGTCGCATTAATAACAAGCTTCAGTGGCTCATCGCCATATGTTTGCCACATACATGACAAATCATCTTTAAGCTTTTTTACAAAATTGCAAGTACATTTTAATACACTGCGATAATTTTTATCCAAACTGGCATTGCATAAATCAAGCGACTGCATAATCAGGTATGACGGACTTGTGCTTGTAAACAAAGACATATACTTCTTTGCATTTAAGGCATATTTAGGATTGTTGATATGAAGATATGCACCGCCTGTCAGCACTGGTAAGGTCTTGTGTGCAGAGTCACAGCAAAGGTCTGCACCAAGATTTATCGGATGAATATTATCATCCAAAAACGCAAAATATGCACCATGAGCATTATCAACAGCCAAAGGAATATCATATTTTTTGCATATATCTGAAATGCTTTTTATATCAGAAATTTTACCAAGATAATCAGGTGATGTTATATAAACACAAGCTGGTTTTTCACCAAAACATATCACATTTTGGACAGCTTTAGCTGTAATCTCGCCAGATATAGCTGAACCGTTTTCATAATCGGGATAAATCCATTTTATTTTAAGACCAAGCAATATACACGCATTTATAAAAGCACGGTGTGAATTTCTTGACGCCGCAACAATATCTCCCTCTTTGCATGTAAGTGCAAGCATTGTCTGAATGCAAAGAGTCGAGCCAGTCGTGCTATATAAAGTTTTATATGTATTAAATAGCTTTGACGCATTTTCTTCGCTCTGTTCAATTATACCATTTGAATTAGTGTCAAAAAGAAAATCCGCACCATAAATTTCGGTTATGTCATATGGATATACCTTTGATATTTCATCTTTACACAAAACACCTTTATGACCAGGCATATGCGCTCTTACATAACCGCTTTCACTATACTTTTTTGCATAATCATAAATAGGGGTATCCATGTGAGTAAATCCTTTCGAAATGCTTTGCAGTTCAAGAGTTTATCATTCACCCTTGAACTGCATCAAAATTCTATTTAATATCTGCTGAATAATTCAAAAACGCCGCAAAAGCTTGCTTTGAAGGTATTTTTGAATTGTTCTAAGCAGACGTCAATCAAGTAATACCTTGAAAAAACGCCGTTTTTTCAAGAGTTCAAACAGCCACAGTCTGCTTGAACGAACAATTTCGCTGAAAGCGCAATTATTAAGTACGCAATATTTAGTTATCCGCCCACTTGATTACAGCCGTATCGCCACATTTTAGAGGTGACATAAAGCTTGCTTCCTCACCATTTAGCAGGAGTATCATATTTCCGCTTGGCGGTGGATTATCAATGTCAATATCGGCAATTCCGATAAGCTCGATAAATTCATGGATGTTTTCAGCAGACCTCTTTTCAAGTACTGTATACTTGTTATTTAAAGTTACATAAAATTCGCCGTTGTTATTAGATGCAGTAGCTTCTGAAACAGGAGTATTAACTATGTCATCTGAAACATCACTCATTTCAGCGATTTCAACTTCATCTTCAATGTCATTACTAATATTATTGACATCAGCAATTTTTTCTTCAATGACTTTATCAGTAACAGTTTCAGTATTTGTGTAATAACTTGAGTTATTGCTTACGGCATTATCAGCAGCAGCTTTCATAGCATCTGGGAAAATAAAATCGGGATTTTCAGCCATAAACTCTCTAAGCTCTTTTTGAAGCTCTTCGTCAAGCTGTACTGGTTCATCAATAACAGATGGAATTTCAGTACGCTTTGCAGCTTCCTCACGATCAGCAATAGCCTTTGCCAGTGAGCCTGCCTTAGATCTGCCATCCTTAACCTTTTCACCAACAAAAATATCGTCATTATCCTTGAGGTAATAATCAATTCCAACAAGCTTACCGCCGACATAAAAGCTTACAGCATCGGTATCAAAAGGAAGTACAAGCATTAAATCACCAAGTGTATCAATTTCAGAAACAGCAACATTATCAAAGTTTTGTATCTGATAATCCCCCGTCATAATCTTGCCGTTTACTGTTGCGACAATGCCAAAATTATATTTAACATCATCAACAGTAACAAAACGTTCGGAAACATCTCCAGCTAAGTCGGATAGCTTGCATTCAGCATTCATACCACTCTTAGCAGGAATAAATTTAACAATATCACCCTGATTAACTGCTGTGTCAATTGGTGCAGGATTTCCGTTAAGAAGTATCTCGGCAGGAGATGACATTTCACCCTTCATCGACTGCTTTTCTCCATTAAGTGTAAATGTCAGACTTCTACCTGAACGACCGATAATCTGTGTTGTTTTATAGCCTGCAAGCACAAGCAAGTCAATAAGTGTAACAGTTCGTGTATCAAAAATACGCATTTTCTTGTCATTAACGGTAACAACAGAAAAGTCATATCCCTTGTTAACAGTTGCAGTAACACCAATTCCAATAGGTGTAACAAATTCAGGACCACTAGTGTTTGTATTGCCATGGTCAATATATTTAAGTTTTTGATTACCCCCGACAGCAACTCTGTTTTCAGGCAGTTCCAGTTTCTCTGCAACCACCTTTGAAAGATTTGGTATCAAGCTACCTCCTCCAACCAAAAATACAGCGGCAGGAGCTTTGCCATTAGCAGCAATCATATTTTCACATATATTATCAGCAAGCTTACCCATAACAGGAAACAGACTTTCATAAAAATCCTTTGTATCAATTTCATGCTCAAAGCCTAAAATATCAACATAGCTAAAAGATTCAGCTTTACTGCAAAGCTTCATTTCCTCTGCAGTCTGAAAGTCAACAAGATATGTCCTTATAATTTCCTCTGTAATCTCATCACCAGCAACTGTTGACATAGCATATGCAACAATACTGCCGTTCTGTGCAATGGCAATATCTGATGTTCCTGCGCCAATATCAACAAGTGCTACATTAATAAGCCTTACCTCAGGCGGAATAATTACATTCATTGCAGCAATTGGCTCAAGTGTCATGCTTGTAACTTCAAGTCCTGATAAATCCATAACGGAATACAAGCTTTCAACAACAATATTAGGCAGAAATGCAGCGATTAAATCAATCTTAACGCTTTTTCCCCTATGACCTAGAAGCGTCTTAATCTGGTAATCATCAAGTGTATAATTAATTACTGTGTGACCTACACAATAAAAAATCAGCGAGTCATTTTTAACATCCTCATCAAGCTTTTTCTGTGCTTCAAGAACGGTATCAACTTCAAAGGATTTTATCATTTCCTCTGTCATTGCATCCTTATCTGTAATATCAAATTCCAGCTCTGCACGGCGTGTTTTCAAAGCTCGTCCTGCAGCAGCAATTGCTACCTTATTAAGTTTTATATTATTTTTCTTTTCAAGCTCTGACTTAACAAGCTTTACAATTCTTGCAACTTCTTCAATATCTTCAATCTGACCATCAATCATGGCTCTTTGAGTATGCGGAACAGTCACAGAAGAGTCAACATGGTAAACCTTAGTTTCCTTGTCCATATGTCCGAGAACACCAACAACAGTTCTTGTGCCGATATCCAATGCAAAAATTTCATCATCAGTCTGCATACGAGCTTTTGGCTTTGACACTGCATCCTTTTTCTTAGTTGCAGTTTTCGCCTTTTTTTCTGTATTAGCAGCAGATTTTCTTTTTGTAGCAGTTTCATCCTTAAGAGGAGCATTTTCAGCTATTATTGGAGTTTCATTATTCAAACCATCAGAAATAACTTTATTTTTTGCAGGTCTGCCCATATTATGCTCATGCCTCCTTATAACAAATACCAATGATATACTCATAATCACAAGTTTTAAATTAGTCGTTTCATATAAAAAATAAAATATACTTCTATTATAGTATATTTCAACAAAAATTACAAGGGAATATTCTAAAAAACATTAATACATTATTTTATATATTATTTAATGTCTGCTGAATAATTCAGAAACGACGTGGCACCGCAGTGCAAAGGAGTTTTTGGATTATTCATGTGCAAGGGTTTTAAGCATTTTTGCGAAAAACCCTTGCACTTACAAAATAATTTCCGTAGAAATTATTTTGTAAGGCAGACATTAATCAAGTAGTACCTCCAAAAAACAACGTTTTTTCGAGAGTTCAATCTGACGAAATCTGGTTGAACGAACAATTTCGCTGAAAGCGTAATTGTTCAGTACGCATTATTTATTTTATAAACTAAACAAGAATAAAACAAGTAATTATTTCATATTAAAATCAAACAATACAAAACATTAATTTGTTATGCTGTAATCATATTAAGAATTATTGGTATTTATAAAAAATATTTGATTATTATTAAATACCATTATATACCTTATTATTTATTAATCATATTCTAAATAATTGATATTTTGGAAATTAATTGTTTTTCTTAAATTACTTATATCCTTTTAATGCTATATTTGTGTCATGCATATTTTGTCGAATTTGGAATTTTCATGTTTATATTTAACGTATTTTTGTATAATATTTATTTCGATTGTGCATTTAATACAATATTTTAAAAATTAAATTAGATATATTTTTTTAAAAAGTTAACTATTTGATAAATCCTATCTGAAATATAAGTATTGACAAAATAATTGTTAATGTGATATTATATTCAATGTTGTGATATTTTTTACAGTTTAATAATACTTTTTTCAGGAGGGGATGTCAATTCGAACGCTCTAATTGCGTAAAAAATACAATCTTCACCAAAAAAATTCGTTAATCAGGTTTTTTTAATAAAAGCTTGACACGAAGATATTTATCTGTTATACTTTAGTACATAAAAGCTTTAAAGCTTAAAAGCTTAGAAGCGATAAAGTATATATGGAGGAATAGCAAGATGATTATTGTATTAAAAAGTAACGTTTCAAAAGAGAACATAGGCAAATTTGTAGAAGATATTGAAAGCAGGGGTTTACAGGCAAATCTTAGTGTCGGAAGTGAGCATACTATTATAGGGCTGATTGGTGACACATCAAGAATTTCGATTGATGACATTGAAAGCATTGAAATTGTTGAATCAGCAAAGAGAATTTCAGAACCCTACAAGCAGGTTAACCGTAAAATGCATCCTGAGAATTCACTGATTGATGTTGACGGCAAAAAAGTTGGCGAAGGTAATTTTCATGTTATCGCAGGACCATGCTCTGTTGAAAGCGAAGAACAGATTATTGAGGTTGCAAAAGCTGTTAAGAACAGCGGTGCTACTATGTTAAGAGGCGGCGCTTTCAAGCCAAGAACTTCTCCATATGCTTTCCAAGGACTTCATAACGAGGGTATTAAGCTTTTAACTCTTGCAAAAAAAGAAACAGGACTTCCAATTGTAACAGAGATAATGAATTTGAACCATATTGATATGTTTGCCGATGTTGATTTAATTCAGGTTGGCGCAAGAAATATGCAAAATTTTGACCTTTTAAAAGAATTGGGTAAATGTAATAAACCTATACTTCTAAAAAGAGGACTTGCTAATACAATTGAAGAGTGGCTGATGTCTGCCGAATATATTATGGCAGGAGGAAATCACAACATAATCCTATGCGAAAGAGGTATCCGAACTTTTGAAACAATGACACGAAACACTCTTGACATAAGTGCTATTCCATTGCTTAAGGCAAAAACTCATCTTCCTGTAATTGTCGATCCATCTCATGCAGCTGGTATTAGTTCAATGGTTGCTCCACTTTCTAAGGCAGCGGTTGCTATCGGTGCAGACGGACTTATGATTGAAGTTCATAACAATCCTGAAAAGGCTTTGTGTGACGGTGCTCAGTCACTAAATCCAATGGTATTTGATGATTTAATGGTTGATTTGAAAAAGCGTATTCAATTTGAAGGCAAAATTCTATAATTATGTTTCATCAATAACTGGACTTTATCTCGTATCAATAAAACTCAAGAAACATTAAATTAATCATAAATCAGTTGACATTTACCATCATATTTTTATTAATCTACAATTTTCTTTTTGATGTAAATATTAATCTGAAGTTTTTCTTCATATTTTTATAGAATATATTGTCGAAAATTAAATTAATCTGTATTTTTAGGATATTTTGCGGCGCATTTTGCGATATTTAATTACCAAAATATTCCTAAAAGGTATTGATTTCCATATTTTTCTATGTTAAAATATGGAAGTAATAAAATTATAGGAGGTCAAATTAAATGTCAACTACTATTAAAGTATTAATCGGTGATGATAACAAAGAATTCGGCGGGGTGTTTGCGGGTGCAATTCAGGATGCAGGATATAATGTACTATTGTGTCAGAATGATGGTATGAAAATTCTGAATGCAATCAAGGATTATGAACCTGATATTGTGTTGTGTGATGCTATCATGCCAAACGCTGAGGCTGTTGAAGTCATCCGCAGAGTAAATTCAATCTGCTCAAAAAGTCCGTTTTTCATTGTTGGGTCATCATACAACAACTCACTCATTGAAAATCGTGTAATGTCATTCAAAAATGCATATTACTTTTTGAAGCCTTTTGATACAGAGCAAGTAATTAATTTAATTCAGCACATTAATCAACCTGCAGCAGCAGATATTTTTGATGTTAACAATGATGAGTCACAGATTGAGATGATTGTTACCGATATCATACATCAGATTGGTATTCCTGCACATATAAAGGGTTATCATTACTTAAGAACTGCAAGTTTAATGTCTATTGAGGATGAAGAAATGCTAGAAAGCATTACAAAAAGACTTTATCCATCTGTTGCAAGAAGATTTGATACAACTCCATCAAGAGTTGAACGTGCAATCAGACATGCTATCGAAACTGCATGGGACAGAGGCGATATTGATATTCTTACAGGAATGTTCGGATATACAATCAGTGTTGGAAAGGGCAAGCCTACAAATTCAGAATTTATAGCACTTATTACAGATAATCTGAGATTAAGATTTAAAAATAAAAAGAAACCAATTACAAATGAAATTGAGAAACCACTTGTGAAGAACTTCTAATATAAATTCGAACTTAAAATGTAAATTTACTATTGTATTTCATAGCTTTTTAATGTATAATTACCATAAAGTAATATACATAAAACTAAGGAGTAGTTAAAGTGGAATACATACCGGCAAAATCAATTGTTTCGGGATATTCCGGCGGAAACGCATGGTTTGGAAACAATTATAACATGAATATTTATAAGGGCTGCTGTCATGGATGTATTTACTGTGACAGCCGTTCTGAGTGTTATCGTATTGATAATTTTGATACGGTGCGAGCAAAAGAAAATGCTTTGGAGCTTATCAGAAATAACCTTAGGAGCAAGGTGAAAACAGGTGTTGTGGGAACTGGTGCAATGTCTGACCCTTACAATCCTTTTGAGGAAGAACAAAAGCTTACACGTCATGCACTTGAGCTTATTAATGCCTATGGATTTGGTGCATCAATTGCAACAAAAAGTGCTTTAATCACTCGTGATATTGATGTTTTAATGGATATTAAAGAGCATTCGCCTGTGTTATGCAAGTTGACAATTACTTGTGCCGATGATGAACTGCAATCAAAGATTGAGCCGAATGTATCGTCATCAAGTGAACGTTTTGCTGCCATTAAAAAGCTTAGTGATAATGGTATTTTTGCTGGTATTCTTTTAATGCCAATTCTGCCTTTTATTAATGATACCGATGAAAACATTCTGGGCATTGTCAATAAAGCGCATGAAGCTGGTGCAAGATTTATTTATCCTGCTTTTGGAGTGACACTAAGGCAAAATCAGCGTAACTGGTTTTATGACAGGCTTGATGAGCTTTTCCCGAATGAGCCATTAAGGCTTAAATATATTCAGGCGTTTGGGAATAATTATGAATGCCATTCGCCACGTTCAAAAAAGCTATGGCAGTTGTTTACGACGAAATGTGATGAATATGGTATATTATATAATATGAAGGATATCATCAGTTCATACAAGCAAGGCTATGAAATTAATCAACTAAGCTTCTTTGATTAATTATTAATCAACTTAGTTTTTTAATTGATATTGACCATTGCAGCTTGATATGTTATAATTAAATAGGACAAGTTAAGCAGGAATATTTTATTCCTGCTTTTATTTATAAATAATGAGGTGCAAAATGAACGAAAGACTGCCATATCTGCGTGAAAAAACACATAATCTAACAACGATGCCTGGTGTTTACCGTATGCGTGATAAGAACGACCATATCATTTATATCGGCAAGGCGAAAAATCTTCGTAACCGAGTGCATAGTTATTTTCGTGAAAACCCTGACCATCTACCAAAGGTAGAAAAGATGGTTTCCCATGTTTATGATTATGATTTTATTGTTACTGACTCGGAATATGAAGCTTTAGTGCTTGAATGCTCGCTCATAAAGCAGCATAAACCTAAGTATAACATTCTGCTTAAGGATGATAAGGGTTACAGCTATATTAAAATTTCCGAAAGCGAATATCCAGTTATCACAGCTGAACTGCAAAAATTTGGCAGTGGTACATTTTTAGGACCATATACTAGCTCATACGTTACAAAACAGGCTGTTAATGAAGCTAACCTTGTTTTTTCGCTGCCTACTTGCAAGAAAAATTTTCCTCGTGACATAAAAAAAGGACGTCCATGCCTTAATTTTCATATAAAGCAATGTATGGGTGTGTGCCTTGGAAACGTGACTGCTGATGAATATAATCAGATAATTGAGCAAGCAGTTGACTATATAAAAAGTGGCTCTGATACTTCTGTTGAACGCTTAACTGAGCTTATGATGAAAGAGGCTGAAAACCTTAATTTTGAAAGTGCCGCTAAGCTGCGTGACAGAATTAACGCTATCCTAAAAGCTGCCGATGAACAAAAAATTGTCACAGAGGATATGCGTGATACGGATGTTATCGCACTCGCACAAAACGGTGCTGATGCCTGTGTGGCAGTTATAATGTACCGCAACGGACGCCTTTTTGACAGAAGTGAGTATTTCTTGGGTGAGCTTGATACACCATCTGTTATGCTTGAGGATTTTATCGTGCAGTATTATTCCGGCGAGCGTGAAATACCTCGTGAAATTCTCATTGAGGAGGATTTAGCTGATAATGAAAATATCGAAAAGCTAATCCGTGAACGAGCAAGCCATGCTGTAACACTTGAAACAAAAAAGCGTGGCAAAGGACTTAAGCTTATCATGCTTGCAAAATCAAATGCAAGCGAGTATTTAGCTATCAAGGTCGGACGCACAGGAAAAGAGATAGTCGCACTTGAGGAACTTGGTAAAATTCTAGGACTTGACTCCCCTCCTATGTATATTGAGGCATACGATATTTCCAACCTTTCAAGCAGTTCAATGGTAGCTGGTATGGTTGTTTTCGAAAACGGCAGACCGCTTAAAAAGGCATATAAAAGGTTCACCATGAAAGAAAATCTGACGCAGAATGACGTCGCTTGTATGCGTGAGGTTTTGGAGCGCCGTTTCAAGCATTATAAAGAAGATAACAGTAACGATGACGAGGGTTTTGCACGACTTCCCGACTTGATTTTACTTGACGGCGGCAAGGGGCAGGTAAATGCAGTTGAGCCGCTGCTTAGTGAAATGGGAATTAATGTACCACTTTTTGGTATGGTTAAGGATAACAAGCATCGCACCCGTGCAATTGCAACAGGCGGAGCTGAAATATCTATTTCTGGTACAAAATCAGCATTTATGTTAGTAACACGCATTCAAGATGAGGTGCATAGATTTTCTATAACATATCAGCGAAGTAAGCACCAAAAGCAGTCATATGCAATGGAAATAACTAAAATAAAAGGTATCGGTGAGAAAAAAGCACAAAAGCTTTTCACATCATTTAAGACAAAGGATGAATTTAAAAAAGCCACTCCCGAAGAAATAGCAAAAATAGCAGGTATTAATATTGAGCTTGCCAATGAGGTTTATGATTTTGCTCAAAAATTTTAGATAAAAATAGGGGTTGTTCATTTTTCATGAACAACCCCAAACTTATTTTTTATTTTTTCATTATAGCCTTAACTTTAGCAAGATACTCCTTAACAGCAGCATCATTTTTAATGTAATAACCAACGATATTCAAGCAGAAGAAAGAAAGCTCATAATTTTTATTATCAAAGCTGTATCTTCCAAGTGAATATGCCGTATTTAACACCGATGATGACGGCCATTGCTGAATTTCTTCCTCCTCCATTATACTGCGGATTTTTTCCATTTCTGGTATAACAGGAGCAGAACCCATCTCAGTTTCAATATATAGCAATGCTGCATTTACCAATTGTGTTCTTTTAACAGCATATGAATAACCAATCAAGGCAATAGCCTCATGGAATTTACCAAGATCAGCATATAAAAGACCATAATAAATGTAACTCTCCGCCAATTCTTCTGGAAGATATGCAAACTTTAATGCAGCCTGAACTTTTTCAAGACAATTATCATAATCACCTATATTAGCATAAAAATCAGAAAAACTAATCAAAGCCTTGACATTCACAGGATTGTAGTTAAGTGCAACCTTGTACGCCTTTTCAGCCTGTTCAGCCTTATTCATTGACGCCAAGCATTTCGCATATAAATAATATACATTAGAAATGTTGATATTAATATCATGCACGGTTTTGGTAGGCTTGAATTCATCTACATATATATAATGCTCCAGCGGATTATTGAATGACATATATGAATTTTCGTTGTCAGATTTATACTTACCCGAAAATTCTTTAATAACTTTAGAGAGCATTTCCGACGCTTTTACATAATTATTGTTTTCATCAATTTCAATTATTGCTTCATTTATTATATCGTTTACAGCATTACTGTCAAAAACATCCATTAACTCTCCATCCTTTTTAGCTTAATGTTAAATGTATTAATTGATTATAACACATTGCCCAAAATTTTTCAAGGTATTTAGACAAAAAACTTACACAGGATAAATTAATTCCATAATTTTATGCTATGTTAATTTTTAGGCTGTGATTTCATTGTAAGCGAAATACGTTTACGCTTAACATCAACATCAAGTACCCAAACCTTAACTACCTCGCCAACCTTAACAGCCTCAAGCGGATGCTTGATATATCTGTCACAAATCTGCGAGATATGAACAAGTCCGTCCTCATGAACGCCAATATCAACAAAACATCCGAAGTCAATGACATTACGAACAGTGCCAACAAGTTCCATGCCTGCCTTTAAGTCCTTGATTTCCATAATGTCACCACTTCTTAACAGTGGTGGCGGCAGTTCGTCACGAGGGTCACGACCTGGTTTTGAAAGTTCCTTAAGTATATCCTTAACAGTTGGAAGTCCAATTCCTGCTGATTCTGCAATCTTTGGTAAACCAATTTTTTCAGCAGATGTGATTATACCGCTAAGATTGTCACCTGACAAATCTGACAACTTAAATCCGCATTCATCGACAATTTTCTTTGCAGCATCATAGCTTTCAGGATGCACGGATGTATTATCAAGTGGATTTTTACCACCCTGAACACGCAAAAAACCTGCACACTGCTCATAAGCCTTAGCACCAAGCTTTGATACCTTAAGCAGTTGCTTTCTGTCTGTAAATGAGCCGTTTTCTTCACGGTAAGCAACTATATTTTTTGCGATACCAGCATTAATTCCTGCAATATAGGAAAGCAAGGAATGTGAGGCAGTATTAAGGTCAACACCAACGCTGTTAACACAATCCTCAACAACGCCTGATAAAGCATCATCCATACGAGCCTTTGGCATATCATGCTGATACTGTCCAACACCAATAGCCTTTGGGTCAATCTTAACAAGCTCTGCAAGCGGGTCCTGCAAACGTCTTGCAATTGAAACAGCACTACGCAAGGAAACATCATATTCAGGAAATTCGAGTGCCGCTAGCTTTGATGCGGAATAAACAGATGCACCAGCTTCTGAAACAACCATATAGGAAACCTTATGTGGCATTTCTTTAATAAGTTCAACGATAAACTGCTCTGATTCTCGGGATGCAGTACCATTGCCAATAGCAATAATAGTAACACCATGCTTTTTAATCATGTTGCCAATAATAGTTTTACCCTGCTGTATCTTATTCTTTTCACCTGTTGTAATGTATGCAACACCAGTATCAAGAACCTTACCAGTTGCATCAACAACAGCAAGCTTACAACCAGTTCTAAATCCTGGGTCAAGTCCAAGCGCAACGTTATTTTTAACAGGAGCAGCCATAAGCAGCTGACGAAGATTGGATGCAAACACTTTAATAGCACCCTCAGCAGCATTAGCAGTCAGTTCAGCACGAATTTCACGCTCAATAGACGGTGCAATCAAACGCTTATAGCTATCCTCACAAGCTGATTTAACAAGTTCAGCAGATGCAGATTCATTCAATACAAACTTGTCCGTCAAAGCCTTTACAGCAGTTTCGTCAGGAACATCAATACTTACTTTAAGCATATCCTCACGCTCACCACGGTCAAGCGCCAAAATTCTATGTCCTGCATTGGCAATCTTAAAAACAGGCTCAGAGAAGTCATAATAATTCTTATAAACGCCCTCCTCCTCAGGCTTAACAGCCTTTGAAGTCATCATACCAATTTTTATAAACATAAAACGTAGTTTTTTACGAGTATCAGCATCATCGGAGATGTTTTCAGCGATAATATCCATAGCACCCTTTATTGCGGCGTCAACATCATCCACACCCTTTTCAGTGTCAATAAAGCTTTCCGCTTCATTTATAGGATTAATATCCATATCCTGCTTCATGATAATTTCAGCAAGTGGCTCAAGTCCCTTTTCCCTTGCAACAGAAGCACGAGTTTTTCTCTTTGGCTTATATGGACGGTATATATCCTCAACCTCAACGAGAGTTACAGCCTTTGAAACAGCAGCATCAATTTCATCAGTCATCTTTTCCTGCGCTGTGATTGCTGCCATAACTTCCTCTTTACGTTTTTCAAGGTTACGCAAATAAGTAAGTCTGTCGAAAATTTCACGTAAAACCTGATCGTCAAGCGCACCTGTCAATTCTTTACGGTAACGTGCAATAAACGGAATGGTTTTACCATCATCAATAAGTGTAACTGTGTTATCGATCTGGTCTTTATTTAGCTTAAATTCTGTCGCTAAAACTGCATTAATATCCAATTTTTCATTCTCCCTATCATTTAAAAAGTACCTATACATTATACCACATTTTCCTAAATTTTTCAAGCGTAAAATCCATTTTAAAAAATTAATTATGCGTACTCATAAATCCATTTAAAGATTTACAAGTGCATATAAATTAAATACAGATAACAAAAAATCACCCGATATACAAGTCATCGGGTGATTGAATTTTTTATTTTAATGAATCAACATATGAATTATACTGCTCAAGCGTTGCAGGAGGAACAATATCGCCATTGATAATAAGCTCCTTAAGCTCCTGTGTTCTTTGCATAACATCAGTATCAACTAGCGGATTTTCACTTGGTATACCAACGCCGCCCTCATAAAGACCGATATACTTTGTACCGCCTTTGTATACGGTATTCTTTGTATACTCACTGATAGTTAGAATAACAGTTGCCTCAATATCCTTTAATGCACTTGTAAGAACATACTGAGGTGCTAAATAGCTCTGATCAACATCAACACCAATTACGAAATTACTTGTATCCCTAGCGGCATTAATAACACCAATTCCTGATGCACCTGCTGCATGGAAAACAATATCACAGCCTGATGAATAAAGATTTTTTGCAGTTTCATATCCTAAATCAGAATTTGCAAAATCATTTATATACACGCTTTCAACAGTGATTTCAATACCTCTTTGCTTAGCGGCATACAAAACTCCAGCTCTATAACCATAATCAAAAGCATAAATATTATCGGTTTCCATACCACCAACAAAGCCAAGTTTGTTTGTTGTTGTAGTCATACCAGCGATATATCCAACAAGGAAACTGCTCTCCTGAACACGATAGCTAATACCAATAAGGTTTGGATAATCAGTTTCATATGAACAGTCAATCGCAACAAAATTTATATCAGGATGTGTTTCAGCAGAATCAACGATATGTCCTGCAATTTTATATCCAAGTCCAATTACAAGGTCATTTTTACTTGATACATTAGTGAAAAATTCCTCAAAATCGTAATCATCAGTTGCCTCTTTTGTAAATGCATCAATACCATATGCATTAACACAATAATTAAGACCATCAACAGCTGGCTGATTAAATGGGTCTGCATCTCCGATGTGGTCAAGGAAAAGTGTCGCCCTATATTTCGTTGAGCATCCAGTTAATGTGAATGTAAATAGTGTAATAGTAAGAATTATTGCTGTGATTTGTTTAAATAATTTCATTTTTTAATCACCCTTTCTGTATACTCCCAATAATATTTATATAAATATAATTTAACTTAAACATCATCCATTACAAGAAACGACATAAATACATTTATTTGATGAAATTATATCACTTTTCTTTTGTTCTGTCAATCCACTGTTATAAAATAAACAATCATTTAACTTTTTAACAACATTATACACATATAAAACCTTAAAAGCCAATTCAAAACTATTAATATTTATATAGTGAAACGTGTTCGAAACCATCAAGCAGTTTATCCAAGTTTTTGAAGGCAATTTTCGTACCCCTAGCAACACAGCTCATAGGCTCATCAGCAATATTGCATTTAACACCAAGCTGCGTTTGAATAAGCTTGTCAAGTCCGAAAAGCAATGCACCGCCGCCAGAAAGATAAATACCATTACTATGAATGTCGCCGACAAGCTCAGGAGGTGTCTTTTCAAAAACAACCTTCATAGCAGCAATCATTTCATTTATGCTGTCAATTATAGCCTCATAAATATCATAGTCATTAAGTTCGAGTTTTTCGGGAAGTCCCCTTACAAGATGCCTACCCTTTACAATATATTTACGGCTGCCATCAGGGTCGAAAAGATTTGTGATAGCAGTTTTAACCATCTCAGCAGTTTTTTCACCTATAAGAATACGATATCTGCTTGAAACATATCGCACAATAGCTTTGTCAAGCTTATTTCCAGCCATCTTAACAGATGATTTTGCAACAACACCATTCATGGAAATTACAGCAATATCGGTAGTACCGCCACCGATATCAACAACCATATTTCCATCTGGTCTTGATATATCAACACCGCAGCCAAGTAGTGCAGCAACAGGTTCTTCTATCAGATATACACGTCTTGCACCGGAAATCTTTGCAGCCTCAACAACAGCTCTGCTCTCAACATCTGTAATTGAGGATGGTATACACATAACAATATTCGGCATGAATAGCTGTTGTCCTGTTACCTTTTCAATGAAAGCGGTTATCATATTTTCGGTCATTTTATGGTCAGAAATAACGCCGTCACTAAGCGGTCTAACCACTGCAATATGGTCAGGAACTCGTCCAACCATGCGGTATGCCTCATTTCCAACAGCAATAACCTGATTAGTTTTCTTATTAAACGCTACTATCGATGGCTCATTAAGTACAATCCCTTTGCTTCCCATCGTAATTATAACATTGGCAGTACCTAAATCAATACCAATATCCATTTATGACATTCTTCCCTTCAGTTTAAATTATGTTAAACTATATATGTATTTATAAGCCAAGCTTTGCTATGCTTAGCTTTACTATGCATTTTTTGTTGCCGAAACTGCAATAACAGTCTTTGCACCTTTTTCACGCATAAGCTTTGCACATTCATTCATAGTTGCGCCGGTTGTTATAACATCGTCACATATAATGACTGTTTTCCCATCTAAAGTAACGCTATTATTCAAATAAAACATACCCTTAACATTTTCTGCACGTTCTTTAGCATTAATGGTATGCTGCTCGGTATCATTATTATTCTTAAACAATATATCATTATTTGTACTTTTACCAAGGCACTTTGCAAGTTCATCACAGATAACCTCAGAATGATTAAACCCTATCCTTTTAAGCTTTTTCCTTGTCATAGGCACAGGAATAATATAATCTGCATTATCGTATCCATGCTCATAAAGCTTTGATGCAAGCTCACTTGCCATAATCCTTACAAATCCTGTTTCAAGATTACTTTTCAAATTCAAGATAGCACGTTTTGACACACCCGAATAAAAAGCGGCTGTAAAACACACATCAAAATTCATATCCGTGGTATCAAAATCATTATCCGAAACCCACTCGATTTTTTCAAAGCATTCGTCACAGCTAAGTTTATCCCACTTGATAAACTTTTGACAAAACGGACACCTATTAGGGAAAAACAAGTCAGTCAAAAAGTCTTTTATTCTATACAAATCCATCAGACAAGTTCCTTTTCAAGCAAATCTCTTAAGCAGGTATATCGCAGTGTACGCCTGTTGTTTGCAACCATCTGATAAACAGCTTTCTGTGAACCTACAATTATCAAAAGCTTTTTCGCTCTTGTAACAGCAGTATAAAGCAGGTTGCGGTAACAAAGCTTTTCAAAACCGCCCAAAAGCGGCAGTATAACAGCATTAAACTCACTGCCCTGACTTTTATGTACAGTAATTGCATATGCAAGTTCAAGCTGATCGAGCATATCAAAGGTATATTCACACAACCTGCCCTCAAAGTCAATAACTATCGTGCTTTCCTGTTTTTGCACCTTTATTATTGTACCAATATCACCGTTAAAAATACCCGTGTTAACTTCTCCGTCCCTCGCCCAAGTTATGTCATAATTATTTTTAATCTGCATAACCTTATCATTTTCACGAAAGATATAAAGCATACCTTTGACTTCATTTTTTTTAGGCTCTTGCGGGTTAACAGACTGTTGAATAAGCTTGTTCATCTCGACAACCCCAAGTGCTCCCTTTCTTGACGGACACAGCACCTGAATATCCTCCGATACCGAATATCCATAAGCATTAGGCAGTCGGTTTTTATATAAATCCACAACAGTGGATGATGCATTCATATGGTCAAGACGCTGCATAAAGAAAAAATCATTATCAGTACGGCTCAAATCAGGGTTCTCACCATGTACAATTTTATGCGCATTAGTGACAATACAGCTTAGCTGTGCCTGCCTGAAAATTTCAGTCAGATGAACAACAGTAAGCTTACCCGAATCAATCATATCCTTTAAAACATTTCCTGCGCCAACAGACGGCAGCTGATCGCTGTCCCCAACCATAATAAGCCTGCACGAAAGCTTTAACGCTCTTAACAGTGCTTCGAACAGTAAAGTATCAACCATTGACATCTCATCAACAATCATAACATCACAGGAAATTGGGTCTTTTTCATTATGCTTGAATTTCGTCTTGCCCGTATTGTCAAACACAACCTCAAGCATTCTGTGAATGGTCTTTGCATCATAACCAGTTAGGTCGGAAATTCGTTTTGCTGCCTTTCCTGTCGGTGCAGCAATCATAACCTTCATTCCACGCTGCTCATATAGCGAAATAATCGCCTTAAGCGTTGTCGTTTTACCTGTACCTGGTCCGCCAGTCATTATAATAAACCCCTGCGACAAGGCAAGTGAAATAGCTTTACGCTGCAAATCAGCATAAACAATATCCTTAGCCTTTTCTTCTATGTCAATAAGCTTTTTATAGTCATATTCTGTGTCCTTAAAAAAATCATTCATAGCAGAAAGTCTAGTTGTAATATAGCTTTCTGCCACAAAATATTCCCTTAAAAACACAAAGCTTCTGTCATTTTTATTATGTATAACAAGATTTTCCTCAGCACATTCATTATTAAGTGTCAAATCAAACTTTTCTTCTTGTATAGAGAGCAAGCTAAGAACTGTTGCCTTAAGCCTGTCATAAGGCAAACAAGTATGCCCGTTATAATTATTTGTCACAAGAACATGGACAATGCCTGCTTTTATGCGGCTTTCACTATCCTGTGGTATTTCTAGCTTTGAAGCAATTACCTCAGCTTTGGCAAAATCAAGCTCAATAGAGGCATCACAAAGCACATATGGATTTTCCCTGATAACATCAACGGAATACTGCCCCCATCGTTTCCATGCACTGACTGCAACGGACGGAAGTATACCAAACTGTGTCAGAAAAATCATCAAGGCACGTATTCCGAATATACGCTTGAACTCCATACCGATTTCTTCTGCTTTTTTAGCTGTAATGCCCTTTACCTTTACAAGAACATCTGGCTCATGTTCAATAATATCAAGCGTATCATCACCAAACTGTTCAACAAGACGTTTGGCAAGTGTCGGACCTATACCCTTTATTACACCTGATGAAAGATATTTAAGTATAGCAGAGGAAGTCGCAGGCATAGTTCTTTCACAATATACTGCTTTAAACTGCTCACCAAATTTCGGATGAGTCGTATATTCACCAGTTAAAAGAAGTTCTTCACCCTCCTCAATTGTACCAAGCTCGCCGACAACAGTAACCAAATCAATTCCTGTATCAATATCAAGAACAATATAGCCATTATCGGTGTTGCAGAATGTTACACTTTCAACAACACCTTTTAGCTTTATATAATTTTTTTCATCAATAATCATTGTAAACCCTCAATTTTTCATACATAATGATATTATATCACTTTTCCCATATATTTTCAAGGTTTTACAAATTATATTTTCAAAATTTCATAATCACAATTGCATGAATTAAGCATAAGCTTTTTAAATATATCTAGAGTTTCTTTTTTAGCACCGCAGTCAAGCAAAACAACCTCTGCACGAATATCCTGTTCATTTATTTTATAAATGAGTTCACGAACAACAAATTCGATATTCTTTGTATCCTCCGTCACAGGAATAATAAGCAATGGCAAAGCAGACCTTATTTTTCGGCGATTTACGCTGTCAGCTATAACAATCCACGAAATAACAGCAACTCCAATACACATCGTCAACAACGAAATTAATGCATTTTCAAGCATTTTGAACACCTCACACAATATTATTTGATATATTGTATGAAAAACAAGCAAAAATGTGAAAGATGGTATTTTAACATCAAAATAGTTCATGCATAAAATGATTATGATTACTTTATTGGAGGATATAAATTTTATATGAAAAACGATAGATTATGTGATGAATTTAAACTAGGAGTTGCAGTCAGTTCCCTTTCAGCCCTGATAGCATCAAAGTTTGACAACAATGATGAGCTTGCATTAATTGCCGCATTACTTACGCAAACAGGTGACAACCTTGCATCAATTATCGTAAGACGTGATTTATGCGAGCGAAATGAAAATGAATAAAAACTGCCCGATTTATTATTAAACAAATCGGGCAGTTTTTATTCGTATATATTACTTACAGCCATTTACAAGTTCTTCAAGCATCTTAGGCAGGTCAGCAGCCATATTTTCATCGCCAAACTGACAAGTACCAACATTATGATGTCCGCCGCCGCCATATTTAAGCATCAGCTTGCCGACATCAAGAGTTGCTGTGCGGTTAAGTATTGAATATCCAACAGCAGCCGAACATCCAACTCCGCCACGTCCCGAAACTATCCATGCAGAAATATTCTGCTCAGGATAAAGACTGTATATCAAAAATCTGTTACCGGAATAAATTGGGTCAACCCCTCTTAAATCGGAAATAATAACGTCATTCTCAACATGGGTATGAGCCTTAACCATCTCTATAAATTTGTCATTCTGCTCACGATAAACCTCAATTCTCTCCACAACATCAGGAAGTGAAAGAATTTCATCGGTATTCATTGTGCGGCAGCAGTCAATAAGCTTTTCCATTAGTGCATAGTTAGAAATAGTAAAATTTCTCCAGCGTCCAAGTCCTGTACGTGGGTCCATCAGAAATCCAACCAAAATCCACCCTTGCGGATTAAGAATTTCCTCACGTGTAAGCTTGCCGCTGTCAACCTTATCAACAGCAACCATCATCTCGTCATAATGACCGAAACGCTCCTTGCCGCCATAATAGTCATAGATAATTCTTGCGCATGAGTCAGCAATACGGCTTTCACCTATGTATTTGCCCTCCAGCTTATTTCTTTCAAATTCACTGGAATGATGGTCAAACCAAAGTCCGCAGCCCTCAACATACGGTACATTAGCCAGACAATCATCCTTGGTAACTTCAACAAGACCATCCTGCAAGTCCTTTGGATGTGCAAATTTCCAATGGTCTATAACTCCGACATCCTTTAGCAATGCACCGCACGCAAGTCCGTCAAAATCAGAACGTGTAACAAGTCGCATTTGGTCAACTCCTCTTAAAAAATATATATTAAACCTTTATATACAAAATACTATATAAACAATTATATAAAACATTATACACCAATTGCTTATTTTTTTCAAGTATATTTAAAGTATAAATATATAATATGTATAAACTTTCAATATTGATTACTTAAATATAGTTATTTAGTACAAATTTACCAGTTATATGTAGATTAAGGTAAATTAATATCGATTAGAATAAGAATTGATATTCCACTGAAATTTATTATTCTTGAATGATTTTATCTTTATGAAATTTCATCGCAAAATATTAGCCATTATGTTAAAAAGTGAAAAAACCCTTGCAATTTGTAAAAAAAAAGAGTATAATAAGATGTAATTATTGTTTGAATATTTATTTAAGATGGAGGACTGAAAAACTATGCCGACAAAGTATATTTTCGTCACCGGAGGAGTTGTTTCCGGTCTTGGCAAGGGTATTACTGCAGCGTCCTTGGGACGACTTTTAAAAGCTCGTGGATACAGAGTTACTATTCAGAAATTTGACCCGTACATAAATCTTGACCCTGGTACAATGTCACCATATCAGCATGGTGAGGTATTTGTTACTGACGATGGTGCTGAAACTGACCTTGACCTCGGACATTACGAGCGTTTTATCGACGAAAATCTATCCATTAACTCCAGTGTTACTACCGGTAAAATTTACTGGACTGTACTTAACAAAGAGCGCCGTGGCGACTACTTAGGCGGCACTGTTCAGGTTATTCCTCATGTTACAAATGAGATAAAGGAAAGGGTTTACCGTGTTGGCAAGGACCCTTCCACTGATATTGTTATAACTGAAATCGGCGGTACTGTTGGCGATATCGAGTCAACACCTTATCTTGAAGCTATTCGTCAGGTTGTTACAGAAGTTGGCCGTGAAAACGCTATGTACATTCATGTAACACTTGTTCCTTATATTGCAGGCTCTGAGGAGCTAAAATCAAAGCCTACACAGCACTCAACAAAGGAACTTTTGTCTATTGGCATTCAGCCTAACGTTTTGGTTTGCCGTTCAGAGAAAGAAATTCCTGAGGACATGAAGAAGAAAATCAGTCTTTTCTGTAATGTTCGTCCGCAGGATGTTATCCAAAACCTTACTGCTCCATCTCTATATGAAGTACCCCTCTGGCTTGAAAAAGAGGGACTTGCTGATGTTGTTTGTCATCACCTTAACATTGAGGACCGCACTCCTGACCTTAAGGAATGGACTGAAATGGTTAAGCGCACAAACGCTGCTGAAAAGAAAGTTACAATCGGTCTTGTAGGCAAATATGTTGTACTTCACGATGCATATCTTTCCGTTGCTGAGGCACTTCGTCACGGCGGTATTACAAACGATGCTGTTGTTGATATTCAGTGGATTAATTCCGAGGAAATAACTGCTGAAACTGCTGATGAAATGCTTTCAATGTGTGATGGTATCATTATCCCTGGCGGCTTTGGTGACAGAGGTATTGAGGGTATGGTTGAAGCTGCAAAATATGCTCGTATCAACAAAGTACCATGCTTTGGTATTTGTCTTGGTATGCAGATTATGGTTATCGAGTATGCTCGTAATGTTCTTGGTCTTATAGATGCTAACTCCAGTGAATTTGGTGACACTCCATATCCTGTTATCGACCTTATGGACGGACAGAAGGATATCACTGAAAAGGGCGGTACAATGCGCCTTGGTCTTTATCCATGTAAGATTATTGATGGTACAATTTGTGCTAGGGTTTACAAAGAATCACTCATTTACGACCGTCATCGTCACCGTCTTGAATACAACAACTCTTTCCGTAAGCAGCTTACTGAAGCTGGACTTCTGATTGCAGGAATTTCACCTGATGAAAGACTTGTTGAAATTGTTGAGGTTAAGGATCATCCTTGGATGATTGGAACACAGTTCCATCCTGAATTTAAATCAAGACCTAATAAACCACAGAAATTGTTTGAAGACTTTATTAGAGCGGCTGTTGAAAAGTCAATGTAAATAATATAAGGCTATTGCGAAAGCGATAGCCTTTTTTTGTGGTATTGCAAAAAAGCACTGTTGCAAATCGCAACAGTCCTTAAACTTAACTATTCTTTTTAGCCTCAATATCAGCAAGAGCATCTTTTCTTGAAAGATTAATTCTGCCCTGACCATCAATCTCCATAACCTTAACAACAATTTCGTCGCCAATTGAAACAATATCTTCAACTTTTTCTACTCTCGCCTTATCAAGCTTGGAAATATGAACAAGACCATCCTTACCAGGAGCAATTTCAACAAATGCGCCAAAGTTCATAAGTCTTACAACCTTACCCTTATAAATAGCACCAACCTCAGGATCGTTAACGATTGTATGGATAATCTGCAATGCCTTCTTAGCCTTGTCAAGATCAATACCGGAAATAAATACATTACCCTCATCGTTAATGTCAATCTTAACTTCGCAGTCAGCGGAAATTTTCTGAATAACCTTGCCGCCCTGACCGATTACATCACGAATTTTATCAACAGGAACCTTAGTCTGAAGCATCTTAGGTGCATACTTGCCAACAGTTTCTCTTGGCTCAGCAATAGCCTTAAGCATAACATCATCAAGGATATGAAGTCTAGCTTTTCTAGTTTTTTCAAAAGCCTCTCTGATGATTTCCATAGTAAGACCATCAACCTTGATATCAACCTGAATAGCAGTGATACCCTTATGAGTACCGCCTACCTTAAAGTCCATATCACCGAAGAAATCTTCAAGACCTTGAATGTCAACCATTGTAGTAAAGCTGTCGTCAGCCTTAGTGATAAGACCACAGGAAATACCAGCAACAGGAGCCTTGATTGGAACACCAGCATCCATAAGAGCAAGTGTAGAGCCACAGATAGAACCCTGTGAAGTAGAACCGTTTGAAGAAAGAACTTCAGAAACAAGTCTTAGTGCATATGGGAATTCTTCAACGGATGGAAGTACAGGAATAAGTGCACGTTCTGCCAAAGCACCATGACCGATTTCACGACGTCCAGGACCTCTTGATGGTCTTGTTTCACCAACAGAATATGATGGGAAATTATAATGGTGCATATAACGCTTAGAATCTTCTTCATCAAGACCGTCAATTCTCTGTGAGTCGCTTACAGGGCCTAGAGTAGCAACTGTAAGAACCTGAGTCTGACCTCTTGTGAACATACCTGAGCCGTGAACACGAGGAAGAAGTGCAACCTCTGCATCAAGTGGACGAATATCATCCAAACCACGGCCGTCAACACGTTTGCCCTCATATAACCAGTTTCTAACAATCTTCTTCTGAAGCTTGTAAATACATTCATCAATCATAGAAATTTTATCAGGATACATTTCATCGAACTTAGCGTGAATTTCATCCTTGATAGGATTAAGTCTTTCCTCACGGATATTCTTGTCATCAGTATCAAGAGCAAGCTTAACCTTTTCAGCAGCCAAAGCCTCGATGCCATCAAACATATCATGGTCAACTTCCTGTGATTCGAAAGTGAACTTAGGCTTGCCGATTTCTTTCTGAATGTCACTGATGAAAGCAACAATCTTCTTGATTTCTTCATGGCCTGCCTCGATAGCCTTAAGCATCGTTTCATCGTCAACTTCGTTTGCACCAGCTTCAATCATAACTATTTTGTCCATAGATGCAGCAATAGTAAGCTCCAAATCAGATGCTTTTCTCTGCTCAAGGTTAGGATTTAAAACAATCTCACCATCGCAAAGACCAACGCTGATGCCACCCAATGGGCCATTCCATGGAATATCGGAAATAGAAAGAGCAATTGAAGTAGCAATCATACCAGCAACTTCTGGTGAATTGTCAATATCAACAGCCAAAACTGTCATAACAACAGAAACGTCATTACGCATATCCTTAGGGAAAAGCGGACGGATAGGTCTGTCAACAACTCGTGAAGTAAGGATTGACTTGTCGGATGGCTTTCCCTCTCTTTTCATGAAAGAACCAGGAATTCTGCCAACGGAATATAGACGTTCCTCATAGTCAACAGACAATGGAAAAAAGTCAATACCCTCTCTTGGCTTAACACTAGCTGTAACGTTAGCCATTACAACTGTTTCACCATAAGTTACCCAGCATGAGCCGTTGGAAAGACCGCATTTTTTACCTGTTTCAACAGATAATTCTCTGCCTGCATAAGTGGTTTTAAAAGTTCTTGCATTTTCGAACATAAAACTGCCTCCTAATAAATTAAAATTCTTTATTTTTAGACAACAGTTTTAGCAAAAAATCCTGTATATAAAACGAATTTATATACACGATTTTATGCTAAACAACTGCTGTCAACTGTCTAAAAAAAATGCTTTAAGGGCAGTGTAAAGCAATGCAGCTTTACATACCGCCCTTTGTAATAATTACTTACGAATACCTAGCTTCTCGATAGTTGCACGATATCTGTTGATATCCTTCTTCATCAAGTAGTTCAAAAGGTTACGTCTGTGACCAACCATCTTGTGAAGACCACGTCTTGAATGGTGATCCTTCTGGTGAACCTTCAAGTGTTCAGTTAAATCCTTAATTCTCTTAGTTAGAATAGCAATCTGAACTTCAGGAGAACCTGTGTCAGTTTCACTTAGTCTGTTGTTTTCGATAACAGCAGTTTTTTCTTCTTTACGCATCATAATACTTTCACCTCTTTTAAAATTTTACCCAATATCATAGTATACGGCAAGGTAAACTCCTAATCATTCTCAGGCGTACACCGTAAACCAAGAAAATGGCAATACGTTTGGCAATATTAACATAAGTCAATAGCACAACATTAGTATTATATCATATTTCATCCTATTTGTAAAGCGTTTTTACGAAATAGTTTTATTTTTTTTACCTTTTTCACCGATAGGAGCTTCAGTACCGCCTTTATCAGCAAAAACAGTGTCCCCATCATCAGCTTTCAAATTGCCATACTCAGGGTTTGTTTCACCACGTTCCTCATAATAAGGGTCTATTACATATTTTTGTATCATCGGATATGTGTTAAACATTATTATAAATCCAATAAATGAAACTGCCCATATTGGCACAATAAGAAGTGTAAAAATCTGACTAAATAGAGTTGCAGTCACGATTATACCAACAACAAGCACCACCAAAACAAGAGTTATAATATTCTTTTTCAATGCAATGCAAGTAAGATAGAATGAATTTTTAATAATATTTCCAAGCTTAAGGTCTGTTGCAACAATCATCGGGAAAATATAAAAATTCATCATAAGCAGTGTGAATGCAAAACTTACAGTAATTACACATAAAACATTAAAAAGCATGCCACCAGTCTCAGCATTTTGAGCAAGCTGAGGATAAACTGTCAAAGCAGCATATGCAGCCACGCAAAGCAAAACATCAACCAAGCCAACAGGAATGGACTGCTTTAAATTACTCTTAAAGCCTTTCCAGAATTCATGCATCATGAATGAACTTTTTTCAATTGTAAAATTACGCAAAACCTTTGTCATACCAGCGATTGCAGGTCCAACAGTAATTATCGGAATACAGCAGATAAAAGTAACCAAGCTAAGACCAATCATCTTCCAGAACTTTCTGAAATACAGCTCAAAGAAAACAAAAAACGCCTTTTTCTTCGGACCATTCTTTGATATACCAGCACCTGCTGCTTCATAATCCTTACTAAAAAATCCCAAAATATGCAACTCCTTTATTTTTTACTATCCTTTATATTCCTAAAATGCTTGTCCAAAATCCTGCGAACACAAATGTCAGCAGACTGTCTATAATTGATGATGCCACCAAAACAGCTGATAAAATCACAAACTTTGTGAAATAAAGCCTGTTGTCAATGGCTTCAAATTCATGCCGTCCTGAGAAAACAACCATGCCGATACTGTTTGACATCCGCACAGCTTCACGAGCAGCAAACATAATCACAATCGCCGAAACAATTCCCTGTGGAACTATCAAAACAAGCGATACGCAAAATCCACCCAAGCCAAACTGGGAATACATTCCTGCAAGCGACACTCCAAGTCCAAGCCCACGAAACACAGGAATAAGTACTTCAATCGGCTGTGATATAGCACAAAATCCAAGTATAAAGCAGCCAAGGAGCAGCATAAATGCACCCGAAAATGAATTAACAAGTGTTTGTATAAATGTCTGCTCAAGCCTTGTGTCGATGAAACTTCCTGCAATTCCTAAAAGCTTGTCCTGTCCTGTAATATCGAAATTGCAATACAGCACTGTTCCTGCGAAAACTCCTGCAAGAAACAAAATCATAAGCATTAGTATTGATGATTCATTTGTGATAAACTTGTCGCTTTTTTTTGCACCTGTCATATATCTCATCCTTTACATTTTAAATCTTTGTATAAGATATATGCAGACTATATTTAATTTAGAATATGGTATTTTTGCAAATTTAAATTGTTTCATATATTATGTTTTGTAGGGTTGATTATAATGCTGCGGCACATTGCCCGTGACATTCACATTTATTTCAGACGATGTGCCACATTATAATCGCCCCTACAAAAAACGAATAAATTAATATATAAAATTAGATATTACATCATTTAGAAAGTTCATACGCTCTTTTCGTACAAGCCTCACATGCATTTTTAACAGTACCCTCCAAGTCCCCTGCCCTAAGCTGTTCAAGACCTGCAATAGTAGTACCACCCTTTGAGGAAACCATAGTTATCAAATCCTCAATGCTGTTTCCAGTGTCTGTAATCATTTTTGATGCACCTATAAGAGTTTTTGAAAAAAGCTTTTTAGCCACATCTTCATCAATATCGACAGACTTAGCATAGTCGATAAAGGCCTTTGCATAAAGGTAAATAAATGCAGGAGATGATCCATTTATTGCAATAACCTCTTTCATTTTATCTTCATCAAGTATAGCAATTTCACCGCAGGCTTCAAAAATATCACATACAAGCTTGAACTCATCATCAGAAGTAGGCATAGCTTTTGCCAAAGCTGTTGCACCCTCGCCAAGCAATAGCGGAGTGTTCGGCATAACCAAAACTGTTTTTGCGTTCGGTATAGTGTGTGACTTGATAAAACCACTCGTAATCCCAGCACAAATCGATACAAGCACAGTTTCATCACTAACATAATCCCTAACATTATCAAGAACAACATCCAACTGCTGTGGCTTAACTGCCAAAAATACATAAGTACATTTCTGCACAACCTCTTTTTCACTTGCGCATGATGAAACGCCATATTCACTTAACTTTTCAAGCTTTTCATTATCCATATCAAAAGCATAAAGGTTAATGTTCGGAGCTAAGCTGCTTTCGGAAACACCTTTCATAATGGCAAAACCCATGTTTCCTGCACCAATAAAACCAACATTTATCATAAAAAAACACATCCTTATTAAAAAAATCGCCGCTATAAGTATACATCAAAATACACAAAATAGCAAGCGATTTTTATATTATTTCATTAAACTTTCATCTATGGATAACGCTTAATTCGCATTCGATGTCTTTTTGAACACCCTTTTATATGCAACATAAGCGGCAGGAATAACAAGACACATCAAAACGATATCAATTGGGAGCTGAATACCGTTTTTAATTAGTCTAGGTATCATCCAAACACCAAAAGCCTTATATCCGCTCGAATCAAACAAGCTGAATTCCTTATTTACATAAAGGCTGTAAATAATCAAGGAGTTAAGGCAGACATTGCATATCAGTACAACCGCTGTTCTAGCAATTGCGATGAAAACAACGCTGATTTCTTTTCGGTATAAAAATATACCATACAAAATTCCAGCAAGTATTACAACAAGTGAAAGCTGCGGACTGTAACCCCTTGCAGATTTGTTATCAATAAGATACCCTATTAAATCGAGTGCAAAGTTAGCTGTTGCGCACACAACAGGGCCGTAAAGCATTGCAATAATGCAGATTGGCAGGAATGCAAAGGTAATTCTCAGGTCAGGTGTTACTTGGATTGCAAGAGTGCGGATAGCAACCGCTGCTGCAAGCAGAATACCTGTTACTGTAAGTGTTCTAAGCTCTGACAAACTCGCCGCAGAACGCTTAAATAGATCAAAAAAGCTTTTCAAGATAGACTCCTCCTCGTTTCACAAAAATAGAATAATCCTACATATGTAGAATTTTATGCTAATTTGCATAGGGATGGGCTCTAAACTATTTATCGCATAAAATTCGTAGTTCTAACGCCCTCTCTATTCGTTCTCTAAAGAACTGCTCGGTCGTGATAACTACAATTTTAATGCTCCAAATAATGTACTTAAAAAGCTCTCGATATGCATTTTAAGCGGGATGCGATATATGTACCGCAAATATGATGTCCAAAGGGATAAATCATATTCTTCGTCCAAGCGGCAACTCCCCGTCCACATGGCACTATACGCACATATACCTACTCTGTAAATGCTAATATATTTAATTTTACTAGCCGAATGTATTTATATCACCCAATTATTTTGAAATAATATGAGCAATATCATAAAGCTTCTTGTCAAATGGCTTTTTCATAGCAAGTGCTTCGAAAATATCATAATCAACAACCTTGCCGCCCTTAAGCGCAACAACACGGTTACCGATACCCTTGTCAAGCAAGTCAACAGCATAATAACCCATTTCACTTGCATTAACTCTGTCACGAACAGTTGGTGTTCCGCCACGCTGAACATGACCAAGAATTGTTGCTCTAGCCTCAATTCCTGTTGTAGTTTCAATAGCCTTAGCAACGCCCTCTGCAAAGCCCTCACCCTCTGAAACAACGATGATAAAATGCTCCTTGCCATCAGCCTTTGAGCTTTCAATTCTGGCAATTATATCATTAATATCATACTCAACCTCAGAAGTGATAATAGCAGTTGCACCAACAGCCAAACCAACATTAAGTGCAATCCAGCCAGCATTTCTGCCCATTACCTCGATAACGCTGCATCTGTCGTGTGACTGTGCAGTATCACGAATTCTGTCAACCATTTCCATAGCTGTATTCATGGCAGTATCATAGCCGATTGTATAGTCAGTGCAGGAAATATCATTATCAATAGTACCAGGGATACCGATACAATTAACCTTATCATCGCCCTCGGACAAGTCCTTAGCTCCTCTGAATGAGCCATCGCCGCCGATTACAACGATACCAGAAAGTCCAAGCTCTCTGCATCTTTCCTTAGCCTGTGCAACAACAGCAGGGTCTTTAAACTCCTTGCATCTTGCAGTATAAAGAGCCGTACCGCCCCTCTGAATTATATCTGAAACATCACGAACACCAAGAATTCTAATCTTAGCATCCATTTCTTCCTTAGTTTCCTTACCGCCGAAATTAACCAAGCCATTATAGCCTCTTTTAATTCCTACAACCTCGTAACCCTTATCAATTGCAGCTCTTGTTACCGCTCTAATAGCAGCGTTCATACCTGGAGCATCACCGCCGCTTGTTAATACGCCGATCCTTTTCATAGTAATTCCTCCAACTTTAACATTATATATGCAATCACACACAAATATATTTATATTAATCAAACACCATATATTGTACTCTTTTTGCCGAGTTTTGTCAAGCACTTACCAAATAAATTCACGGTCGTTTCATAAATTTTACCGCTTATGCATTATGAATTATAAATTTTACCGTCCCAGCGCAATATTGTCAACCCCTGCAATTTTTGACAACAAATTCAATAAATCCGCATCAACGTTTACGGTACAGGCGTTTTTTGGCATCGCCTTTTTATTTATATCATAGAAATAGAGTAAAATCTTACTTTTACCTTGATATTTCTTATCCTGAATGACATCCATAATTTTTTCATGCATATCAGAATCATCGCTTTTGCACCTGACATAAATATTCATATTTTTACTTGCCTGTATAAATTGTTCAGGCTTTAAAACAGTGTCAATCAAAAGCTTTGGCTCATCATCCTTATATGAAACCTTTGATGTGACAAACAAAATATCACCCTTTTGAAATAGATTACCGCACGTTATAAACAAGTCAGGAAACACAATTGCTTCAACCTCACCTGTCGCATCCTCAAGCTGCACAAAAAGCATTTTTGCACCTTTTTTCGTATTAAAAAGCTTTGTGCTCTGCACAACACATATAATCGAAACCGTGTCACCATCCTTAATTTTAGTGTCCTCGTTAATTATTTCGTTAATTTTTATAAGCTTTCGTGCATTCGCATAAGCATCATATTTTTGCAGCGGATGACCTGAAATATAAATCCCCGAGGCATCTCTTTCCATCTCGAGAAGTATCGTAATATCAAATTCTGGTATGTCATTTATTTTCATATCAACAGATGTTTCAATATCATTATTGGATATACCAAAAAAATCCATCTGCCCCTCAATATTAAACCTCGAGCTGTCATGCGGCTTATTCATCAAAATTTTGAAGTTCTCAACCATCTGATGACGATTAAGTGCAAAGCTATCAAAAGCGCCGCATTTAATCAAGTTTTCCACGGCTCTTTTATTCATACTTCTGTCGTCAATACGCTCACAGAAATTCTGCAGTGATGTAAAATTACCATTATTCTCACGCTCGTTAATAATGCTGTCGATAATATTCGTACCAAGGTTTTTCACGGCTAGCAGTGCGAAACGAATACCACCGTCAGCCTTTGTAAACCCACCCATACTCAAATTCACATCAGGACGCAGTATCTTCACACAATTTTTTTCACAGTCCGCAATATATTCCATAAGCTTACCTGTGCTGTCAAGAACGCTTGTCATTAAAGCAGCCATATATTCGCTGTAAAAATGGCATTTTAGATATGCAGTCTGATAGGATATCAGCGCATAAGCAGCAGCATGTGACTTGTTGAATGCATATGATGCAAAGCCCGACATCTCATTGAAAATATCATCGGCAATCTCACGGCTGACACCATTTTTCATAGCACCCTCAATAAAAGCACCACGTTCTTTTTCCATTACATCGGCTTTTTTCTTCGCCATAGCACGTCTTACAAGGTCAGCTCGTCCATATGAATACCCTGCCATTTTTCTGCAAATTTCCATAACCTGTTCCTGATAAACAATGCATCCATATGTCACATCAAGAATATCACGCAAAATCTCATGCTTATATGTCACTTTTTTAGGATTATGCCTGTTCTCGATATACTTTGGAATGCTGTCCATAGGTCCTGGACGATAAAGAGATACAACCGCAATCAAATCCTCTATTGATACAGGTTTAAGCCTTGACAAAACTTGTTTCATACCATTGCTTTCAAACTGAAAAACGCCCAAAGTTTTCCCCTGTGACATCATCTCAAAAACGTCTTTATCATCAAGTGGTATCTTATTTATATCAAAGTCAGAATCAGTTTTCTTAATCTCATTTTCACAGTCACGAATAACCGTTAAGTTGCGAAGTCCTAAGAAATCCATTTTGAGAAGTCCTAGACTTTCGAGGATATTCATTGGATACTGTGTGATTACCGAGTCCTCAATTTTTTGCACAGGAACATAATCGCTCACAGGTGCATCGGAAATTACAACACCTGCTGCATGAGTTGAAGTGTGCCTTGGCATACCCTCAATTTTTATTGCAGTGTCAACCAGTTCATGAATATTCATATCGGAATTATACATTTTCAGAAGGTCGTCATTTTCATTGAGTGCTGTTTTCAAGTCCATACCCCAATGTATCATTTTCGATATTCTGTCCGAAGTGCTGTATGGCATATCCAAAACTCTTGCGACATCACGTATTGCACCCTTTGCAGCCATAGTACCGAAAGTAACAATCTGTGCAACTCTTTCTGTACCATACTTTTTCACGACATAATCAATAACCCTCTGACGACCCTCATAGCAAAAATCAATATCAAAGTCGGGCATTGATACACGTTCGGGGTTTAAAAATCTTTCGAAAAGCAGGCTATATTTAATGGGGTCAACATTAGTAATTCCGATACAATAAGCAGCAAGACTTCCAGCACCCGAGCCACGCCCAGGGCCAACAGGAATTTTCTGCTCCCTAGCATACCTTATAAAATCCCACACAATTAAATAATAGTCAACATAACCCATTTTTGTTATAACATCAAGCTCATAATCCATGCGTTTTACTATGTGTTCAGCAGGATTTTCGCCATATCGTTTTTTCATGCCCTTATAGCATAAGCCCTTGAAATATTCAGGATTTTGTAAATGCTCATATCCTTTAACATCAAATCTTGGCAGCTTAATAACTCCAAATTCAAACTCAACATTACACATTTCGGCTATCTTAACGGTATTCTGAACAGCCTGCGGTACATTCCTGAAAATATTCATCATTTCGTCGTATGTCTTAATATAAAACTCATTAGTTGGAAAGTATTCAGAATTTTGCTCTTTTAATGAGCTGTTTGTTTGAATTGCCATCAAGACCTTTTGAACTTTAGCATCCTCTTTTGCGATATAATGTGCATCATTTGTGGCACAAAGAGGTATATCGAGTTCCTTTGAAAGCCTGTATAAAAGCGGAAGTATCGACACTTCCTCTCTAATTTCATGATTTTGCACCTCAATATAATAATTGCCGTCACCAAAAATATTCTTATATTTCTTAGCAGTTTCTCTTGCTGAATTATAGTCACCATTTTGCAAGTATCGTGGAATTTCACCTGCAATACATCCCGATAAAGCAATCAGACCATCATGATAACGTTCAAGAATTTCAAGGTCGACACGAGGTTTATTATAAAAGCCGTCAACATATGCAATCGACACAAGCTTGATTAAATTCTGATAGCCGATGTTATTTTTACACAGCAAAACAAGATGATAAGGTTTGTTGTCAAGACCATGGGTTTTGTCGAAGCGTGTCCTTGGCGCAACATAAACCTCACAGCCAATTATAGCCTTTATCCCCTGCTTTTTTGCCTCATTATAAAATTCAACAGCACAATACATATTGCCATGGTCAGTCACAGCGACAGCACTCTGCCCTAAGCTTTTAACATGGCTTACTAAATCCTTTATTCTGCAAGCACCGTCCAAAAGACTGTACTCACTATGCAAATGCAGATGTACAAAATCGTTCATTTTAATATCCCCTTGATTTTTGGGTCAGCAAATTAATATGTGTGAAATTGATTGTAGTGGTGAACTGTGTTGGTCCGAAAATATCTGATATGTCACGGGTGAACACAGTTCGTCCCTGCAAACCATATTATTTACTCTTTTCACGTTCCTCACGAAGTTCCTCTGCAATCTGAGATATCCTTTTAAGGCGGTGGTTTGCACCAGAACGTCCAAGCGGTTTGTCAAGAGCCTCACCAAGCTCACGCAATGACATTTCAGGAAACTCGAGCCTGATTTCAGCTATGTTAATCAAATCATTAGGCAGGCTTTCAAGCCCAATTGTATCTATAATATATTCGATATCCGCAATTTGTTTTTCCGAGGCATTCAGTGTTCGTTCGATATTAGCCGAGTCGCAGTTCGCAATTCGGTTAGCCTTGTTGCGTATATCCTTTAAAATTTTCGTGTTCATCAGCTCAATTGAGGACATCGTCGCTCCCATAAATGTCATAAAATCCTCAATATCCTCGCTGCCTTTCATATAAATGATATAATACCCTTTTCTGTCCGTGGATTTCGCATTTATCCCAAGGTTATTTATAACATTTAAAAGGTCATTCTTTAACTCCTCGAAAGGAATTGCAAACTCAAGATGATATTCTTTCATCGGGTCTGTGATACTTCCGCATGATAAAAATGCTCCTGATAAAAACGCAAAAACATTGTTGTTATCTATATTTTCTGCTATAATTCTGTGTATAAGCTTGCGGCTTGAAATATGATAACGATAGATAATTTCTTCTCTATGGCGTTCCTCGTTAATGTTTAAAATATATATTTTTGATGTATCCTTGCGTTCTGATACATTCATGCTCACTACTTTATTTTCACCAAGCAAATCATCTGCAAGATCGCAAAAAAGCTTTGCTGCAAGGTCATTTTCAGTCTGAAATGTTATAGCTTCTGCTGAAAAACAACGGCAAAACAAAAGCATACCATAAAAACAGGCATACTTTCTATCCCTGTCGCTAATCAGCGTACATAATTCTTTTTTTACATCATATGAAAATGACATATTACTCAATCCTTTATATGATTTTATATAGCAAATATTGGGCTTTCATTAAAATGCACTATAAATGTAGGCATTTTAAATGAAAACCCAATAATTTATTTTAGGAAAAATTTAAAGCTGTTTAAGTTAGAAATAAGTTAAGAAACTAATAAAACACCCCACGAGCCCATGCAAACATTTTTTATATAGCTTTGTGACAAGGAGGTATAGGTATACTTATGAAAGACTTGAATTATAGCCATTCAAAGCTTCGCTGATAAGATATTCATATTCCTCACGGAGCTGTGCCCATGATTCAGAATTTTCATCAGTAACGAATGTAATGTTGCCAACAACATCAGCAATTGCATTATTTGTATCAGCATCAAAGCCCTCATAAATATCATTTACAAAACTAAAATTGCCAATATCATGGAATGACTTGATATAGTCATACTGCTCAGAAGTATAACCCTTTTCGGTCATTTCGCTCTGCTTTGTGATAGCACCCAGCTCCTCATCAATCTGAACAAGTCTTATCATGTTGATAAATGCTGCTGCGCCCTCAATATTCTTAGAACCTCTTGGCACTAAATAGCCGAAAGTTGAAACGCTGTAATAGTAATCATCTGCAGCAGGATCTCTTGGGAATGGTACTATTTTGATATCAGAATCTGCATGATCGTTGCAATATCCTGCATACATCCATATACCAATACCCTGAAATGCTGATAGTCCGTTTAGAAGTGGATCAGCTTCAGTGCCGTACATACCCTCGCCTCTGTATGCAAGACCATCACGTCTTAGTTCTTCAAGAAACAATGCTGCACGCTCAATCTTCTGATTTCTCATGTTATTAACAAGCTTGCCATTCTCAATTCCAATTACTGGTACGCCAGTTGAGTCAAAAATACTAAATCCGTTAACGCCATAATATCCGCATAATGCATCAGGAACATTATCAACAAAGTTAACCATACAGCTCTTGTAAGTATCCCAAGTCCAGTTACCAGCATCATAAAGCTCGTTTGGATTGTCAATACCATAATCCTCGAAAAGACTGCCGTTATACATTAGCCAGTATGGTGATGCCTCTGCAACCCATGGATAGTAATAATGCTTGTTATCCCATGTAAAGCTGTTAACAATATCCTCCATACCCTTCCACTGCGGCAAAGTAAGGTCGATATAATCAGTCAAGTCCTCATACATATCCAAGGACATCAAATGTGGAAATGTGTTGCCGTCCTTGTCAACTAAATCAGGTGAATCTCCTGATAAAATAAGTGTTGCAAGTCTATCTGTGCGCTCTGCCCATGTTGTTGGATAGTATTCAATAGTTCCACCGTAGGTTTCTTCAAAAAGCTTTACAGCAGGTTTAATATCACCTGATAAACGGAAATCATAAAATCCTAGATATGTTATGTTTGGATTTTCAAGTGTTGTAGTTTTATCTATTTCAACATTGCTTAAATCAACTGGATTTTTGAGGTCATCATCTAATGTATTAACTGTTGTAAGCTCGGTTACTTCCTCTTTTCCGCCTGCGGTACATCCTGTTACAACAAATGCAAGACACAGTAAAAATGCTGCTGCTTTAATTTGTTTTTTCATATTTATCCTCCATAAAATTATTCATTTTTATTATACTATATAATAATCGTTTCGTCAACATATTTTTTATATGGGTCGTCGATGACGCCGACCCATACATTATTATTTTCCAAGGTTTAATTATGCATTATCATCCGCTTTGTATTTTTCGTGGATATCCTTAAAATTCTTTTCAAGCTGCGGGTCAATCATTTTGCATTCAGTACGCTTGTAGAAAACATCTGTGATATCCCATACAACAGGACAAATACCCTTTGAATATGCCGATTCGCATACAGTTGTCATGAAATATCTAACCATTTCTTCTGTCTTATTCTTTGTCGAAACGCCAAACTCACCCATAATTACAGGTATACCCTTGTCAATATAATTAGTTTTCATCATATTAAGGTTGTTTTCAAGCTCTGCTAGGTCTGCATCAGTTCCCCATTCGGTACGAGCTTTACCCCAGCTAGCATCCTTTTCAAGAATACAAAATGTTGCAGGAGTATAGTAATGAATTGAAATTGCCATACGGTTAGACGGGTCATTAGGCATTTTGAAAAGCTCGTCACAGGTAAGCTCAATATCAGTTGAATAACCAGCAATAAGCAAATGACGCTTTTCATTTTTTGTACCAGATGCTCTTACAAGAGTTACAAACTCCTGATTAATCTCATTGGCAATAGCATAAGCTTCTTCTTTACCATCCTTGCTTCCCCATCTGTTCCAGAGTTTTTCAAAATTAAGTTCCTCATTCAATGACTCGAACATAAGCTTATCGCCATAATCCTTATATTCCTCACAAAGCTGTGTCCAGATACGCTTATATTTTTTCATGCAGTTTTCCTTGTCAGTCGGGAACTTTTCCCACCATCCGCCATCATAGTGAATGTTTAGGATAACATACATATCTTCATCCAAAATCCAGTCAACAACCTCATGAACACGAGCCATATATGCAGGATTGATTGTATAATCATCACCCATCATATTTGACCATGCCACAGGAACACGCATAACACCAAAGCCTGCATCCTTATATCCTTTAATCATTTCCTTTGTGATAATAGGACTTCCCCAGCCTCTTTCATAGTTTGAAACAGCAGAATTACTTATCCAGCTTCCGCATGCTTCGAACGTATTGCCAAGATTAATTCCAATACCCATATCAGCAACAATTTCAGTGGTTGTCAGCTCACGCATTTTGCCTGTTTTGTTATCGTCGGCAGACACCGAGCATCCTGCAAGTGCAGTAACAATCATTGCTCCAGCCAAAAGAGCCGAGATAATTTTCTTTTTTATCATACTTTCCTCCTTAAAACATATGAATTACTTCATAAACGTAAATGATACCAATTCAAATAAATGTCTGTTAGCAAAAAGGCTCTGGAAGAAGTCCCCGATTGCATCATGTCCATCCTCAATTTTGAAGTATAAAGCATGACGTCCTGTAACTGCTTTCACACGCTGTGTGATAACCGCATCATCAGTACCGATGTCAATAACACCTATTTCCTCACCGTCAGGACTGTCAATCATGATATGCATTTTTGCCTTTGCTCCAAGTCCTTTGACAGTACAAGCAAATTCCATAGTCTTGCTTGAGAAATCATCACCGAAATCAAAGTATTTATATCCGATTACACATCCTGCAGTAATGTTTGTTACAACTCTTGTGAACACATTTTTCTCATTGATAAAGCATCCGCCTGTCAAATAACAAGTGATATCCGCATTTGTAATTTTGTATGGTGACAATGACTTTTCAAACCCTAGTGAAGTCATTTCAACCTGTGGGATAGTGCCATCCTCGAGAATTTCAATTCTCTCAACGCAGGCACGTCTTGACATGATTGTGTTGTTTGTCATACGATGATAGAAAATATACCACTGACCGTTGATATTGCATATTGAGCCATGGTCATTACCGCCGTTGAAATTAATACCATTGTCAACAATTGTACCCTTGTATTCAAAAGGTCCTGTTGGCTTGTCACCGATTGCATAATCAAGACGGCTGCCAATCTTTGGTGAGTAGATAAAGTAGTATTTATCCCCAACCTTACGAAGTGAACATCCCTCAAAGAAACCACGTTCTTCCTCGGATGTCGGTATGATGTCAAGCTGATATGTGCCATCGATAACGTCAGTCATATTATTGCCGTCAATCTCGCACATATACGAGCCTAAGAAACCACAGTAAATGAACACTCTGCCGTCATCATCAACAAGTACTCCTGGGTCAATAAATGTGCCGTCATCATAGTGATTTTCAATGTTGTAATTATACTGAGATACAAACTCGAAAGGACCTTCAGGCTTGTCACTGACAGCGATACAGCCCTTTGCTCCAACTATATATGCATACAAATAATATTTGCCGTCTTTTTCTACAACATCAGGAGCGAAAAGCTCTTTTGTTGTATAATCAACATCAGATGGATGATCCTCATCAGGACGTGTATGGAAGATATCACCATGACAAGTCCAGTCATTCAGGTTGTCAAGCGGTGCTGACCATACCTTTAATTTGAAGTCGCAGAATGCTGCTGAAGCAGCTCTGTCATGTGAGCCATAGATATAAACTCTGTCACCAAAAACTCTTGGTTCGCCGTCAGGAATGTATTCCCATAATGGTAAAATTGGATTTGCCATATTTTTTCTCCTTTTCATGTGCAGTTGATGTGATAAATTTTCGTATGGGCAATTATTAATAGCTCCTACATTTGTATTCCGTACGTTTATTTCGTGGGGGGATGAATGTACATATCATGTTGTACCAAAACCGTACGAATAACCCTTATGTTGTTTTCTTTGATTTTACCACATATTTATTCACATAGCAATAAATTATTCAGACATTTTTTAGCACTATTCGGACATTTACTATCTTTTGCTATATATTTATATCTAAAAGGTTAAATATTATTGTATCTATTGTACAACATATACTAAATATACATATTTTTCTGTGCATATATACAAATTTAACTTATGAATGAAAAAAAATTAATATCTAGTTTGTTTTATATTCAGAAACATAAAATTACATTCAACTTTGAAAGGGGTACATTATGAAAATTAAAAAAGCACTGGCACTTACAATGACAGCCGTATTTTTAATCGGAAACATGAGTTTTTCCGTATCAGCAAAGGAACAAGCGGCAAAGAAAACTTATACAAACAATCCATCTCCATTAGCAAACCATAACCAAATCGATGAGTTTAAGATGGATACTCCTGTTGTTAAGGCAGAAGAATATTCAGGCTGGTATTCAAGCGGTGCATATCTTAGATGGAAAAGCATTGACCATGCTATTATGTATCAGGTTTACTCAAAGGAAAAGGGACAGGAAAAATTCAAGCTTTATGACACTATTTTAGGTGAGGAGCTTTATGTTTATACAAGTACTGAAACTGAGTTTATAGTCCGTGCAGTTTCATGGGATTACAGCGATAATCGTATTGTCAGCAAGTTTTCAAAGGAAGTTAAGGTTAAACCTTTACCTAGCAAATCTTCAAGTTATGATGATGCTATGGATGTAAGCTGTGGCGTTGAATCTGATGAAGATGTACTCTATGATGATTGTGATTATGAGTATGATGAATGCAACGATTATGAATATGTTGAACCAGAATATTACAACAACGAGGAATATGCAGCTGCAAAGGAAAGCACATTCAAATCCGTTAAAAAATATCCGCTTTCAACTTTCTCTGCAGATGTTGACACAGCAGCATATGCTAATCTGCGCAGATTAATTCGTGACAATGAAAAAATTCCAACATCTGCAATCCGTATCGAGGAAATGCTTAACTATTTCGATTATAACTATAAACAGCCTGTTAAAGATGAGCCATTTTCCATCACAACAGAAATTTCCGACTGTCCATGGAACTCAAAGGCACAGCTTTTAATGATTGGTGTTCAGGGTAAGGATATTGCAGAGGAAGATTTACCTGCATCCAACCTTGTTTTCCTCGTTGATGTAAGCGGCTCTATGTATTCAAGGGAAAAGCTTCCGCTTGTTAAGGAATCACTTATCAGCCTGACAAAAACCATGAGCAAAAAAGACAAGATTTCCATTGTTACCTATGCAGGCAACGAAAGAGTTGTGCTTGAGGGTGCAAGGGGCAATCAGGTTAAATGTATCACCGCAATAATGGATTTGCTTGATGCTGACGGCTCAACAAACGGCGAAAGCGGCATTAACATGGCATATAATATTGCTGAAAAGTACTTTATGAAAAACGGTAATAACCGTGTTATTATGGCTAGTGACGGCGATTTGAACGTTGGTATTCAAAGTGAGGATGCACTTATTAAGCTTATTGAAAAGAAACGTGAAACAGGTGTTTATTTCTCAATTTTAGGCTTTGGCTCGGAAAATATCAAGGATAATAAAATGAAAGCCCTAGCCGCTAACGGCAACGGAAATTATAACTATATCGACAGCGTTACAGAGGCTAATAAAGTGCTTGTTGAGGAGCGTCGTGGCACATTATTCACTATCGCAAAGGACGTTAAATTACAGGTTCAGTTTGCTGCAACTCATGTCAAGGAATACCGTCTGATTGGTTATGATTATCGTGCTTTGGAAAACAGCGACTTCGAGAATGACAAGAAAGATGCCGCAGAAATTGGTGCAGGACATACCGTAACAGTTTTGTATGAAATTATTCCTGCTGACAGCACCGCTGTAAATTCAAACACAATAGCAACCGTAAATATCCGCTACAAAGAGCCGGACAGCGACACATCAAAGCTTATCACAAAGTCAGTAACAGAGAATGAATACTCCGCAGCAATGAGTAAGAATATGAAGTTTGCCGCAGGTGTTGCAGAGGTTGGCATGATTTTGAAAAACAGTGAATTCAAGGGTAAATCCACATTAACATCCGCACAAAAGCTTCTCAAGGACTATAAAAATTCCGATGATCTTTATAAAAAGGAATTTTATGAGCTGATTTTGGAGCTAAAGGAAAATTACAGCTATAAATAATTTTAATAACTGCCGTATTAATTTACGGCAGTTTTTTTATGCCTAAAACTTATATATCGCTTATTAAAAATAATTTATCGTTTTTCGATAATTTACTATTGACATATGATAATTAATGTGTTATTATAATAAAAACAAAGCTTAAGCTTAATTAATGAAATGAGGAATATATATGAAGCCAATGAATTCAGCATTTGTATCAACAATTTTAACAAGAGCGCTATCAGTATTTTTAATTTTAATACTCCCAATAATACCGTGGATGATGGGACTATATAACGATTATCAGGTTAATTATTATGGACAAAAAAGCATTATAGTGCAATTGATAGTACTTGGATATTCTGCTTGCTTGGTAGGAATTGTGGCATTGTTTTCGCTTGATAAGCTGCTGCGAAACATACGCAAAGGCGAAGTTTTTATACACAGTAATATACAGATAATCCGTGCGTTGTCATATTTGTGTTTTGCGGAATGTTTGATTTTTGGTGTGTTTGGTTTTATTCGTCCGTTAAGCTTTATGGTTGCTGCTGCGGCTGCATTTCTAGGACTTATCGTGCGTGTTGTGAAAAACACATTTGACATAGCAACCGAAATTAAAGAGGAAAACGAATATACGATATAATGCATAATTCAACCGTGGGAATTTATGTAGGGGACGATGCCAATGCGGCGGCACCATTGTCCCGCATGAAATCAATATACCAAAATTATTGAATATATTATGGAAATAATAAATTTCCCATAACATAATTATAATTTCAAATTCGTTAATTCCCAAGCGTGCGATGTGGTCATCGCCCCTACAAATAAATCACACCCAACCACAACAACTAAAGGAGAAAAATAAATGTCTATAATAGTAAATCTTGATGTTATGATGGCAAAACGTAAAATATCATCGGGTGATTTGGCAAAGGAAATTGACCTGACACCTGCAAATTTATCCGTCTTAAAAACAGGCAAGGCAAAGGCAATAAGATTTTCAACACTTGACAGCATTTGCAAGGCACTCGACTGCCAGCCTGCCGATATTTTAGAATACCGTGACGACAATTCATAAAAAAGGGGGCATATTAATATGTATTACAAAATAAAAACGATATCATCAAAGCATACACAAACCGGATCTGAAAGCATAACTGACACACCATATCAAAGCTTTGATACACCATATGTAAATCAAAAGGAAGAACGAAGTTATTCCATGCTTGAAAGCTCGATTGCACTTGCAATTGTCGTGATATCCTTTGTATACTTACGTCTTGGGGGAATATTCTGGCAGTCAAACAGTTGTGTATTTTACTGCCTTGCATTAATGGCTGCTGACATAACATATCTAAGCTTTAAAACTCATAAAATCCGTCCGTTTCATATCGTATTATTCATGCTGATTATCATATTCAACGTGGCATATGTGATATCCTCGGTTGGCTTAGTAAAAATGCTGGCATCGTCCTTTTCAACGTTGTTATTATTCTATTCAGTATTCATCGTCATTGGCGATAGAAAGCCACTTAGCGACACATTTCCAAAGGAAATTATGGCTGTTATATTTTCATTGCCGTTCAAAAAATTCGGTAGTTTTTTTGGTGCAATAACACATCCAATCAAGAAAAACAGTAACGGTAAAAATATAAAAGGAATGCTGTTAGGTCTTGTTTTTGCCATTCCGATAACACTAATTATCATGTCACTTTTAATGAGTGCAGATAATACCTTTAGTGCAATTTTTGATAAAATAATACCTCAGGACACTGGTGACTTTTTCACTATAATATTTCAAATCGGAGTTGCAGTTTTATTCACCTGCTATTTGTTTGGACTTCTTATTTCAAGCGGTGATAAGCACGATATTGCCATAAATGACACGAGAAACGGACTTCCATCCATCACACTTTATACAGCAGTAACCCCAATCTGCATTATGTATGTGATATTCTTTTTCGTTTCGCTTGGCTACTTCACATCTGCATTAATGGGTAAACTTCCAGTCAATTATTCCTATTCAGAATATGCACGACAGGGCTTTTTCGAGCTGTGTGCAGTGTCCGCAATAAACCTAGGAATTATAATAGGATTAAACTCATTCTGCCATAAAGAAAATGGCGAAAAGCCAAAGGGTATCAGATTTTTCACAGTATTTATCATCCTAGCGTCACTAACTCACATCATCACAGCAATAAGCAAAATGGTCTTATATATCAGCGAAAAAGGCTTGACACATCTGCGTGTTTATACATCATGGTTCATGGCACTTTTATTCATGACATTTATCTGCATACTTATTAAAACATTTCGCAAGAACTTTAAAATGTATGTATCAATGTTCTGTATTTTTACGCTGATGTTAGGAATACTTTGCTTTTCAAACTTGGATTATCGTATAGCAGATTTCAACATAAATGGTTATATAAACGGCGATATCAACGAGCTTGATATGTATAATATAAAGTATAATTTATCAGACACAGCAATACTTGCGGCGGTCAAATATACTGATAATGACAAGGTTTCAGAACAAATGCATAACTATCTTGATAATATTTCCTTAGACTATTATGATGACGGTATTTCATATTTTAATTTTGAATCATATGCCGCAAAAAAAGCACTTGAGGAGTATAGGGAAACTGTAAATGAAAAATCATAAAATTATTAAAAGAATTATTGGCATTTTAGTTGTATGTACAGTACTCGCAGGAGTATTTTTCACAGGATATATTTTATTATTGAAATCAGCTTTTGAAAATTACAGCATTGACGACTGGTATGAAAGAATATGCTTTGTAACTGATGATGAACGGTACAAAGTTTCTGTCTGGGGAAATGATACTGGTTTACACCATCCGTCCCTGCAATTAAGATTTATTATTACTGATACAGCTTATAATAAGCAAGTTGAAATTAATCAGCCATTTCACTATCTGTTCAGTGATAAGAATAATATACCTTTGTTTGAGTTTGAAACCATAAATGAAAACAAGGCAAAGCTAATTTTAAATGAAACAAGGGAGCAGTCAGAAATTATATTTGTATGGGCGGATATTTTTGACGAGAATTAAAGGGGTGCACATATGGAAATAGAAAATTATCATGCTAAAACTAATTATAAAAAAATAATTTTAGGCGCATTTCAAATTGCTGTGCTGTTCTATCCTGCACTAACAATAAATGATTTATTATCAATAGCAATAAGCAGTTCATATGCTTTGTATCCAATCTTGATAATATGCAGTATATTTGCAGGTATAGCAATTTATAGCGATACTAAAAAAGAAGCATTATTAAAGTGGATGTTTTCTATACCGATAAATATATTCTTCATGTTTTTTATATGGGGAAATCAATTTCAATTAAGAGCATTAAACTGGAATGATGATTATGGCGACATAAGTGCTGGTGGTGGATTTGCAATGATGCTCTTGATATTTGGCGCATTAATCACAAATTCCTTTGCCATGCTAATTGGTACATTATTCAGTCATGAAATAAAATGTGACAGCCTTAAGCATAAAATATATATTACACAAAAATATATTCTTACAATTTTCTGTGTAATATTAACATTAGCGATATTTTTTATAGACAATATAATGCCGCAGTATAGACCTGACAGATGGTGATAAAATAAACAAAAAAATCGTAAGGATTATCACTCTCCTTACGATTTTTCTTTCTGTTATAAGCCTTAGGGTTTTCAGGAACTCTTGTGACAGGATTGACAGCACCCCATGCTCCTCGTTTTTTAGCATAATATTCTTTACGCTGTTTTTTGCTCATTTTCTCGAGCGGAATTTGTTTTTCCATTGTAATGACCATCCTTTCGGTAGGAGCGAATACCAATCGCCCGTTTAGGAATTAATGAATGTTAAAATTAATTTGAAGCGTGTTTATTTCATGCAGGCGATAAAACATTGCGACGCATCGACCTACATTGTGATTTTCCAAATTATAATTGTATTTTTTGGTGTTTATGTTGTATACAAAAGGCTGTTACAAAACGCAACAGCCTTAAAGATTTATAATTATGAATAATTCTTTTAAGAATTTATCGCCTGAACAATACTGCCAACAATACTATTCTTAGTATAACCCATGCACAAAACATTTATAACCTTCATAAACTTGTTTTTATTAGCAAACGCAGCATAATCGTTAATAATTTTAAGCTTATCAGGGTTAAGAATTTTAGCAGCAGCATTCTGGAATTCCATAGCCTGATAATAACTCTTTTGAGTATCAAAACGGCTGTTGCTGATATTCTTGAAATTCTTGATAATATCAATACCTCTGCCGCTAACAGCACCAACAGTATTATCACCATGCTGTCTGTAACAAACAAGTGGCTCTTTAATATATGCAACCTTGCCGATAGCAACAGCATACAAGCCAATCCACCAGTCATGCGAAACAGCATTATCAGGAATGTTCTTGCAAAGCTTCATAAGAGGAGCATTAAACATACAGCTCAAACCAACAATACAGTTCTCAACCATCATTCTCTTTAAAGTGAACTTATCAGGCTTGATGTTTGCGTATTTAACATAAGATGAATTAATAACATTATCGTTAAAATCAATAATTTCCATATCAGAATGAACAAGAATTGGAGTACGAGCACCAGACATTACCTCCATCTGTTTCATCATAGTAAGCTGCTTTGAAAGCTTGTTAGGAGCCCAAAGGTCATCCTGACAGCATAAGCAATAATAAACATCTGGGGTAGCATTAGCCATAAGCTTGGCAAAATTACCCTTAGCAGAATTATATTGTGAAGGTTCATCTTCAATTAATCGGATTTTCTCCGGATATTTTTTCATATAGCTTCTGATAATCTTAACAGTATCATCCTTTGAGCCATCATCACGAATTGTAACTACAAAATCGGTGTAGTCCTGTGCCATAATTGAATCAAGCTGTTTCTTTAAATAATTTGTTCCGTTATATGTAGCCATTAGTATTTCTATCATTATATAATTCGACCTTTCAACTATTTCTAAATATCACCATTATATTATAGCACACCTATAATACAAAAAGCAATAGTTAATTAATAAAAAAATAATCATATATGTATAAAATAATTGTTGTAATTTTGAATAACTTGTGGTAATATTAGTGTTGATATACTAAATCAGTAAATTTTTAGCGATTTGATTTGGTTGAATATTGTATTTTTCATTAAAAAGCGTATGCATTTAAAGCGGCATTAATACAATAAATTTTATGATAAGGAAGTATCACAATGAAGTATGTTGTTCTACTCTGCGATGGTATGGCAGATTATCCAAACGAGGAGCTAAATATGGAAACCCCGATGAGCAAGTCTGTAACTCCAAATATGGATATGCTGGCAAAAAAATCTACAATCGGACTTGTTAAAACAGTAGCAGATGGTTTAAAGCCAGGCTCAGATGTTGCAAACCTATCTGTTTTAGGATATGACCCATCGAAATGCTATACAGGACGTTCACCGCTCGAGGCAGGCTCAATTGGAATAGAAATGCTAAAAACCGATGTTTCATTCAGATGTAACTTAGTTACAGTGACTGATGAAGCAAATTATAAGGACAAGACAATACTTGATTATTGTGCTGATGATATATCGACTGAAGAGGCTAAAATTTTGATAGAATATTTAGCTGAATATTTTGATAACGATGAATTCAAGCTATACAGCGGCGTTAGCTACCGTCACTGCCTGATTTGGCATAATGGTACGCTTGATGTTGGTACATTAACACCACCTCATGACATCACAGGCAAGCCAGTTGCAGATTATCTGCCTGAGCATGAAAACGCTGCAAAGCTGTTTGATATGATGAAAAAGAGCTATGAGCTTTTGAAGGACCATCCTGTAAACAAGGCTCGTGAGGAAAAAGGTTTGCGTCCTGCAAACAGTATGTGGCTATGGGGCGAGGGAGTTCGTGCAGAACTTGAAAACTTTGAGGCTGTATATGGACTGAAAGGCTCAATGATATCAGCAGTTGACTTGCTGAAAGGTATCGGTAAATTCTCTGGCATGAATGTTGTTGAAGTCACTGGCGCAACCGGATATATTGATACAAACTTTAAGGGCAAGGCAGATGCTGCAGTAAAAGAGCTTGCAAACGGACAGGATTTCGTATATATCCACGTTGAAGCACCTGATGAATGTGGTCACAGAAATGAAGCTCAAAACAAGGTTAAGTCACTTGAAATTATCGATGATATAATTCTTGGCACAATTCTGCCTGAACTTGAAAAGTATGATGATTACAAGCTACTTATTTGTCCTGACCACGCAACACCGCTTGCACTCAAGACACATACAAACGACCCAGTACCATTCATGATTTATAAAAAGAACATGAATGTCGATGGCAAGGATGTTTTTACAGAAAAGACAGCAGCCGAAACTGGTCTTTTCATTGAACATGGACCATCCATGATGAAGCGTTTTATTGAGCTGTAATATACGCATAACGGGGTTGTTGCACGGTATATGAAATGGTCAGCCACACAGGGCTGACTGTTTCTGCTATACGTACAACAGACTCATTATTTTTATAGAGGAGTAAACAAAATGTCAAACCTAGACGAACTAATAAAATCAAGACGCAGTATACGCAAATTCACCGATGAAACAATATCGGACGACATTATTAAGGAAATCATAGAATCAGCATGCTATGCTCCTAGTGGATGCAACAGCCAGTGCTGGAAGTTTATTGCTGTAAAGAATAAGGATATGATTAAAAAACTAACAGATGCTACCACAGCAGGTGTGAGGGAATTTTATAAAGGATGCAAGCTTGGTGAGGATTTTATTGCAACACGAATTAATCAAGCAACATTTTTTAGAAATGCTCCACTTGTAATCTGTGTTTTTATGACAGAAATGAAGTATCATGACCAAAGAGTAACTGATTTTTTATCTGATAAAGGATATACAAAGGATGAAATGAGGATGGCTTTTGGTGAAGCTGATATATTATCCATCGGTGCTGCTGTTGAAAATATGCTGCTTGCTATACATGAAAAGGGACTTGGTGCTTGTTGGATGAATGACCCTGTTATATCATCCGAACATATTTGCAAAGCGTTTGATATTCCTGATGGCGAAAGTCTTATTAGCGTTATCCCTGTGGGATATCCTGCTTATTCTCCAAGAGCAAAAGTACTTAAGCCACTTGGTGAGGTACTGACAATAATATAATACTAATCCCTGATTAAACAATTGCATTGTTTAATTCGGCAATTTCATTGCCGTCGTGTGTAAACACACGCAGGGATGTAATTGAACGACATCCCTGCGACTCCGTCGCATTCTTTGCTTTGCAAAGAATCTTTAAAATGCAGGCATTTTAAAGTGGGATTAGTATAAAAACGAATAAGGACTTCTGTAATCTTTATACAGAAGTCCTTATTTTAATTTTATAAAAACATTATTCATCAGTATCATTAGCATAAAAAATATCGCTGTTGTAATCGCCCATACCAATTTCATCACGGTTTTTATCAAGATGCTTTTCCAGCACCTTAATATTTTTCATTTTGTTGCTGTTCATATAAGCAAGGTCAACAATAAGCAGTGCAAATCCGGTTATAATCATAAGCTGCGAAAATTCAATGCCTAGCTTTGATGAAAAAATCCATGCACATATGCATATCAAAACCGAAGCTACACTCATAAATTTGAGTATACGTGACATTCTGTATTTTGATTGAAAACGCTCATCTCTATGCTTCATTTTATATATCCTCCATGAGAGGATAAGCTATATACTATGCCTTTTTAGTTTTAAGTCCTGTAATCTTTTTCTTTTTTGCTTTTGATGCATCAACAGAATAGGACATTGTGAACAGCTTATCCGTAGTAAACATTTTAACAGCAAGGTACATACATACAACAAAGAATACTATCTGATATGCAAGACCTGCCCAGAACATAAGCATATCACCATTCATGAGATTTGTCAAGGCTGTATAAGTATGTGTAAACGGAATAATAAACATAATTACACGGAAAGGCATAGACAAAGTGTTAATATCAGAAAACATTGTGATAAACCAAGGTACCATAACAGCGACCATAATAGGAAGAACAAGAACCTGAACGGATTTGATATCTGTTGCCATTGCGCCTAATATTAGTGCAACAGAAAGACCAATTGCAAGTGTAAAGAAAAGCTGCAAAGCAAAAAGGAAGTAGCTTGATATAGACATTGAAAGTCCCAAATCGGTCATAGCTTGTGTAACACCGCCGATTTCACCGACAATTTCAGCTGCATTTACTGACTCTGCAGCTGATGATGATGAAAAGCTTTCAGTAATATTACCCATCATTCCTGCCATACCTAAGATATAGAAAACGAAACCAATCATTGTAGCCAAAGCATTTGCAAGTGCTGATATTACAGCAGCAAGCATTTTTGCACCAAGCACAGTAATTCTTGAAACAGGGGTTGAAAGCAGAGTTTCAAGAGTTTTATCGATTTTTTCATTTGAAATAGCAGTCATAATCATCTGTGTAGCCATTAAAAGCAGGAAGAAAATTATCATTGGAGCGATAAGTGACTGTACCATTAAAATCGCTGTAAGTGCAGATGGTGATACTTCTGCCGTTTTACCGTTGTTTACAGTAAATTCAACAATCTGTGTAGGGTCTTTAATACGTGCAATTTCTTCATTTGAAATACCATATGACTTAAGCATAATTTCATCCTGAGATGCTTTATTGATATACTTAACAGCATCAGAAGCACTAACGCCTTCAACTGATGAAATAAATCCACCAGTGCTTAAAGTGCTGATAAATCTGATTTCAGCAGGCTTTTTATCAATAAGAATACTGTCAGCATAGCCCTGTGGAATAACAATAAGATTTTTAACATCAAGACGCTCAAGCTCTGCGGCATAATCCTCGCCATTAATCTGAACTAAGTCAATATTAGCAATTTTGTCATCTGTTATTCTTTTTAAAATATCGTTTGTAAATTCTGTATCATCAAGATTGCATACTGTTATGCTCGAAAGACTGTCAAAAGATTCGCTCATAATACCATTCATAAGCTGACCCATTAAAATAAGAAGTCCAACGGTAAAAACCATACCGATAATAGCTTGTTTGGAAAACATTTCCCCAAGCTCTTTTTTAAGTAAAGTACCAAATTTCATATATCAAGAATCCTTTCAAATTTCGTTAAAATATTAAAAAAGCTTATTCCTCAAACTGAACATTATTAATGCTGACAACCTTTTCAAAAACTTCTTCAAGGTTATCGCACTCAAACTGCTTTTTCAAATCATCAACTTTACCAGCAGCAATAAGCTTGCCATTTGCAATAATTCCAACCCTGTCTGAAAGGAATTCAATCTCAAGCATATTATGTGATGAAAGCAGGAACGCCATCTTTTCTTCCTTAGCCAAAGCCTTAATCATCTTACGGATTTCAAGCGCATTAATAACGTCAAGACCTGATGTAGCCTCGTCCATAATCGCAAGCTTAGGACCTGTCATAACAGCACGGGCAAGCAGCAGCTTTCTTATCATACCTCTTGAATAGCCGCCGATTTTCTCATTCAGCTTATCGCCAAGCTTACAAATAATCTTTGCCCTCTCAACGAAAATCTGCGCTTCCTCAGCATTCTTTGCAAAAAGTCCAGCCATGAAATTAAGGTATTTAATACCAGTCATTGTCTTGTATGCGCCTGCCTCATCAGGCAGATATGTGATATATTCACGTACTTTTTCAGGATTTTTAACAACACTGTGTCCGCATACCAGCGCATCACCAGAAGTTGGCTGAATAAGTGTTGAAATCATTCTAATTGTTGTGGTTTTACCTGCACCGTTTGGACCAATCAGTGCAAAAATTTCCCCTTCTTCAACGTCAAAGCTTACCGCATCAGCCGCAAACACGGTCTTTTTAGGATATTTTTTTGATATCTCTGTTACCTCTAATACTTTTGCCATAAAAAGTTCTCCTTATATCATAAATTTTAAGTATATACATCTGTATTACTAAACTAATACAATTGTACTACATATTTTTACCTTTGTCAATAGTTTTATCAATATTTTTTATCATATTTCAACTATAACATAATCATATTTACATCACAAGCAAATTATAGCATATCTATTTACCTTTGTCAATATTAATGTAAATTTTATTTACATGTATCGTGTTTTTTCGAGCAATACATTAATTAAATATAGAATATATTCATATATTCTATTAATTTTGTCAAAAATCATTGACATTTATATTTACATTGTGTACAATATAATTGTAATAAATATAAATGTATTAGGAGGAATAAGAAATGAATAGTATTTATGACATTGAAGTAATGGATACAGAGAACATAAAAATCAGTTTATCTGATTACAAAGGCAAGGTAATGCTTATTGTTAATACAGCGACAGGCTGCGGATTTACACCACAGTATGACGGTTTGCAGGATTTATATGATGATTTGCATGACAAAAATTTTGAGATACTTGATTTTCCGTGTAATCAGTTTAGAAATCAAGCTCCTGGTGATGCCGAAGAAATCCACGATTTTTGTTCATCGAGATATGGCATTACCTTTAAGCAGTTCGCAAAAATTGATGTTAACGGAGAGAATGAAAGTCCGTTGTATACATACTTAAAATCCATAAAGAAAGGTCTTATAAACAATAATATAAAGTGGAATTTTACAAAGTTTTTAGTTGACAGGGATGGAAATGTTATTGCCCGATATGGCTCTGCTGATAAGCCTGAAAAAATCAGACTTGATATTGAAAAAATATTGTGATATAATATATTTAGAGAGGACTTATAATTATGAGATATACATATAAACCAAAATTTACGTGTTCAACTGAAATTTCATTTGACCTCGAAGATAATATTGTGCGCAATGTAGTTTACATTGGCGGCTGTAACGGAAATTTAAAAGCAGTACCAAAGCTTGTTGAGGGTATGACTGTTGAGCAGATTAATGAAAAGCTAAGCGGAATTACCTGTGGCAGACGTCCGACATCATGTGCTGACCAGCTTTGCATAGCTGTTAATGAGGCATATGAAAAGCAAAAATCTGTGGCTATGACTGTATAATTTTATTATAAACATCAGATTATATAAATATTATAGGAGGGGTGTTTTTATGGGGTACGATAACTTAAAGCTTAAAAATCAACTATGTTTTCCGCTGTATGCGTGCTCAAAAGAGGTTGTTCGCAAATATAAAAAGCATCTTGGTAAAATCGGTCTGACTTACACTCAGTATATTGCCATGATGGCGCTTTGGGAGAAAAGTCCATTGAGTGTTACTGAACTTGGAAACTGCTTGTATCTTGATTCTGGTACGGTAACTCCCCTGCTTAAACGCATGGAGGCTGACGGTTTTATCAAGCGCACAAGAAATGACGAGGATGAACGCACAGTCATGGTTGATATAACGCAAAAGGGACTTGATTTGCGTGAGCAAGCGGCACAAATCCCACCAAAGGTTGGTGGCTGTCTGAACCTTTCCCATGATGAAACGATAACCCTATACAAGCTTTTATACAAGGTTTTGAATAATCTTGAGATGTCTGAGGATGAATAAAAGATGCTCCATGCACATTAATTTATGCATGGAGCATCTTTATAGATATTATTCGCAGACTATATCTTCAAGTGAAAACCTGACAGCTTTATTTAAATCAGCAAGAGCAAGCTCCACCTGATACCCAATTTTACCGCCGCTGAATATGATCCTATCAAAGTTTTCAGCAGATTTATCTATGGTAGTCTTAAATACTTTTTTCATGCCAATTGGTGAACATCCACCATGAATATAACCTGTCAAAGCAAGCAAATCCTTAGATTTTATCATCTCAATTTTCTTTTCACCTACACACTTCCCAGCTTTTTTCAAATCCAACTCCTTATTAACAGGTACTAAAAAAACATAGTTAACATTTGAACTGCTTACAGTTACAAGTGTCTTGAAAACTCTGTCAGGGTTTTGATTTAAAATTTCTGCGACCTGAATGCCATTTATCGCATTAGTGTCAAGATAGCAATGACTTTCATACTGGATTTTATATTTATCTAGTACCCTCATTACATTGGTTTTATCGTTTTGTTTTGACATATGGTTACCTCTTTGAATTCACCTGTAATTTCCTTTTCATTATTATCATTCCTTAATTTTTTATAATGACATTTATAGTTATTGTTCAATTATAACATATATTTAAAATTAAGTCAAACAATTTAGAAACATAAAAATCCCCTGCCTAAAAAGACAGGGGATAAATATTTTATAAAGAACAGTAATTATAAATTACTTTCCAGCCTTAATTGCAGCCTGAGCAGCAGCAAGTCTAGCTATTGGCACACGGAAAGGTGAGCAGGAAACGTAAGTCAAACCAACATTGTGGCAGAACTCAACAGTTGATGGGTCACCACCATGCTCGCCGCAGATACCAAGCTTGATATCTGGGTTAGTCTTTCTACCAAGCTCACAAGCCATCTGAACAAGTTTACCAACACCGTTCTGGTCAAGTCTTGCGAATGGATCAGACTCATAAATCTGCTTCTCATAGTAAGAACCTAGGAACTTACCAGCATCATCACGTGAGAAACCGAATGTCATCTGAGTAAGGTCGTTAGTACCGAATGAGAAGAATTCAGCTTCAGTAGCAATTTCGTCAGCAGTAAGTGCAGCTCTTGGAATTTCAATCATAGTACCAACCTGATACTTGAGAGTAGCGCCAGCTTCAGCAATTACCTTATCAGCAGTTTCAACAACTACCTTCTTAACAAATGCAAGTTCCTTGATTTCGCCAACAAGTGGAATCATGATTTCAGGAACGATAGTTAGTTCTGGGTGTCTAGCAGAAACAGCGATTGCAGCCTTGATTACAGCACGAGTCTGCATAGCAGCAATTTCAGGATATGTTACAGCAAGACGGCATCCACGGTGACCCATCATTGGGTTGAACTCGTGTAGAGATGCAATGATAGACTTGATATCTGCAACGGACTTGCCCTGAGTATCAGCAAGAGCCTTGATATCCTCTTCAGATGTAGGAACGAATTCATGTAGAGGTGGGTCAAGGAATCTGATATTTACGCCATAGTTACCCATAGCTTCATATAGAGCCTCGAAGTCACTCTGCTGCATTGGTTCAATCTTAGCAAGAGCTGCTTCTCTTTCTTCAACAGTATCGGAGCAAATCATTTCACGAATTGCAGCAATTCTGTCAGCCTCAAAGAACATATGCTCAGTACGGCAAAGACCGATACCCTGTGCACCAAAATCAGCTGCCTTCTGAGCATCTGCTGGTGTATCAGCGTTAGTTCTAACCTTAAGAGTTCTGTACTGGTCAGCCCAAGCCATAATTCTGCCGAATTCGCCGCCGATAGTAGCTTCAACAGTAGGAATAGCCTCACCATAAATCTTACCAGTAGTACCATCAAGAGAAATGTAATCACCCTCGTTGTAAGTCTTACCGCCAAGTGTAAAATTCTTAGCTTCTTCATCAATCTTGATTTCGCCGCAGCCAGATACACAGCAAGTACCCATACCACGAGCAACAACAGCTGCGTGAGATGTCATACCGCCACGTACAGTCAAGATACCCTGAGCATAGTGCATACCCTCGATATCCTCTGGAGAAGTTTCAAGTCTAACAAGAACAACCTTTTCACCCTTTTCGCCAAGAGCAACAGCATCTTCAGCAGTGAATACAACCTTACCGCAAGCAGCTCCAGGAGATGCAGCAAGAGCAGCACCGATTTCCTTAGCAGCCTTAAGAGCAGCAGTATCGAACTGTGGGTGAAGCAAAGCATCAAGCTGCTTAGGATCGATCATAAGAACAGCTTCCTTCTCAGAAATCATGCCCTCATCAACTAAATCACAAGCAATTTTAAGTGCAGCAGCAGCAGTTCTCTTACCGTTACGAGTCTGAAGCATATATAGTTTCTTATCTTCAATAGTGAACTCCATGTCCTGCATATCTCTGTAATGATTTTCAAGAATACCACAAATCTTAACGAAATCATCATAACAGTTAGGCATAACATCCTTCAACTGATCGATAGTCTGTGGAGTTCTAACACCAGCAACAACGTCCTCGCCCTGTGCATTCATCAAGAATTCACCGAACAATTTCTTTTCGCCAGTAGCAGGGTTACGAGTAAATGCAACACCAGTACCAGAAGTATCGCCAGTGTTACCAAATACCATAGCCTGTACGTTTACAGCAGTACCCCATGAACCAGGGATATCATTCATACGTCTGTAATAGATAGCTCTTGGGTTATTCCATGAACGGAATACAGCCTTGATAGCTCCCATAAGCTGTTCCTTAGCATCGCTAGGGAAATCAGTACCAATCTTAGCCTTGTATTCAGCCTTAAACTGCATAGCAAGAGTCTTAAGATCATCAGCAGTCAAGTCAGTATCAAGAGTGATACCCTTTTCTTCTTTCATCTTATCGATAAGTTCTTCAAAATACTTCTTACCAACTTCCATTACAACGTCAGAATACATCTGAATGAAACGACGGTAAGAGTCATAAGCAAATCTTGGGTTGTTAGTCTTAGCAGCAAAAGCCTCAACAACTTCGTCATTAAGACCTAGGTTAAGAATAGTATCCATCATACCAGGCATTGAAGCTCTAGCACCAGAACGTACAGAAACAAGAAGTGGGTTTTCCAAATCTCCGAATTTCTTACCAGTAATGCCTTCCATCTTCACGATATTTTCCATGATTTCAGCAACGATTGAATCGTTGATTACTTCGCCGTCCTCATAGTACTGAGTACAAGCTTCAGTAGAAATTGTGAATCCCTGAGGAACTGGAAGACCAAGCTTTGTCATTTCAGCTAGGTTACATCCCTTACCACCAAGAAGATTCTTCATTGAGCCATCGCCCTCTGAGAACAAATAAACGAATTTGTTTGCCATTGGTATCTACCTCCAAAAATTTTCATTCCGCATTTTGATACATCCATAAATTTTAAACAAAAAATGGAAATAATATTCCCATGCGGTCATAGTAATATTATAACAGATTTTCACACCTTTTTCTAGACGTTCTATATGTAAAATATTATCGTCAATTTTTATGCACTTTATACAAAAAGTAATAGTGCTAATTAATAAAAATAAATATCCTTGAAATTTATTTAAAAATGTGCGATAATTAATGTGTATCAGAATTTGTATATCATAAAATTAGGGGTTGTATATTAATGATATTATTTTTAATTGGGTTAATATTACCACTGGTATCTAGAAAAATAGGATTTATAAATAAATGGATATTTCATGGTTATAAAAACGAAAAATTCTTTGATAAAAGCAAGACAACATTTTATACTTTATGGGGTACTTTTATTTTTGGTATATTAAATATATTTTTAATGCACCAAGCAGATTTATCATCATTTACTGTATTATTGGGTATGATGACAGCAATTATCATTTTAATTGTATATGATATTTTGCATTCATCAAAAGATAAAAAATAACTTCACACTATACTTCATAGGGGGGTAAGCATAAATGTGGTTTTCTGGGGAAACAGTTGTTAAATTTATAGTGCTTGCTGGGTTAGGCTTTCTTCTTGCAGATTATACACGTAAAAATGGCTTTTCAAACAGCAGAAAATATGGCAGACATGGACGATATTATTATGATTTTTCCGATGACAGCCGTAATTTTTCAAAACTCCTGTTCTATATTGTATGGTTTGGTATATTATTTGTAAATATTTATATCGCCTTGGAAATAAAATTAACGATAGGATTTTCTGTCGGTACAATGATTTGCGTTATCCCTGCATTGATTTCTGATATTCGTAATGCAAAGGAATATAAAAATTCCGATAATGATATTGATAATTTTTATGATGATTTTTAAGCCAGTACGAAAAAATGTGTATGCACGGATATGATTACAGCCAATCAGGTGCATATTTTGTTACAATATGCGTTCAGGATAAACATGAATTATTGGGGACAATTCATTATAATGAAACAAACAGTTTCGTAGAGGGCGATGCCCACATCATCCGCAGTGAAACCGAATACCAAAACATATGGAAATATATCGATGAAAACCCATTGAATTGGGCGAATGACGATTATTATATAAAAACAGGGGTAAAATTATTTTAATTGAAAGGTTATTTAAAATGGAATTAATTAAAAAAGGTCAAAAAAGATTAATAATAATTATTATTGTATATCTAATTTTCAGTTTTCTTACATTTGTATTTAGTGCTGCCTCAACACATGCTGATGGCAATACCACAGAAGCGATATATGAATTATTACAAGGAATGTTCCGATTTACACTAGAAAGTTTACTTTTTTTCTTTATATATAAAGGGTATAACTGGGCAAGAATAACAGCATTAGTTTTATTATATTTGGGCGCAGCAGGTTCTCTTTTAATGACATTTTTGTATCGTGAATATTCTTTAATTAGTATAATTATGTTTGTAGTTTGTGCTGTGTATATTTTAATTTGCTTAATGTTGCATAGTAAACCTATTAAGGCGTATCAGCAATATAAGAAAAATGGTAATATGAAAGAAAAATTCATTGATGGTATGAATACACCAATTTCGGAATGTGTTTCTGAAGATGAGGTTAAATGGTAATCAATTTAATTTAAATAGAGGAGCATTTTTATTATGAGCAACAAAAACTGTGCAGTAATCCTAGCAGGCGGACAGGGCAAGCGAATGAAATCCGAGCTGCCTAAACCTATGTTTGAAGTTTTGGGTGAACCGATGCTTGAATGGGTAATCAAAGCTTGTGAAAAATCAGGACTAGAAGATTTATGCATTGTAAAGGGATATAATGCGGAGGTTATTGATACATACCTCGATGGAAGATATGATACTGTTTTACAGTTCGAACGCATGGGAACTGGTCACGCTGTTATGATGGCTATTGACTGGTTAAAAGAACGTATCGATGGAAATGTACTTATTTTAAACGGCGATGCGCCATTTGTTGATGAAGAAACAATCAAAAATGCTCTTGAACTGCATATCAAAAAAGATAATGCCGTTACAATCGTTACTTCTGAAATCGACGAGCCATATGGATATGGAAGAATTCTGCGTTCTGCTGATGGTGACAGTGTTATAGGTATTGTTGAGGAAAAGGATGCGACATATGAACAGCGCAAAATTAAAGAAATAAATTCTGGTGCATACTGGTTTAAAACACGTCAGTTAATTGATGCGCTAGGGAAACTAAAACCCAACAATTCCCAAGGTGAATATTATCTGACAGACTCAGTTTACATTTTGATTTCAGAAAAATTTCGTGCAGATGCATATATTTCGCCAAATCCTAACGTAGTTTTAGGTGCAAATGACAGAAAAGGTCTTTTAAGGTTGAATAATGCTGCAAGATTAGGTATAATAGATAGGTTAATGGATAATGGTGTGGAATTTTTATGCACAGATGGTGTTGCAATCGGACGTAATGTCAAGATTGGTGCTAATACCACAATTTTACAGGGAACTATTATTAAAGGAAATACTGTAATCGGTGAAAACTGCGTTATAGGTCCAAATTGTTTGATTGAGGACTGTATTATCGGAAACGGTGTAAAGCTAAATAGCGTTCAAGCCTTTTTGTCACAGCTTGATGATAATGTTAAGGTTGGACCTTGGGTGCATATCCGTCCTGACAGTCACCTTAAAGCTGGAGCTAAGATTGGTGATTTCGTTGAGGTTAAAAACTCTGTTATCGGCGAAAAAACTGACGTTTCACATTTAACTTATATCGGTGACAGCGATGTCGGAGCAAGATGTAATTTTGGATGTGGTGTTGTTACCGCTAACTATGATGGTGAAAATAAATTCCGCACTAAAATTGGTGATGATGTATTTCTTGGATGCAACACAATTCTTGTTTCTCCTGTTAATGTTGGAAACACAGCATATACTGCTGCAGGAACAACTGTAACAAAGGATATTCCTGACGGAGCGCTGGGTATTGAACGTGGCGAGATGACAATTAAAGAGGGCTATGGCTCAAAAAAACTTCAGGTACGTATAAAGAAAAAGAGCTAATGCTAAGGTAATAAATTCATAAACTGATGTTTATGAGTAAAATATACATATATTTATTATAATATTTTTAAAGGATGGTTTAAAAATGAATCTGCACGGCAAGGATATTAAAATTTTTACAGCGAACTCAAACCCAAGAGTAGCAAAGGAAGTTGCACAGCAGCTAGGGCTTCCTCTCGGTGATTCCGAAGTTGTAACTTTTTCTGATGGAGAAATCAATGTTTCTATCGGAGAGAGTGTTCGTGGCTCAGACGTTTTCGTAATTCAGTCAATCAGCACACCTGTTAATGACAATCTTATGGAACTTCTTATCATGATTGATGCATTTAAAAGAGCATCAGCAGGCCGTATCACAGCAGTTATACCTTACCTTGGCTATGCGCGTCAGGACAGAAAAGCAAAGGCGAGAGATCCAATTTCCGCAAAGCTTGTTGCTGACTTAATCGCTGTTGCAGGCGCAGACAGAGTGCTTTCAATGGACTTACACTGCCCACAGATTCAAGGCTTTTTCAATATCCCTGTTGACCATCTTCTTGGCGTTCCGCTTTTGGCACCACATTTCTCTGAGAAGTTTAAGGACAATAAGGATAATTGTGTTGTTGTATCCCCTGACCTAGGTTCTGTTACAAGAGCAAGAAACTTTGCACTTCGTTTTGGTGCACCTCTTGCAATCGTTGACAAGCGCCGTCAGAAAGCTAACGTTTCCGAGGTTATGAACATCATCGGTGATGTTAAAGATAAGACTGTTATTCTTGTTGATGATATGATTGATACTGCTGGTACACTTTGCAACGCTGCAAAGGCTATTATCGAAGTTGGCGGAGCAAAGGAAGTATATGCTTGTGCAACACACGGTGTACTTTCAGGTCCTGCAATCGAGCGTATTCAGAACAGTGTTATCAAGGAGCTTATTTTGCTTGATACTATTGAACTTCCTGAAGAAAAGAAGATTGATAAAATTTCACTTTTACCTGTTGCACCAATTTTTGCACAGGCTATTCAGAGAATTTATGCTGATAAGCCAGTTTCCCCTCTTTTTAACATCTAATAAAAATCAGATATTTACATACTATAAAAACATCCCCTTAAATCCGACTTTACACCACGTAATTCGGATTTAGGGGTTAATGTGGTTTATATGGTAAAGATATGGAGAGAAATTCATGAGCATATTTGATATTTTTAATCAGCTTAATGCTGAAAAAGAAGCAAAATCCGCCGCTATGGGTAAAATCGAATATATCATATGCGGACTTGGAAATTTCGGACTTCAATATGAAAATACCCGTCATAATGCGGGATTTATGACGGTTGATTATCTTGCAAAAAAATATAATACTGATACAAAAAAAATTCAGTTTAAAGCACAGGTTGGTGAAGCGACAATTAATGGTGTACGCTGTCTGCTCATGAAGCCAACAACCTATATGAATAACAGCGGTGAAGCTTTGGTAGCCGCCATGAATTTCTATAAAATTCCCATCGAAAGAGTTATAATATGTTATGATGACATTAGTCTTGAGCCGTCATTTATCCGTATCCGCAGAAAAGGCTCAGACGGCGGTCATAATGGCATCAAGTCAATTATCGCATTGACAGGCGAGGATACATTCCCTCGTGTAAAGATTGGTGTCGGTAAAAAGCCTCATAAAGATTATAACCTTGCTGACTGGGTGCTTTCACATTTCACTAATGATGAACAGAAAGCTATGACGGAGGGTACGGAAAAAGCCGCATCATCCATTGAATTAATGGTTAAGGGTAAAACCGACGAGGCAATGAACAAATTCAATTCATAATGTATAATTCATAATGCATTATGATCATTTAGAGGTATTTATGACCACATCTATTTTTACAAAAGCTATTGAAAATTTTGTGCCGTTTCGTGATTTACGTAATTCGATTGCAAAAAAGGAACTGCCTGTATCTGTATCAGGTGTTTCGGGAATTCATAAGGCTCAGTTTGCACTGGGTCTTTATTCTGATGCTCCAATACTTATTATCACAGATGATGAAGCATCCGCAAAACGTCTTTGTGACGATATGAATGAGCTTTCAGGTGAAATCTGCACATTCCTCTACCCTGCTAAAGATTTCACATTTTCCCGTGTTGAAACTGCATCACGAGAGTATGAACATACACGCCTTGGCGTTTTGTCGCATTTGTGTGATGGCACAGCAAAGTTTATATGTGCATCCGCAGAAGCGGCATTACAGCTTACTATTCCGCCAAATATTTTAAAAAGCCGTACTGTAAAAATCGAAACAGGCGGCAGCTTTGCTATATCTGGGCTCATGGAAAAGCTTATTGCAGCAGGATATTCACGCTGTGATAAAGTCGAGGGCGAGTCACAGTTTTCCGTTCGTGGCGCTATCATTGATATCTACCCTGTTGGTGAAATTAACCCTATACGTATCGAAATGTGGGGCGATGATATAGACACGATTTCATACTTTGACCCAGAAACCCAACGCCGTACCGATAACATAGACAGCGTTGAAATTTCACCTGCAATGGAGGTTTTATTTGACACACCTGACGTGCTTATTTCACGAATTGAGGAGATGTCAAAAAATGTTCGTGGCAAGCGAATGGAGCTTGTACGAAACAATTTTGCAAAGGATATTGATACGCTTAGAAATGGCTTAAGTCTTGGTAATATCGACAAATATTTACCAGTAGCGTATGAAACTCCAGCAACGCTTTTTGACTATTTTGATACATCAAAAAGCCTTGTGATTTTCAGCGAATATCATAATAGCCTTGAAAAAACAAAAAGTATTTTATCACAGCATATGGAGGATATCAAGATTTTACTTGAGGAGGGTGAACTTTGCAAAGGGCTTGACACCTTTATGCTTGAGTTCCCTGTTTTATGCTCAAAGGCTGAAAAATTCGGTGTTGTTCATTTTGATACATTTTTGCGTGGAAGTGACAGGACATTTAAAAAGCTTATATCGGTAAGCGCCAATCAGACTGCTCCATGGGGCGGTGAAATTCGTCAGCTTATTGAAGATTTGCAGTCATTTAGTTCACATGGCTACTCTGTTATCGTCATGGCAGGCTCAGAAAAAACCTTGCCAATCATCATGCAAGATTTAATTGATGAGGGTATTTCATGCAGTATCATGACACCACAATCCGAAATGACAAAGGGTCATGTTTTACTTTGTACTGGATGTGTTTCAAGCGGCTATGACTATGTTGATATCAAAACTGCACTTATTACACAGGCTCGTGCGATAGTATCAAAACGCAAGCTAAAAAAAGCCAAAAAGGGTGAGGAAATTAAGTCACTCTCCGATATTTCAGCAGGCGACCTTGTCGTTCATGCCTTGCATGGTATCGGATGCTTTCAGGGTATACGCAAGCTTGAAATGGAGGGCATTACAAAGGATTATATTACTATAAAATATGCTGGTACAGACGTTTTATATGTGCCTGTTAACCAGCTTGATATGGTTTCAAAATATATAGGGCCTCGTGATAACAACGCTGTTAAGCTAAATAAGCTGTCGTCTATGGAATGGCAGAAAACACGTAACCGTGTTAAAAAAGCTGTCAAGGATATGGCTGATGAGCTGATTAAGCTATATGCTTTGAGAAGTCAGACAAAGGGCTTTGCATTTTCCGCTGATGATGACTGGCAGAATGATTTTGAAGGACGTTTTCCATATCAGGAAACAGACGACCAGCTTAGAAGTGTCGAGGAAATCAAAGAGGATATGCAAAAGGATATCCCGATGGACAGACTTCTTTGCGGTGATGTTGGATTTGGTAAGACAGAGGTTGCTTTCCGTGCTGCATTCAAGTGTATGTGTGACAGCAAGCAGTGTGCAATTTTAACACCGACAACGGTTTTAGCATGGCAGCATTATCAGTCTGCGCTAAAGCGTTTTGAGCATTTTCCTATGAAGATTGAACTGTTGTCACGTTTTCGTTCCAAAAAAGAGCAGGAAGAAATTTTGCGGCAGCTTAAACGTGGTGAAATCGATATGATTATCGGTACGCACAGACTTGTTCAAAAGGACGTCAAGTTCATGAACCTAGGTCTTGTTGTCATTGACGAGGAACAGCGTTTCGGCGTTGCGCATAAAGAAAAATTCAAGGAAAATTTCGCAGGGGTTGATGTTCTAACGCTCTCTGCAACTCCTATTCCACGTACACTAAACATGGCGATGAGCGGCATTCGTGACATGAGTGTTATCGAAGAACCGCCTGTTGACAGACACCCAGTTCAGACCTATGTTATCGAACATAATGAGGGTGTTTTGTATCAAGCTATCACGAAAGAATTACGTCGTGGCGGTCAGATTTTCTATATCCATAACCGTATTGAAACAATTGACATGTGTGCTGGAAAGATTTCACAATCATTTCCTGATGCACGAATTGGCATTGCACACGGACAGATAACAGAGGAACAGCTTTCGGAAATATGGCGTCAGCTTGTTGAGCATGAAATTGATATTTTGGTATGCACAACGCTTATTGAAACAGGCGTTGATGTACCAAACTGCAACACGCTTATTATCGAGGATGCCGACAGACTTGGACTTTCACAGTTATATCAGCTTCGTGGACGTGTCGGACGTTCAAACCGCCGTGCATTTGCATATTTCACATTCAGACGAGGAAAGGTGCTGACTGAAATTGCCTCAAAGCGTTTGGATGCAATTCGTGAGTTCACACAGTTCGGAAGTGGTTTCCGCATTGCCTTGCGTGACTTGGAAATTCGAGGTGCAGGCTCAATTTTAGGCGGCAGACAGCATGGTCATATGGAGGCTGTTGGCTATGATATGTACCTGCAGCTTTTATCTGAGGCTATTGCAGAAGAAAAGGGTGAGCCATTGCCAAGACGTCCTGAGGAATGTCTTATCGACTTGCAGATTGATGCTCATATCCCTGAAAAATATATCGAAAGTTTAGCTGGACGTTTAGATGTTTATCGTAAAATTGCATCCTTGCAAAGCAATGAGGACAGTATGGATTTAATCGATGAGCTTATTGACCGTTATGGCGATCCACCAAAGGCTATCGAGGGACTTATCTCCGTTGCACTTCTTCGTAACATGGCAGGAAACCTTGGTATCAACGAGATTACAGAGCGAAATGGTATTATGCTTTTCTATATAAAGTCTGCTACTATGGAGCAAATCCAGGCTGTTGTGCAGGAATATAAGGGCAGGGTTACTGTTAATGGCTCAGAAAAACCTCATATCGCTGTGAAAATGCTTAAGGGTGATAAATCAATGGAGCTTATGCAGGGTGTTATTGAGATTTTAAGTAAAAATAAATAATTTATACCTGCTGGAGCTCTGCATGGGTGAATTTTGAAAAATCTCAAGTTTTTTCGAAAGAGGGGGGTGCTCAACGAAACGTCTGCATACGTGAGAGCTACCCCCTAAACTTGTTTCAATTACTCTTTTTCCTCAAAAACATAACAGTGTTATTTTCGAACTAGTCGTGCAACAGCCCAGATTTCGTATTACAAAAATCTAAATCTCACATAATATATTTTATACAAGTATAAGCTACAAAACTTTTCGATTTACTTAAATATAGATTTGAGGAGATTTTTAATGGATATTAATAAAGTTAGAGAACTATTAGAAGATGCTTTAGATAATGTTAGTTTAGATGATGCTAACGAGGAAAGTTTTGAAAATAATCGTTCAAGATATGGTAATTGTACCTGTTACGGAAAATGCTGTTATTGCTGTCAAGGTCCAAGAGGACCTAGAGGATTTAAAGGTGACACTGGTGAAAAGGGTGATACCGGTGAAAAGGGCGATACCGGTGAAAAAGGTGATACCGGCGAAAAGGGTGAAACTGGAGCTCCTGGAAGTACAACAATTATTCCCTATGCATCAGGTGGAAGATTGATATTGCGAACAGGTTTGGATGAGGATATCCCAAGTTGTGCCTCACTTGTAGGTTTTGGCTCATCACTTAATGATGTTCCTTTTGCACGTATAAATAAAATTGGGATTCCTTCAACTTTATATCAAATAATTAATTTTGCTTTCCCTATGCCTAGAGATTGTACTATAACGAATATTAATATAACTTTTATGAATTGTTATATTACATCACGACAAGTATGTGCTCAGTTGTTTGTACCAGCAAGTACTAGCGAAGGATTATTTGAAGGTATTCCTGAAACAAAAGCTATACTTCCTAGGGGATATTTTCCTGATAAATATAATACAGGTGAGCTTATAAGTACTGAGCTTTCAAATCTTAACGTTAATATTAGAAGAGGTCAGCGTTTATTGCTTGCTTTTTATGCTGAGGGTTTAGAGCCAGATAAAAGTGCAGCTTTAAACATTGAAGGTTACGGAAGTGCAGATATTACAATCCTATAAAATTATGATAATAATATTAGGATGTTAAACATAGAAGCATAATTATAAAATAAACAAGCGAACACAGTTCGTACCTACAAAAATCTGCATTTTTTAGCAGATGGATGTATGGGGGATTGTGTTCGCCATTTTTTTATATTTTTCAAATTATCCTAAATTTGTTTTTCTAAACTCCATAGGTGACATATTATAAAGCTTGCGAAACAGCCTTGCATAATAATTACTGCTTTGAAAACCGCTTCTTTCTGATATTTCGGTAATGCTCATATCTGTTGTCAAAAGCAAATTTTTAGCATAATCAACACGCAGCTTCATAATATAATCATTAGGTGATGTCTTATACATATCACTGAAAATTCGTGAAAAATGACGTTCTGAAAGGTTAGTCATTTTCGCAAGGTCAGCAACTTTAATCTGCTCCGTAAAATGATTTTGCATATATGCAACTGTATCAGCAAGATAAAAAATGTTTGATTTCATCGTTTCAGATGCCTCGCCATAAGCTCTTGCAAGCATTACAACAATATGCAGAAATTTTGCATGGAGCAAGGTTTTTCTGCCGATTGATGAGCCTTGATATTCAAACAGCATATCAGAAATAAGATTGCATATGTATTGAAAATCACCAATACTAAGCCTTAATCTGCTGCTGAACTTCTGCTCTTTCGAAAAATGCGGCTCAATTACAAAAAGAGCATTAAATCCGACAGACCTTTTTATATCCAAATCATCAGGAAAAAACATATCAGGGTCAAACATAATATTACATATTTTAAAGTCAACAGGATCAGCATAGCCATGTGCAGTGTTGTCATTGATAACAAACACATCACCATGCGAAATCGGATAATTCACGCCATTTACAATATGCGTTGCACTGCCGCTTAAAACTATAACAAGCTCAGAAAAATTATCATGGGTATGCAAAAAAAGCTTTCGCTCATGCTCACCATACTGAATGAAAAATGGAAAGCTGTTATCATTTGTAAACCAGTCAAGACGCACATTTTCCATATATTCACAACTCCTTATTTCTCATAAATAAGTTTAAATTTCTCCATTGCTGCAGTAAATTTCGTATTCTTCATAAAAACAAATCCAACCTCACGTTTGTTTATCGGCACATTAAGCGGAATTTCTTCAAGCAGACAATTATCAAGGTCATGCTTGACAAACTGCTTAATAACACAAGCCGCACCCATACCAATTTTCGCAAATTCAATCAGCATATCCATACCGCTAACCTCGAGAATATGCTCAGGCTCAATGTCATGCTCTTTGAAATATCGGTCTATATGCATACGTGATACATTTTCTCCGTCCAAAAGCATTATATTGCCTTTTTCGAAAAATTCCTTCTGTCCGTTTGCCTCAAGATTGTCAATATACTGAGGTGTAGAAACAAAAATATCCTCAATCTCACCAAGCGAATAAAAGCTTATATCCGCCATATTTTCAGGCTTGACAACCAGTGCTATGTCTATACGACCATCCGCTAGCAGCTTATAAATTTTCGATGACGACTGCACTTCAATATTCACCTTAACATGAGGGTTTTCCCCAATATAATCCTTGAGATATGGTATCAGCATATGACGGCATAAAACACCGCTCGCACCAAGCTTTATATGTCCTATACCAAGCTCATTAATACGGTGCAGCTTATCCTCGCCATCCTTAATAATATCGAATGCCTTTTTAAGCTGTTCATATAAAAGCTTGCCCTCCTCTGTCAGTGTAACACCTCTGTAATTTCGCACGAAAAGTACAGTGTCAAGACTCTCCTCCATTTTGGTTATAGCCTTGCTTATAGCAGGCTGGCTGATATAGTTCATTTCGGCTGCTCTTGATATGCTTTCACATTCAGCAACCGCACAAAACAAGCGGTATCTGTTTAAATTGCTTTCGGATATCATAAAAATTTCTCCTTACAATAGTATTATAATATAATTTATGATATTTGGTATAGTTTAAAATTATATCTGCTATTCATATTATGTATTTGAATTATACCATACATTATGATATAATTCAAGTATAAAATAAATTTGTAACATTTTTTTAAGGAAGGATTGTTTTATATATGAGTATGAGTATGACAATGACGCAAAAAATCCTCGCTGCTCACGCAGGACTTGCAAGTGTCGAGGCAGGACAGCTTATTAAATGTAAGCTTGATATGGTATTAGGAAATGACGTAACAACTCCTGTTGCAATCAATGAATTTGAAAAAGCAGGGTTTAATAGTGTGTTTGATACTGAAAAGATTTCACTTGTTATGGACCATTTTACTCCTAACAAGGATATCAAATCAGCAGCTCATACAAAGCAGTGCCGTGATTTTGCCAACAGCTTAAGTATCAAGAATTATTTTGATGTTGGAGATATGGGTATTGAACACGCACTACTTCCAGAAAAAGGTCTTGTTGCATCAGGTGAATGTATCATCGGTGCTGACTCACATACTTGTACTTATGGTGCTTTGGGTGCATTCTCAACAGGTGTCGGCTCAACTGACATGGCTGCTGGAATGGCAACTGGTGAAGCATGGTTTAAAGTACCATCCGCAATAAAGTTTAACCTCATTGGCAAGCTAAACGAATATGTTATGGGTAAGGATGTTATCCTGCATATTATCGGTATGATTGGCGTTGACGGTGCTTTGTATAAGTCAATGGAATTTATGGGTGATGGACTTAAAAACTTATCTATTGACGACCGTCTTTCAATGGCTAACATGGCAATCGAGGCTGGTGCAAAGAACGGCATTTTTGCTGTTGATGATATAACAAAAGCATATATGGCTGACAAGGTTACTCGTGAATATAAGATTTACGAGGCTGATGAAGATGCAGTTTATGACGCTGTTTATGATATTGATTTATCTACAATTAAGGCAACTGTTGCATTCCCTCACTTGCCTGAAAATACACGCACTATTGATGAAGTTGGCGATGTGAAAATTGATCAGGTTGTTATCGGCTCATGCACAAACGGACGTATGGAAGATTTGGAGATGGCAGCAAAAATAATCAAGGGTAAAAAGGTACATAAGGATGTTAGATGTATCGTAATCCCTGCAACACAGAAAATCTATGTTGAAGCTATGAAAAAAGGCTTGCTTGAAATTTTCATTGAGGCTGGATGTGCAGTTTCAACTCCAACCTGTGGCCCATGCTTAGGTGGTCATATGGGAATTCTAGCTAAGGGTGAGCGTGCTGTTGCAACTACAAACAGAAACTTTGTTGGACGTATGGGACACCCTGAATCAGAGGTTTATTTAGCATCCCCTGCTGTTGCTGCGGCTTCCGCTGTAACAGGAAAAATCAGCGGCGTTAACGAAGTACTTTAAATCGGAAAGGAATGTTTTACTATGCAAATGAAAGCTTTCGGTACTGTTCATAAATATGGTGATAACGTTGATACTGACGTTATTATTCCTGCTAGATACTTAAATTCTGCTGATCCAAAAGAGTTGGCAACGCACTGTATGGAGGATATTGATGCTGATTTCGTAAAGAATGTTAAGGACGGAGATATTATCGTTGCTGACATGAATTTCGGATGTGGCTCATCTCGTGAGCATGCTCCAATTGCTATTAAAGCAAGCGGTATTTCATGCGTTATTGCATCTACCTTTGCACGTATTTTTTATAGAAATGCTATAAATATAGGTCTACCAATAATAGAGTGTGCTGAAGCTGCAAAAGAAATAAACGAAGGCGATGATATTGAAATAGATTTTACTGGAGGATTAATTTGCAACAAAACTCAGAGCAAAAAATACGATGTAAGCCCATTTCCTGAATTTATACAAAACATTATATCAGAAGGTGGACTTGTTGAAATGGTTCGTTCAGGCAAACTGGAGGGAAAAAAAGTATGATATATAACATTGCATTGATAAAAGGCGACGGCATAGGACCTGAAATAATTGATAGCGCATGCAAAGTTCTATTTAAAATAGGTGAGAAATATTCACATAAGTTTATATTTAATGATTATCTGGCAGGAGGCTGTGCTTTAGATGCAGTAGGCGAACCCCTTCCGCAGGCAACGATTGACGCCTGCAAGAACAGTGATAGTGTATTGTTGGGGGCAGT
>JAVBOH010000025.1:0-47752 GCA_031550725.1 Oscillospiraceae bacterium
CACGTTATATTAAACGTGGTGGGCAAGTTTGGGTAAAAATATTCCCAGATAAGCCAGTAACACAAAAACCTGCCGAAACCCGTATGGGTAGCGGAAAAGGTTCGCCAGAATACTGGGTAGCAGTTGTTAAGCCGGGCAGAGTTATGTTTGAAATTGGTGGCATCGCTGAAGATGTAGCGCGCGAAGCATTAAGACTTGCCGCACACAAACTTCCGATTCGTTGCAAAACTGTGACACGTGCAGAACTTGAAATGGATGGTGAAAGCAGTGAAAACTAAAAAGTTTGTTGATGAAATTAAAAATAAAACACCGGATGAACTAGCCGGCGAATTGGTTTCCGCAAAAAAGGAACTCTTTAATTTAAGATTCCAAAATGCGACGAACCAATTGGAAAACACCGCTCGCATTACGGAAGTTCGTCGTAATATCGCAAGAATACAAACCATTATTACCCAGAAACAAAAAGGTTTAGTGAAGTAGAACCGAAAGGAGGAAATGCTTGTGGAAAGAAACCTTCGTAAAACAAGAATAGGCAAAGTAGTCAGTGACAAAATGGAAAAAACAATTGTTGTCGCTGTTGAAAATAATGTTCAACATCCACTTTATAAGAAGATCATTAAGCGTACGTATAAATTAAAAGCGCATGATGAAAACAATGAATGTGCGATTGGTGACAAAGTCCAAGTAATGGAAACAAGACCATTGTCGAAAGATAAAAGATGGCGTCTTGTCTCAATTCTTGAAAAAGCAAAATAAAACCCTAAGGAGGAGGCAAAACCATGATCCAACAAGAATCTAGATTAAACGTAGCCGACAACTCAGGTGCAAAGGAATTGTTATGTATCCGTGTTTTAGGCGGTTCGACGAGAAGATATGGCGGTATCGGCGATGTGATTGTTGCTGCGGTTAAAGAAGCAACACCAGGCGGCGTTGTTAAAAAAGGCGACGTTGTAAAGGCTGTAATCGTTCGTTCAGCAAAGGGTCTTCGTCGTGAGGATGGAACTTACATCCGTTTTGATGAAAACGCTGCTGTAATTGTTAAAGAAGATAAGAATCCTAAGGGAACTCGTATCTTTGGACCAGTTGCTCGTGAGCTACGTGATAAGGATTATATGAAGATTCTATCTCTTGCTCCAGAAGTACTATAAAAGGAGGTGTCCCGTATTATGAATAAGAAATTACACGTTAAAACCGGTGACACCGTTGTTGTTCTTTCCGGTAAGGATAAGGGCAAGCAGGGTAAGGTTTTAGAGGTTTCCATTAAGGAACAAAAGGTTATTGTTGAAGGTCTTAACATCGCTACTAAGCACGTTAAGCCAAGACAGATGGGTCAGCAGGGCGGTATTGTTAACGTTGAAGCTCCTCTTTATGCTTCAAAGGTTAATGTTGTTTGCCCTAAGTGCGGCAAGCCAACTAGACTTGCTCACAAAATTGAAGCTGATGGCACTAAATCCAGAGTTTGCAAGCACGCAGACTGCGGAAAAGCTTATTAAGAAAGGAGAACATTATTATGGCATCTAATTTAAAAGAACTTTATGTCAGCTCTGTTGCTCCTGCTCTTATGAAGCAGTTCGGCTACAAGAGTGTTATGCAGATTCCTAAGATTGATAAGGTTATTATCAATGTTGGTGCTGGTGAAGCTAAGGAAAATGCTAAGGTTATCGACGCTATCATGACTGATTTGGCTGCAATCACTGGTCAGAAACCAATCGTTTGTAAGGCTAAGAAATCAGTTGCTAACTTTAAGCTCCGTGAAGGCATGCCTATCGGTGTTAAGGTTACTCTAAGAAGTGAAAATATGTACGAGTTCCTCGACAGACTTTTCAATGTTGCATTCCCACGTGTTCGTGACTTCAGAGGAATCAACGGCAACTCCTTCGACGGCAGAGGTAACTACTCTACTGGTATCAAGGAACAGCTTATTTTCCCTGAAATCGAGTACGATAAAATAGACAAGGTTCGTGGTATGGATATTAATATCATCACAACCGCTAAGACTGACGAAGAGGCTAAGGCTCTACTTGAGCTTATGGGCGCTCCATTCGCTAAGTAATTTATAGGAGGGATAATCAAAAATGGCTAAAAAAGCAATGGTGCTTAAACAGCAGAAAACTCCTAAGTTCTCTACTAGATCTTACAACAGATGTAAAATCTGCGGCAGACCTCATGCTTACCTCAGAAAGTTCGGCATTTGCCGTATTTGCTTCAGAGAGCTTGCTCATGACGGTCAGATTCCAGGTGTTAAGAAGGCATCATGGTAAATTACACCTTCGGTGAAATTTACCAATGAGAATTACCGAAGGTAATTCTCTGGCTAAATCTTAACATGGAATTTATTATTTATCTCAATGTTTTATAAGGAGGTTAACTAGGTATGCAAATTACTGATACTATTGCAGACTTGCTTACTAGAATTCGTAATGCTAATTCTGCTAAGCATCCAACTGTTGACGTTCCTGCTTCAAATATGAAGAAAGCTATCACTCAGATCCTTGTTGATGAGGGTTATCTGAAGAGCTTCCAGATTATCGATGATGGTAAGCAGGGTATCATAAGAATCACTCTCAAGTACGGAGAGAACAAATCACAGGTTATTACAGGTCTACGCAGAGTGTCCAAGCCTGGCTTGCGTATTTACTCAAGCTGCGAGGATATGCCTAAGGTTATGAAGGGTCTTGGCGTTGCTATCGTTTCAACATCTAAGGGTGTTATGACTGATAAGAAGGCTAGATCAATGAACATTGGCGGCGAAGTACTTGCATTTATTTGGTAAGGAGGAACACATAAAATGTCTAGAATAGGTAGAAAAGTTATTAGTGTTCCTGCTGGCGTTGAAGTTAAAATCGATGGCAGCAACGTTACCGTAAAGGGACCTAAGGGTACACTAACAAGCTCATTTAATTCCGATATGGAAATTAAGCTTGATGGCGCTGAAATTACAGTAAATCGTCCTTCCGACAAGAAGGATCACAGAGCACTTCACGGTCTTACAAGAACTCTTATCAATAACATGGTTGAGGGCGTTACCACTGGTTTCTCCAAGACTCTTGAAGTTGATGGTGTTGGTTACCGTGTTGCTAAGCAGGGTACAAACCTTGTTATGACTTTAGGTTTCTCACATCAGGTTATCATGCCTGAGATCGACGGCATCACTATTGACGTTCCTGCTCCTAACAAGATCATTATTAATGGTATTGACAAGCAGAAGGTTGGTCAGTTTGCTGCTGAAGTTCGTGAGAAAAGACCACCAGAGCCTTATAAGGGCAAGGGTATTCACTATGCTGGTGAACGTATCATCCGTAAGGAAGGTAAGGCTGGTAAGGGTAAGAAATAATAACTGCGTTGTTATTCATTTTTCTTACTACCTACAAAATGCATTTAAAGTGAAGATTATTTCACTTTCCTATTAAGGAAAATGGGACAGCTTGATTATATAGCTACTATTTTCCGCTTTGAAAAGGAGTTGAATTATAAATGGTTAAGAAGATTAACAGAAAAGAAACTCGTGCAAAAAGACAGATCCGTGTTCGTTCAAAGATCAGCGGTACTGCTGCTTGCCCAAGACTTAATGTTTTCCGTTCTTCCACTCATATCTATGCTCAGATTATCGATGACGTTGCAGGCGTAACACTTGCTGCTTACTCCTCAATGGCTAAGGACTTTAATGGTAACGGCGGTAATCAGGACGGCGCATTTGAAGTAGGCAAAAAGCTTGCTGAAGTTGCTGCTGCTAAGGGTATTAAGGATGTTGTTTTCGATCGTGCAGGTTACCTTTATCACGGCAGAGTTGCAAGACTTGCTGATGGTGCTAGAGAAGGCGGCTTGAACTTCTAATTCGTTTTTATTTTATTTAAGGAGGTTATTCTTTTGGCTAATGCTAAGATAGATGCTTCTGCTCTCGAACTTACTGAGAAGGTTGTTGCTATTAACAGAGTTTCAAAGACTGTTAAGGGCGGCCGTATATTCAAGTTTGCTGCACTTGTTGTAGTTGGCGATGGTAACGGTACTGTTGGCTTCGGTATGGGTAAATCCGGCGAAGTTCCAGACGCTATCCGTAAGGGTATCGACGATGCTAAGAAGAATTTGATTAAGATTTCCCTTAAGGGAACTACTATTCCACATGAAATCATTGGTAAATATGGCGCTGGCGAAGTTCTTATGAAACCAGCTGCTCCTGGTACTGGTGTTATCGCAGGCGGCCCAGTTCGTGCGGTTGTTGAAATCGCTGGTATCAAGGATATCAGAACTAAGTCTTTGCGTTCCAACAATGCGTCAAACGTTGTTAAGGCTACTATTAATGGTCTTGCAAGATGCCGCAGTGCTAAGGAAATCGCTGAGATCAGAGGCAAGTCTGTTAAAGAAATTTTAGGTTAAGGAGGACTTGATTATGGCACTAAAAATTAAGCTCGTTAAGAGCCTTAACAGCTGCAAGAAAAAACAAATCGCTACTGCTAATTCTCTCGGACTCCGTAAGATTGGGACTGTTGTAGAACAGCCTGATAACGAAGCTACAAGAGGTAAGATTACAGTTATCCGTCATCTTGTAGAGGTTACCGAAGCATAAAATTTGCAAGGAGGTGCACAAACTATGAAAATTCATGAATTATCCCCTGCTGCTGGTTCTACTAAGGACGTTAAGAGAATTGGTAGAGGTCACGGTTCAGGCTGGGGTAAGACTGCTGGTAAGGGCCATAAGGGTCAGAACTCTCGTTCAGGCGGCGGTGTAAGACCAGGCTTTGAGGGTGGTCAGATGCCTCTTCAGAGAAGAATTCCTAAGAGAGGCTTCAACAATATATTTGCTACTAAGTACACTATTATAAACGTACAGGACCTTGAGGTTTTCACTGAGGGTACTGTTGTTGATACAGAGCTTTTAATTGCTTCTGGTATCATCAAAAAAGAATACGACGGCGTTAAAGTTCTCGGTAATGGCGACATCACTAAAAATCTGACTGTTAAAGCTGCTGCTTTCTCAGGTTCAGCTAAGGAAAAAATCGAGAAGGCAGGCGGGAAGGCTGAGGTGATGTAATGTGTTTACAACCTTCAGAAACGCTTGGAAGGTTCCCGAACTAAGGAAGAAAATCCTTTACACATTATTTATCATTCTCATATTCAGAATAGGTTGTCATATACCTGTTCCGTTCCTCGATGCTGCTGCTTTGGCAGGCTCTTTGGAAGATAACGGCGGAAGTATCCTTAACTATATGGATATCCTCTCCGGCGGTGCACTTTCTAAGGGAACATTATTTGCACTCGCAATTCAACCGTATATCAACGCATCTATCATCGTTCAGCTCCTTACCTATGCTCTCCCTGTTCTGGAAAATATTCAGAAAGAGGGCGAGGAGGGAAGAAAGAAAATTCAGAAAATTACTGGGTATGTTGCTCTCGGTATTTCCGCAGTAATGTCCTATGCTTACTATGTTACTCAGCGTAACTATGGTGCTGTTAAGTATACTGAAGGTTTCTATGGCGTTTTCACTGCTATTACTATTACCCTTGCTTTTGCAGCAGGCTCTATGCTCGTTGTTTGGCTCGGTAACCGTATCAATGAAAATGGTATCGGTAACGGTATTTCAATGATTCTTTTCGCAGGTATCGTTTCAAGAGGACCTTCAAGTGTTCTCAAGATGTTCGAGCTTGTTGAGGCTGATATGAAGTATATCTTCGTTGTTCCGGTTGTTCTTATCGTTTTTGTTTTAATGATTGGTTTTATTGTTTTCATGAACGAATCAGAAAGACGTATCCCTATTGCTTATGCTAAACGTGTTGTTGGCAGAAAACAGTACGGCGGTCAGAACACTCATATTCCGATAAAGATTGCGATGAGTGGTGTTATGCCTATCATCTTCGCAATGGCTATCATGTCATTGCCATCTACTATCGCTATGTTCGTTTCTGTTCCAACAGACCCTACTACTTTCTGGCAGAAGTTCTATGTTGGTTTCATCAAGTTCTTCAGCTACAAGAGTCCTTGGTATGCAGTTATTTACTTCCTGCTTATCATCGCTTTCAACTACTTCTACGTTGCAATGCAGTATAATCCGATTGAGATTGCAAATAATCTTCGTCAGAATAACGGTGGTATTCCAGGTATTCGTCCTGGTAAGCCAACTAGTGATTATATTCAGAAGATACTATCCAAGATTACTTTGCTTGGTGCATTCTTCCTAGGTGTTATCGCTATCTTCCCAATTCTTACAAACTTAGCTATGCCGCAGCTTAATATAGCAATGGGCGGTACTTCAATTCTTATCATTGTAAGCGTTGTTCTTGAAACTGTCAGAACTCTTGAATCCCAGATGATGATGCGTCATCATAAGGGCTTCTTGGAATAATTCATTTAATTGGAGGATATTAATATGAACTTGATTTTATTAGGTGCTCCGGGTGCAGGTAAAGGTACTCAGGCTGAGGTTATCAGCGAAAAGCTTAATATTCCGCAGATTTCCACAGGTAATATCTTGCGTGAGGCTGTAAAGAACGGCACAGATTGCGGTCTTAAGGCTAAAAGTTTCATGGAGAGCGGTGCTCTCGTTCCCGATGAAGTTGTTATCGGTATTCTTAAGGACAGAATTGCTGAAGATGACTGCCAGAGTGGTTATATCCTCGATGGTTTCCCAAGAACTGTTCCGCAGGCTGAGGCTCTTGAATCCATGGGCATTATCATTGATAAAGTTATCTCTATCGATGTTGCTGATGAAAAAATTCAGGCTAGACTTTCAGGCAGACGTGTTTGCGAAAGCTGCGGTGCATCTTACCATACTGAATTCAAGCCTTCAAAGGTAGACGGTATCTGCGATAAGTGCGGCGGAAACTCCGTTCAGCGTAAGGACGATGCTCCTGAAACTGTTATCGAAAGACTTAAAACCTACCACGAACAGACTGCTCCTCTTGCTGATTTCTATGCAAGCAAGGGTAAACTTGTTCGTATCGAAGGTCAGGAAGAAGTTCAGGACACATCCAAGCTAGTTCTTGATGCTGTTAATGCGTAAGGAATATATTTAATGATTAAGGTTAAATCCAAATCCGAAATTGAGAAGATGCGAATAGCCGGTACTATTGCCGGAAACGCTCTTCATCATGGAGGACGTTCTATAAGACCTGGTATGACTACATTTGAGCTTGACAAAATCATTCACGATTATATAATAAAGAATGGTGCTAAGCCGTCATTTCTTCATTATAACGGTTTTCCTGCTTCTGCTTGTATCTCCATTAATAATCAGGTTATTCATGGTATACCATCAAAGAGTGTGAAAATTAACGAGGGTGACATTGTCAGCATTGATGTTGGTGCATATATAGGCGGTTACCACGGCGATACGGCTTATACGTTCGCTTGCGGTAATATTTCAGAAGATGCGACAGCTCTTTTAAAGGTTACTGAGGAAAGTCTTTACCTCGGTATCGAGCAAGCCATAATTGGAAACCGTATTGGTGACATTGGGCATGCAGTAGAAGAACACTGCCTTTCTTATAACTTCGGCGTTGTCAAAAAGTATATCGGTCATGGTGTCGGTAAGGATTTGCATGAATCTCCTGAAGTTCCTAACTATGGAAAAAACGGTCACGGACCAAGACTTATTTCTGGTATGACAATCGCTATTGAACCTATGATTAATGCAGTTGGGGAGGATGTCAAAGTTCTTCCGGACGGCTGGACTGTATTGACTAAATCAGGTTCGCTATCAGCTCACTTCGAGCACACTGTTGCTATTACTCCCGATGGCCCTGTTATTTTAACTAAGCCGACCATTTAACTTTATTTGCGGGAGGGTTCATCTAGTGGATATAAAAATTGGTTTGATTGTCAAATCAGCAGCGGGTCATGACAAGGACTCGTTCATGGTGATCACCGCAGTAGAAGATGATTTTGCCTTTTTGGCAGATGGTAAGCACAGGAAACTGTCGAGCCCCAAAAAAAAGCGTATAAAACATCTAAAACTTACCAATACTGCTGTAAATGCTGACAATCTTACAGACAAAGCTCTTAGGTCGCTTTTACGAGAATATCGTGAAAAATCCTGCGGGAATCCCTTAGGGAACGACAAAGAGTATAACCTAAATCAAAATGTCTAAAGGAGGCCATATGCTTGTCTAAGGAAGATGTTATTGAGATTGAGGGTACAGTTATAGACGCTCTGCCAAATGCAATGTTTCAGGTTGAACTTGCGAATGGACATAAAATTCTTGCTCACGTTTCCGGAAAGCTTCGTATGAACTATATCAGAATAGTTCCGGGCGATAAGGTTACTGTTGAAATGTCACCATATGACTTGACTAAGGGCAGAATTACTTGGAGAGCAAAGTAATCCGTTAAAGTTCTTAAAAAGGAGGTATTTAACATGAAAGTAAGACCTTCAGTAAAGCCTATCTGCGAAAAGTGCAAGGTTATCAAGAGAAAAGGTAGAATCATGGTTATCTGTGAAAACCCTAAGCACAAGCAGCGTCAGGGCTAATTCTATATAGTATTTTATTAAAAGCTATTAATCCAACATGGAGGTGTATTGAATATGGCACGTATTGCCGGCGTTGACCTTCCAAAAAATAAGAGAGTTGAAATTGGACTAACTTATATTTACGGTATTGGTCAGAAAACTGCAAGCACTATTATTGCTAGCACAGGTATTAATCCTGATACTAGAGTAAAGGACTTGTCTGAAGAAGATGTTGCTAAGCTTCGTGAGTACATTGACCGCAACCTTATGGTTGAGGGTGACTTGAGAAGAAATACTGCACTTAATATTAAAAGACTTGTTGAAATCAGCTGTTACAGAGGCGTTCGTCATAGAAAAGGTCTGCCTGTTAGAGGTCAGAGAACTAAGACTAATGCTAGAACTCGTAAGGGTCCTGTAAAGACTATCGCTAATAAGAAGAAGTAAGGAGGGAATGAACAATGGCACAAGCTAAGGGTAAAACACCTGTTAGAAGACGTAGAGAACGTAAAAACATTGAAAATGGCGCTGTTCATATCCAGTCCACTTTCAACAACACTATCGTTACTATCACTGATACTCAGGGTAACGCAATTTCTTGGGCATCTGCTGGAGGCCTCGGTTTCCGTGGTTCAAGAAAATCAACTCCATTTGCTGCACAGACTGCTGCTGAAACAGCTGCTAAGGCTGCAATGGAACACGGTCTAAAGTCCGTTGAAGTTTACGTTAAGGGCCCAGGCTCAGGACGTGAAGCTGCAATTCGTGCTTTACAGACTGTTGGTCTAGAAGTTAAGCTTATCAAGGATGTAACTCCTATTCCTCATAACGGATGTCGTCCTCCTAAGAGAAGACGTGTCTAGTATTATACTTGGAGGTGTAATTAAAAAATGGCAGTTAATAAAGAACCAATAATGAAAAGATGCAGAACTCTTGGTATTTCACCTATGGTTATGGGCGTTGACAAAGAGTCTAATAGAAATCCTGGCGCTAACAACAGAAAAAAGATGTCTGAATACGGTTTGCAGCTAAAGGAAAAGCAGAAGTTGAAGTTTATCTATGGTGTGCTTGAAAAGCCATTCTATCACTACTTTGAACTAGCTGAAAAGGCTGAGGGTAAAGCTGGTGACAACCTAGTTTCAATTCTTGAATCAAGACTGGACAACGTTGTTTTCAGAATGGGTCTTGCTCTTACTAGACGTGAGGCTAGACAGCTTGCAACACACGGTCATTTCCTTGTAAACGGCAAGAAGATTGATATTCCTTCTTACCGCATTAAGCAGGGTGATGTTATCACTTTGAAGGATGGCAGCAAGCAGAGCGCTAAGTTTAAGGACATTATCGAAACTACTAAGGGTCGTCTTGTTCCAGCTTGGCTTGAGCTTAACAGAGAAAACAGCACAGCAACTGTTATTCGCGTACCTCAGATTTCTGATCTTGACTATGAGTGTGAACCTCACCTTATCGTTGAGTTGTACTCTAAGTAATAATAAGCTTGTTAAGGTGTTTGAATTATACAATATGTATAAATTATCCGCAATTCAAATATAGGAGGGTTTTTTAATGCTTGAAAAAATCGAAAAGCCGGAAATTGAAACCGTCGAACTCAAACCAAACGGTACTTACGGCAAGTTTGCTATCGCTCCACTCGAGCGTGGCTATGGACATACTCTTGGCAATAGCTTAAGACGTGTCCTGCTCTCCTCACTTCCTGGTGTTGCTGTTACTTCTGTAAAGATTGACGGTGTTCACCACGAGCTATCTACTATCCCAGGTGTTAAGGAAGATGTTACCGAAATTATCCTTAACATCAAAGGATTAACTGCAAAGCTTTACGGCGAGGGTCCTAAGACAATCTATATCGAGGCTGAGGATGAATGTGTTGTTACTGCTGGTGACATCAAGACTGATTCAGAGGTTGATATTCTTGTTCCGGAAATGCATATCGCTACTCTTGGCAAGGACGCAAAGCTGTATATGGAAATTACTATCGACAAGGGACGCGGATATGTTCCTGCTGAGAAGAATAAGCAGCTATTTAACTTCGGTATCGATGTTATTGCTGTTGACTCCATCTACACTCCCGTACTGAAAGTAAACTATCAGGTTGAAGATACTCGACTTGGTCAGGTTACTGACTATGATAAGCTTATCCTTGAAGTTTGGACCGACGGTGTTGTGTCCGCTAAGGAAGCTGTATCTCAAGCAGCCAATCTCCTCATTGAGCACCTGAAGCTCTTTGTAGAGCTTTCTGATGAATCTGCTATAACTGAAATTATGGTAGAAAAGGATGATAAGGGTAAGGAAAAAATCCTTGAGATGACCATTGAGGAACTTGACTTATCGGTGCGTTCTTTCAATTGCTTGAAGCGTGCAGGTATTAACACAGTAGATGACTTAATCAACAAGTCAGAAGAAGAAATGATGAAGGTTAGAAACCTCGGTAAAAAATCCTTTGATGAAGTTAAGGAAAAGCTGCAATCTTTAGGCTTTGATTTAAGTTCTGAGGAGGAATAACCGGATTTTGCATTATACTATTCCATATGGAAATACTATAAAATGCTTAGTCCATACTTTTTGAAGTAAGGAGTGATTATAATGCCAGGAACAAGAAAATTGGGCAGATCTAGCGATCATAGAAAAGCAATGCTAAGAGCTATGGTTACTTATTTGCTTGAGAACGGCAGAATTGAAACCACTGTTACTAGAGCTAAGGAAGTTCGCAGCATGGCAGAGAAGATGATTACAACTGCTAAGACTAACGATCTTCACTCTAAGCGTCTAGTTCTTGCATACGTAACTAAGGAAGATGTTGTTAAGAAACTTTTTGACGAAATCGCACCTCAGTACGCTGAAAGAAACGGCGGTTATACTAGAATCATCAAGACAGGTCCAAGACGTGGCGATGCTGCTGAAATGGCTATTATTGAATTGGTTTAAGTTAATAAAATTTTCCCCTCTGAATTTTCAGGGGGGATTTTTGTTTTCTTGACTTAGATGTTTTGATATGATATAATTTTAGCAATTAGATATTATACTGTATAATACTACTTCACTTCTGAAAAATAGAGAAATAATCTTCGCAAAACCCATATATGCAAGCTTTTGCTCGATTTTTGTTCTGTTTTTTCTATCGTGAAATAGTATAACATAAAAGATATATTTAAAAATAACAAAATAGCACGGATGCTCATGTTGAATATTTCATGGCTATTTGTGTTGGAAAGGCAGGGGAAATATTATGACCGCATATGATATCATTAACAAAAAGAAAAATTGTGAGGAGCTAACTACTGACGAAATCAACTATATTGTTGAAGGTTATGTATCAGGCGAAATTCCTGACTATCAGATGTCAGCACTTCTTATGGCAATATGCTTTAATTCGCTTTCTGACACCGAAACCACTACGCTCACCATGGCGATGGCACATTCTGGTGATATGTTTAACCTCGGGCTTGATAAATTCTGCGTCGATAAGCACAGCACAGGTGGTGTCGGCGATAAAACAACCCTTATTGTTGCGCCAATCGTTGCTTCTTGTGGGATTTATGTACCTAAAATGTCGGGCAGGGGACTTGGACATACAGGTGGTACTATTGATAAACTTGAATCAATACCAAATTTCAACACCTCTCTTGATTATGAAACTTTTATTAGTATAATCAAGGAAGTCGGCTTTGCTATTGCGGGTCAGACAGGTACTTTAGTACCAGCAGATAAAAAAATATATGCCCTAAGAAACTGTACCGCAACCGTTGACAGCTTACCGCTTATATGTTCATCCATTATGAGCAAAAAGCTTGCAACAGGTGCAGACGGCATTGTTCTTGATGTTAAAACAGGCGATGGTGCTTTTATGAAAAATGAAGATGATGCCATTAAGCTTGCGAAAGCTATGGTTGATGTCGGCAGGCTTGCTAATAAAAAATGTGCTGCAGTTATATCAAACATGGATAAGCCGCTTGGACGTGCAGTCGGCAACTCATTGGAGGTAATCGAGGCGATTGAGGCTCTTAAAGGAAATTCACCTGAGGATTTATGGGAAGTATCGATAACACTTGCTGCTAATATGCTTAATCTTGCTGGGGCAGGGGAGTATGATGATTGCTATGTTATGGCAGAAGATTCTGTTAAATCAGGATGTGCTTTGGAATACTTCAAAAAATTTGTATCCTTACAGGGTGGCAATAAAGATGTTACGGATAATTACTCATTATTTCCACAAGCCGCAAAATCATATGAAGTCTTTTCCGACAGTGACGGCTATATAATAGGTATTTCATGCGAAAAAACAGGACTTATCTCACTTGCACTCGGTGCTGGCAGACAAACCAAAGAATCGGTTATCGACCTTTCAGCAGGCATTTACTTCAACAAGGTTGTGGGTGATAAGATTACTAAGGGTGAACTCCTTGCTACTCTTTATACTAGCACAGATTGTGATATAAACGCTATTGCTGACGATTTTAAACAAGTTTTTAGTATAAATAGTGATACTAATGTGATAAATAAAAAAAATATTATAAAAATCATTAAAAGCTATTGACATCTAATATTATACATGATATAATATTGTTGTCAAGCAAATCCGTATTATAATTTAATGGAGGTTGTTTTTAATGAATGAAATTTTTGAAAAAATCGGTAAAACTATAACTGAAACAGGTAAAGAAGTTGGCAAGAAAACTAAGAAGGTTGGCGATGTTGCAAAGTATAACGCTAAGATTATCGCTAGCGAGCATTCAATCAGCAATAATTATGCAGTTCTAGGTAAGTATTATTATGACAATAATAAGGATGCTGCTGCTGAAGAGGTTGCTGAAACTGTAAACAGCATTACTGCATCACTTGATTCCATCGCTGAGATGAAAGCTATAATTCTTTCTATCAAGGGTGCTGTTAAGTGTCAGAGCTGTGGCTGTGAATGCCCTGTTGAAAATGATTTCTGCGGCAAGTGCGGCACTAAGCTTGAAAAGCCTGAGCCTGTTGTTGAAGAAGAATGTGAATGCTGCGAATGTGAGGAAGTTCTTGAAGAAGATGTTCCTGCATCAGATGAAACAGCAGAATAATCCCTTCGTACAAATCGCTTAAAATGATTAATCCCCCTTACTTTGCGGTGTAAGGGGGATTTTTATGATTGCTCCGTGCATTATGGTAATTCAAATACTGGATATACTGTTAATTCTAATAATGTATCTGCAGTTATTGAATAAACAAACAAATCGGTTTGGTCATAAACAAATATTTCCATATTTTCATCACTGTTGATATCCATAACAAAAATATCAATTGGAATATTATATCTGGCAACCAGCGGATCGCATTCAAAAGTAAAATATAAACCGTTGAGAGTTATATTGACAGTAAAATCTATATAGCCCTCTCCATAAATTTTACTAGGAATAGTCTGCAGTATAACTTTATCCATTATGCTATTACCATCTAAATCGACTTCAATAGAGTTATCAGTATAAATCGGTGTTTGAGGCAGTGGATTTATTTCGGGAGATAACCCAATAAGAATCTCATCAGGAAATTCTAAATTAAACTCTGCTTGTATTTCAGTAAAACCATCAATATTACGTATTGTGTAGTTAATTTGCTTACATTCATCGGAGAATTTTTTGTTTCCGAACATGTCATAGAAATTAAAGGACTTCCCTTTAGCAAGCAAGTTGTTGTTCACATCCAATGTATTAGCATATAATGGTCTATCCTTATGGTATCCGATAATATCAGGGTTATAATAAAGTGTTTCAGGTTTATAATATACATTTTTCGATGAATAAGCAGCGATGACATTAGTATAATCCCGATTGTTTTTATGGAATAAAACCGGTTGAAAATATTCTGTTATAATCACTTCGGATGTTGTAATTTTTGTTGTATTCGATGTTGTGCTTGTGCTTTCAGAAGTCGTTGAAGTTGCAGTGGTATCAATTTCTGCGATACTGCTTGCTATGTCGGTATCGTAAACTTCCACAGTTTCATTCTTATTACATCCTGATGTAATAAGTAAAAAGCATAATACTGCACAGGTTATTTTAACATTTTTCATGTTCTCCTCCTAATTTATACTAATCCCACTTTAAAATGCTTGCATTTTAAAGATTCTTTGCAAAGCAAAGAATGCGATGGGGTCGCAGGGATGTCGTTCAATACATCCCTGCGTGTGTTTACACACGACGGCAATGAAATTGCCGAATTAAAACAATGCAATTGTTTTAATCAGAGATTAGTATCATAAATACAATTATGTTTATACTACAATTATATCATATAAACCAAACAAATCAAATTACATTTATATTACAGATAAAAACACAAAAAAATGTGGTGCGTACATATAGGGGGATATGTACGCACCTAAGGGGGAATATATATTTTGGGATGGAAAGCTAATTAATTGATCTTATTTCAACTTAAACTGTGCAACAAGATCGGAAAGTACAGTAGTCTGACCATTCATTTCTTCGGATGCAGCAGCACTTTCTTCAGCAGTAGCGCTGTTTTGCTGTACAACTTCGGAAACCTGAGTAATACCAATATTAATCTGGTCAATCTTCATGGACTGTTCTTCGGAGGACAATGCGATATCATTGATAATCGTTGTACTCTCCATAACACCGCTTACAATCTTAGCAAGTGATGCGGATGTTTCGTTTGCAATTCTTGTACCAAGCTCAGCCTTTTCAATGGAGTTGCTGATCATTGCACTTGTGTTCTTTGCAGCCTCAGCAGACTTGGATGCAAGGTTTCTTACTTCCTCGGCAACTACTGCAAATCCCTTACCAGCAGCACCTGCACGAGCTGCCTCAACAGCTGCGTTAAGTGCTAGTATGTTAGTCTGGAATGCAATGTCGTCAATAACCTTGATAACCTTGCCTATATCCTGACTGGATGTGTTGATTTCCTTAACAGCAAGCATCATGTTGCCCATTTCCTTTTCGCCCTGTTCAGCGTTTGTCTTAACGGACTCAACAAGATTTGCTGCCTTGCTTGCCTTCTTGGCATTTTCCTTTGTTGCTTCAGCAATTTCATAAATTGAACTTGAAAGTTCTTCAATAGAGGATGCCTGTTCAGTTGAACCTGTTGCAAGTGTCTGTGCACCGTCTGCAATCTGTTTAGAACCAGATGATACCTGATCTGTTGCAGAGTTAATGCTGCCAAACATATCATTTAGATTATCAACTGTATTATTAAGTGCATTTGTCATAGTATCATCAGATGAAATAGCCTTCAAATCAATTGTCAGGTCACCAGCTGCAAGTCTTTCAAGCTCACCAGCGATAATAACAAGTCTGTCAAGCATTTTAAGGAATGAATCAACAGTCTGACCAATTTCATCGCCTGAAATAGCATCTCTTGCTTCACTCATTTCCTTATCAGTGAAACGCATACGTCCTGTTGTTGAAACGATAGTTGCAATGTTGTATACCTTCTCCAATGGAGATGTAATGCTCTTTATGATAACCATTGCTAGAATTAAGCCAGAAACGATTGCTATTATTGCAAGAATAATCACAACGATAAGAACGATAAGTGCTGTGCTTGATGTTGTTGTGATATTGTCGTTCAATTCATTGTCAAGTACGTAGAAAAGATTAACAATTGTTTCTGTGGTTGATGTACCATTACTTCTTGCTGTTGCTACAACACCAGAAACGTCATTACAAATTGTTTCAAACTCATATACAGATGCTTTGTAATCTGCTAATGAATCGATAAGTGTCTGACAATCACTTTTATACATTGGGTACTGACCCATAAACTTTGTAACTACATCAGTTGCACTGTCAATATTAGTTATAATGCTTGGAACAGTTGATACATCAAATGAGTACATTAATTCACGAGTGTAAATACGGAAGTTTGTAATGTAGTTTGATAAATCAAGTGCTGCATTCTGATCAACATCAGGGTCAGTGATAGCCTTAAGCAAAAGAGTATTACTTACTGCAACCATACTAGAGCCATTATCAGTAATGGTTGTACGGTATGCCACTTGAGTTCTGTTAACCTCTGCAACGTGTGTAACTAATGCTTTCCATGTTTCAAAAGCATCATAACCATCTTGAATATCCTTTTCAAGCTTATTCAACTCTTTATCATTACGAGCAAATTTTAAAGCAGCTTCAAACTGTTCCTCTGTTGTTTTTGCATAGCCTGTAAAGTTTGTGAAGTTTTCTTCCTTAACTGTTTCATAAACGATATTCGCCTGAATACGTGAGTAGTTAAATTGTGTTAAAGTATCAACGACAGCAGTTTGTAAATCTGCCGCATTCTGAATCTTATCAACATTTTTAATTGTCATGTAGTTTGTAATTGCGATTACAATTGTAAGTACACCCATTAATACAAGTACTATACCGAAACCTAATGTAATTTTTTTGCCGACCTTCATGTTCTTAAACATAAAAAATGCTCCCCTTTCATTCGGTGTTAACCGTTCAGTCAAAATTCAATTCGACTTATTTTTCGTTAAATTCATATTATCATATTAGAAATGTTTTGTCAATAGTTGGAAATGGTGAACAATTTGTATAAAAAGACATATATTGTTCAATATTAGCGTAATCTTTTCGTCAAAATCGACTTAAATGAATAAATATTAAGAAATGTATTAATATCGGTTACATTATATAATGAATAATGTGTGACTTAGTTAAGAATGTGGAAATATGTTAGCGGTAACTTAGCTTTAAATTAGCGATAAATTAGCCATCACACCATAAAAATGAATTTAAGATCTTTGTATTTCGTCAAAAATATATATTATGTTAAAACAATATGTATATAGTTTACAATGTTATGCAAAAATATCGCTGTCAGTTGATTTTGGTCACGATATCTTGGCGCTGTGCTGAAGTAATTGACATTGCTTTTACAACATGATATACTATAATATATTGTGTGGCTGAATAAACCGCACCGGATTTTTTATAAAAGGTTGGTTAATTAAAATGAAAACAAATAAGAAGATTATTTCAATAATACTCGCAGGGATTATTGCGTCAGGACTTTGCGGATGTACTAAAAATTATACATTCGAGGGCGGAGAAATAACAACAATTGATGTAAACGATGTTGTATTCAGCACCGCCGAGGTTACTGAGGAAAGTCTTGATTATAATGTGATTGAGGATATTATTGACGATACTATGATTATTGACAGAACAGGAAGTCTTGTTAAAGTACCTGATTCTATCAATACCATTATTTCGGCATCACCTGCTGTAACAGAAATTCTCACAGGGCTTGGACTTGGCAGTAAAATCATAGCTGCTGACACATGGTCGAGCGATGTTGAGGGTATTGACCCATCCATATGCACAATTGATATTACTCTTTTGAATATAGAGGAGCTTGTTCAGCTTGCACCAGATGTTTTCGTTATCGGTGAGATTAACACAGACGGCACTAATGACCCGTATGAACAGCTTAAAGCTATTGGCACACAGGTAATTTATATACCAACCTCTGAATCAATTCAAGCGGTAAAGGATGATATAGCTTTTATTGCTGAATATACAAAGACAACCGCAAAAGGTGAGGATTTGATTGCTGAAATTGATAATGCTATCGGCGAGGTAAATGCAAAGCTTGCTGTTATTGATACTGCTTATATGCCAAAGGTTTATTTTGAGCTTAGTGCCGCACCTTATCTTTACTCATGCGGCAACAGTACTTTTGTTGATGAACTTATTACGCTTTGCGGCGGAGAAAATATTTATGCCGATACAATGGGCTGGCTTTCTAATTCAGATGAAAGCGTTATCGCTGCTAACCCTGATGTTATCATCACAAGTGTTAAGTATGATGGGTATGACTATAATGAAATCAAGGCTCGTGTCGGATGGAATGTCATTACCGCTGTAAAGAACAGTCATGTTTATCAGGTGGATGCTAATTCTGTAAGCAGACCATCACAAAACATTGCTAAGGGTATTCGTGCGGTTGCATATTCGATTTATCCAGAGCTGTTTGCTGAATTTGCTATGGTTTTGGCATAATCTCAATATAGTTAAGGTTAAATAAACAGTAGTGATTTAACACAGGTATGAATTTTTAAGACATTATAAAGGATGGGTAAAATGAAAAAAATATTACCAGTAATACTTTTATATGCATTAATCCTTAATCTAGCTTCTTGCAGCAATAGCAACAGAAATTCAAATTTCAGTGAACAGACAGAATTAATAGAAAGTGTATCAGTTAATGAAGGCAGTTCATCTATATCTATCACAGAAGATGCTGTTGACAAACAGGAAATACGTGAATATTCCAAAATGTCTGCAAAGGATATAACAGCTTGTCTGACCATTGAACAAAAAGCTGCTCAAATGGTAATGCCTGCTGTATATCACGTATCTGAAAAAGAAATCAGAGAAAATTGTTATGGAAGTATTTTATCGGGAATTGGTGAAAATGCTACCTATACAACTTGGCAGCAGACAATTACTTATTTTCAAAACCAAGCACTTAAATCTGAAGCAGCGATACCGTTTTTATATGGGCAGGATGATGTTCATGGTGTTAATTACTGCTCAGGAGCTGTAATTTTTCCTCATAATATAGGTATTGGTGCTGCAAATGATGCCGAGCTTACTTATCAGATGGGTCTTGCAGTTGCCGATGAAGCTAAGCTATGCTATATGCTTTGGAATTTTTCACCTTGTGTTGCGCAAGGTGCTGATCCAAGGTGGGGCAGAACATATGAAAGCTATTCATCTGATATTGATATTATCAAAGAGCTTTCTGCATATTATGTAAAGGGCTTAAATGATGGCGGACTTGTTTCTTGTGCAAAGCATTTCTTTGCCGACGGCAATGTTTTGTATGGTACAGGTGAAAATTCAGATGTTAACCGAATTATGGACAGAGGTGACGCACAGCTTTCTGATGATGAAATAAACATATTGCTTGATGTTTATCAAAACCTGATTGACACTGGAGTGCAGACAATAATGGTTAGCCACAGCAGTTTAAATGGTGTTAAAATGCATGAAAATGAGAAATATCTTCAATACCTGAAAAACGAGATGGGATTTAAGGGATTTATCGTTGGTGACTGGAATTCGGTTGATAATATAACCGGTGAAAATCTAAAAGAAAAGGTTATAAAGTCGGTTAATGCAGGTGTTGATATGCTTATGCAGGTTGACCAGTATAATGAATGTATGCAGTATATTATTGAGGGTGTGAATGAAGGTAAAATTTTTCAGGAACGAATTGATGATGCTGTTACAAGAATTATGCAGGTTAAGCTTGATGAGGGAATTTTTGATGACCCGCTGTTTAAAAATTTGAATACTAAGCAATCAGCAGTTGGTTCTGATGAATATAGAAATTTAGCTGAAAAGCTGGTTGAAGAAAGCCTTGTTTTGATTAAGAATGAAAATAACACGCTTCCTCTTAAGCAAAATGCAAAGGTATATTTAATAGGTCCTGCTGCAAATAATGTTATGGCGCAATGCGGCGGATGGACAGGTCAATGGAGAGGTTCAAATAATATAAAGAACGTTACAACAATTAGTGATGGATTTTTTAAAGTAGCACAAGAATTTAATATCGAAATAATTACAGAAAAAGACAGAGCTAATGAGGCTGATATTGTGTTGATTGTTGTTGGTGAGAATTCATATGCCGAATGGGAGGGTGATACTTCTGATTTAAGCTTAACAGGTGAATTTGGACTAGATGGCAATATGGATGCTATTAATGAGGCACAAAGCCTTGGCATACCAACTGTTGCGTGTGTTGTTGCTGGCCGCAATATTATTATTGATGAATATAAAGATATGTGGGATTCAGTTGTAATGTGTTATCTCCCTGGAAGTGAGGGACAGGGTGTTGCGAATGTGCTTATGGGTAAGTCAGATTTTACAGGAAAGCTCCCAATGCCATGGTACAGCTCAATCGACCAGATTGGAACAGATAGTTCATGGCTTGAAATAGGCTATGGGTTGTCATATTAATATAAATAAAAAAAGCAGATATATTAGGCTTATCCTTGGATAACCTAATATATCTGCTTTTTCGACGTACTAATTTGAGTGACTCCTGCAATAAAATAGTTTCAATACAGTTACAGCTTTAATAAAACTGTATCCTAATTGTAAACAAATTAACCTTGAAATGAAACCATAAAATGGTATAAAATAGAATAGTGATAAAATGCAATTTGGGGGTGTTTTGAATGAAAAAGAAAATAGCTATATTCACGGCATTAATATGCATGGCAAACTTAATGACATCATGCACTAAAAACACAGAAATAGAAGAAACAGCATCAAACACAATCTCAATTAATATATCAAACACGGAAACATCCTTAAATGATGAAACTGCCATAAATCTACCCAATAAATCATATACACCATACGAATATACAATATATAATAAATTAGGAACTGGAATAAAACGTCCTGATGATTTTGAAATTTACGAAGTGTATTACACATCATTTTTCGGTGCGATTGATAACATATGCATAGTAAAGGATGAAAGTATAAATTCAACGATATGGAAATGGGTAACAAATACAAAGCAGGAGCTAGAGGATAGCAATAATGATCTGTTTGCATTATACAGCAAAACCATTACAAATAATGAGGATGACTCTTATACAGATGTCTGTTATCAGCTTAAAAATGGATATTTGTTTGCGGTAGTAAGCCTAGTAGTTAATGATAGCAGCCGTCAAAATATTTATGACTGCCGAAGTGCGATATTTGATTTATACACAGGAGAACAGCTCGAGTTTTCCGACTTGTTTTTCGAGGGTGATGATATAGCTAATAAAATAAATCCAGCTTTAAAAACATATGCAGATAAAATTAATTCAGACGGATATATTGAGATGAAACGTGAGTTTACAGGCATAACAGAGGGTGAGTTTTGTTTTGATGGGTCTGCAATAATTTTCCCAGTGAAAAATCCATACTTTAAAAACAGCGAGAAAATAATGATAAATATGAGTGATACTGTTCTTTATATCCCTCGTGATATGAAAGGAATTTTGCAGGATAATGCAGAAATTTATGAGCTGTCAAACTGGTATTTTTACAATAACAAAGACATTGCCACAGATGAATACCGCTTAGGAAATATCGTGGTATATATGTTGAAAAAATACAATGATATCCCAGCATATAGACTTGATGAAATAAACGCAAAAATGTTTGACATGATTTATGATGATGAAGTAATATCAAGCTTAGGGGAAAATGTTTTTATTACAACCAACGGTGATTTTGCATATGACTACATTGACGAAGAAACAGGACACTATGTCCGTGCATTTCAGGTTAAAACGGAAATTGATGATGAATTAAAGCTTATACACATAGAGCTTTCACCAATGAATGAGGCTGAAAAGGGATGTTCAGCATCATGGTATCTTGATTATGAAACACTTGATGTTTTAAACCTTGATGAGATTATCAAAAGGGTATTTGGCGAAAACACCGAAGTTGGTGTTGATAATTCAAGCGGAAAAGCTGATTATGAATTAACATTGCAAGACTTTTCGGCACTGGATGTTTACACCATTGAAATGTCGGATGAAACGCCGATTATATATCTTAACAAGGATTATGTATACTGGTCGATAATTAAAAAATAAACGGAAAATGGGGTATTAACATGAAAAACAAAGCAAAATTAATAATCGCCATGCTAATGGCTGTAACTTTAATAACAGGATGTCAAAAAACCGAGCATGATGATATAACACCAGTATCAACCCCAAGTACTGAAACAACAATTAAAACGAGCGATGCTACAAAAGAAACAACGGCAACTACCATAGAAACAATCTCTGAAACAACAGCAACAACGATAATTATTGATGGATACACATTTTATGATGGTATGGATTTACTTTACAACAATTGGATAGGAATGCCGGTAAAGATTGCATCATATAAAGCAGCGAAAGCATTTTTATGTGGTGACAAAGATGAATTGGAAAGTTATTTTCTTGTGCCGGAAGATGCAGATAAATATTACTTTGAACAAGACCTTTTTAATTCATTGACTTATATGTCGGTTGCATATGCTGATATATATTCAGAAACTAATGTGCATATTGGATATGTTCTAGTTCGTGATGAGTGGGATATGCTTATATATTTAGAAGTTTATTTAGTAAAATCGAAAGATGAATGGAAAGTTGAATCAATAGGATTACAAGGATAAATATAATTATGAAAAACAAAATAAAATCAATGATTATTATTTTAATGTTAACAACTATAATGACAGCATGTCAGAAAAACGAGCAAGATGATATAATACAAGTATCAACCCCAAGTGCAGAAACAACAGCAACAACAATAGAAATCACCTCCGAAATATCAACAACGATAATTATTGATGGAGAAACATTTTCCGACAGCAAACAGCTTATTAATAGTCCTTGGTCAGTAATGTCTTTAAAAATAGTCTCATATAAAGCTGCAAGAGCATTCTTGCATGACGATAAAGATGAACTGGCAAGCTATTTGCTTAAACCTGAAACAATAGATTATTATATTGATGATGAACATAGTTATTCTGAAGATAATATCTATGATAACCTACAATATATGTCTTTAATAAATGCAAGCATTGCTTCCGAAATAAATGTGAGGTTAGGTTATGCAGTATGGATAGAATCACAAAGTTCTGATATGTATTTAGATGTTTATTTAACAAAGCAAGGTGACGAATGGAAAATTGAAAACATTGGTTTAGATGGTTAAAAAGGATGGATATATAAATGAAAAACAAAGTAAAAATATCAATTACCATGTTGACGGTAATATGCTTGATAACAGGATGCCAGAAAAATGAGATTGATAACATAATGCAGGTATCAACCGAAACGGCGAAAGAGATAATTGATGTTATAGAGGGAACATCATCACACACTGAAAATCATACACTTGCAGATAGTTATAACTTAACTTATGAGAATTTCCCAGTAATAGATGGTTCAACCTCAACAATACCGCTTGATGCAGGATTGCGTGCAATGCTTTTTGATATACCGCAGTCCGATGCAGAAATTTTAGTCAGCCACACAAAAACTCATACAGCATTTCAAAAGCTAATAAACGGCGAATGCGATATGATTTTTTCTGTGCCGCTATCAGATGAACAGGAAACTATGGCAAGTAATGCAAACTTCATGCCAACACTAGTACCGATTGCATTAGAGGGGTTTGTATTTGTTGTAAATGCTAATAACCCTGTTGACAGCTTAACGCAGGAGCAAATACGTGGTATCTATTCAGGCAGGATAACAAACTGGAGTGAGGTTGGCGGAAATGATGCTGAAATAATCGCATATCAGAGAAACAACGATTCAGGCTCACAAAATCACATGACAGTTTTCATGGGTGATACACCTCTAATGCCTGCAAAAATGGAGCTTGTTGCGTTGGGTATGCAGGGCTTGATGGATTCAGTTGCAGTCAATGACAACTCTGAAAATTCAATTGGGTATTCGGTATATTCCTATGCGGCACAGATGTATTCGGAACAAGGCAAGGTAAAATTTATCACAGTTGACGGAATACCAGCAAAACTTGAAACAATGGCAGACAAAACATATCCTCTTTTAAGCACGACATACATGATGTATAATGCTGATATAGACAAAAATTCAGCAACAGGACGTTTTATAGAATTTATCCAGTCGGAAGATGGTATAAAAGCAATTGAAAATGCAGGATATATTCCGTATTAAAATATTTTTGCATAATAAAATGAGTTGCCACATAGGGCAGTCCCTACAAAAAAATCACAAATTTAGGTGAATTATTTGTAGGGGCGACCCTATGTGGCTCATTTTATTCTGTATATTCAAATAAACAAAATTACAATACCGACTTAATAAACGCAGTCAATTCTCCTGCCATTTCATTGTGTTCAGAAAGACGAGGATGCCCAGGAGTAGCCGAGCCATTACGAGTAAATAAATTATGATAAACCTTAACACCCTGCTCTGACATCTCGTTTTTAATCTCCTCAATAGCATTATCCCATTCGGCATCATGCATGAGAATAGTGGTAGTCAAAATGAAAACAGGGTTATTATATCGTACATTTAACTCATTAATAAACTTTTTATAGCCGTTTTTCCAAAGTTCACGATAAGCATTGTCATAAATATCTAAATCATCCGAATCAGTAAAGCCATTATGCTTATCATTCTGACCAATAGCAATAATAACAATATCAGGAGTATAATTTCCAAAATCCCAGTGTGACGGTTCACTTAAAGACGGCACATAACTAATCTTGTCATAGGTTGATTCAAGTCCAATATATTCAGGCGCATGGAAATAACCAGTACCATTAAAAAGCGCAATACCACCCTGACAAATGTTGTGAATCTGCGCATTTAAGTTACGAGCAGTCTGCATAACAAAGCTATTCCAGACATCATCATATTTCGAGTTATGTCCCTCAGGGTCCTGCTTTTCAGTATAATCATAAGCATGAATAACCTCACCGGCACAAACACTGTCGCCATATACCTCAACCTTTAGCTCAGGCAAGCTGTCAGCAGTAAGAAATTCTCCGTCGGTTTCAAAGCTTATAACCTCATGATAGTTATTACCTGCGTGTTTTTTATATAAAATGAGTGTATGTTCAGTGTTTTCCAATCCCTCACATAAATGAAGTGAAACCTCTTTGTAGTTATCATTCTGATTGTCAAGCGGATAGCTTTTAACCACACCATCGATAACATATCCAAGCTTAACATCACCCCATGAAGTGACATTAATAAGCTGTACGCTCAAAGATGTACCAACGAATTTCACAAAAAGCTGTGTTCCTGCATGAAACATTTTAACAGAATTTCGATCAGTATATTCAAATCGCCCCATGCGGACGATTTTTTCATTATCGGCATTAATTAGCATTAAAATTCTCCTTTACAAATTGGCCGTGTATCGTTATAGGTTTATTATAGCACTAAATAATGCTTATTTCAAGGGCTTATGGTTATTTCAAATAGAAAACACGTACAAATAATTGCATGATAAATATAGGGGTGGCGTCCTCGATGACCCGTTAATAATGTCATATGTAGGGGGTCGTCGAGGACGCCGACTCCCTACAATATACCAAAAGGGTAACGCCACAAAAGACGTTACCCTCAATAAATTTATCTAAGTTTAGAACCATTAGGAATATCATTAGGAACAAAGATAACCCTAGCATCCTCGCCAACATCAGCAGCAACAATCATGCCTTGACTTTCGACACCGCAAAGGGTTGCAGGATTAAGATTAGCAACAACGATAATCTTCTTGCCAACCAAGTCCTCGGGAGTATACCACTTAGCGATACCTGAAACAACCTGACGATTACCAAATCCATCATCAAGCTGCAAGCATAAAAGCTTTTTAGCCTTAGGAACTTTAGCACATGACTTAATTTCAGCTACACGCAAATCAACCTTCATGAAATCATCAATAGCAATTGAATCTAATATAGGTACAAGGTTTGCTTTATCTTCATCCCCAAGTGTCGATTTCGCAGCAGCAGCCTGTTCAGCGATAATTGCATTCAAGGCTTCAATTTCCTTGTCTGTATCAATACGAGGGAACAAAACTTCACCTTTTGTTACAGTAACATTTGCTGGCAGCACATTAAACTTTGCAGCATTATCATAAGTTGCCAAATCAGTGGAAAGACCAATCTGTTCCCAAACCTTAGGCATTGTTGTAGGCATAAAGCAGGATAACAAAGTAGTTGAAATTCTTACAGCCTCAAGCAAGTTATAAAGCACAGTTGCAAGACGAGCATTGTTAGCCTCATCCTTTGCTAAGACCCAAGGAGCAGTTTCATCAATATACTTGTTTGCACGGGAAATCACCTTGAAAATTTCTGCAAGTGCATTGTTAATCTGTGTTTCCTCAATAAATGCATCTGTCTTTTCACGAAGTGACATCGCCATATTAATAAGCTCATCATCAATAGGGTCAGCTTGTCTTTGTTCAGGAAGTGTGCCGTCAAAATACTTGATAACCATTGCAACAGTTCTTGAAACAAGGTTTCCTAAATCATTAGCAAGGTCTGAATTAATGCGTGTAATCATAATCTCATTTGAGAATGAGCTGTCAGCGCCAAGAGCCATCTCACGCAGAATGTGATAACGAATAGCATCCGCACCATATCTGTCACCAAGCACAAATGGGTCAACAACATTACCGATAGACTTTGACATCTTCTGTCCGTTAAAGGTAATCCAGCCATGAACAGCCAAATGCTTAGGCAGAGGAAGTTCAAGTGCCATTAATATTGCAGGCCATATGATAGCATGAAATCTCATGATATCCTTTGCAACCATATGAGTGTTGCAAGGCCAGAATTTGTCATAATCATTATAAGTGCCATTGCCATAGCCTAAAGCGGTGATATAGTTTGAAAGTGCATCAACCCAAACATAAACAACATGGTTATCATCAAAAGGAACAGGAACACCCCACTTGAATGTTGTTCGTGATACGCACAAGTCCTCAAGCCCTGGCTTGATAAAATTATTTACAAGCTCAACAGCACGAGTCTTTGGCTGAAGATAATCAGTTTCAGTCAAAAGCTTTTCGATACGCTCAGCAAAAGGTGACATCTTAAAAAAGTATGCCTCCTCCTTAGCATCAATAACATCACGCTCACACTCAGGACACTTGCCGTCCTTAAGCTGTGAATCAGTCCAGAAGCTTTCGCAAGGAGTGCAGTATTTGCCTGCATATTCACCCTTATAAATATAACCCTTGTCATAAAGGTCCTTGAAAATTTTCTGCACAGACTCAATGTGGTAATCATCAGTAGTACGGATATATCTGTCATAATCAACATTCATGTATTTCCACAAATTCTTGAATACAGCAACGATTTCATCAACATAAGCCTTAGGAGTAACACCCTTTTCCTTAGCCTTTTCCTCAATCTTCTGACCATGCTCATCAGTACCAGTCAAAAACATGACATCATAACCCTGCAATTTTTTGTATCTTGCAATCGAGTCGCATGCAACAGAAGTGTAGCAATGTCCGATATGCGGATTTCCTGATGGATAGTATATAGGGGTAGTTATATAGAAAGTTTTATTATCCATGTTGTATCTCTCCTTTATATTACAAATTATCAAAATATATACAGTATATTATACCCCATTTTTCCTCATTTGTCACGCATTTTAACAATATTTTTTCAATATATATATCTTTAGACAAAAATATGCGTACCATACAGCACGTTTGGTACGCATTAATGTAATTATTCAAAATCTGAAGTATCATCCATAATATCAGTAATATCAGTTAACCCACTTGAAATTGGCGGCGGAATGACATCAGGTGCAGTCATTGAAACAGCTTCAATTTCCTGTGCGGTAGGAAGTATTGTATCGTTCATCTGTGCGTTTCGGTTGATGTTGTATTTAAACTCCTGCTTTGGTTCTTTGCGTTCGGATAAACCATTATTGGTTTTTATCTGAACAATAAGTCCTAAGATAGATAAAACAACCATGATAATAAGCGCAGTAAACCATGCTGAACGGAAATACCAACCAAACCTGATAAGCACACCAATAACTAGAACACCACTTGCAATAGCACCGCCTGAAACGGATGTAGTTATTAAAAACACAGGCTTTTCCCATATGATACTTAAAATACCTATAACAACACCAACAATAATGCTTAATGTCCATGCAGCAGAAGTATTAAAGGACAATATTTTTAGTATTTCAATATCGCTCATATACAAATAATCTTCTAACACCCATATAAGTATCATCATAAACGATGTAACGTTGAATGTTACGCATAAAAACACACCGAATTTATAAAATCTGTATGCAAGCACAACGAAAAGCAAAGCACCAACGGCAATACAAATTAAACTTACACTGCTACTGTCAAATGCACTTACCATAACTGGAGAAACAGCCAATCCAGTGAAAACACCTATCAAGATACCTGAAACAACACAAATTGCTCTTTTGATTTTATATCCCCAAAAGCATTCAATAAAACCAAATAGAAATGCACCAACTTCAGCCAAGATAAGTATAATTGACATTATAGCTAATGTTTCATAATTTTCATATTCCAATTTAATGCCCCCCTTATTTGCATATAGTATATCATGACATAATAAATATGTCAATTATAATTCCTAGCATAGATATTCAATAATTTTTATTATAACAGTAGAAAATCGAGTAAAAATGTGATATAATAATTATAATTATGTATTTATTTTTATAAGGGGATTTTTAAATGACAGTTTATCTTGATAACGCTGCAACAACAAAGCCATGCGAGCCTGCTGTTTCGGCTGTTTTTAAATGTATGGTTGAGGATTTCGGCAATCCGTCATCACTTCATGGAATTGGCCTTGATGCCGAAAAAAACATGACCGAAGCAAGAAAATCTATTGCGGCGGCATTAGTCTGCGACCCTGCCTGCATAACATTCACATCGGGCGCAACAGAGGGTAATAACACAGCAATTTTTGGGGCTGTCAAGAATTATGGCAAGCGCAAACGCAAAATTGTTATATCTGCAATTGAACATCCGTCTGTATCAGAACCTGTTAAGTACCTTGAAGAAAAAGAGGGCTACACTGTTGTGCGTATAAATCCTAACAGAAATGGCGAGATAGATGTTGATGAATTTTTAAATGCTGTTGATAACGAAACTTGTTTTGCATCCTGTATGCTTGTTAACAATGAAACAGGCACTATCCAGAATGTCAGACGAATTTTTTCACAGATAAAAAGAAATTTTCCTGAATGTATCACGCATTGTGATGCCGTTCAGGGATTTATGAAAATGCATATTAAAGCTGCTGAGCTTTTTGCAGATGTTATCGTTGTGTCAGGGCATAAAATTCATGCTGTCAAGGGTATTGGTGCAATGTACATCCGCAAGGGTATTCGTATTCATCCGCTTGTTATGGGCGGAGGTCAGGAAAAAGGCTTGCGCTCGGGAACAGAGGCAGTACCGTTGATATGCGGTTTTGGTGCGGCAGTTCGTGCGCAGATGGGTACTCTTAATTCGGCATATAATATCGTGGAAGAATTAAATGAATATACAAGAAAAAAACTTTCGGAGCTAGGAATTATCACAATAAATTCTCCTGTCGAAAATGTTTCTCCATACATAATAAACTTTTCTGTTGACGGTGTTCGCTCGGAAATAATGCTCCATAGCCTTGAAAGCAAGGGTGTGTATGTTTCAAGCGGATCTGCCTGCTCAAAGGGAGCACATAGCTCTGTTCTGACTTCAATGGGTATTTCGGACAAGCTTGCTGACTCGGCTGTTCGTGTTTCAGTATGCAGGACAACAACAACCGAAGAAATTGATATACTTATAAATGCTATTACGGAATGTTATCCGACACTTGCGAAAATCAAATAAATGTCTGGGACGCTGCCATCTACAATATAAACCCATTTCCATGATTACACATCATATTTTGAAAGGAATATAAATATATATGAAAGAACTCATACTAATTAAAGAGGGCGAAATTGCTTTAAAAGGTCTTAACAAATCAAATTTTGAAGATGCACTTGTCCGTAATTTAAAGCACAGATTAAAGCCAATCGGTAAATTTGAATATAAAAAATCACAGTCCACAATTGTTATCACACCGCTTGATGATAATATTGATATTGATGATGCAATGGAACGTGCCTCAAAGGTTTTTGGTGCGGCTGCAATATGCAGAGCAATGATTGCACCAAAGGATTTTGAGGAAATCTGCAGTCTTACAATTTCTTATATCGAAGAAAGAATAACGGCTGCAAGAACTTTTAAGGTTGAGGCAAAGCGTTCGGATAAAAAATTTCCAATGAAGTCCCCTGAAATCTGTATGGAGCTTGGCGGCAGAATTTTAGATGCATACCCTCATTTAAGCGTTGATGTTAAAAATCCTGATGTAACCGTTGTTGTCGAAATCAGAGATAAAAATGCTTTTGTTCATGCCGGCAACGAAACAGCGGCAGGCGGTATTCCTGTCGGCACCTCCGGCAGAGCAATGTTGCTTCTTTCAGGCGGTATCGACAGTCCTGTTGCTGCTTATATGATGGCAAAACGAGGTGTATATCTTTCCACAATTCATTTCGTGTCACCACCATATACATCTGAACGTGCAAGGCTTAAGGTTGAAAGACTTTGTGAAAAGTTAGCACCATGGTGCGGTGATTTAGAGTTTTACTGTGTACCATTTACTGAAATTCAAGAGGCTTTGCGTGATAATTGCCCTGAGGAGCTATTCACAATTATAATGCGCCGTCTGATGATGGAGATTGCACAGCGCATATGTAAAGAAAAGGGTATACCTGCACTTTGCACTGGTGAAAGTATTGGTCAGGTTGCAAGTCAGACTATGGGTGCACTTGTCTGCACTGATGCCGCTTGCAAAATGCCTGTTTTCCGTCCTGTAATTGGCATGGATAAGGTAGAAATCACTGCTATATCAAGAAAAATCGATACCTTTGATATTTCCATTGAGCCTTATGAGGACTGCTGTACTGTTTTCACCCCTAAGCACCCGAAAACAAAGCCAACCCTTGCAGAAGTTGAAGCTGCACAAAACGGTTTTGACTTCGAGCCACTAATAAAGGAGGCTGTTGTAAATACCCAACTAAAAATAATTAAGAATGCTAATTGATTTTATGACTATAGATATAATTTATGTGAATTAAACACCAAATATGTTGCGCACTTTAATTGTTTTTTGTGCAAACATCACATTTCCATATGATAAAATTATATTATTAGATAAAATCGAACGGATATGATTGACATTTTTTTGACTATGTGATATAATCAATTAATTAATTAATATTGCACAATTTACAGACATATAATAGAGTAACATTTGTTAAATATATTATACAAAAGTATAAAGTTACAATTATTTTTGTCTATATATATAGTAATTTATACTGCGAAAGGAAAGTGCTCTTAATTATGATTAGATATCATGAAGATAATTGTATCGGATGTAATTCCTGCATTCGAGTATGCCCTATTCACGGCGCTAATGTTTCTGAGGTTAAAGAGGATGGAACAATTGGTATTAACGTTAACCAGAATTCTTGTATAAAATGCGGTGCTTGTATAAAAACCTGTGAACATAATGCAAGAAGCTATGATGATGATACTGAACGCTTTTTTGCTGATTTGCAAAAGGGAAATGAAATTGCTGTAATTGTTGCACCTGCTGTAAAGGTTGCTTTTGACGGTTACTGGCGTCATGTTCTTAGCTGGCTGAAATCAAAGGGCGTAAAATATATTTATGACGTAAGTCTTGGTGCTGATATCTGTACATGGGCACATTTGAGATATGTTAAGAAAAACCCAGGCAAAAAGATAATTTCACAGCCATGTGCTGCTATTGTTAACTATGTTGAGATACATAATCCAGATTTAATTCCGCATATGTCTCCTGTTCAAAGCCCTATGCTTTGTACTGCTATTTACTTGCGCAAAAAGATTGGCCGTGACATAAAAATTGCGGCATTATCACCATGTATTGCAAAAAAAGACGAATTTATTGAAACTGGTCTTGTTGAATATAATGTAACGTTCAACAAGGTTGCTGAATACATAAAAAATAACAATATAACACTGCCTAATATAAGCAATTTAAGCTCACAGTTCAGTGAATTTGAATTTGATTATATGCAGGGTACTTTGGGTGCTGTATATCCAAGTCCAGCAGGACTTAAGGAAAATCTTAAGTATCATGCACCTGAGCTTAGCGTTATTAATGCTGAGGGTACACGTTCAATTTATCAAAATCTTGATAATTACCTTACTGAAAAGCGTGACAGCCTGCCTGCTGTATTTGACGTTTTATCATGCAGCAGAGGATGCAACGGCGGTCCTGCTGTCGGCAAGAAATACTCTGTGTTCCATATTGAAACTATCATGCATGATGTTGATACATATGTTACAAAGAACTATAAGCATGGTCCAAAGAGCATAAAGGGCTTGTTCAGAAAGTTTGACAGAGAACTCACTGTTGAGGAATTCTGCCGTACATATAAAAACAAAAAGCTTAAGAAATATATGCCGACTGCAAGAGAAGTTGATGCTGTATTCAATAGTATCGGAAAGAAAACAAAAGCTGACAGGAGTTATAATTGTCACGCCTGCGGATACAAGTCCTGTGAGGAGCTTGCTATTGCTATTGCAAGCGGTATCAGCACTAAGGAAAGCTGTATGAAGTATGCAAGTTATCTTGTGGAAGAAAATGCTGTTAAAATCAAGGAAATGCTCCATGAATTTGAACTTATTGCATCAGATTTAGTTGCAGTTGTTGACGAGCTAAATCGTGATGTTGGCTATGTTAAGGCTGATGCTGACCAGATTAATGTTATCGGTGATGAATGTAATGTTGATATGGATAAAATTAGTGATGATATCGGCGAGCTGACAGCACTTGCTGTTAATATTCAGGAAGCAATGGCACAAATCAATGACAGCGTTGAGGGTTATAAGGATATGACTGCAAATGTTGATGACATTGCAAGCCAGATTAATCTTCTGTCTGTTAACGCAAACATTGAGGCAGTTCGTGCAGGAGCAGTCGGAAAGGGATTTTCTGTTATTGCAACTGAAATCAGAAAGCTTGCACAGCATTCTCAGGAATCTGTTGTTGAGGCTGATGACTGCAACAAGGAAATCAACTCCGCTGTTGACAATATCACAAACATTGTCAAGGTTATCAATGATACCGTTAAAATGCTTACCGATTCTGTTAACAAGATGAAAATTGACGTTAACGAAAGCACTGAGCGTGGTAAGTCCATCAACAATTATATGCAGGACGTTGCAAGTGTAACCGAACGTATTTCAAGGCTTGTTGACAAGACTAACTCTATTTCAATTCAATAAAAATTTTTATGGGGATGTTTTTTATCATCCCCATATTTTTGTCATTATGTATATATCACATATGATTTTGTTGTACAAAACATAGAATTGTTGACTTTGGTTATGTTTTTTGCCGAAAAATCGTCATATTTATCTTATAATATATAGGATATACATAAGAATATAGCTGAAAAAAATATGTATATGAGTATACCGATTACCGTGTAAAAATTGACGGAACAGGACTAACAAAAAATGAACCTTTTGAATGAAAATACTAACCGAAAAACAAATCAGCCGCATGAAAAAATCATGCGGCAAAAAAGTTTTTAACAGTAAAATAAATTAGTGACAAGCCTCGCAATCCTTGATAACGCCAACAAGCGGGGTTGGGTCAACACCAATTCTTGTATAGTAATCGGAAATAGCGGACTTTATAGCCTGCTCAGCAAGAACTGAGCAGTGCAGCTTTTCAGGCGGCAAACCGTCAAGCGACTCAACAACAGCCTTGTTTGTAAGCTTTAAAGCATCATCAAGAGATGAGCCTTTAATCATTTCAGTTGCAATAGATGAAGTTGCAATAGCAGCACCGCAGCCAAAAGTCTTGAACTTGCAGTCCTCAATAACACCGTTGTTAACCTTGATATACATTTTCATGATATCGCCGCACTTAGCGTTGCCGATTTCACCAATACCATCAGCATCCTCAATTTCACCAACATTTCTAGGGTTTGCAAAATGGTCCATAACCTTTTCACTATATAACATAATTAAACAAGTCCTTTCGTTTTATATCATTTATTGTAATACCATGTTAAATCAAATTTTTATATTAATCAGCATTTGTACGGGCGATATGCACGCAGCATTATAGTCATCCCTACAACACTCATAATCAAGCCATTGGAGATACATATTTCAGCAAATGAACAGTATCCTCTGCATTCTTTTTAATATTTTCCCAAAGCGGCGACATGTTTCTAAGGTTAGTGATAACCTTTGGAACAGCCTCAAGCATATAATCAACATCCTCGTCAGTTGTATCTTCGCAAATGGAAAGTCTTAGCGAGCCATGTGCAATCTCATGAGGAAGTCCAAGTGAAAGCAGAACATGAGATGGGTCAAGCGAGCCGGATGTACAAGCAGAGCCGCTTGATGCACATATACCGAACATATCAAGACTTAATAACAACGCTTCACCCTCAACACCAAGAATTGAGATATTAACATTTCCTGCAAGACGGCTGTTTCTATCACCATTAAGACGAGTACATTCGCATTTTAAAATACCATCAATCAAACGCTCACGCATAACACGAACTTTATTTTCCTTAGCATCAATATCAGTACAGGCAATTTCAATTGCCTTAGCAAGTCCCATTATAGCAGGAACATTTTCAGTACCAGGACGTCTGCCACGTTCCTGCCCGCCGCCAAAAATAAGGTTAGGAAGCGGAACACCCTTGCGGACATATAAAAGTCCAATACCCTTTTGTGCATGGATTTTATGTCCTGATAAAGACAGCATATCAATATTCTGCTCTTTAACGTTAATGTTGACATGACCAACAGCTTGTACAGCATCAGTATGGAAAAGTACACCCTTTTCTTTACATACAGCGGAAATTTCAGCAATAGGCAGAATAGTACCGATTTCGTTATTTGCATACATGATAGTGCAAAGTGCAGTATCCTCACGGATTGCATTTTTCACTTGTTCAGCGGTAATCAGTCCATTTTCATCAACAGGCAGATAAGTCACCTCAAAGCCTTGTTTTTCAAGGTATTCACAGGTATGCAAAACAGCATGATGCTCAAAAACAGTTGTGATAATATGTTTTTTGCCTTTTTCAGCAAGACGCAAAGCAGTCGAGCGGATTGCCCAGTTATCAGATTCAGTTCCGCCGCTCGTAAAATATATCTCATATGTGCTGCATCCAAGTGCGTTCGCAATTTTTTCACGAGCCTCGGTAATTGATCTTAATGCACTTTGTCCAATTCTATATATACTTGATGGGTTGCCGTATTCTTGTGTCATAAAAGGCAGCATTGCCTCAAGCACAGGCTTTGAAACAGCTGTTGTGGCAGCATTATCGGCATAAACAAAACGTTTTTCCATGTTAATCCCTCTTTACAATTTTTATTACATTTATATTATATACCTTTTTAGTCTAATATGCAATAGTCCAATAAAATTTTACCGAAACTATATAACAAATGACAAATTTATTCAAATTTTTCGTTAAAAATATAACAATATATATATCTAATGCGTACGAACGAAAATACGTTGTATTTTTCGTGTTACTACTTGATAGACATTATCTAATATTTTAATAAGAAAATTATCCTGTTTTAAAGAAGCGATTTAATATAAAGAAAGGAGAGTATCAAATGACACGCCCCCTTATTATACTTATATTATAGCATTAAATGTTTTCTTACACTACTTCCCACGAGCATACAAATCTCTCTGAATAACCGCCAGCTCATCGCAGCGTTCATTTTCAGGATGTCCCGCATGACCTTTAACCCAATTGAAAGTAACCTTATGAGTTTCAAGCAAAGGCAGCAAACGCTCCCACAAATCCACATTCAAAGCAGGCTTTTTATCAGATTTTATCCAATTTTTCTTTTGCCATGAATAGACCCAACCCTTTGTAATACTGTCAACAACGTATTTACTGTCAGTAGTCAGCACAACATCACAAGGACGATTTAATGCAGCTAACCCTTCAATTACACCAGTAAGCTCCATGCGATTATTCGTTGTCATAGCTTCTCCACCCGATAATTCCTTTACATGCTCACCAATTCGAAGTATAACGCCATATCCGCCAGGTCCTGGATTGCCAGAGCAAGCACCATCAGTAAAAATTTCAACTGTCATAATTTTTTTATACCTCTTTATTATAAAATTTATCTGATTAAATATTAAATGTATGTCTATACAAACTCACTGCTATGCTCTTTAAAAAACTCATAATATGTACGTACATTTTCAAGCTCCGTCCATTTTTTCTCTATGCATGGTGCTTCATCAAGGTCATATATCTTTGCACCCTGCATGGCAAGTAAAAACGGCGAGTGCGTTGAAATAATAAACTGGCACTTAAAAAACCGTGCCGAATCCACAATAAAACCCACCAGCTCCATCTGACGTTTAGGTGATAAGCTGTTTTCTGGTTCATCTAGGATATATAGTCCATTCTCCTCGATTTTCTGCGTGAAATAATTGAACGCATTTTCACCATTTGAAAATGTTCTGATATTATCCGTAAGCTGTTCTTTCACATATTTAGACTGCGTTGTTCTTCTTGTAAAATTAACTTTTTTCAGCTGTTCGTAATCATCAAGTGTGCGGAAACGAAACTCCGATTTTTTTGTATCAAGATAATCCTTGAAAAGTTCTTCCCTCTTTAAATCAACACCATCATTCATACTGCGGATATTGAGCATATAATCAAAAACATCATCACTTGTTATTATCCTTCTGTTCGATGGAATTTCATTGACAGATGCCTTGCATAAATCCACATAATCATGAAAAAAGCTTGATTTATTATAAATAGAATCACGATTAACCTTAGTTTTTTCAGCGATAATATTCAAAGCGGTTGTTTTGCCTGAGCCATTACCGCCATAAAGAATTGTTATCGGCTTAAAATCTATTTTACCAAGGCATCGTGATGTCAAGGTTTTAAACGGATATATAGAGTTATAGCAAGTCCGCTGTATACCCCAGATAAAATCTATTTCTTTGTTTTCATCGGGGAATGTAAAAGAGTTTAAGTATACCATGGTTACCCCTTTTTAAATGAATAATAATCATCTGCCAAAATAGCGTAATATGCGGCATCACAAATACCCTGATTATTCCAGTCAGCAGACCTATGTGTACCCTCATATTTCATACCGCATTTCATCATAACCTTACCTGAATTTTCATTACGGGGATCATGCCTTGATTCAATTCTGTTAAGTTTAACCTCATCAAATAAAAACTTAATGACACGCTCTAAAGCCTCAGATGTGACACCTTTATTCCACCATGCCTTACCAATGCAGTAACCAATGTGCGCCATTTCAATGCTGTCGTCCTGCTTGACAACGGCAATTGAACCAACAGGCTCATCGCCATTTTCCTTGATTATAATAGCCCATTGATAGTAATTATCATTTTCATAGCATGGTATCCATTCATTAAGTATACTTTCAGATACTGAAACACTATCATGTGCAGCCCACATAAGAAACTTTGTAACATCCGTATCACTTGCCCAGTTTTTATACATAGCGGCGGCATCACTAACTTTAAATCTTCTTAAAATTAAACGCTCTGTTTCAAGTGTTTTTGTTCCTAGGTGTTTCATAATGCTTTTTCTCCTATGAATTCGTAGTTAGCTTATAATCATGATGATTTGTAGTGAGCGTCGTCCCCACCGCTTCGTTTATGTTATAATTTAAATGTCAATGTGGACTGTTAATCCAATTTTTAATTGGATTTGGATGCACAGCACCTATGTTTTCTTTCAAAACCACATACAATATTAATTCCCATTATATCATGTCATTAAACACAAGTCAATTAAACGTTTATAATATTCTATATGCACAAAAACATATTCACGATTTGTAGCAATTACATAGAACATATGCTCTTTGTTGACTTATTAATGGCAATATGCTATAATTCTATTGTAATTATAAGGGACTGTTGTATGTCATGCAAACGATTACAAAAGTTTCGTGTAAAATTTAAATAATAATAACAGGAGGAAAAATTTGTGAAAATTTCTGCGGAAAAACTAAAAAGAATAGCTGCTGGACTAGTTGCTGTTTCAACAATTTTATCGCTCACAGCATGTGACAAAAATGGCGACAGTGCAACAACAGAGGATATTACAACAACTGAAAAGACTGAATGGACAGGTGATAACATTGAGGTTACTGCCGATTCAGGTGCTTTGAGTTCAGAGGTTGACATTTCTGGTAAAACATTAAAATGGATGGGCATTTATGATATAAATCCAACAAACGATGCACCTGAAAGAAGTGCAGAGCTGGCACTTTTCGAGGACACATACGGTGCTTCAATCGAATACATAACAACAACAAGTGCAACAAGATTTGATGATTTAGCAACTGCAATTGTCGGCGGTACACCACCTGATATATTTATTTATGAGTGGCGTACATTTCCTTATGATATTTCAAAGGGACAGTATCAGTCAATCGATTCACTTATCGACTGGACTGATCCAATGTGGGCTGATGTTAAGGAAACTGCTGACAAGTACTTATGGAAGGGCGAACATTATATCGCACCACTTGGTTATGCTTTCAATGATACACAGGTACTAATGTACAACACATCCACAATCGATGCACAAGGTTTTGATGATCCATATGAGCTTTATCAGGCTGGAAAGTGGGATTGGGATGCATTCACAAACATGATGAAGGAATTTGTTGAATCAAATCCTGACAGCTATGGTATCGGCGGCTGGTGGTCAAATGCATTTGTTTACACAGCAGGTGAAACTATGGTAACCTATGATGGTACATCCTTTAAGAACAACATGAACAGTGCTGCTATTGAGCGTGCACAGGGTGTTCTTGAGGACATTTTCAAGAACAATCTTATCAAACGTGGATGGATAGGCGGCGAAAGTGCATTCCCAACAAACGACTTGCTGTTCTACTCAATGGGTACGTGGGCATACAATGCTGCGGCTGAATCTATGCCTGATGATACTATTCAAATCGTTCCGTTCCCTAAGGATCCTAAGTCTGACAAATACTATGTATCAAACAAAATTCAGGCTTATATGTGGGTTAAGGGTTCAGAAAACGGCGATGTTGTTAAAGCATGGCTTGATTGCAACAGACTTGTTAACTTCGATACAAAGTATACTGAAATCACAAAAAACAAGTTCCTTGAAAACAACAAGGGCTGGACTTCTGAGATGTATGACATTGCAATGGACTTCTATGATTCCGATAAATTTGAGCAGGCTTATGACTATGGTTATGGCTTAAGCACATTTATGGGTGACGAAGTAATGGCCGTTCTTTATGAGGGTATTGCAAATGAGCAGTTTGAGAACTGGATTCAGACTCGTGAGGAATTCTCCAACATCATGGATGAAGAAATTGCTGCTTATAACTAATTTATAAACACATGAGGGCTGTTGTTAATTCAACGGTCCTCATTTTTTTGTATTGGTTTATGACGTCAATCAAGTAGGATATTGGGAAAACATCGTTTTTCCGAATGCTCAGGCGAACAAAGTCTGTCTGAATGAACAATTACACAAAAAGTGTAATTATTCAGCACTCATTATTTATTGGTTGCAATATTTGATGATTTAAGGTATAATTGTTATATTCGTTATGCTAGTGAGGTTATTATGAAAAAGAAAATCTGTACTTTTCTGCTGTATTTTAATATAACAATTTATATATTGCTGCTTTTGTATGCACTCTTTTTTAAGACTGTACCTATCGGTGATTTTTTTAGTGAGCGCAGGATGTTTCTGCGTTCCGTTAATTTAGTTCCGTTTCATTCTGTTAAGCTGTTTATAAACAGTCTTAGCGGTGGTTTTAAAATCCATGCTATTAATAATTTACTCGGTAATATTCTTCTTTTTGTTCCTATGGGTGTTTATTTCGAATATTTCCGCAGGTGTTATCGTGATAAAAAGAATATCCTCATTAGTTTCTTTAGTGTTATGCTTGTTAGCGTTGCAGTTGAGATTACACAGTATATTTTCGGACTTGGTGTTACCGATGTTGATGATGTTATTTTGAATACAATCGGTGGTTTGATTGGTATTATTGTTTTAAGAATTTTCTTTGCGATATTTAAGGATAAAATCCGAACTGCAATCATTATTGCGTCAACTATATCTGCTTTCTTGATTTTAGCAGTTATCAGCGCCGAGTTTATTATTTATGGAAGACCCATATGACTTTTAATTGGATATCTATGGTTTATTATACCATTGATATCCTTTTCTTTTGTTATTTTTTATCGAAATGTATAAAAAAGCTTGAAAATGCTTTGAAATTTTGTTATACTATAATAAATATAGATATGTTATTATCCAGTTATGAAAGGTGTCGTGGTTATGTTATTAACAATAGGTATGATTGTGAAAAATGAAACAGAAAATCTGGCACGCTGTTTGGATTCCCTTGCTCCTTTACTTTCAAGCATGGATGCAGAATTGATTATTGTTGATACTGGCTCCGATGATAATACGATTGAAATTGCTAAGAGATATACCGATGATGTTAGACATTTTGAATGGTGCAAGGATTTTGCGGCTGCTCGGAATAAATCACTTGAAAACGCTAAAGGCGAATGGTTTATGTTTCTTGATGCTGATGAATGGTTTGAGGATTGTGATGATATAATTAATTTCTTTAAATCGGGTGAATATAAAAAATATAATGCCGCTACATATATTCAAAGGAATTATACCAAATTTAATCAAACAGATTTGTTTTATGATTATAATGCCTGCAGAATGGTTAAAAGACTGCCGCAGACAAAGTTTGTTGGCATTATTCATGAAATGCTCAATCCTATCGATACACCTGTCAAGCATTTGAAATCATTTGTACACCATTATGGTTATGCTGGTGCTGATAATAATGACTACCAAAAGAAAAAGAGAAATATCGAACTTCTTACAAAAAAGCTGGAGCTAGAGCCTGATAATATGAACACTTATATTCAGCTTTATGATGCATATATTGGTATGGATTTTGATAAGGCTATCGAATGCTGCAATAATGGTCTTGCTGCTAATGAAAACCGAAAGCATGATAAGCTTAAGAAATATTATGACTATGTTTTTTTGCGTTATCTTGCTGATACATATTATCAAATGGACGATTTGGATAATGCGCAGAAATATATTGATATCTATTTCAAGCACCGCAGATCTGATTTTGATATGCCAAAGATTGTAACCTCCGATATTGATGCTTATGCTTTGAAAACTTTTATTGCCTGCAGGACAGGACTTTCTGATATTGCCGTACCTGCTGCTTTAAAATATAATGAGCTTTATGATGGCTATAAAAAGGGTATGTATAAAACCCCTGAATGCGATGTTGCAGGCCCAAGATTTTTTAATAATATGATACTTTTGAATTTAAACGGCATGATTATCGAATTGCTTTGCAGCCTTCAGCAATATTCGGATGCTGTGAAGTTCCGTAAATATATCCCGTATGTTGATGTTATTGAGCGTTTTGAACAGAGAATTTTCGATTTGAGAATAAGGCAAGATATTAAAATTGCCATGAAATTAAAGGATGATACGATTATGGCTGATATAAAAAAACAATTAAATGCTTACCCTGATAAACTGGATGGTCTTGATAAAATTATTGCTGATACCGAGCTTGAATGTTTAATAGAGCAGGATGCTGTTGTGACTGAAAGCGATATTCGTAAATATACCGATAATTATGAAAAGCTGCCTGTCGAGTTGGCTGATTTAATCTATATAGCTTTAAAAAATTCACTTCCGGTTTCAGAGCTTGCACAAAAGGTTGATATTGATAACTTTGCTGTGTATTATAATGCCATGAAAAACAAGGATGATTTACTTCGTGTGTTTATGGCTTATTTTGAAGTTGACAGGGATAATGTTTCTGAGCTTGAATCTGCATGGTTTGCAGGGATTGCTTACTTTTTCATCGTTAATGATGTTCCGATGAATGATATGATGATAGTATCTGTTTTTGTTATGTATGCTAGTCTTATGATGGACTATATGGCTGCTGTTTATAATGATGCTTATATTAATGATGAAAATGCTGTTTGTTTCCCGAAAGAAATTCAAATTGGCTATTACAGTTATTTTTCTGCGGTTGCTTTTGATGAGGGTGATGCTCCAAAAAGTGTTGAATATCTCAAAAAGGCTGCTTTGATTGATAACAGGCTCAAAAATGTTGTTGTCAGTATGGGCAGTGTATTTAAGCTTAATTCTGAAAAAAAAGCAGATGCGAATGCAAACAGCTCCAATGTTCCAATGTCTGAATTTGAGATGTTAGCTAAACAAGTTAAAGATAATATCCGTGGGTTTATTGCTAAGGGTGATAAGATGGCTGCTATGGAGCTTATTAACTCCTATAAGGAATTAAATCCTAACGACCCTGAAATTGATGTGCTTATAAATGAAATCAATCCGCAAAGCGCTGCTGATGCAAAAGCAGAATTTGAGATTCTAGCCAAGCAGGTTAAGGATAATATTTGCAGATTTATCTCACAGGGAAATAAAAAAGCTGCTTTAGAGCTTATCTCCTCATATAAAGAATTAAATCCTAATGACCCCGAAATTGAATCGCTTATTTTTATGGCTGGCTGTTAAGCTTTTATGCGATTGATAAACAATTATAGAAAAAAGGATAATAAATATGATTCTTACTATTGGTATGATTGTGAAAAATGAGGGGGATAAGCTGCAAAAATGTCTTGAATCCCTCACACATTTAAGAAATGCTGTTAGCTCGGAGCTTGTTATTGTTGATACAGGCTCGACTGACAATACCGTCCAGATTGCGAAAAGTTTCACAGATGATGTACGGACTTTTGAATGGTGTAATGATTTTTCTGCCGCCCGCAACAAGTCTATGAAAAATGCCAATGGTGAATGGTTCATGTTCATTGATGCGGATGAATGGTTTGAGAATTCTGACGAATTAATTAACTTTTTTATATCGGGTGAATATAAAAAATATAACTCTGCATCATATATTGTCAGAAACCATGCCGATGTTAATATTAATGGTGGTTTTGTCGATTTTGAAGCACCAAGGCTTGTTAAAATTATGCCTAAAACAAGGTTTGTTAATAGAATTCACGAGAAGTTAAATACTTATTGTGCACCTATTAAAAAGCTGTCCTCTTTTGTTCATCATTTCGGATATATTGATGTCAATGCAGGTGATCAGGATAAAAAAAGAAAGCGTAATGAGGAATTACTGCTAAAGTGCCTTGAGGATGAGCCGAAAAATCCACAGCTTTATGTTCAGCTTTTTAACTGCTATTTTACATATGACAACGAGCTTGCGGTTAAATATGCAAGAAAAGGTATTGAGGTTAATAAAGCAGTTAATCAAAACAGATACTATGAATATGTTTTCCTAAAGCTTATTGCACTTGCTTATAAAAATAGTAATAAATATGAGCAGGTTATTGATACTATTAATGAATATCATAACAAAAAGTCTGTTGACAGAAATGTTAACAGGGTTCTTGCCAATGATATTGATATTGCAGATGTTGAGGTTTATACTCATTATGATATGGGTAATACCGAACAAACTGTTTCCGCTTGCATTAAATATAATTCTGCCTATAAAAACTATATTCTTGGCAAATATACTGCCTCAGAGGTTTCAGTTGACCCTGTCAGAGCGGGCAATGATGCGGAATATGTAAATGTTAATATCATTTATTTTGAACAGCTTTGCAAGCTTAATAAAATGCATGATGCGCTTTTGGTGCTTGATAGGGTTTCTTATCAGAATATAATTAAATATACAGGAAACAAATATATCGCTAAGATTATTGAACTTATTATTGATATGGTGAAAAAACTTTCTGATTATCATATAATATCAGATTTATTTGAAAAGTTTAGCTTTGATGCCAACTTGCAGCGTACACTTGAGGGGATTATTCTTTCAAGAATATTTGTAAATGCAGGTGCTGATAAAGATTTATTGCGTGGAATGGTTAAGAGTGTAAATATGGACTCTATGACCGTCAGCTTTAGTCAGATTATTAAGCTTTATTATTCCTTGTTCTGTGATGATAATTATATTGCTAATGCTAACTATTATGCAAATGAGTTTGATGTTCTGCCTGAATATTTGGCTGATGCGGTTTGGATTGCTGTTAAATGCGGCAATAGCTTTGATATCGGACTTTTACTTAAAAGGATAAATCATAGACATATTAATGAATATATTTCTTCAATGAATTTCATTACTCCATTTACTGTGGATTTAATTGATTTTATGGCAGGATATAATCGTGTTAATGCTTTGACATTGCGGTTAATATCAGAATTTGCAGAGGGGTTACTGAACTGCGGAAAGCTTGATGATACTCTTATTGTTGATTTATTCAGACAATATTCGCTTTTGAATTTTGATTATATTAATATGATTTGCAAGCAGGAACTTTTGACTGACGAGAAAATTGTGTTTTTACCGAAATGGCATAAAAAAGGCTACTATTGCTATATGGCTTGCAAGGGGTTTGATAATAATGATACAAAAACCTGCATTAACTATATGAGAAAAGCAGCACTGATTGACATTAGCTTGAAAAATGTTGTTTCTGCTATGGGTAATGTTGCTCGTAATACGACAGCTAATAATATTCAGCTTGCGCAATCTATGCAAACTGAAAAGGTTACACAGCCTGCTGCTGTAATAGAACAGGCGGCAGCATCTGAACAAGATGAAACTGCTGAATTCGAAATGTTAAGCAAGCGTATTAAAGACAATATAAAAGTGCTTATTGCCAGAGGTGATAAAGCATCGGCACAGGAGCTTTTTAATTCATATAAGGAATTAAACCCTGCTGACCCTGAAATTGTAACCCTCAGCTTTAAAATTAATCGTTAAAATGAGATGTAAAAAGTTTATAAAGAAAAGGATTATGCTATGATTCTTACTATTGGTATGATTGTTAAAAATGAGGCTGATAAACTTGAAAAATGCCTGCTGTCACTTAAACCGCTGCGTGATGCTGTCAGCTCGGAATTGATTATTGTTGATACAGGCTCAACTGACAATACTGTTCAGATTGCCCAAAAATTTACTGATGATGTCAGATATTTTGAATGGTGCAAGGATTTTTCTGCTGCTCGTAACAAATCCATGGAAGATGCCAAGGGTGAATGGTTTATGTTTATTGATGCGGATGAATGGTTCGAAAATACTGACGAATTAATTAGCTTTTTTGCTTCCGGTGAATATAAGAGATATAATTCTGCAACTTATATTCAAAGGAATTATACATCCACTAATATTAATGGTCATTACTTGGATTTTGATGCATTAAGATTAACCAAAATTTTACCTGATACAAAATTTGTTGATAAAATTCATGAATGGCTGAATACTACTGCTGAACCAATTAAAAAGATATCCTCCTTTGCTCATCATTTTGGTTATGCTGAGGTTAATGATGGTGACAGAGAAAATAAAAGAAAACGCAATGAAGAACTTCTCCTTAAAAGCCTTGAGGAGAATGACAAAAAGGTTTCTCTTTATTTTCAGCTTTTTGACTGCTATTATGGTGTGGATAACAACAGCGCTGTTATGTATGCACGAAAAGGCATTAAGGTTAACAAGGAGCTTAATTATAATATTTATGGTGAGTATGTTTTCTTGAAATTAATCGCTTGTGCTTATTTAACCGATAAAAAATATGATGAGGTTTTAGAGATTGTAAGCGAATACTATTTAAAAAGAAATAATAACAGGGATATTGAAAGATTTATTGCAACCGATGTTGATATTGCTGCTATTGATGCATATGCTAACCATGAGCTTGGTAATTCCGAAAAAGCTATATCCGCCTGCATCAAGTTTAATAATACTTATACTTCTTTTAAAGCTGGCAAACATTCGATGGCTGAGGTTTTGATGAGTGCTGTTAGATATGCAAATGAAACTGAGCGTGTGAATATTAACATCATTTACTTTAAAGAACTTTTCAAGCTTTCAAAAACCCGTGATGCCATGGTTGTGCTTAAAAGGCTGACTGTCGAAAATATTATAAAGTATACAGGCTACAGATATGCCGAACAAGTTATCGGATATGTACTCGATATAATTCAGAAAAATTCTGATTATGTGGGTATGTCTGAATTGTTTCATTCGATGAAATTTGATGAAAAGCTTACTTCTATATTTGAACATTCTGTTGTTTCAAGATTTTATAGTGAAAATGGTGCTGATACTAGATTGATACAAGGTATTGTAAAAAATGTCAGTACTGATTTAATGACGGAGCGTTTTAATCAGAGTATAAAGCTTTATTATAATTTGTTCTGTGCTGATATTAAAAATGTGGATTTTACCTGTTATACTGATAGCTTTGATGTTCTGCCTGAATATCTTGCTGATGTTATCTGGCTTTCTATAAAACGTGGCAATGAAAATGAATTTAAGCAGATATTAAAAATTGTGAGTGTTGATAATATTAATGCTTATATTAACTCTATGCTTGTTGTTTCAGAATTTGCTGTTGATTTTATAGGGTATATGAAAAATCATAGCTGTGAAGATATCATTTCAAAGTATCTTATGATTAAACTTTCAGAAACTATTATATATAGTGAAAAAATTAATGACGAGGTTACTATTGATTTGTTCAGACAATTTTCCAAGGTTAACTTTGAGTATTTATGCTTGGTTTGCCGACCGGAATATATTAATGATGATAAAATCGAGGCACTTCCATCAGAAAACAAAAAGAGCTACTATTGTTATATGGCTTGTAAGGCTTTTGATATGAACGATGTCAAGCTATGCACTCATTATATGAGAAAAGCCGCATTACTTGATATCAGACTTAAAAAGGTGGTTTCGGCTATGAGCAATGTTTCTTCCGATGCAAAGGTTTATGGGCAAGGTGTTACTGCCGAACAGGCTGAGTTTGATATGCTAAGCAGACGTATTAAGGATAATATTATTGAGTATATTTCTGTCGGCGATAATGTTTCTGCATCAAAGCTGTTGTTCGAATATTCACAAATTAACCCTAATGATAAGACTATTAATGAATTAAGCAAAATGATTAATGCTATTATTGTTGACTGATGTGTAATGGTTATGTAACCCGTATCGCTTAATTGTAACTGTTTTGTTCTTGATTTTATAATGGTTAACATTTATAATAGTAGTATAGTTCATTTGGAAAAAGTTTATTGTAATATTCTTTGTACTTATGGTTAGATTATTATTGTAAATCGTATTCATGGTCATGCTTTTTAAAGCGGTTGTTAAGTTTGGCTGCCGCTTGTCGTCATAAAAAGCTTTGGCATGAGTATGTTTATATATATATTCTCTAGTTGGTTTTATATCCAGTGGAGAAATCCGCAAATTCGGCTGGAAACGAATTTGCGGATATTTTTTTGATTGTGATAATATGTTGTATATGATTTATATTTTTACGACATAATATGAGGTTATATTATGTATTACTGCTAAATCTGATTAATTTTGCAAAACCCCCTTGACAAAAGGCAAAAAAAAGCGTATAATAAATAAGCTGTCAAACGGAAGGCACTGGAACAGAGCAGAAGAAGAATGGCAGCGAAGAAAATATCGTATATATGAGTTCAAAAATATTTTAGAAAAGGTATT
>JAVBOH010000044.1:0-19204 GCA_031550725.1 Oscillospiraceae bacterium
CCCAGAATACCGTCATTTTCTGACGTTGAGCCATTTTTGCCCTTAGTTCTGTTACGAGAACGGGTATCAATAGTTTCCTTACCAAGCATTTTTGAAACATGCTCTAAAGTGGTAGGCTCTTGTCCGCCTAAAAACAGCAGACTATCGCAGTTACCGAGTACACTTTCCCAGCTGTCCTTATACATTTTTTTGAGCTGCGAGAGGTTCTGAATAATTACATTCGCTGAAATTTCCATTGAACGCATAGTCGCTAAAAGCTCCTCAAAGCGTGGAATTGTACCGATATTCGCAAATTCGTCTAATAGGCAACGAACATGAGTAAGTAATCTACCACCATATTTGAAATTTGCTCTGTCATACAAAACATCAAACATTTGGGTATAAAGCATTGCTGCTAGAAAATTAAAGGTATCGTCTGACGACGGAATAATAATAAACAAAGCTTGCTTATTATCACCCAGTTCTTCTAGATGTAATGTATCACAACAAGTCAAGGACATTACTTCAGGAATATTGAAAGCTTGAAGTCTTACTGCTGTTGAAATGAGTATTGATTTTGCTGTATCTCCAGCAGCTTTTTTGAAGTCCTTGTAATACTTGATGCACATGTATGATGATGCCAGTTTTTTACGACTTGCTAGGTCAATGAGTTTTAATTCTTGAAATTGCTTATTCGCTTTTGCTTCTTCGGTCTCATATTTATCAGGGTGTTCAAGTGCGTCAAAAATCAGGTCAAGGTCGGATTGGAAATCCCCACTATCCTCTTTAACCTCTGCTTTTTTCAGAAGTTTCATTACCTCTGAAAAGTTCTGCATTTCTTTGCTTTCACACTCAACAAGATAGAAACATAAAGCTGCTAAAAGTGCCTTTGTACTGTCATCCCAGAACTGATCTCCACCTCCACCACCCTCTTTTGAAGTGTTCTTCATCAGTACATTTACCATCTTAATTACAGCAGTCGCACTGTAATTTCCATCAGTATCATAAATGTACTGGAACGGATTGTAGTTGTGCGAATGGAGCATATCAATCAGATTGAAAACCTTGATTTTATAACCATAATTCTCAAGCATTTTACCAGTGGAACGTAAAAGTTCTCCCTTTGGATCTGTACAAACGTAGCTTGTATTGGCCTGCATAAGATTTGGCTTAACATAAAATCGTGATTTACCTGAGCCTGAGCCACCAATAACCATAACATTCAGATTTTTTCTTGTCTGACGAGTATTAAGTGACATTTTCACATCATTCGTGAACAGCACATTATTATCAATAACAAACTCTTTTTCCTTGCGTTTTTTCTTTTGTTTAGGCTCATCTCTAGCCTTTGGCTCGACCTTTTCATCAACCGGATTACTTTCAGACGAAACATTTTCACCCTGCGTAACTTCTATGGTTTCAGAAATATCTGTGGCAATATTATCAGGAGTAATATCTGTTTCTATACTCACATCCTGTACATTTTGATTTTCAGTTTCCTGTTGAATTTCATTTTCAATAGGAACAGTTGTTACATCAGAATTCGGTTTACTTACTTGCTTTTCTTGTATTTCAGTTTTTTCAGCAAGCTTTGGTTTTAACTTGAATATATTACGGATTTTCAAGAAGAAATTCTTTATCTTTTTAGGAATATCTTTGATAGATATTTTTTCTTTCTGAGGTTTCGGAGGTTTATCAGCAAGTGATTTTGCTTCCTTCACATTTGCCCACCTTGCAGATCCGTGTTCCTCTCCTTTACGATGAAATTTCTTCTTATCTGTAATTTTCAGCAATACATAAAGTCCTAGTCCAAACGCAGTGAAAATCGGAAATTGTAATGCTTTTTGTCCTGCTTTCACCTGTTCGATTACAAGGTTAGTATCCATCAGCGTTTCTTCCAAACTATTCGCAAGCTTGTCTATATCAACCTTTCCATTCTCTTTCGTTGAAAGGTCAAAGCAAGCTCCGAGTGCTGCTGTGAAGTAAATTACAAACGCTGCTAAAACTCCGTATATTGCTATTGTCATGAAGTCGGTTTTCTTTGCAACTCTGCTTATTTACGGCTCCCCCTCTCAATCTTTTTGTTTTTGAGAAGATTGTCCGCTGTTAATGCTGCCATTTTTTGTGCTTTTGTCAGAAGATTGTTAGCAACACTTTGCTTTTGTGCCTTTGCAATGATTTTTTCAGCCTTTTGTGCTGTCATTCCAAAGCTGTCCATGAGCTGCTTTTTAGATGTTTCCTTGTCAGATAAATCAAGTCTTACTACTGTCATTCCTCCACGAACTGTAAATGCCGATTGTGTTTCACGTTCAATTAGGTATTCCTTGAACTGTACCATTCTCGGTGCATCTACAAATCCAAGCTTTTCAGCCTTAGCCATAACAGCCTTTACGGTTTCAGTATCTTCTACCTTTAAATGCTGTCTTATACTGCGTTCGACTTCCTCTCTGTCCCTAGAGTTTTCTGATAATACAACGAAATTCCCTCTGGTATCAGTTATGGTAAGTCTTATTGCCTCATCCTCATTAAACTGCATTTTTGCAAATGAGAACTTATCTGTCAGAACATTTTCATTCGCAAACTTTATATCCTTTTCATAGTAAGCCATCTGCTCCAATTGTCGTGATCCACTTAGGTAATATCCTAACTGTTCATCACTAAGTTTCGAGGTAAGTGCATTTGCTACTTCAACAGCTTTTACAGAAGAATACCCCAACCGTTCTCTCAGAACTCTTTCAAGCTTTGCTTTGGTGCTGAAATTCATTGTTAAGTTTTTACCCTGTTCGCTGTCAGTAACAATAATCTGTGGTTTGCCTTTTTTGTCAATCTGCACATCAATTGCTGTTTTGGATAGTTCACTGTGAAGTTTTTTGAAATTCTCCACAGCGACTTCTATCTGTTTTTCATAAGCAGCGCCGAATATACACTTGACACCATCTTTCGATTCCATGAAATTCACAGGTATGTCATGCTCTGAACAATAAATTTGGAACGCTTCAACCTGATCCTTTTCTATGGTAATCATTCGCTCGGTTTGCTCTGGCATTGCAAGTTTTTCTCGCATCATATCCTGAACTATGGCATTTACTGCTTCCTTGTCTTTTACATTGAAAAACAATGAAATCGTATTTTCCTTGCCATGCTCCTGTATCGCCGCCACAGGAATATTCAAGTCTTTCGCTCTTTGAATAAACTTTGCATAATCCTCTTTAGCAAAGCTTGGGAGCATTGTTACTTCTCCGCCGTCCTTTAATTTTTGGTATGTGACCTCGCCGCCAGACAATACCTCTGATTTTTCGGACTTCATTTGCTTTCGTGCTTCACGTTCTCGCTCAATTGCAATCTTTAAGAGTTCCATAAATATCTCTGTTGCTTTTGATACGATTTGTGTTGTAACACTCACTCCCGCACTTGCTACATCATCTCCGTGCATTTTAAGCCTCCTTCCTCATTAGTTTGAAAGGTAATTTATTTTGCCCTTCACTAATAAGGAAAAAAAACGGCTTTTTTTAAGGGTTTTTTGAAAAAGTTTTTTTAAGTTTGTAAGTTATAACAAATCCACCCAATTATTAAGCACGGTATTTTGTAGAATATTACCAAACGGTTTTAAGTTTTCTAAAGCACGCTCACAGCTTTCTTGAACAGATGTTAAAGCCACACCCTCATGCTTTCCAATTTGCTTATATGTCATCTCATATTTAAATCTCATATATAATCTACGACGCTGACGCTTAGTTAAAACTGAAAGAATACCTAGTATTTTATTGATTTCTTCATCATTTTTTTCAATGAAATACTTTTCATCAGTTGGCATTTCATTGATAGTTAATGAAGTAGGGGAATTATTATCTTCAACCAATGATGTTGTCTTTTTTCTCCAATAATTCTCCACGCTTGAAGTATTTCGTTCATCATCAATCATGAATTTTAATATTTCATCATTAATCTCTGCATAATCTTTTTCTGAGCAGTTCCTATCATACACACTTGATAGCTTTATAAAATTTACATCATTATCTTTCTTTGTATGAACAATAATGCGTTCATCGTACATATTGATTACCTCCAAAATTTGAATTAAATTGTTTTATGTTTAAAATCAAATTTTGGTTATGGGTAACGAATATGGTAATATGTACACATACACTTCACCTCCGAAACGTTAAAATTCAATGAATAATTTAACGCATCAGAAGTTGCTGCTTAAATTTGGGCATAAAAAAAGCTCCATACCTCATATTTATATGAGATATGGAGCTGATTGCCTGATTTATATCAGACATTGCCCTATTTTATTTATGCGTATAATATCCACTATACACATTGTAACACACTTGACATTTCAAGTCAGTAGCAAACTGGTCGCAATTCAGTCGCAATATTGTCGCATCTTAGTCGCAAAATCTTGCGACTTTTTTTCTATATATTCAGGCATTATAAACCCAAATAAAATATATCCTAATAGCAATATTGCTTCTTTCTTCTTACGGTAAAATGTACTTCTTTCCAGTTCAAGCATTTCAAGAATGTCATCCTCAGTATAAGTCCATCTATTCAAATATTTCAAGTCAAAAATAGAATAAAAAATAGTTCCATTATCCGGATAGTCTTTGATTTTTATTATTGCCTTGTCTATCAATTCTATCAAAACCCTGGTTTGCATTACATTTATTGCTCTGGCTCGAAACACATCCAGTTCCTTATCAGGTGCAAAATTTAGTAAATAACTTAAGCTTTCATTATCACCCATGCAGCTTTCATAGGTAATATAGTTTAAATCATTTATGCTGTCACATAAACCCCAATTAATTTTGCGATATAACCTCAAAAGTATATCAGTTTTTTTATAGGTATTTTGTGCATCTAATCCTATAATCGAATAATCCCCTTTAATCATTTGCATTATCATTGACTCTTTTGACATCTTAGTTCCTCCTGTTCCTTACACAATGCTATTCATATTGCTATAATTAAATTGTCATGATTTTATTAAAATATATTTTTTCAGCTTATAAATATTATACAATAGAACATATGTGCTTGTCAATACATTTGCAAAATTATTTATTAAATAATTTGTATATACCAATTTCCTACAAAAACCTACCGAATTCCTATAAATCATTTACACCCAAAGTCATATGTGATATAACTGAATTACAGTGTTGCAACGCTAATAAATTTAGGAGGTGTTCATCATGGCAGTATGCAGTTGGAATTGGCTTTTATGGATATTTGGTAAATAATCAAAATGAGGGAGTGCATTTAATTTTGCACTCCCTCATTTATAAAACATTCGGTATAATTATTCTAACCCTAAAGAAATCATCATCGCATTGATAATCTACTACACCATCCAAATTTTCTATACATTCATGTACATTTACACTACCAAAACCATGTATTATTTTATCACTCTTATCCGTATTAAGTTTACCATTATGTATTTCTTTTTTAACATTAACAGAATTGTTTATTTTGATAATTATAGAATTATTATAATAGCCGAACTTCATAAGCACTATTTTATCACTTGTTTGTTCAGCTGCATAAAAAGCATTTTCTAGTAGATTAGATATAATAGTTACTATATCTATATCTGAAATACGTAGATTATTTGATACTTTACCTGTTATTTCAAGCTTCACATCTTTATATCTTTCAGTACAATCAGTTATTATTGTATTAATAAGATGATTTCCTGTATCATAAATAATTGATGTATTTTTGAATTTAATATTCAGACTGTCAAAATACTCATTAAGATTATCGATTTCATCAGCTTCGAGTAGTTGGTGCATACTCCTAATATGAAACATTATATCATGATAAATCCTCTGTTTTTCTTTGCTTTTTGTAAGAACAGATTCATAATAGTTTTTCTGTTCTGTTACAACAGACGATATTACTTCTAATTCATTTTTTCGGAGTATATGTTTATAGCTTTCCTTTGCAAAAATAGTACTTAGTATACAGAATATTACGCCTGAAAAGCAAATACCTATTGCTACTTTTGCTTTAGTATCCCCAGCAAGACACATAGCAGGTGTCATGTATAAACCACATGAAAATCCACCTGCTATCAACAATATTAGTATTTGTCTTTTCATATAACATGAATTTATATTATAAAATATATGTGTTATTAGTTTTTTCAATATTATCACAATTCCTATTAGTACTAAATTTATTGAGTTGATTATTATATCTGTTTGATAATTTATTAGTAAAACTTCTATATTTATATTCGTAAAACATAATACTATGCTTGTTATAAACATATCTGTAAGACATATTTTTATGTATGAAAGCAAACAGCATTTTATTCTATTTTGACCTTTAATTATTAATGATGCTGATATTACTGCCATTATCCCATATAAAAAAACAGATAAGCTTGAAAATATATACTTTGTTATAACTGCTACCGAAGTCAGAGAAATTACATTAAATGTGATACTTAATTTTGTTATATTGATTTTAAAACTTTCTACTGTGGTTACTACAAGAACTATTTTAAGAAGTTCTATGATATATGCTATTATATTATGATGAAATATTGTCATGAACAAACTAGAACTGTTGCATGATTCATGATATACTGATTTAATTGCAGCTTAAATTCTTTAATATTTCTCCTTGATACAGGCAGTGTTTCGTTCTTATTTAACATTTTTACATCCTTTGCATAACACTCAACATAATCAAGTGATATTAAATATGATTGATGAATACGAAAAAAACCTTTATTTTCAAGCATTCTATTCCAATATACAAGTTGCTTTCGTGATTCAATTGTGCCTTTTATAGTATGAATATATGTACCATCTCCATAGGCTTCAATATATACAATTTCTGATAGGTTCACTAATTTAACATTTCCTGATGTATTTACAGGTATTTTCACATCTGAAAGAATTTCTTTCTCTATCTCAGACATTGTTTTACTAAATACATCATAGCTTAGTGGTTTTTCAAAAAATCTGTATGCTCTAACCTTGAATGCTTCTTGCATAACCTCTGTATGATTAGTAAGAAAAATAATATATGTATTTTTATTATTCCTACGGAGTATATCCGCTGCATCCAGTCCATTCAACTCTGGCATTTCTATATCAAGAAATATAACGTCAAACTCTTTTGGCGATTTTAATAGTTGTGTTCCTGTGTGAAAATCATATATAGTGTAGTTTCTGTTATAATTCCTTACAAGTTCATGAACCTGTTTGCATACCAGTTTTTCATCATCACAAATTGCTATTTTCAACATATTGGCTTTTCAAAATAGTTAATATATATTTTCTCGGATTTTTGCTGAGATAATTTTAAACTAATCACTTCATTGTCTGCATAATGTCGAATTTTTGCAACAAATTCTTTTACATCAGCACTTGAGATATTATCCATTTTGGCATTCATATCATCTGACATCTTGCAGATTTCCTCCAATATGCTTATTGTATGATTTGCCTGTTTGAACATAGATACATACATCTCCTGATACATATCTGCTTTCCCTGTTGTTTTCTTCTCATTCAATTCAATTGTGTTCATTATTTTTGCTCCCTTATTTTTATTTAGATACATGTATTTTTGCATCTAAATCTATTATACGACTTTTATTTATCCATGTCAATAATAATTAGATAATTATAAGGTTCGTTTATTCTTTATCATAGTGTACAATATAATAAAGGAGATATTACCATTATGTTTATGACTAAAGAAGAATTCGGATACCGCTTAGCTCAATTAAGACAACAACGAAATATTTCAGCTAGAAAAATGAGTTATAAGATTGGCAACAGTGATAATTATATAAATAAAATAGAGCTGGGTAAGTGTTATCCTAAAATGGAGAATTTCATGTATATTTGTGAATGTCTTGGAATCACGCCTGAAGAATTCTTTAAATCAGAAAGTAACTATCCTGTTAAGATTAATGAGATTATCAATGAAATAAGTTCATTAAATGAAGATGAATGTAATCAAGTTTTAAATTTTGCTAAAACTATTAATCTTTATAAGAACAAAAAATAAAATCATAATATATAATTATAAAAGCAAGCATGGGTTAAGCCATGCTTGCTTTTTTGGTATAAATTCACACTAGACAACTGGGAACGTATGTGCTATAATATATAAAAAGAACACCTGTTCTATTTCGTTTTATTTTAATCGTATATGAAAAAGGAGGTGCAATCCTATACTAGTCAATTATGCTAATTTATGACTTAGGCATAGGTATTTTATGAGAAAAGTATATGTTGAGGTTATAGCTGATTTTAGTCCAAATGGTTGTATAACTCCACTTTCAATTATCTGGGAAGATGGTACAGTATATCAAATTGATAAAGTACTTGACAGCAGACGTATGGCTGCTACTAGGGTAGGTGGCATAGGAATTCGATATACATGTCGCATTTTAAATCAAGAATCATATATTTTTTACGATGATAGTAAATGGTTTGTGGAAGCAAAGGTTTAATAACTATAATATTAAATTTAAACGCCAAATGGGTTAAAATCCATTTGGCGTTTTTATTGTTATAAATCATCTTGTTCAGCAATCCAATTTATATATTTTATTATATGCTTCCTTTTATTGCTATCACAACGAAGCATACTGTCTTTTATCTGATCTAAATAATCCTCTTCCAATGTGTTAAAAGAGCCTAACAGCAAGTAATCAGGTGTTACATCTAAGGCTTTAGCTATTTTCAAAATAGTATATATACCACATTTCTTAGATGTCGCTTTTTCTATATTTGCGATTTGCACTCTGCTTAATTCCGATTTTTCAGCCAAATATTCCTGTGTCATATTCAAAGACACTCTGCGTGATGCAATTCGTCCGCCTATAACAGATAAGTCATTTTCCAAAGAAATCACCTCATCTATAATTTTAACATCTGTATAAGAAAGAATAAATCAAATGCATTTTACATTTGTATATTGCATTTAACATTATGATATGATATAATGAGTTATATATAATACTACACAAAATACTTTTTTATGTGCCTTTTTGTAAGACGGAGGTAAATGATGCATAACGATGTTTACAGCTTTGCAATTAATCGGCTTGATGTAGCACTTGAATTGTACTTCAACGGCGATTGGAACGGTGAAGAATTCCTTATAAATACTGGTATTAACAATATAATTGAATACTTTGATAAAGACGATACTATAAATATTTTAAAGATTTTATTAAATATCCGATTAGGTACACTCAATTTTAATAATAAAAATAATTGTTATGATATTATTTGGGATTTCGAGCAATTTGGATCAAAAAACCGTACTGAACTTAAATGCTATGACAGTTTTGAAGTGTTATATAACGGTGTATGGACGGATACTACCATTCGCTTTGACGAAGAATACAGCAGAGGTTGGTATTTGGATGATATTGAATATGTGGTTTTAGATGGTATTCGGGTATGTCATTTTTACAGGTGTGTGGAAGATATCACAAACGACGAACTTGATGAATATATAGATGATGAGATACTAGATAAGCATACTAATAAGCAATATAAGGAAATCATGAAAAAGCTTTCAAATAAACATAAAAGTAAAAATGGAGGTATCAATATGGAAAATAATTCACAAAATCCCAACAACAAAGATGCATTAAAAATGGAAGTTACTGAGGTTATGAGAGAAATTGTCATGGACAGTTTCAAAAATATCGGTGGAAAATTTTTTGACTTTCTTTGTGGTGGTACACAAGAGCAATCAGCCTCACCAATTTTACATGATGAACATATACCACAAAAACTACATGAAGAATTAACTGGAACACCAGAAATAATTACCTCAAAAGATGAAAACCTACTTAAAGAAAACTTTTTAAATGTAGTATCAGGTTACTTATTTATTGCACTCCAAAAGTACGGTTATTCAGAAAAAGACATTAGAGGTATCCTTCAACAACTTGATGAAAGTATTAAAAACCATAATTATTATGAAGCAATGCAGGCTAATGAAAGCTTTCAAACAAAGCATTTTCCAGTTGTAATTATGGGTATTATTGTACCTTTAGAGTATAATGATACTAAAATATCTGACTTAAATTATAGCAGCAATATTACAGGCTCAAGAATTACTAATGCATTGAGTTCGATAGGAATAGTATATATAAGGGATTTTTATGATAAACCAAATTATGCAAATAACCTACCCCAAATAAATAGATTTGGGATAGGTTCTGTTAAAGAATTTAAAGCAGCTCTGATGAGAACAATTGGGCAGGAAAAAGAAATATCTGATTTACCTTTAATAATCGGAGGTGTTGTTGTACCAAAAAAATTCCACAACCGCAAGGTTTCTAACTTAAACTATGCTAGTAAAGCTTCACAAACTAAAATTGTAAAAAGATTAAAAGAACATAATATAAAGTATTTGAGAGATTTTTATAATGAGGAAAATAAAATTACTAAACTTGGCTTTAGTCCAAATGGACGTAAGTCTTTTCTAGAAACTTTGAGAAAAACTATTGAAGTTGAATAACCGGTTGGTATTTAAATCCATATTGTACCTAATAAATACATATTAACTAAGCCATATATAGAATGGTGACCATTTAATAATTAAGACTTAATCTACAATAAACAAACGAAAAGATTATCTCTTTGCTTATTTATAAAGAACTTTATTAAATTAAATCTAGTAAATATCCATAACCGTTTTTCTCCATTAAGCTTTTAGGAATAAATTTTAATGATGCACTATTAATACAATATCGTAATCCTCCAAATTCTTTAGGACCATCTTCGAAAACATGCCCTAAATGTGAATTTCCTGCACGGCTTCTGACTTCCGTTCTCATCATTCCATGAGAACGGTCGTTTTTTTCTATAATAACATTCGGATCAATCGGTGAAGAAAAGCTTGGCCATCCACATCCTGAATCAAATTTATCTTTAGATGAGAAAAGCGGCTCGCCTGTTACAACATCAATATATATTCCATCCTCAAAATAATTATCAAACTCGTTTTGAAAAGGTGGCTCAGTTGCATTATTCTGAGTAACTTTATATTGCATATCAGTAAGTTTTTCATGTAATTCATTATCATCAGCTTTATTGTAATTGAAAGGGTCAATAATTGACTTTACAGCCTTTTCAAATGTTGGATTGCTGATATGGCAGTATCCAAATGGATTTTTATCAAGATATTTTTGATGATATTCCTCTGCGGAATAAAAGTTTTTAAGTGGTTTTACTTCAACAGCAACAGGTTTATCATAACGTTTTTGAAGATTAATTATTGAATTATCAATAACTTTTTTATCATTATCATCAACATAATAAATACCTGTACGATACTGCGTCCCCGTATCTCCGCCTTGCTTATTAACAGATACAGGATTTATTGATTCATAAAATAAATCAAGTAAAAAAGGCAATGAAATTATATTGCTGTCATACTCTACTTTTACAGTTTCAGCATGACCCGTTTTACCGCTGCAAACTTCTTCATAAATAGGATTTTCTGTGATTCCGTTTGCATATCCCACCTCGGTAGATTTTACACCTGTTATAAGTGAAAGAAACTTTTCTGTTCCCCAGAAACATCCTCCTGCAAGATATATTACTGCCATAAAGCCTCCATTTTAATTATCTTTCCAAGCACTCACAAGGAGTTTTATCCTCTCTTAACCCCTTAAAAACAGGTTGACGCATACCACCACTATCCGTTTTCATCATATACTTTACAGTACATACTAGCTGTATTTCAACCCATATAGCAGCTTCATTACCTTTGGGTATAGGATTAAAATGTGCTGCTGTAGTATCTAATACCTTTATTTTACGAAAAGCTTCACCACCTACACCTAAAGTAACATGCCCTTTATAAACAAGCTGACCATCACTATATTGACCTAAGATTATGCTGTTCATGCTATTTTCCTTTGGAATGTAACCAAGAACAACATAATCATCATCCTGAAGATACTTCATCTTGATCCAGTCCTTTGTACGCTTATCAAAGTAGTATTTACTATCCTTACGTTTCGCTACTATACCCTCAAGTTCCTGTCTTTCAGCGAGTTCATAGAATGCAACACCATTTTTTTCAATAAAACGTGATACTGCAAATCTTTCATTTTCAGACTTAACTGCTTTTTCAAGCAGTTTTTTTCTTTCTGTCAGAGGTAAATCAGTAACCTGTCTATCCTCATAATACAGAATATCAAAGACTGTAAAGCAAGCAGGATACTTTTTTGATGCCATATCAATTTTCACTGGACTACTCATCATACTCCGACGTTGTATTTCAAAGAAGTCAGGTTTGCCATCTTTAATAACTGCAAGTTCCCCATCAAGAATACATCGAACATTTATATTAGTATGAATATCTGAAAGCTCTGGAACTTTCGTTAGCATTTTCATATTACGTTTATTACGAAGTTCTGTTCCATTTTCATCGAGATATGCGATACAACGTTCTCCATCAAGCTTTAGCTCATATATATAATCATCACTGTCAAATGCTTCACCCTCAGCTCCTATTAGCATTGGCTTGATATCCTTTGTATCCCAAATATCACTCATTTTTTACTCCAACTTGTTCAAGGCTTTGTTTCAATGCTTCCATAATATCAATTGCAGTTATCCTTATTTCAGGTGATGCAGCAACAATTTCCTTGCCAGATATCTTCTGTTCAATAATCTCTTTAAGTCTGACTTGATATTCGTCCTTATATAAATCAGGCTCAAAATCCTTAACCATGGCATTTATAAGGGTTTTAGCCATTGTTAGTTCTTGCTCATTTACATCTGAGTGTACAGGCTCTTTTGGTGCTTCCTTGACTTCATCATTAAAAAACATAGTTTCTATCAAGATACCCTTATCTGTTGGAATAAGTGCAAGCAGCTTTTCCTGTGTTCCCATTACAGTTTTAGCAATAGCAATCTTATTCTCATCTTTCATTGCCTTTCGTAATAACTCAAAAGCTTTATCCCCACCTGTTTCCGGTACAGCATGATATGTCTTGTCATAATAAATTGGGCGAATTGAATTTAGGTCAGTGAAATGCAGGATATGAATGGTTTTATCCTTTTCAGACTTAGCCTTTTCAAAATCTTCATCACTCATAATAACATATTGGTCTTTATCATATTCAAAACCTTTTACTATGTCCTCCGTTCTAACTTCTTTACCACATGATGCACATACTTTTTTGTATCTTACCCTACTACCATCTTCTTTACATAATTGGTTAAAATGAATATCATTATCCTGTGTAGCTGTATATAACCCTACTGGAATATGCACCATTCCGAATGATATTGCTCCTCTATGAGATACTGCCATACTATCAACTCCTTTTGTTATTTAGTATGACTTTTTTTATCCATAATATACTTTCGTAGAATTTCTAATAAAAAATCGGAACAGTAAATAAAACTGTTCCGACTATTTTACAATAATATCACACATACATTTTCTTTAAACGCTCATATTCATTATTTATATACTGCATACTTTCCAAATCGCCTGAATTTGTATCAGGATGAAAAGCTTTTGCAAGATTTTTATATCTTTTATCAAGCTTTTCGAGAGTATCACAATTTGAAAATGGAGAAAACCCCGAATGTTGTTCTTCAGGTATCTCTTTTTCGTCATACCTTTCGTATTCTGGTTTCTCAACTGTTTCTTCAGAAAGAGTTTTAAATAAATTATAAAGCTGAGCGTAAGCAACTGCACTTTTGGCAGATAACCATTTCTTTTCATATAAGTTATCAATAGGATCGCTCAAATCAATCAGTTTTGAAAATATTTTATATGAATACTCTTTTTCATTAATTAATTTATTAAGCTGCAAATTAACAATTAGAGTTAATATCAAAGAATATGCTCCACCGATAATATTAGCAGCTATTAATAACCACCCAAATGCAATACCAATTACTAAATGGATTACTAATTTTATGAGCCAAAAGGTCAGAACAAATTTAATTTCTCCACTAGCAGTATAGTGATGTGTTTTATTTTCATAATATACTCTCCCACTATAAAACATTGGTACAACAATCAATAGGATTGCAAGTATATTTCTGTATGTTTCCTGTTGTTCAAGAGTAACAGCAAATTGTGTGTATGTAAGTATCAACACAAAAATTGATATCACTGTAACAAATGCTATTATTGAATCAACTTTATTCACTGCAAGTTTTGTTAAAATCCCCATAACTTATACCTCATCGTATCATAAATTGTAGTTTTTCAAAAATTTAAAATCTGTTTTAAGAACCAGTAGAAAATAATACTTAATTTCTGTTAATTCACGTAGAGTTACCTTTCACTTCTTTTTTAATACTTATTTTCATTCATTATCGGTATAAAACACTTCTGATACTTCAGTTTATTTATCCATTGAACAAAAAATTAATTAATCTGAATATATGTTTTAATTCTTGTCACTTAGAATCACATAACCTTATATTTGTATGATGATAATGATACAGAAAATGTATATACCTTTCATTCACTTAGGGTAATCAGAAATCACAATTCGATATTACCATAATTTATTTTCGAAAATCATCAGCATACGAATGATTTCTCCTTGCAACCATACGATTCCAACGCATAATATCACTATGATTTTTTAGGTCATAATCATAATTATCCATTATTTTAGCCCATTGTGCTGTAACACGAACACCATCTCCGTCTAAATCATCACCTGATTCAATTGAGAATAGCTTTGTTTTCTCAAAATGCCATTTCCACCAATCCAGAGAGTGAAAATAATAAAAATCAGGCCACCATCCATCTTTTATTTCATCAGGTACTTCGCCATTAAACTCATTGTCAGGTCCCCATGTAACAAGACCAAATTGCCCGTCTGGTCGTAAAAGGTGAGCCATATAATCAATCAGATAATTATCAGCTGTTCCATACATCTGAAAAGAATTTATAGAAATAATAGCATCGAAAAAGTCGTTTGCATATGGTAAAGCATGTGCCTCACCATAAATTGGAATAACCAAATCCTGTACACCAGCATCACAAATACGTTTCCAATTATCAGAAGGACTTATCCATAAATCATTCGCAAATACAGTTACCCCAAATTCCTTTGCAAGAAAAATTGATGTTAATGCATTACCACACCCCATATCAAGCACACGCATCCCAGGCTTTAATTCCATAATTCTGGATAACGATTCAACAAGCCATAAACACTGACAACCCATTTTATTTTCATACATCCATTCAGGGTCATATTTTGCAGCCAAAGGATATTTATCATCAATAATCAATTTCATTTTTTCTTCATGTGTAAGCATTTTATTCATCCTCCGCTTTACCAATTCTGATTGATAAATACATTTTAACTGATGATACTGTTTTATATAGTTTGACGCATATAGATTTTAAACTATCACTGAATTACCATTCACTTCAATTAATAATTGTTTTCATCCGTTACCGGGATAAAATACTTCTGATATTCCAGCTTTTATTACCATCGACCTTAAATCAATCAATCTGAATATATGTTTTAAATCTTGTTCCTTTGGATAGCATATCCTTATATATGGCTGGCACATAAATGTTTTCTTACCTAAAATTTCAGTTGTAATACTCCTTTTCTGGCAATTCGGAGTGCAGTTTGTACACTTTTTTAGATTATTCCTGCAATATTCTGCGAATTCATCATAATCGTCATAATTGCTAATTTCTTCTTCAATCATTTTATATGCTTCACCATTTATTTCCGCAAAACCTATGTATATTCTAAGTTTATTCTTAGGAGCTATATTTGATATATAAACAATTTTACCTTTTTGTTTATATTCGACTCTATAAAAATAATTGCATTTTTGCGACATAATTTTTTTGTTTACGTTATATGTATGGATTTGTTCCGCTATTTTTCGGGTGTTGTCACTGAAAACTAAATGTAAATCTTCATTGTTTCGTTTATAATTTGAAAATGCGCGAAAATCACAGTACATCATAAAGTAATCACGATTTACCTTATAATTAGCATATCCCGCTTCAATAGCACCTTTAGACGCTATAAACATATCAGGATATATATTGTTACTGATAATTACACTACTTCCATTGTCTTCAAATATAAAACCATGTGATTTCAACATTTCCATGCTTATTGGATTAAATTTTTTAATAAGTTTATTAAACTTGTCAGACGGCATTTCATATTTGTTCCCTACAAGATTTATCAATCCGCCGATGAACCAAAAATAAAACTCAACTTGCTTTTGATTTTCATAATCAGCTTTATTTGAATCAATTATAAATCCGAAATTATCGGGATTTTCATACATATCTGTAAGAAGATTATAGGTGAAATTATAAAAATCTTTACAAGCGGATTTGTATTCATCAGGGACATAAGGAAGGGTAATATCAAGTGGAAGCAGCTTTGTGCCGATTTCCCATACTTTTGTTTGTATACAATCTTTAAATACAGTTTGATTTTTATTAAATATCATTTTTTATAACTCCTATATTATGAATACTGTTGAATTAATTCATTATAGCAAAAATACGTTAGGAAGTCAACATTCTTGCAAAGCGTTAACTTTCAATTACGAAAACTAAACCAAATTTCAATTGTGATAGTTAATATAATACATAATGTAAATGTGATATACTATATTTAATTGAATTGTTTTAAATTTTAGCGAATATCTTATAAAAAATCCTGTCTATATAAGTGAAGTAGTTTTTCAAAGGGGGAAAGAAATTGGATGATGCTAAAATTATCGAATTATTCTGGAACAGAAATGATTCGGCAATAAGTGAGACGAGCATTAAATACGGTCAAACTTTAAAACATATTTCTTTTGGTATACTATTAAATAATGAAGACAGTGAAGAATGCGTAAATGATGCATTTCTAAAGGCATGGAACAGCATACCGCCACAAAAGCCAAACAGCTTGATTGCATATTTAGGAAGAATTACACGAAATATATCAATTAATCGCTGGTATGAAAATCGTGCTAAAAAACGAAGCAGAGATGATGAATTGATATCAGAATTATTGGATTGTATTCCATCATCACAAACAGTGGAATCTGAAATTGAAACAAGTGAGCTTACAGAATTAATCGTTAAATGGTTGAATTCATTGCCTAAAGTTGACCGTATTTTGTTTATAAGACGGTATTGGTTTGATGAAAGTCTAATAAATCTTGCATCTGAATGTCAGACAACACCAAACAAACTTGCAGGACGAATGTATCGCTTACGTAAAAAACTAAAGTCAGCTCTTGAAAAGGAAGGTATTCGTTTATGAAAGAAAAAAAGATTTTTGATGCTATAACAAATATACCCGATGAACTTGTAGAAGAAGCAAGGACAACAAACCTAAAACAGAAATCTCGTCCATTGAAAACATGGTCTGCTATTGCAGTATGTGCAGCTTTAATAACAGGATTAATTATCATACCTCCGTATATTAAAAACGATACAGGAAATGTGTTGTCAAATGATTTATTACCTGCTAATGCATTGTTAAACGTAGTTTTTCCAAAAGCATATGCATTTGAAGACTTTGATACCAGACGAGAAATTTTTACTGGATATCCGGTTAAAAAAGATTTTCTTTCAAGCCTAAATGACTTTTCCTACGAAACTGCTGCTCAGATTTTTTTAAACAATCAAGGTAATATAAACTATTCACCATTATCATTATATTACGCTCTGGCAACAGCCACATTAGGTGCCGAAGATGAAACAGCTGATGAACTGCTTTCACTTCTTGGAGTATCAGATAAAACTGTACTTTCTGAGCAATGCAGAAACCTATATAATCAATTATATACCGATAACGAAATAGGAAAACTCAAAATTGCTACTTCCTTATGGATGGATGATAATATAAATTGGAAAAATGATTATATTCAGAATGTTGCTGACAATTTGTATGCACATTCATTCAGTGTGGATTTTAAAAATAATACAACAAGCCAGCTTATGTCAAAATGGGTGTTTGATAATACAAATGGCACACTTGCTCCGGATATGACAATGAATCCAGATCAAATTTTATCTATAATTAATACCGTCTACTTTTATGATGAATGGACAGATAAGTTTAATGAATCAGTAACAAAAGATGATATATTCTACCTTTCAGATAATGATACAGTAAACTGTGATTTTATGAACAAAACCAATCCATCTCAATATTTCGTTAAAGGAGATGGATATACTCGTTCCGTACTTTCATTGAAAAATTCAGGAAGTATGATATTTATTCTTCCTGATGAAGATATTTCGCCAAGAGAATTATTAGCTTCGGCGGACAGTATAAAGGAAATTTTTGAGGGTGGAGAAGGTATTACCGGAGAAGTAGTATGGCAAGTTCCAAAATTTAATTTTGGAACAAAACTTGATTTAATAGATATGCTTAACAATTTAGGTGTAAAATCAGCTTTTGAAGAAAACGCAAATTTTTCTGGGATTACTGATAACATGGCATTTATATCAAATATCCAGCAGGAAACTCATATCGGAATTGATGAAAATGGTGTTGAAGCATCAGCATATACTCAAATTGTCTACTGCGGTTCAGCACTGCCTCAAGATAGAGCTGATATGATTTTAAATCGACCATTTATTTATGGAATAACAAACAATAATGGTACTTTATTGTTTGTAGGCATCTGTGAAAATCCTGTTAGTAAAAATTAAACATATAAAAGGTGGCAAAATTTAATTTCTGCCACCTTTTATTCTTTATAAATTTTAATTCTAACTGGGTTCTATGATTATTTTTAAGGTTAACATGAGTTTTGTACGACATTTCTCGTTTGCTGTTTTGCATATATTTTTAGGTGATATATTGTGCAACTTACACGAACAATTGTTCTATTTTGATATTGGGGGTTGCAAGGAAAAAGCCCTGAAACAACGTAGTTTCGGGCTTTTTTTGTGGCTCCCACTGTTGGACTCGAACCAACGACCCTGCGGTTAACAGCCGCATGCTCTACCGACTGAGCTAAGTAGGAATATGATATATTTAGTTGTAATTTTTAACTGCTCTGCTCGATAGATTTTCTGTATCGCTAACTACATCTAGCGACCCTGCGGTTAACAGCCGCATGCTCTACCGACTGAGCTAAGTAGGAATATGAAGTAATATGGCGAGAATGAAGCACATAAAGTACTTCATTCAAGACATATAAAGGTATCGGCATTTATCTATTTTCCCGGGCCGTCA
>JAVBOH010000038.1:0-10688 GCA_031550725.1 Oscillospiraceae bacterium
AGGGCAAGGTATTTGCTGTTGAGCCTCCAAACTTTGTTGATTTGCAGGTAACTCAGACTGACCCAGGCTTTAAGGGTGATACTGCAACTAACGCAACTAAGCCTGCAACACTTGAAACTGGTGCAGAAATCAAGGTTCCATTGTTCATTGACGAAGGCGACATGGTTCGTATCGACACTAGAACAGGCGAATACATGGAAAGAGCATAATCTTTGCGGCATATTTATGCTCCCACCTCAAACCTTTGCATAAATTTATTAATTTATGATATAATTAAACTGTATGTAGTGAAAGGGAGGATTACCTATGAAACTTGGTGAAAAAGTATCCTATTTAAGAGGACTTATTGACGGGCTTGATATTAATGAGTCTAAGAAAGAGGGCAAGGTTATCGCCCTGATGGCTGAAATCCTACAGGAAATGGCTCTTGAGATTGAAGATCTTCAGGATCAGATTGACGAAGTTGTTGAGGTTGTCGATGTACTTGATGAAGACTTAGGCGAAGTTGAACGTGATTTGTATGAAGTTGAAGACGATTGCTGCTGTGATGATGATTGCTGCTGCGACGATGACGACGACGATGATTACGATTTTTTCGATGATGATGACGAGCTTTATGAGCTTGAATGCCCAACCTGCGGCGACGTTATCTGCTTGAACGAAGATATGCTTGATGAAGGTTCTATGAATTGTCCAAACTGCAACGAATTGCTCGAGTTCGACTTTGAAGTTGTAGATATGGATGACGATGCAGAATAACAGCATTTTTTACAATTGAATATTAGCAAGTCTGTTTCAGGGCGAGGTGTGATTCCTCACTGGTGGTATAGTCCACTAACAAATACTTTTGTGTTTGCCGAATCGGTGAAATTCCGATACCAACGGTATAGTCCGGATGAAAGAAACAGAGTACATTTAATAATTATATTAATTTGTACCCTTTAACCCCTTTGCGACTTTTTATGTCACAAAGGGGTTTTCTGTTGCAGATTGCTTTAATATTATAATATTTTTATTTTATGGAGGACACTAATATGTCAAATCAATCTGCTGCAATCCCAAACAAAAAAATCGACGTAAGAAAGATGACACTAACTGCAATTCTTTCAGCCATTGCCGCTGTTGTGATGCTGTTTGAATTCCCACTCCCCTTTGCACCGGCTTTTTATAAACTGGATTTGTCAGAGATAATTGTACTTATAGGAGGATATGCATTAGGACCTGTTGCTGCTATTGTTATTGAACTCTTAAAAGTTATTATCAACACACTTTTCAATGGCACAACAACTGCTTATGTCGGTGAAATTGCAAATTTTACTGTTGGTTGTATGTTTGTTGTTCCTGCAAGTATTATTTACCGTGTTAATCAGACAAAAAAAGGTGCGTTAATCGGCATGATAGTTGGCACAGTATCACTTACAGTTGTTGCCTGCCTTGCAAACTGCTACATACTTCTACCTGCTTACTCAAAGCTATATGGCGCACCAATTGAAGCTTTTATCGGTCAGGGTGCTGATATTAATGGTGCTATCCATAATATGTTCACCTTTATAATTTTCGCAACTGCTCCGTTTAATCTTGTTAAGGGTATTATTTCCTCGGTTATTACCTTTGTTGTATATAAACGTATTTCACCTGTATTAAAGGGTAAAAAATAAATATTTCTTTGGGGTTATGATAAAAAATCATAACCCCATTTTCTTTTTTGTAAATGTATTGAAAATATAATGATAATATGTTATACTTATATTATATCTATTAATATTTTGTCGAAAAATACGATTTTATATCCAAATGATATACTATATATTTTGAAGGGTAGTGCTTTATATAATGAAAAAAATCTTGTCGGTAATACTTTGCTTAGTCATCTGCTTTGGTGTTGTTGGGGTTTGCCCTGAAATAACTGATAATTTTTCAGTTACAGCATATGCCGCTGATGAAAACAACTATCCATATTATTATGACAAGCTTACAACAAAACAGCAAAAGCTTTTTGCCGCTATGCGAACAGCAATTCAAAATTGCAGCACAACTTTAAATGTTAATTTTGCTGTAAGTTCAGATGATATACAGCTTGTTTCCGATCTTTTGTATTATTATGACCCACTGATGTTTAATATTGCCAATGTAGGTGCTGATCTTTCATCTACAAAAACCACTGTAAAATTAGGATATTTTTGTTCAAAAGAGGATTATGATAAAAAGGTTGACGCAATTGATAAAAAGGCAAACGCAATAATTACCGCTATCCCAGACGGAACTTCAACATATAATAAGATAAAGTATATTCACGACAGTATTGCAAAGCTATGCGCATATGATTTATATGCAGAAGACTGCGAAAATCCATATGGCGTTTTCGTAAATAAAAAAGCTAAGTGTGATGGATATTCCCGTGCTTTTTCCTATGTATGTAAAAAAATCGGCATACAAACTATTATGGTAATTGGCTATGATGTTGCAGACAATAATACTCCTCATATGTGGAACAAGGTTTATTATAATAAACAGTGGTATAACATTGATGTTACATATGATGACCCTGTTTCTGCACTTAATGATAACATCAGATATAATTATTTTATGGTTAGTGATGCTGCTTTAATTAAAACGCATAAGCAAATGGCTGTTAAATTTTCTGTTCCTGCCGCAACTGATAATTCAAAATCATATTTTAAAGTTGCAGGACTTCAGGCAGATAGCCTTGCAAGTGCTAAAAATATCATAAAAAATTCTATTGCAAAAGCATCAAAAACCAAAAAATCCATAATTTCCGTTCAATTTACCAGTCAGGAAGAATATGATAAAGCTGTCAAAGCACTTATCACTGATAAGGGTATTTATAGTCTTATTAAAACTACCAATAAAAGCATAACAAATACAGTTTGTGATAATATTTATCTTTCCTCTAAGAAACCAAACACTCTCACTATTGACATCATAATTTTTTATCCCGATACAAGTCTATCGAAATATTATGCGAACACCAAGACTGTAAGTCAAAGTACAAAATCAACGCTTGAGAAAAATGGTATTAAGTAATTTATAATCGAGGTGTGCATTTCATATGAAACGTATCTTTTTAATTGTTCTTGACAGTGCTGGCATAGGTTATCTTCCCGATGCCGCTAAATTCGGCGATATTGGTGCGAATACCTTTGAATCATGCTATAACACTGGTAAGCTTGTTATTCCAAATATGGCTTCGCTTGGCTTTTATAATATTGATGATATAAAGCTTTCATCGCCTGCACAAGCAACTGTGGGAGCATACGGCAGACTTGCTGAAACCTCAATGGGCAAGGACACAACTGTCGGTCACTGGGAGATTGCAGGTATTGTTTCAAGTACTCCCCTGCCCACATATCCGAATGGTTTTCCTTTAGAAGTTATCAAGACTTTTGAAGAGAAGACTGGACGCAGGGTTATTTGCAACAAGGCATATTCTGGTACAAAAGTACTTGAGGATTATGGCAAAGAACACATGGAAACTGGTGCTTTAATCGTATATACCTCCGCTGATAGCGTGTTTCAGATTGCTGCTCATGAGGATATTGTTCCTGTTAAAAATCTGTATGAATACTGTGAGACGGCACGTGAAATTCTTGTTGGAGAGCATGGCGTCGGCAGGGTTATTGCACGTCCTTTTGTTTGCGAAAATGGCAATTTCACAAGAACTTCAAACCGTCATGATTTTTCATTGTCACCACCTAAAATAACAATGCTTGACAGTCTTAAAAATGCTGGATATGATGTAAAAGCGGTCGGTAAAATATATGACATTTTCGCAGGACAGGGTATAACTGATTTTGTCCGCACCAAAAATAATGACGACGGCATGGAGAAAACTTTTGCATATGCAAAATCTGATTTTAATGGACTATGCTTTGTTAATCTCGTTGATTTTGATATGTCATATGGGCATAGACGTGATGTTTTAGGCTATACAAATGCGCTTAACAGGTTTGATATGCAGTTAGGTGAGCTGATGAAAATAATTAGTGATGATGATATGATTATGATTACTGCTGACCATGGCTGTGACCCAAATTTCAGCGGCACTGACCATACCCGTGAATATATACCGCTTTTAGTATATGGCAAGAATATAAAGAGTGTAAATATCGGCACAAGGACTAGTTTTGCTGATATTTCCGCAACTATTTGCGATATTTTTAATATTGATGCTGATATATCAGGTAATTCTTTCAAGAATATAATTATGTAAGTATATTTTCAAAAAAATAACACATCCTAAGATTAAAATTAATGTTAGGATGTGTTTTTTATGTCAGTTAACTTCTGTGACAGCCAAACAAAAATCAACCTTATGCGTGCCTTTGCAGGTGAAAGTCAGGCAAGAAACCGTTATACCTTTGCTGCAAACAAAGCAAAAAATATGCAGTATCAGTTCATTTATAACATCTTCACTTTTACTGCTAATCAGGAAAAAGAGCATGCAGAAATTTTTTATAACCATCTAAAAAACGAAAAGGGATGCAAAATCGAAATTCCAAATGCAAGCTATCCTATCGATAATTTCGATAAGCTTGAAGAACTTTTACGTGCTGCTCAAAATGACGAATACGATGAGGCAAATATTGTATACCCTGAGTTTGCAAAGATTGCTCATGACGAGGGTTTTTCAGATATTGCATACAGCTTTGAAAAAATTGCCGAAATCGAAAAATCCCATGGCGACCGATTCGGGTGCTTTGCAGCATTAATCGAACAGTCCAAGCTTTTTGAGGGTAACGATGACACCGAATGGATTTGCCTTAACTGCGGACACATCCATGTCGGTAAAAATGCACCTAACCAGTGTCCTGTATGTCAGCACGCACAGGGGTATTTCGTACCAAGAAAATATTACAATTTTATTGCGGAAAATTATGCTGTATAAAAAATATATGGGCGCACGGTTGTGCGCCCATTCTTGACTTAATATTATAAATTATAAGTTATACATTAAACTTAAACAAAACAATATCGCCGTCCTGCATAACATATTCCTTGCCCTCAGAGCCAACAAGACCCTTTTCCTTAGCAGCAGCCATAGTACCACAATCCATGAGATTATCAAAACTTACAACATCGGCACGTATAAAGCCACGCTCAAAATCGGTATGGATTTTTCCAGCTGCCTGTGGAGCCTTTGTACCCCTAGTGATTGTCCATGCCCTGACTTCATCAGAACCTGCTGTGAGGTATGAAATAAGTCCAAGCAAAGCATATGCTTCCTTGATAATACGGTCAAGTCCTGAAACCTCAAGTCCTAGCTCAGACAAAAACATTTCCTTGTCCTCGTCGCCCATGTCGGAAATTTCAGCCTCAAGCTGTGCGCAAATAGGTAATACAGCAGCATTTTCGTTTTTAGCAATTTCGCACACTTTTTTGTAATGCACGGAAGTTTCAATGTTATTCTTGAAATCCTCCTCGCTCAAATTAGCCGCATAAATAACAGGCTTAATTGAAAGCAGCGGAGTAGTCTTGATAATTTCTGCCTGCTCCTCGGTAAAATTATATGAACGTGCAGAATGCCCCTCCTCAAGATGCTTTTTCAAATCTTCAAGAAATTCAACCTCAGCTAAATATTTCTTATCACTCTTAACAAGCTTTTTACTGCGGTCAATACGTCTGTCAATCATCTCGATATCAGAGAAAACAAGCTCCAAATCGATAGTTTCGATATCACGCAAAGGGTTGATCTCGCCGTCAACATGAATAATATCCATATCCTCAAAACATCTGACAACATGAACAATCGCATCAACCTCACGAATGTTTGACAAAAACTTATTGCCAAGACCCTCACCCTTTGATGCACCCTTAACAAGTCCTGCGATGTCAACAAATTCAAGTGTCGCAGGAGTAAATTTCTTAGGATCATACATTTCCTTAAGCTTAACAAGTCTTTCGTCAGGCACAGAAACAATGCCGACATTAGGCTCAATTGTGCAAAATGGATAATTTGCAGATTCAGCACCAGCGTTAGTCAATGCGTTAAAAAGTGTGCTTTTTCCTACGTTAGGAAGTCCAACCATACCAAGTTTCATATTTTCAATAGTCCTTTACTTTAATATAAAATTATAGTTCGAAAGCGAGCAGTTCATCGTCATTATCTTCATTTTCAAGATTTAGACTTTTCGCATATTCGATAGCATTGAAAGTTTTACTTTCAGGTTTTGCTGGTTTTCTTCTTGGTGAGCAGACAATTCCTGTAACCAAACCGATAATAAAAGCCGCCACAGCAATAATTATTACAATCCCCGTTGTAAAATGAAGTTCCTCATTTTTTTCAATATTCATAAACGTAACTTCCTTTCGATGTAATTACTATTAATTATACAATTTTTTACTGAATTTTGCAAGAGGTATTTGATATTTTCTTTAAGCATATCACAATAATGACTAGAATAATGTGAATATTTTAGATTAGAGTGTCAACTAAATGTAAAATATTCCATAAATTAGTTGTAAACCTACTGAAATTATGGTATAATGATTGTAGATTTTTTAAAGGCGGTATAAAATCGCTAGAATGGAGTTTATATGTCACACTGGATTGAACAGGCAAATTTCTATCACATCTATCCGTTTGGATTTTGTGGTTGTGAACAATATAGAAAGGATGCTCCTGAAACAGCAGTACCACGCATTAAAAAGGTTATCGACTGGATTCCGCACATTAAGGCGATGAATTTTAATGCGATTTATTTTGGTCCTGTTTTCGAGTCATTCGAGCATGGCTATGACACTACTGATTACTTTAAAATAGACAAACGTCTTGGTACAAATGATGACTTTAAAGCTGTTTGTGATGCATTGCATGAAAACGGCATAAGAGTTGTGCTTGACGGTGTATTTAATCACGTCGGACGTGAGCATGCTGCTTTTCAGGATTTGATTAAGAATAAGCAGAGTTCGCAGTATAAGGACTGGTTTGCAGGTGTTAATTTTGGTGGAAACACATCCTACAACGATGGCTTTGGCTATGAGGGCTGGAGTGGTTATTATAACCTTGTCAAGCTTAATTTTTACAATCAGAGCGTTGTTGACCATTTGCAGAGCGCTGCTAAGTTCTGGATTGACGAGTTTGGAATAGATGGTATTCGTTTTGATGCAGCTGACTGTCTTACTGATAATTTTATTAAATCTATCTGCCACTTCACAAGAAGTATCAAAAAAGATTTTTGGCTAATGGGTGAAATTATTCACGGTCAGCCATCACGCTGGGCAAACCATGATATGTTTGACAGCATCACAAATTATCCTTGCTATAAAGGACTTTATTCCTCTCATAACGATGGTAATTTCTTTGAAATTGCGCACTCAATTGAGTATCAGCTAGGACAGAGCAATAACGCATATCTATACAATTTCCTTGATAATCACGATGTATCACGACTTACTTCCCTGCTCAAAAATCCTGACCATGCCGCAAGCTGTTATACACTAATGTACATGATGTATGGTGTTCCATCAGTTTATTATGGCAGTGAGTATGGCATTTTTGGCGCAAAGGGTAATGGTCACGATGCTGATTTACCAGTGCGTCCATGCATTTCACTTGCTGATATAGCAAAGGGTGATCAGGCGTTGATGGCTCATATTGCAGCTTTAGGTGAAGTTCGTATGGATACACCTGCTGTGCAGTCAGGCTCATATTCAAAGGTTGCTCTTAACAACAAAACTTTCCTTTTCAAGCGTGAAAAGAATGGTGTCGAGGTTTATATCGGTCTTAATATCAGTGACGGTGACCATACATTTAATGTACCACTAAGATGTGCAAAGGCATGTGACCGTTTGAACGGTAAGATTTATGACCCAGTTAATGGTGCATTCAACGTCACCGTACCAAAGAATTCATCAATTGTAATTATGAATGCTGAACTTGTAGATAAGCTAAATCCATTTAAAAATCCTGCACCTGCCGCTAAGGAAACTGTTGTTGATACAGCACCTATCGTAAATGAAGCTTCCCCAGTTGCCGAGGTTGTTGCTCCGGTTGCCGAAACTGTTATATCAACACCAGAGCCAGTTTCTCCTACGCCAGTGCAAGAGCCTACTCCAACTGCTGTACCTAAAAATAACGGCTGTACAGGAGTGGGTGTACCAGAGGGCAGACAAATTGTAGTCGGCGGTAAATACAAGCATTTCAAAGGCGGCGATTATGTCGTTCTAGGTCTTGCTGACGACCACGAGGACTGCTCACCACAGGTTATTTATATGAGCCTTAGCGGACAGACAAGAACATGGGTACGTCCTCTTGATATGTTCCTTGAAAACGTTGATGACCATGGTAATATCAAGGCTAGATTTGATTTTATTGAATAAAATTATATGATTTTAAGGACGCTTTTTTATTATAAAGGCGTCCTTTTTTTCGTATATGCATAAAAAATCAGCCGTCATAATGTGACGGCTGATTAAATTTATATAATTATAATTTTATATCTGAACAGAATAGTTAGGAGCTTCCTTAGTAATATAAATATCATGAGGATGGGATTCCTTTAATCCAGCACCAGTAATCTTAACAAACTGAGCCTTTGCATGAAGTTCTTCGATAGTTGCACAACCAGTATAGCCCATACCTGAACGGATACCGCCAACAAGCTGATAGATAGAATCAGCAACAGCACCCTTATATGGAACTCGTCCTTCAACACCCTCCGGAACAAGCTTCTTAGCATTTTCTTGGAAGTATCTGTCCTTAGAGCCACAAGCCATAGCACCCAAAGAGCCCATGCCACGATAAACCTTAAACTGTCTGCCCTGATAAATTTCGCTTTCACCAGGAGCTTCTTCACATCCAGCAAGCAATGAGCCAAGCATTACGACACTAGCACCAGCAGCCAAAGCTTTAACAATATCACCGGAATACTTGATACCGCCGTCAGCTATAACAGGTATGTTTGCCTTAGCAGCAACACAAGCAACATCATAAACAGCAGTAATCTGCGGAACACCAATACCAGCAACAACACGAGTTGTACAAATAGAGCCAGGTCCAATACCAACCTTTAAGCAGTCTGCACCAGCCTCAATAAGAGCCTGCGCAGCAGCAGCAGTAGCAATATTACCTGCAATAACAGGAGTGTTTGGGAATGCTTTCTTAACTTCACGGACAGCATTAATGATATTAATGTTGTGACCATGAGCAGAGTCAAGCACAAGAACGTCAACCTGAGCATCAATAAGAGCCTTTGCACGCTCCATCATGTTGTTTGCAACGCCGATAGCAGCACCGCAAAGCAAACGTCCGCCCTTATCACGAGCAGAATTAGGATACTGAACAGCCTTTTCGATATCCTTAATAGTAATAAGTCCCTTTAAAATACCGTTGTCATCAACGATAGGAAGTTTTTCAATTTTATGTTTCATTAAAATTTTCTGTGCAGCAGCAAGGTCAGTGCCGACAGGAGCAGTAACAAGGTTGTCCTTAGTCATAACATCCTTGATAGGAGTGCTGAAATCAGTCAAAAAGCGGAGGTCACGGTTAGTAAGAATACCAACAAGCTTACCATGAGCATCAACGATTGGAACACCAGAAATTCTGTATTTACCCATAAGCTCATCAGCCTCAGAAACAAGTCTGTCAGCGGTGAGTGAAAATGGATTAACAATAACACCGTTCTCCGAACGCTTAACCTTGTCAACCTCATCAGCCTGACGTTCAATAGACATATTTTTGTGAATGATACCTATACCACCCTCACGAGCAATGGCAATTGCCATATTAGCCTCAGTTACAGTATCCATCGCCGATGTCATAATAGGAGTGTTCAGCATGATATCGCCTGCAAGTCTAGTACCTAAGCTTACCATGTTTGGTGTACAGTTTGATTCTGCGGGAATAAGAAGTACATCATCAAAAGTCAGCCCCTCTTTTACGAATTTACTGCTCATATTCGTTTCAAGCATTTGAATTACCTCCATTTATAAATTATAATTCTTCTTAATATATCTATTAAGTTTACTACTTCCTTGAGCCATAGTCAAGTCAATTTTATTAATTAACGGTTAGAATTTAATCGACATTTTTACTCTTTTTTTGTGCAAAATAGTATTTAGCGTTAAAAATTCGTCGTTCTTCTTTAATACGTTGTAGTGGTATCATTATATTATGACATTTTATATCAAATACTTTGAATATTTAAAGGATTTATATTCAACACCAATTACCATCCTCGGAAATAACATCTGATGTAATCCATTCTAAATCTAAACTCATCAACCCTGTTTTTATGAACTCTACTATACCTTTCCATGCAATTTCTGGAGGGAGAAGTAAACCTGTTGATGTAAAAAGACCATCATCTATTTCAAATGCTTCATCTAGTTTTGTTTTATCATAGACAGCAAGATGTGTAAATCTGTCATTAATACAATTACCATTAAAATATTTATTATAATAGGTTTCGTGAGTTAAGCATATACCTAAGTTTTTATCTGTATTTATGCGTAATTCTTTTGTTATAATATCATCAACATAAAAATAGAACGTTCCTCCGCCACACCCAATCTGACAAAAGCTATCAAAATCCTCAATAATCATTTTATATAAATCATTAGTATTTGCAATTTCAACTGGATTTCCATCAACTCTGTCAAATATAACTTTGTTCATTTGATAATTCTCCTTAGTATTTAAATGTAGGGGACGGCGTCCTCGACGTCCC
>JAVBOH010000014.1:0-175096 GCA_031550725.1 Oscillospiraceae bacterium
TGATACGCTCCTCATATTTATGCTTTGTCGCAAGACCACCCCTTATATGTCGTTCCTTTTTGTTTATATCCAGTATTTCTTTTACTTGTGGATATAATTGCGGACTAACTATTGGTAGTTTTTCGGTTATATCCTTATGTACAGTTGATTTTGATATTCCAAACTGTTTAGCAGCCGCTCGCACAGTTGATTTATGTTCCAGAATGTACTCACCGAGAATAATAGCACGCTCCTCCACATTCTGACCTGTTTTTACTTTCAATTAACTCACTCCAATACATTGTATTTCTTTCAATATATATGCTTTTATTTTGCAAATAATTACTTAACAAATGACAGTACAAGCTTTATTTTTTCAAATTAAGTTTTTTACCGACATTTGTTATGAATTCACTAATTAAAAATTATCAGCTTTTTGAGTAAGATATTGTTATAATAAATTAAAATCATTAATAAAATAAAATCACTCATGAAGTATGGGGGACTTCATGAGTGATTTAAGAGAGTTTGGAGAAGAAACGCATTTATGTAAATCCGTTAAACGGTTACATACTAATGTTGCGACATAATAATTATTTTCCGCTTTTCAAAGCTGAATATTCTTCATATTCACTCTGAGTGCCGAATTTCAGATAAAGTAGCTGCTCCATCTTAGCATATTCACTGTCATTAAGCTGATATGAAACCCTCTGCTGCCCGTCAGGATAATTACATATCATAATGAAATGCTTATTTTCAGTCAGATACATTTCAAAATACTTTGCTTGTGCATCCTTGCTAATTGTTATATAAAACAATACCCTAGATGCAGCATAATCAGTAGTTTTTGCATTAAAGATTATATTTTTAATATTATATGCGGTTTGCTGTGCATCATCATTTGTATAACTCATATCTATTGATTTAGTATTATCATTAATATATGATATAATTTCAATTTTCGATGTATTATAATCTATATCATCAATAAAAAACGGGAACATTTCATTAGTTGATTCATTCATAGCTACTGTTGCATCAAATGCAGCTTGGGCATCTGTTTCTGCAGCTAAAGGATTTATAGCTAATAATCCACCTGCTGATGTTGGTGCATCACTTTGTTTAGCAGTGCTCTTCTCATCTATTTTAGGAGGGGTTGTATTTTTTGTTTCGGTTTTTTCTGTTTTCGCAGTCGTAGTTGTTTTTACACCAGAATCACCAACTAATGCATTTCCATTTGGTTCTGTGCTTATATCACCGAATGCAGCCATATCGTCATTTAATTCGACTATCATATCCAAATCTATATCATCAACAACTGCATCTTCATTTATAATTGTTGCAAAAAGCTCTGTCGGTTCTGCATTTTCAGATAATTCTGTCACACATACAATGGTTTCGATCGCAATATCACTGACACTATCTATATTATTTCTTCTTGCATTCATAACAAACAGCACTGCAATACAAGCAGCCGCTGTGCCAACAATAGCAGTGGTCTTTTTCCATGAAATAGCAGACCGTTGATTAATCACAATGGTCGGCTGTTCAGTCATCATTTTTTCTGTTCTTTTTGCAAAGCTATCGGAAATTTTAATGCTGTCCATCTCGCTTTTATAATCTAAAATGGATTTACTCATCATCAAAACCTCCTATCATCATTTTTTTCAGCATGGTTCTACCTCTTGCCAGCAAAGTACCTATTGTTGCAGGCTTTTTTTTCAATATAACAGCAATTTCATTAATCGAATAACCGTTATAATAAAACAAATGTATAACGTTTCGATATTTTTCGGGTAATGATAAAACTGCTTCCATTACCTCGTTATTTTTTGTTTTTTCTGCATTGTCAGCATCATCAATTTCATTTACAGAATCATCAAATGCCACAGTTTTTGTTACCCATCCTGATTTCAGATAATTCTTGCTTTTATTAATAGCAGTGCGAATAAGCCATGCCTTTTCATGCTCATTATCCTCAAAAGGTTTTTCTCGTTTCATAAGCGTAAGTAATACATCCTGCGTTATATCCTCGGCATCGCAAGTATTTTTCACATATGTATAACATAATCGTATTATCATCTGTGAATACGTTTCAAGAATATATTTTATGTATGTATCCTTACCTTGCTCGCCAAATAAAGTTGGCTCGTCATTTGAATACATTGTTTCTCCCCATATCTTTAATAATTACACATTAACCTTAAATAATTCTTAACGAATACAAGTTATTGTTATGAAGTATTCCCACAAATACTTCAAAATTATAAAAATGCTAAAACTCTCTCTGTATATAAAACAATTCAGATAAGCATTTTTTTTCACCCTTTATAAATTTGTACAGTTTTACAAATTATATTGTATATTTTAGTGAATATCACAATAACTATATAATGTCTACTGAACAATTCAAAAACGCCATAAAAGCTTGCTTTGGAGGTATTTTTGAATTATTCTAGTGCAAGGCTATTGAGCATTTTATGCGAAATTCCGTTAAAAACGGAATTATTCAGTACGCATTATATAATTTAATAATAATATAATATCACCTTTTGATAATTAAGTAAATAGCAAACAAGATAAAAAACATCAGGATAATGTTTTAACACATAAATCCTGATGTATAAATTTTATTAACCTAATTTTGCTTTAGGCTTAAAGCATAGTGCTACAATTAAACCTAAAAATACAGCAGTTGTTATACCTGCTGCTGCACCAGTCAGACCGCCTGTGAATACACCAAGCAAGCCACGTTCGTCAACAGCTTTTTTTACAGCTTCAACAAGTGTATTGCCAAAACCGGTAAGCGGTACAGATGCACCTGCACCTGCTAAATCAATAAGCGGTTTGTACCATCCCAATGCACCAAGCACAACACCAGAAACAACGAATGTTACTAAAATTCTTGCTGGTGTAAGCTTTGTATATGATATCAGAACTTGTCCGATTGCACATAAAAGACCGCCAATAATAAATGCCCATACATAATTCATAACCATGATAACTTTTCTCCTATTCTCCCATATTCGGATAATGTGAAATATAAACTGCGTGTGAGATAGCTGGCAAGCTTTCACCTTGCTGTGCAGCAGTTGGTGACATCAATGCACCAGTTGCACAAAACAGTATGTTTTTTATTTCACCAGAACCAAGCTTATTAAGGAAATATCCGCACAAAATAGAACCTGAACATCCGCATCCTGAACCACCTGCATGGACATCCTGTGCATCAATATCAAACATCATAACACCGCAGTCCTTATGCTGTTCTGATATATCAATATTTTCACTTTTCAACAAATCAAGCAGCAATTCACTGCCGACAGTACCCAAGTCACCTGTTACAATATAATCAAAATCGGATGGTGACATAGCAGTATCATCCAAAAATGTCTTGATTACATATGCAGCAGCAGGAGCCATAGCAGCCCCCATATTATTAGCATCAGTCACACCCATATCGACGATTTTTCCGCAAGTAACAGCTCGTACATATGGGGGATTTTCTTTTGCGGACAATACAACGGCACCCGATGCTGTACAAGTCCACTGCGCTGTTGGAGTACGTACACCTCCATACTGTAAAGGAAATCTGAATTGCCTTTCCGCTGTGCAGAAGTGTGATGATGTTGCTGCAATAACCTTACCTCCAATACCACTGTCAGTCATTAGTGATGCCAAGGCAATTCCCTCTGACATAGTCGAACAAGCACCATATATACCAAACAAAGGTATATCTAGGTCACGAAGACCATACGTCGTGCCTATGCACTGATTAAGCAAATCCCCTGCAAACATATAATCAATATCAGCAGGCTTAAGCATTGCTTTTTCGATTGCTTTATTAACAGTACGCTTAATCAGTTCACTTTCTGCTTTTTCCCAAGTATCCTGTCCGAAATATGCATCATCAACAATTTCATCAAAGCAGTCACCAAGAGGACCTTCACCCTCTTTTTTTCCTGCAATTCCTGCAAATGCATATATTGACGGTGGATTTTCCATCATAAATGTATTTCTCGATATTTTTCTTGCCATTAATATTCATTCCTTTCAATCAATGATGATTGTATAAATCTATAATTTCCTAAAAAAAATGATTTATGCAAGAAAAAAGCAAAAATCTCCGATAATGCTTATAAACATCATCGGAGATAAAACAAATTACATAATATTATAGCTGTTAACAACCGTACCGTCATATAAATTCTTAATTTCAAAAACACCGTTCTCATACGTCATATATGACTTTGGATTATTTTCCTTTGGAATTGATACTGACCCCGGATTTATATAAACATAATCACGTGTTGTATCAACAGTCTGAACATGAGTATGACCATGAAGAAGAATGTCGCCTTTTTTTATTAGCGGTGGTTTTTCATTGTTATAATTATGACCATGTGTCATAAAAACAGTTCTGTCATTAAGATAAAGCATTGCATAATCTGCAAGTATTGGAAACTCCAACACCATCTGGTCAACTTCGGTATCACAATTCCCTCTTACACAGAAAATCTTATCTTTATTTTCATTAAGAAGTGCAATGACATTTTTCGGTGAATACCCACTCGGCAAATCATTTCTCGGACCATGATACAAAATATCACCAAGCAGGAATAGTCTGTCAAACCCCTCATTATTCAAAATTTTTATAACCTTTGAACAATCAGGATATGATCCATGAATATCTGATGCAAACAATAACTTCATTTAATAAGCATCCTTTCTAACGAAGTTTTAACAAGCATCTGTATGGGATTTACAATCCCACACCACACTAACACAGTCAGTGAATGTCCCCCGCCGCCTAAGAGACGAGGTACATTAGATGCGGTTATATTTCATATAATCTGTCAAGCAAAACCTCTTTGTTTCTACGCTGACTGATACCGATTAAAACCAAAGCAATCACACCAAGGATAGAAAGTATAATTCCGACAGTCATACCCTTAGGGAAGAACTTCATTTCAATTGTATGCTCACCAGCTTCAACAGGAATACCAATAAATGCATCAGCTACCTGAACTGCTTTTACTTCCTTGCCATCAACATAACAAGTCCATCCCGGTTCCCATGACAAAGTAGTAAACAATATACCATCCTTTTGTGCATTAACAGTCCCCTTGATATGATCCTCCTTAAATGAAGTTACTTCAAACGGCTGTTGTCTTAAAGTATCAACAGCATCATGAAAAAGCTCCTCATCAAGATAGTAAAAATATGTGTCCTTATAAAGCACTTCATTTTTATCTGTTATAGTTACACCAAGCTTAAATTCCTGACCTTCCTCAAAACGTCCAAGAGTCTTAACAGTCATGTTACCATCTTCAAAGTTATAGTCAACAAAAACTTCATCCAGCCACAAATTAACCTTACGCTGATAGCTTGATGGCATATAGAAGTAAACCATATCATCTGTTGGTGCAGCAGCATAAAATAGTATTTCAGAGTTTTCACCTTCAATGCGTGGAACATATTTAGTATGACTGCCATACATTGACTGTTTAGCATTTTCCGGTACTATTTCATCAGCATAAAAACGTTTAAAATAATCAACTTTTTCATCAGATATCAGGTATGATAACAATTGATTTTGATTTTCAAACGGATTGTCACTTGTAAGCTCTGCATCAAGAATAGCATTATCAGCCATGAAAGCAATAGGCAGTGCATATGGATTTTCATATACATAGAAAATTTCTTCACTGTCACCATTTACAAGTACAAGATTGTCATAATGCTTTGATGGCTCTGCAATATCAACAGGTTTTTCAGATGGAATATCATTATCTGAAAATAAATCCTCTGTATTGTTATCTTCTTTAGTTTTTTTTGCACTCTCCATAACATACTTTATACCGAAAATCGAATCAGTAACATATGTTGCACCCTTATATTTGATATAATGACCGCCATATGAAAATCCCATACAACGCAAAAACTCAATAGGTGCAGAATTAAGTGTCGAACTGGAATGAGCTATACCAAAGCTGCCAAAAGCCATGGCATCATTTACAGTTCGCTGAAAATCCTTTTCAATTCTGTAAATATCATCATCCATATCATAAATTTTATTTACAGTATTTCGTCCAAGTGTTATATATCTGTTATAAGATGAATTTTTTGAGTATACAACATCCTGATCAATTTGATAAAGTGTATATGATGATGAAACAACAAGCTCAACCATTATAAACAGCATAATTACAATAGGAATTGGTTTAATACGATAAAATTTCTTATGCATATAAAGCAGAATTGCGTATGCAAATCCCATTACGATTGTATACCATACTGTTGCTAGAAGTGTAACATTTTCAAGTCCCATTCGGTCGACATACAAAACATATGCCATTAGTCCAAAGAAAACACCACCAATCTCCTTAAATGTGATACCCTCAATTCTGTCAAAGCTTTGAGCTGCCATAATAAGAAGTACAAAGCTAAAGGTAAATGAGTATCTGTAAGGCAGCCAGTTTGGAACTTGTAAGCCATGCCAAACCAAATCAACAGTTGACATATACATTGATAATATAACAGAAAGTGCCAGCACACCATAGCCAATTTTTTGTCTTAGTTTTATATTATCATTCATAAAAAATAATGGTATCAATATAATCGTCATAACGCCGCAGTATACAACTGGTGAGCCTTCAGGACGGCAGGTATCATATACATTAGGAAGAAGTGTTATAAAGAAATCAGCAAAGGTAAACTGAGTTGTCATGTCAAAATTAGGTGTCGAAAATTCAAATTTACCAAGTGACAACGAATAATAAAGCGGCAGTAAAAGCCACGCAGCACAAGCGGCAGCAAGTATTCCCCCGCCTGCAAATTTAACACCTGACATTATAAAATGTTTAAACTTGTAAGGTACAGTTTCTTCGGATGCAAAAAAGTAATAAACAATAAAATACAAGATAGCAAAAATTGCAATCATCCAGCCAATATAAAAGTTGGCAACAAACATAAGTGCAAGCGGAATTATGAATTCCAGCCACTTTTTCTGCTCAATCATCTTCTCAATGCCAAAGCAAATCAGCGGAAGATAAATAAGCCCGTCAAGCCACATTGGGTCCATAAGCTGAACAACCATATAGCCCATCAATGAATATAAATTCGAGAAAAGAAGCGCTGCACTGGTTGAAGTTTTACGAGAATTTTTAAGGTAGTAGCAAAAAGTAATACCAGCAGTACCAACCTTGCAGAGCTGCATAATCAACAGTGAACCTGTCATAAAACCTCTTGGTAGCAGCATTACGATAAGCGTAAACGGACTTGCCAGATAGTATGCAAAAATACCAATAATTTCACCTGAGAAATTTCTGCTCCATGAGTTTAACAGACTGCCGTTTCCCCAAAATGCATCACGCAGATTTTCAAAATAATACACATATTGTCCGTTTAAGTCAAGAACTAAAACAGATTCTTTTCCAAACGGATATATACCGAAAATTGCATATGATATAAATAGCAGCACCACAGGTATAAAAAACGCAAAAATATAAGTACGCCTGTTATATATAAACGATTTTATATTAAAATCAAGCGAAATTGTCTTTTTATTTCCCTTCAAAGTATATCCTCCCAAATTATAGTCATTTATGAAATAAATACATATGTCATATATTATAATATTTTTACAGCACTTTTTCAAGTGTTTTTTCAATTTTCATTATTATTGTCACTAAATTGTAATTTATTAATAGTATACATCAATAAAAAACTGCCTTATGATTTCTCATAAAGCAGTAAATTACTTAATCTTCAATTGGTGCAGGTTCAATTTCAATAATCTCCACATACCATCTGGTAATTTGTATTTTACCCCAGTGTGTCTTAAAGTCAATATGATTTTCAACATGATACAGGGTATCATTTATTGTAACCCTGCCGCCAGCATATTGTCTGAAACCGTCAGTTGTTATATCTGTTGTTGGCTCTTTACTGTTATTCACTGCACTGAGCTTTCTATAAGTATCAAGAATATCTTCATCTTTCTTGAGTGAATTATATTCGTTCTCGGAAACGACATCCTTAAATTCAGGTGCAAGATATTCATAACTAACACAATGAATATTCATAGGATTAGCAAACAAACCCTCAAGTACTTCATCACGATAATCTTCACTTAAATAAATATAACTCATAACAGTCCAAAATATCAAATAACCAATCACAAATACAGCAATAAGAGCCAGTACTTCCATTACATAAATAAAAGCTTTAGATTTTTTTGTTTTTTCCATATCGTAAATACCTAAAATGTCAAACCATTCATCTACTACTTTAATGCCTCAAGAATATCATGAACACTATTGGATTTAACTTCAATAAAATTCTTTGGCTCATGAATATGTTCAAGATAATGAGCATCCGAGTCATTAATAATCTTGCAGTTTTTCAAATAAGGGTGCTGTTCAATATACTTATCCATAAAACCAATATGCTTAACCTCAACGCAAGAAAACTTGCTGTCAGGTGGGATAAAACCTAGGTTAGAAAACAAGCTTGTTGAACTCTTATCAATATGAGCAGGTATCATAACTCCGTTAAACTTTGACACAGCATCATAAACATCATCAAATCCAATTGTTGTTGCGTTAATCAGAAGATTGGGCATAGTACCAATAATCTCGTCATCCTCATTCATTATCTGCTGCTTACCGAAAATATCCTCATTATTTGGAAATGGTGGAAGTCTTTCTATGACATATTCATCAAATGCAAGTGCATCCTCAAGAGTTTCAAACAAGCATAAAACATGAACTTCCTCTGCTGTTGTTAGCTCCATTCCTGGAATTGCAACAATACCATATGCATCAGCAAGCTTCATTACAGCAGGACAGTTCTTACAGCTGTTGTGGTCCGTAACAGCAATAACATCAAGACCGCCGAGGACCGCAAGCCCAACTATATTTGAAGGGAGCATATTGTCATCTCCGCATGGTGATAAGCATGAATGAATGTGAAGGTCATATGACAATTGCAAAGCTACTCCCCCATTTTAATAATATGTGTTATTTTATGCTTCGTTAATAATATTATGAGCGATAAGTCCTGCATCAAAAACAGGCAATGAAGTTTTAAGCACAGTAATGTTCTGCTGAATAGCTCTTTCCATAGCAGCATCATCAAGTACTGCATTTTCAGCAAGAACAATGCATCCGCCGTCAGTTAAAACAGCAACAGCAACAGTATTTACATTACCCATAACAGTTACCCACACAGAACCAGCAGGGTTTCTTGACATTGCAAAGGAAAGCAAGTCACAACAGAAAACCTTTGAAAGCTCTGCGCTAAGATCATCCGATTTATTCAATACTTCAAAGTTAGCCTTGTTAATAAAATTTTCTAATGTCATATTATTTAAATCCTTTCAAAAAACAAATGTAATTTTATACTTCATCAACATCAGGAATTATTTCTTCACTGTGTTCATGTGGAAAAGCATCAATAAGACTGAACTGCTCGGAAAGCTGATGTATATATCCTCTGAGAAGATGTATACAGTCACGTTCATGCGCACGACCGCTTACAACGTCCTCAGCAAGAGAACGGCAGGTCGGCGCTCCACATGAGCCGCAGTCAAGTCCGGGAAATTTATTGCAAAGTTCATCTATTTTAGCCATTGCAGCAATGCTTTCTTTTAAATCAGAACCGATTTTGAATACAGGTATGTATTCAATCTCATTCTTTAAAAACAATTCATTTGTATCTTTGTCACCAATATGTGATACAGATATCGGCATATATTTTCTGAGTTTCTCAAGTTTAGCCTTGGCAACATAAGGGTTTTCAACCTGCAAAGTACCGCCAACACATCCGCCTGAGCAAGCATTAAGCTCGATAAAATCAAGATTTGGAAACTTCTGATCCTCTAAATCCTCTAAAACCTTTATGACATTTTCGATACCGTCAGCAGCAAGATAACTATCAGTCAAAAGTCCTCCAGCTTCACCGCCGCTTCGTCCCCAGCTAATGCCGATCTTACCTGATGCTACTAATTCTTCATCGCTGTCAACAGCAGACTTCATGTAATTAATAAGCAGCGGATAAACATCCTTTATTGCAATTGCTCCATCAATATCAGATTTTTCTATTCCAATGGGACTTTTCATCGCTGTAACCTTAGCAGGACACGGTGAAATAAAGATAATCCCTATCTTTTCAGCAGGTAGTCCTGTCTTTTCCATCGCAATGCGCCTTGCCTCTGTTGCTGCAACATCAACCGGAGCTGACATTGGCAGTATATGCTCAATAAGATTAGGAAACCTAACACTAATAAGCCGAACAACAGACGGACAAGCAGAAGAAATAAATGGACGCAGATGCATATTATCAGATATATACTTCCTTGACATTTCACTTATCATTTCAGCAGCAGCAGAAACTTCATAAACATCATCAAAACCCATCATAAGCAACGCACGTAAAACAATGTTAACATCGTCAAGATTGTTAAACTGTGCATATAATGACGGCGGCGGAAGTGCAACAGTATATTCGTATTTATCAAGCACTGTCAAAGGATCATATGACGGCAGCTTTGCATGATGCGGACATATTTTTATACATTCACCGCAGTCAATACAAAATTCTTTTATAATTTTTGCCTTGCCGTTTCTAACACGGATAGCTTGTGTAGGACATCGTTTTATGCAGTTGATACACCCCTTGCATTTTTCTGTGTCAAGATGCACGGAATTGTAAAACTTCATAAAATTGTCACCTCTTTTCTTTTACATGGTCGGTAATAACAAATGACCGCCTTATAAAATATTTTAATGACTATATTACATCATAACTTTCATAGTAACTGTTGTACCAACGCCAACCTCGGACTTAACATCCATAAAATCAGAATATTTCTGCATATTAGGAAGTCCCATTCCAGCACCAAAGCCAAGTGAACGGACATTATCAGGAGCAGTTGACCATCCAGCCTGCATAGCCTGTTCAATATCTTTTATTCCAGGGCCTACATCGGCAAGCACCATAGTAATGTTATCTTCAGAAATCTCAACATCAATTTTACCGCCCTGTGCATGAATAACCATGTTGATTTCGCCCTCATACATAGAAATAGCTACTTTTCTGACAGCCTCAGGTGAAACGCCCATTTTCTTAAGCTTGCTCTTAACATCGCTTGATGCCTCGCCTGCTCTTGTAAAATCATCAGGTGATACTTCATAAGTAAGCTTTATTGTATCGCTCAATTATCCGCACCTCCCCTGAGTCCATGCTCATATAAAATTCCGCAAGCAGCAAACATACGGCAGTTAGTCGAAAGAAGAACTATCTGACGTTCATTAGCAAGCTCAATAATAGCATCATCCGGTTTTTTTCCTCTTACAAAGACAATGCACACAATATCCATCATTTCAGCAGTACGGACAGCCTGTGGATTACAAAGACCTGTAAGCAAAACAGACTGGTCCTTAACAAATGCTAAAACATCACTCATCATATCAGAGCCGCAGGCAGTATGTACATCATGCTCAAGATATTCCTCACCACATAATACTTCCGCATTCAATAAATCCTTTATTACATTAACAGTCACGGTAATTCCTCCCGTTTTTCATTTTATTATGCATAATTATAACAGATATGCTGTTACATGTCTATATTAATCACGCACGATATATTAATCTCAAATATACTATATAATTATAACATATAAATTGTGAAATTAAAACTGGTATTTGTTATAATGTTTTTATGAATTATATATTAACTTTTACTTGATATGACAAAATAACTGTAAATTATATCCTTTTCGTGTATTGAGAATGTATACTCAAAAGGTGTATATTTATGCAAGATTACCAAGAAAATGAAATTTTGTCTGTAATAATTTTTTGTAGCTTTTTAAAGAATAATGTGATATAATTATATCTGTTAGTGCAGAATTGACTTTTTTATTTGGATTGTGGTACTAGCTGTTTTTTATTTATCCTAAATTGTTATTTTTTTCACATATTTGTGATATACTTATAATTATAGTATGTTAAACTAAATTTTAGTATAGTATTTAAACAAAACAGTTATAGTGCTCTAATTTAAATTCTGTATTTTTCTACGAGAAATTCATGACTATATGTCATGTTTTCACATATTATTAAATCGGCGCAGCCGATAATGGAGGTTTTTTGATAATGGGTTCAACAATTTCGTCAATTCCTTTTGCCGGTACTCCTGAACAGGAGCAAAAGCTTATGAAGGTTATTGAACAGCACAAGAATGACCCTGGCTGTTTGATGCCTATTTTGCAGCAAGCTCAGGATATCTATGGTTACCTGCCAATCGAAGTTCAGAAGATTATTGCTAAGCAAACAGGCCATCCACTTGAAAAAGTATATGGTATTGTAACATTCTATGCACAGTTCTCACTTAATCCAAAGGGTAAGTATAAGATTTCCGTATGTCTTGGAACTGCTTGCTATGTTAAGGGTGCAGGCGATATCAGTGAAAAGTTTAAGGAAAGACTTGGAATTAAGAACGGCGAATGTACTCCTGACGGTAAATTCTCACTTGAAGACTGCCGTTGTATCGGTGCTTGCGGTCTTGCTCCTGTACTTACTGTTAATGAGGATGTTTATGGCAAGTTAACTGTTGATGATGTTGACAGAATCCTTGCAAAATATAACGACTAAGCGTTTATGATGCCCGAAATTTCCCTGAATGTTCTTGATGTTGCACAAAACTCCGTCAGGGCGGAGGCTAAGCTTATTGAAATATCTGTTATTGCTGACATGAATGCGGACAGGCTTACCATTATTATAAAAGATGATGGCTGCGGTATGTCCGAGGAAATGGTGCAAAGAGTTGTTGATCCTTTTTGTACTACACGAACTACTCGTAAGATTGGTTTAGGTATTCCTTTTTATAAAATGTCTGCTGAAAATACAGGCGGAAGTTTTTCGATTAAATCTGAGGTTAATATCGGCACAGTTGTTACTGCGGTTTATGTTATCTCCTCGATTGACAGAATGCCGCTTGGTGATATGACAGGTACTATTCATTCGCTTATTGTTTTTAACACACATATTGATTTTGTTTATACATATGCAATTGATGACAAAAGCTTTACACTAGATACTCGTGAATTTAAAGAAATTCTTGGCGAGGATGTTTCATTCGCCGAAATGGAAGTTTCTAATTATATTAAAGAGTATCTAACAGAGAATAAAGCAGAAGTTGATGCTGGTATTTGTATTTGACATCTAAGATACTTTGAAAACATATTTTACAAGGAGGATTTTCCCATGAAATCTTTAGAAGAACTAAAGGCTATAAGAGATAAAATGAAAACTCAGGTTGAAATCCGTGAAGAAGACGAAAACTCTATTAGAGTTGTTGTTGGTATGGCTACCTGCGGTATTGCTGCTGGTGCTCGTCCTGTTCTCACTGCTTTCTCCGATGCTGTTCAGCAGCAGGCTTTGAACAACGTTTCCGTTGTTCAAACTGGCTGTATTGGTCTTTGTCAGTTTGAACCAATAGTTGAAGTTCATACTGCTGGCGGTGATAAGACTACTTATGTTAAGGTTACTGCTGATATGGTTGATGAAATCATTGCACAGCATATTGTTAGAGGTCAGGTTGTTTCTAAGTATACTATCGAGTCCGCTAAGCTCGGTTAATTTTGGGAGGTAAGTAATTAATGTATCGTTCACACGTTTTAGTCTGCGGCGGTACCGGTTGTACATCTTCCGGTAGTAATAAGATTATCGATGCTTTGCAGAAAGAAATCGACAGCAACGGCTTGACTAATGAAGTTCAGGTTGTTAAAACAGGATGCTTTGGTCTTTGTGCTTTAGGTCCTATTATGATTGTTTATCCAGAAGGTTCTTTCTACTCCATGGTTCAGGAAGCTGATGTTGCTGAAATCGTTTCTGAGCATCTTCTAAAGGGTCGTGTTGTAACAAGACTTCTTTATTCCGAAACTGTTACTGATGATGGTGTTAAGTCACTTAACGACACTAACTTCTATAAGAAACAAATGCGTATTGCTTTGCGTAACTGTGGTGTTATAAACCCTGAAAATATCGATGAATATATCGGTACTGACGGTTATGCTGCTTTGGGTAAAGTTGTTACTGAAATGACTCCTGATGATGTTATTCAGACAATCATGGACTCAGGTCTTCGTGGAAGAGGCGGCGGTGGTTTCTCCACTGGTATGAAATGGAAGCTTGCTAGAAATATCGTTAAGGATGCTGACCAGAAGTATGTTTGCTGTAACGCTGATGAGGGAGATCCAGGTGCATTCATGGACCGTTCAGTACTTGAGGGTGACCCTCATGCTCTTATCGAGGCTATGGCTATTGCTGGTTATGCTATCGGTGCTACTGAAGGTTACGTTTATGTTCGTGCTGAATACCCAATCGCTATTAAGAGATTGCAGATTGCAATTGATCAGGCTAGAGAATATAACCTGCTTGGTAATGATATTTTCGGTTCCGGCTTTAACTTTGATTTATTTATCAGACTTGGTGCTGGTGCGTTCGTTTGCGGTGAGGAAACTGCTTTGATGACTTCTATCGAAGGTAATCGTGGTGAGCCAAATCCTCGTCCTCCATTCCCTGCTGAAAAGGGACTTTACGGCAAGCCAACTATCCTTAATAACGTTGAAACTTATGCTAATATTCCTAGAATTATCCTTAACGGTGCTGAATGGTTCTCATCTATCGGTACTGAAAAATCAAAGGGTACTAAGGTATTCGCATTAGGCGGTAAAATCAATAACACAGGTCTTGTTGAAGTTCCTATGGGTACAACTCTACGTGAAGTTATTGAAGAAATCGGCGGCGGTATTCCAAACGGTAAAAAGTTTAAAGCTGCTCAAACTGGTGGTCCTTCAGGCGGATGTATTCCAACTGAACACTTCGATATTCCAATTGACTATGATAACTTAATTTCTATCGGCTCTATGATGGGTTCAGGCGGACTTATCGTTATGGACGAAGATAACTGTATGGTTGACATCGCTAAGTTCTTCCTAGAATTTACTGTTGATGAATCCTGCGGTAAATGTACTCCTTGCCGTGTTGGTACTAAGCGTCTTCTTGAAATTCTTGAGAAAATTACTGCTGGTAATGGTACTCTTGAAGATATCGATAAGATGGAAGAACTTTGTTACCACATTAAAGCTAACTCCCTCTGCGGACTTGGACAGACTGCTCCTAACCCTGTTCTATCCACTCTTAAGTTCTTCAGAGATGAATATATTGAACACGTTACTAACAAGAGATGTCCTGCTGGCGTTTGTAAGGATCTCCTTAACTACGAGATTATCACTGATAAGTGTATCGGCTGTACTCTTTGTTCAAGAGTATGTCCTGTTGGCGCTATCGAGGGTACTGTTAAGAACCCACATACAATTAACAAGGATAAGTGTATCAAGTGTGGTGCTTGTATCGCTAAGTGTAAGCCTAAGGCTATCATTAAGAAGTAATTTGTTTAAATACATAAATTATTGAAAGTGTATTTTTTCAATAATAAGGTTAAACTATTATTAATGTATTTATAAAAAACTCTGAATTTTTTGAAAAGGATGGTCAGATTAATTAATGGAAATGATTAATGTTAAAATCAATGGCATGGATGTAGCTGCACCTAAGGGATCTACTATTCTTCAGGCTGCACGTATTGCGAATATTGATATTCCTACACTTTGCTTTTTGAAGGAAATAAATGCTATCGGCGCTTGCCGTATCTGTGTTGTTGAAGTTAAGGGGGCAAGAAGCCTTGTTGCTTCATGTGTTTACCCTATCAATGAGGGTATGGAGATTTTCACAAATACTCCTCAGGTTATTGATTCAAGAAAGAAAACTCTTGAACTAATTCTTTCTACTCATGAAAGAAAATGTTTGTCCTGCGTTAGAGCTGATAACTGTGAGCTAAAGCAGCTTGCATATGACCTTGGTGTTGAGGATGAAGGCAAATATGATGGTGAAAACATTACTTACGAGCTAGATACTACTGCTGCTCACATGGTTCGTGACAACAACAAGTGTATCCTATGCCGTCGTTGCATTGCTGTATGTAATCACAATCAGGGTGTTGGTGTTATCGGTGCTAATGACCGTGGATTTAAAACTCACATAGGCTGTGCATTTGAGCAGGGTCTTGGCGAAACTTCATGTATTTCATGCGGTCAGTGTATCGCTGTGTGTCCTGTTGGTGCTATCACTGAAAAGGATAATACTGATGATGTTCTTAAGGCTATTGCTGATCCTGAAAAGTATGTTATTGTTCAGACAGCTCCTGCTGTACGTGCTGCTCTTGGTGAAGAATTCGGTCTTCCAATGGGTACTGACGTTGAAGGTAAAATGGCTGCTGCTCTTAGAAGAATTGGCTTTAAGGGTGTATTTGATACAAACTTTGCTGCTGACCTTACTATCATGGAAGAAGCTACTGAGCTTATCGGACGTGTTCAGAACGGTGGTAAGCTGCCAATGATTACATCTTGTTCACCAGGATGGATCAAGTATTGTGAGCACTACTTCCCTGATATGATCGACAACCTTTCTTCTTGTAAGTCCCCTATGCAGATGTTTGGTGCAACTGCTAAGACTTATTATGCTGAGAAAATCGGCGTTGATCCTAAGAACATGGTTGTTGTTGCTGTTATGCCATGTACTGCTAAGAAGTTTGAGATTGGCAGAGATGACCAGAGTGCTGCTGGTGTTCCTGATGTTGATATTTCTATCACAACAAGAGAGCTTGCACGTCTAATAAAGCGTCTTGGTATTAAGTTCAACCAGTTGCCTGAGGAGAAGTTCGATGAACCTCTCGGTATCGGTACTGGTGCTGCTGTAATCTTCGGTGCTACTGGTGGTGTTATGGAAGCTGCTCTTAGAACTGCTGTTAAGATGATTACTGGCAAAGAAGCTAAGGATATAAACTTCACTGCTGTTCGTGGTGTTGAAGATATCAAGGAGGCATCATACAAGGTTGGCGATTTGGATGTTAAGGTTGCTGTTGCATCTGGTACTGCTAACGCTGCTGAACTTCTTAAGAAGGTTCAGAGTGGTGAAGCTGATTACACATTCATCGAAATCATGGGTTGTCCTGGCGGCTGTGTAAACGGCGGCGGTCAGCCACAGGTTCCTGCATCTGTTCGTAACTTTGAGGATATCAGAGCTATCAGAGCTAAGGCACTTTATGACCTGGATGAAGCTAACACAATCAGACTTTCTCATGAAAACCCAGCTATCAAGTCTATTTATGATGAATACTTTGAAAAGCCAGGCAGCCACAAGGCTCATGAAATTCTCCATACTTCTTATGTTAAGAGAGATCTTTATTAATTAGTATTTTAGAACAATTATTAAACTCCTATGACGATTTTCTTCGTCATAGGAGTTTAATTATATTGTAATAAATATAAGTTTTTTCATAAATATAAAATTATTTTGATAATCTCTTGACAATTAAATCAAAATGTGTTATCATAATATTCCTGCACTTTTGCAGAAGTTAATAAAAGGAGTATAAAACAATGAACAGTAATAATTTTAATAACAATATTATATTTATTCCGTTCACATTAATGTTTAATGCTCTTTCATAAGTGTATATTAAAATTATGCGTTACGGTATAAGTCCGTGACGCATTTTTTTGTTTAAAGGAGGTTAATCATGATTGAGGTTAAGGGGCTTAACAAAACTTTTAAAGTTGCGAAACGAAATGCAGGCTTTAAAAATGCAGTAAAATCGCTTTTTCAAAGGGAATATGAATATATTCATGCATTAAATGATGTATCATTTTCTATTGCTGATGGCGAAATGATAGGATTTATCGGTCCTAATGGTGCTGGAAAAAGCAGTACTATTAAGATTTTAAGCGGTATTCTTACACCAGATAGTGGCGAATGTTCTATAAACGGTATTGTTCCGTGGAAAAAGCGCATTGAACACGTTCGCAATATCGGTGTTGTTTTCGGTCAGCGTTCACAGCTATGGTGGGATGTACCCGTTATAGACTCATTCGAACTTATTAAGGATATTTACGAGGTTGACAATACCATATACAAACGAAATCTTGATGAACTTACCGAAATGCTTGATTTAAAAGAAATCCTACGCACACCTGCACGTCAGCTAAGCTTAGGTCAGCGTATGCGATGTGAAATCGCTGGCTCCTTGCTCCATGACCCAAAGGTTGTTTTTCTTGATGAGCCGACAATAGGTCTTGATGCAGTGTCAAAAATTGCAGTACGTACATTTATCAAAAAGCTAAATGCTGAAAAGAAAACCACAGTAATTTTAACAACACATGACATGAATGATATTGAAGCGCTTACAGATAAAATTCTGCTTATCGGCAAAGGACAAATTTTGCTCGACAGCTCTCTTGCCGAACTGAAAAAGCGAAACGGTACATATAAAAATATTCAAATAGATTATAATAGTGGTACATTTAATTTATGTGATGGTATAACTTCTGTAAAAGCAAGTGATGGGCAGTCTGAATTTTCTGTTGATACAAAAAAAATATCAGTATCCAATGCGATATCAATACTTTCAGCAAATGCTGATATCACCGATATTTCAATTACAAATTCATCTGTTGAGGAGCTTGTTGTTTCGTTATATGAGGAGTACCGTATATGAAAAAATATATAAGTCTTTTCAGAATCCGTTTCATAAACGGACTTCAATATCGTGCCGCAGCTCTAGCAGGAATAGCTACTCAATTCTTCTGGGGTTTTATGGAGATACTTCTTTTCAAAGCATTTTATGAATCAAACCCTACACAAATTCCAATGGAATTTAACCAGCTAGCATCATATATTTGGTTACAGCAGGCATTCCTTGCATTATTTGCATCATGGACACTTGATAATGATATTTTCAAAATAATCAGTGATGGAAATATTGCATACGAGCTTGCCAGACCTGCTAATTTATACGACTTATGGTTCAGCAAAAATCTCGCTCTACGAGTGTCAAATGCCTCAATGCGATGCCTAGCAATTCTTATCGTTGCATGGTTTTTGCCAGAGCCATACAGGCTTACTCCCCCACCAAATTTTTTGACATTTATATTGTTTTTAATCACTTTAATACTTGGACTGTTTGTTGTTGTAGGATTTTGTATGTTTGTTTATATCGCATCTTTTCACACATTGAACCCTATGGGAATACGATTGGTTGCAATTGGTTTGACAGATCTATTATCAGGTTCAGTTATACCGTTTCCATTTTTTCCAAGGGCAATACAAAAAGTTCTTGAACTACTGCCATTTGGCTCAATACAAAATGTTCCGCTTCGAATTTATACAGGTAATATAAGTGGTAATGAAATATTTCCAACTATCATTTTACAAATAGTGTGGGTTATTGTTTTAGTGTTTTTAGGTAAGCTTTGGATGAACAGTTCGTTGAAAAAAATTGTTGTACAAGGAGGGTAATTTATGCGATTATATATAAAATTCCTGACTATACACTTTACAAGTCAAATGCAGTATAAAAAATCATTTTTCCTTACAATCTTTGGTCAAATACTAGGTGCAGTTTCAACACTTGCAGGTGTATATTTTATGTTTCTGCGCTTTGACACACTAAAAGGTTATACATATAATGAAGTTCTGCTTTGCTTTGCAGTTGTCTTTATGTCATTCTCACTTGCTGAAGTTTTTGCAAGAGGTTTTGATCATTTTGGGACGATTATTCGTAACAGTGAGTTCGATAGGATTATGGTGCGTCCTAGAAATGAAATTTTCCAAGTATTAGCCATGCATATGGATTTTACTCGTATTGGCAGACTGTTTCTTGCATTAATAATTTTTGCATATACAATGCCACAAAGCAATGTCATTTGGACGCCTAGTAAAATCATTACACTTATTATCATGATTATTTCTGGTACAGTTGTATTCAGCAGTTTGTTTCTTATATATGCTGCAATTTGTTTTTTCTCAACAGAAGGGTTAGAGTTTATGAATATTTTCACTGATGGCGGACGTGAATTTGGAAGATATCCATTTTCAATTTACGGTAAAAAAATGCTGAAGTTTTTTACTTTTATTGTTCCTCTTGCACTCTTTCAATATTACCCTTTTCTTTATCTTACCGATAAATCGAACGATATTTTATATATTCTATGTCCACTCTTAGCAATGCTTTTTATTATACCATGCTTTTTTATATGGAAAATAGGTGTCAGGCATTATAAATCAAATGGCTCATAAATTTTACTTTATAATATAATTTAAAATGTATCTAATTATTAATTTATATACAATCATGACTTGAATTATATATAACAATATGATACTTGTTAATTATTTATCATATATTAACGAATATTTTTACATTATAATGTGAATTAACCTTAATTACGTATTCATATATACTTTATAAAATAGAGTTTGAATACAAAATAACTAAATGTTATAATAAATGTGACAATATTATATTAGATTGGAAGGTAAAAATTATGAAATATACCCATTCGTTAAGATTTAAGATTTCCAGACTTAGTGTAATTCCCCTGTTAACAGTCGCTTTTCTTTTTATTTGCATTTCATTTTTTATCTCTAACAAATTAGTTAAAGATAATACAATTTCAGTAATTGAATCTGTTGAACAAACTACTGATGGATTTATTAATGAATGGTGTGAAACTACACTTGGATTTGCGAAATCATATGCAAATAATATTCCTGATGGTATTATCACTGCTATGAAAAGCGGAGATGCACAAACTATCGCAGATTTATCCAAACTGTCTTTTGAGGCAACAAATTGTGATGGTATGACTTTTACTGACATGGAGGGAAATGCTCTTTGCAGAGTTACAAATCCTGCTAAATTTGGTGATAATATTAAATCATCACTAGCTATTGCTGATGCTATGGAAGGTAAATCAGTAGTTTATCCATATCCTACTTCAAACAACGGTTTTAGTGTTGCTGCCGGTACTCCTATTTATGAAAATGATACACAAATAGGAGTTTTATTCCTTTCAAAAAGACTTGATAAGGATGAATTTATTGATAAACTAAAAGCTATGACATTTTGTGAGATTGAACTATATCAGAAAGATGTTCTTGTTAAGAGCAGCTTGTGTGATATTGATGAAAACAACGCTGTAACGCTTGACAGTGACACTTGGCAAAAAGTTTATTCTGGTAAATCAATTGATGCTGATGCAAAAATCGATGGCAAAAATGCAATGGTACGTTACATACCTATTTACGGCAAAAACAATGAAGTTGTTGGTGCAGTAAAAGCGCAATTTATTCTTGTGAGTACAACATGGGTTACTATTTTATGGATAATCTTTATTATTGCAGCAATAGTTATCTACACACCAATTAGTATTACAAATATTACAAGCTTTGTGAAACCTATCAAAAAGCTTACTGACAGTGCTGAACAGCTTGCTATCGGTAATATTAATACCGACTTAGCTCATGACAGAGATGATGAACTTGGCATTCTTCAGGAAAGCTTCATTAAAATATCAGACATTATGAAAAGCCAAGCTGAAATTTTAGATCAAGTTGCTCATGGTAATCTTAATGTTACATATTCTGCTCGTTCAAATGTTGACACAGTGGGGCTTAGCCTTGCTGCAATGATTAGCAACAATCGTGAAATCATTTCAGAAATTTCTGATGCTACTACACAGGTTTCTTCTGCATCAGGACATGTTTCAAACGATAGTCAGATTTTAGCAAATGGTGCAGCTGAGCAGTCTGATGCAATAAAGAAAATATCTGATGGTATGGCTGATATTGGTGACAAGAGCCGTGAGAATGTTGAACTTGCTCACAATGCTACTAAATTATCCGATGAATCACGTGAACTCATGTCAACAAGTATTGAAAATATGTCATCACTTGTTGGTGCAATGAATGATATTTCTAAGGCATCAGAGAGTATCTCTAAGGTTATTAAGGTTATCGACGACATTGCATTCCAGACAAATATTCTTGCTTTGAATGCTGCAGTTGAAGCCGCTCGTGCAGGAGCTGCTGGTAAGGGATTTGCAGTTGTTGCAGAGGAAGTCAGAAATCTAGCAGCAAAGAGTGCAGAAGCTGCAAAGGAAACATCATCAATAATTGAAAGTAACATTACAATGGTTAAGCTTGGTAATTCAATTGTTGAAAAATCAAATGAATCACTCGGATTGCTTGCTGAGAATTCAGAAAAAATAAACGGTATCGTTACTGTTATTGCAGATTCATCTTCAAATCAAAATATTCTGCTTTCAGACCTCAATAAGTCTGTTGAGATGGTTGCTGATGTTATCGAAACTAACTCCAGTACAGCTGAATCTTCTGCTGCTGCAAGTGAAGAACTTTCAAGTCAAGCCGCTATTCTTCATGATTTGGTTAGCCGTTATCAATTATAAAACACATTATTTTACTTTAACTAAGGAGATTTATATGTTAGATAATCCAAAACATATTGAAAACACAACTATTTCATTTTATAAGCTCTATACAGCATATAGCAAATAATATTGCGATTCAAAAATACTAATTGATATTAGTATTTGTATAGAGCGATTTTCGAATCGCAAATTTATTATGATATGTGCTGTAATTCCTAACCTTATAAAATATTAGGAGTGAACTTCATGTCATATATAAATGCAAAGGATATACTTCCAGAAAATTTACTTTTACAAATTAAAGAATATTATAAGTCAGGTATGCTCTATATTCCGTTGTTTGAGGACGAGCAAAATTCCCGTGATGGATTAACTGAAACAAGGAATTATATTCATAAGCGTAACAATGAAATCTGCGCTAAAAAGCTATCAGGGTATAAAATTAATGAGCTTGCAGATGAATATCATCTTTCGGTTGATTCGATAAAAAGTATTCTGTATAGATAAATTTTATTGGTATATTACTTAATAAATAATATTAAATGAGTTGTTTACAATATTTGTAAACAACTCATTTTTGTGTATAAATATTTTTAAATGGTTTATTACATTTATTTTTAACATAATCTATGATATACTAAAAAAGAAGGAGTGATTATGATGAATAAAAATTATGTTGCAATAAATTCTGAAACTTGGGATACATGGTCACAAAACGGATGTGATTGGTCAATACCAATAACACATGAGGAGTATGTCAATGTTACCGAGGATAATTATATTGTATACCTTACACCTTGTATAAGTGTACCTCATGAATGGCTTTGTACTCTTAAAGATAAACAGCTTCTTGGACTTGCAAGCGGCGGCGGTCAGCAAATGCCCGTGTTTTCTAAGCTTGGTGCAAGCTGTACTGTCTTTGATAATTCATCAAAACAACTTGAGTCTGAAAAAATAGTATCAGAACGTGAAGGATATGAAATCAATATCATTAAAGGTGATATGACAAAGCGTCTGCCTTTTGATGATAATACATTCGATATCATTTTTCATCCTGTATCAAATGTTTATGTAGAGAATATTTACCATATTTGGAATGAATGCAGCCGTGTGCTGAAAAAAGGTGGTATACTTTTAGCAGGTTTCAGTAATGGTATTGACTTTTTATTTGAAGATGATAATCCACTTTTAGTCGTAAATAAACTGCCATATAACCCACTTAAAATGTCAGATGAAAAATATAAGCAGTTGGCAGAAAACCATGATGGAATACAGTTCAGCCATAGCTTAGAAGAACAAATTGGCGGACAGCTAAAAGCTGGTTTTACTCTTATTGATTTATATGAGGACCATGATAGAGATAATGGTGCTGAAATAAGAAAATATGCCCCTCAATATATAGCCACTAAATCAATTAAAAAGTAATCATTTTTGTATGACATCGACTGATTTTATTATGAGAGAGAAAGCAATAAAAACTAAAGGCAGCTTGCATTTTAAATTTGCAGCTGCCTAATATTTTTACTTATTATATATCTTCTCAAACTTAGTATATCCCTCTGCCATAAGTTTATCAATCTGTACTGTCATATTCTTTCGCATTGGCTGGATTGTAACAATTGTTCCACTCTCACGAAGTTTTTTTGCCATATCAAACACTTCAAGCTTTTTCTCAAGAGATATATTTTTATCAATCAAGAATGCAACGTTATTCTCAGAAACTTTCATGCCATTTTCGGAGAAGTCCTTAAAAATTGTGATAATTCGTTCAAATCCAATAGAAAATCCACAAGCACAAACTTCTTGCCCACTGAACTTCCCTATCATTTCATCATAACGTCCGCCGCCTGCAATTGCGAAATTATAGCCATCAATGCTAATCTCAAAAATCGTACCAGTATAATAACCCATACCTCTTACAAGCGTTGGATCAAACATTATCTTGATATCCTCACTCACAATCGCTTTAACACATGAAATAATTTCTTCCATGTTTTCAATAACAGATACAGATAAAAATTCACCCATAATGCTATTACAGAAATCCTTAGCAGACATATTATCAGTTAAATTTTTGTATGTTTCAAGATATTTATCAACAACCTTATCGTTATAACCATTCTCTATAAGCTCGGAACGAATACCATCAAGTCCGATTTTGTCATATTTATCAAGCGAAATTAGCACAGAACCAATATCATCTTCACTAAATCCTGCATTAAGTGCAGCAGCTTTCAAAATCTGTCTGTCATTAATATGCACAGTAAAATTCTTAATGTTTATCTTTTCAAAAATTTTTAAAATCATGTTTGATGTTGCAGATATAAGCTCAATTTCAGCAAGGTTAGTTTCATCACCTAAGATATCTATATCACATTGTGTGAACTGTCTGAAACGCCCTTTCTGCGGCTTATCAGCTCGCCACACATTACCAGTCTGCAAAGCTTTGAAAGGAATAGGTAGCGTTTCCTTATTATTCGCATAATATCTCGACAGAGGTACAGTTAAATCATAGCGCAAACCATTATCAGCATACTCACCAGTGTCCTTTTCAATTGCACGGGTAAGTTCTGCACCTCTTTTCATTATCTTGAAAATAAGTTTTTCATTATCACCGCCTTGCTTTGAAGTTAGATTTTCAATATGCTCCATTACAGGTGTTTCAATTTGCATAAATCCATATGATGAATATGTTTCCTTAATCATTCCAAGCACATATTCCCTTAAACGCATATCAGACGGTAAAAAGTCATTCATACCCTTAACAGGTGTTTTAATAAATTTCATTGTAATCTCCAATATTAATTAACCTAATTTACGAACTTCAAATTTTCCGGCAGCCATATTAACAATACCCTTGAATGAGCATAGGCCTGTGATAATTGTCGTTATAACTCCCCATAAAATTATTTCAATCAGACCGCTGAACATATCAGAGCTGTTATCATAAGCATCAATTACTTCTTTAATATGTACCATACAGAATACTATGGATTCCTGACCCTTATACATATCAATGTATGCACCATATTCAGGTATAAATTCTTCGTATTCAGCTATTAATTCTGCCTTAGGTTTATCGAAATATTGATTGTATTCCTCGTCAGTGCTTGTTAATATCCAGTTATATTCATCGACGTAATAATTATAATCAGCTATTTCATCACGGTATTCTGCCGATAAATCCTTTGCATAACAAAACACACCGGACAAAACACTTGAAAGCACACACATAATAATACAAATAGCAACACCTGCATTTGTAATCTTACCACTAAACTTGTTGTATAAAAACAATGCCAAAAATCCGCCGATAACACCTGTTAAATATACGATATAACCAAGCTTATAGAATATAAAAGTTAATATAAAGATAGCCAACGCACCAATAAACGCTCCGACAATACCAAGTGGAATATTAGACTGAACTTCGGCACGAGCTGACTCATTCATTGACAAATCAGACACTACATCATCATGACAGCCTGCACATAATAGTGTTGACATATCATTAATTTTATAGAATTCCTTATCAACATTTTTACCGCATTTGTCACAGCAGGATATTAGATATTTCTCACGGCAAAGGGTAAGAACATCGTTCATCATTGCAGTGATATTTTCAAACTTATTTGTGCGGTTCACTACCTGAACTTTTATAACATATGGTTCATATGTACACTTCTGAACAATTTTTTTATGCGTTTTTGCAATCTCACTTAAGCTGTTTGTCATATCTGCCATAAATTCACTTGAATTGTAATCATGCGTTTGATTAGCTGCTGCTTCCCCATTAACATAAAATTTCATCTGTAAAAATTTCGAATCAGCTGATAAATCTGCACTGCACTGAATACCATAAAAATCTCCATAGAATGTTCTTGCTTTGCTGTCATACAAAAGTCCTGTTAGACCAATAAATTTGTTAATATTAAATGCCATATTATTACCCCCTATAATCTTGTTAATTGGTAACATAAATTACTATTTATTATATCATATTTTTCATATTTGTGCAACTATATTTTTTTACTGCTTTAGCATAGCAAAAAAATTATATTAACATTTATTTTCGATAATATTATATTTTAAAAATTAACTTAACTGTTCTTGACTTTTGGGGTAGAAATTGTTATCATTAAATAAATAGATTAATAATACTAATTTGGTAAAAATGTATAGCATTTATTTGTGGATTTTGCACGAATTTTATGGTTATTAGTAAGGAATAAATACATTTTTCAAATTTGATTAGACTAAATGATTTTTGGGGGCGTTTTCTATGGAAATTTATAAACAATATGACGTATTTAAAGAGAAATGTACTAATTTTAGTACAGATTTAGAAAATCGTTGTTTTAAGAGTGCAAAGTTAATTTGTCACCCAACAATACGCAATGAAATCATTGCTGTTTGCTCTGACGAGGAAGCTCGCAGCAATGCATTACATATCTGCCGTATGTCTGATATGCTGCTCATGTCTGAAAACAATGAAAATTGGGTAGCTTTTAATTTAGCTGAGGCAAGAAAAATCACAGAACAAAACGGTTTTATTTATTTGACTGATTTATTCTCTGAGTCTGCTTTTCATGTTGAAGACTGGATGATTAACGGAAAAAACGATACTATTGTTGTAAGTGAAGAATATATGCGAGAAAAGGGTAAAAAATATGCCCCTGTCACACCTTTGACAAATAAGGTAATGCATTTTAAGAAGTCACTTAATGATTTTTTCTGGAAGAAATCTGAGGATGGAAATGTTGTTATTATTGATAATGAACATATTCAGAATTGTATCATTAAATATTTTAATGAATGCACTGCTGAATTAGAAACAATCTCTAATTCTGAGCCAATTACTTTACCTCTTTTTGATGACAAGGTTTCTATTGATTTAAACACCACTCGTGTTATAAATGCAGATAACTATTTTGAGAAAATGAATAAAATTATTGATACCTTTGTCAATAATTCCGATATTCTTGAAATCAGTGAATATAAATTCTCAATTATTGACTTTTTAATTGAGCTTACTATTTCTGCACTTAAAAATGATGATATTAATATTTCCAAAGACGATTTCCTTAATAAGTACTACTGCCCTGTTGCAGACTTAGAAGATGAAAAACGTCTTGAAAAGCTTGCCATTATCAATGTCAAGTCTGGTAATGCTGATATTGACTGCATTAAATATGCTTATGTTGCTGCATTAATGGACAAAAAGGAACTTGATTTCAAGTATCCTGCCGTAACAGCACACTCTTATGGCGAAAGTATGCGCAGTATTGAGCTTGGTAAGAGTCATACTGATGAAGAAAAGTATGAGTTAATTAAAATTCTTTCTCAAAAGCCTGATGATTTCATGGTTTTCGCTTATTTGTATAACCATTACCCACAGGAAAAAGAAAATATTGATGCTATTGTTTCATTTTGGAACATCGAGCCTATGTCCGATGAAGATATTCAGCTAATGCTTTATAATGCTTATATACCTGCTGATTCATATAATATTGACGGTGAATTCTGCCCTGACTATGAAAATGCTTTGATTATTTACGAGAATCTGTTGGTTGCAGAGAAGAAATATAGCTTCGAAAATTCACAAGCACTTGCTGATATTAATGATTATATCAAGAATATAGACCATAACAGCAGATCATTTAATGGCACTCTTTTTGAATCAAAGGAAGATATGAAAAAGGCTATGCAGACTGAAACCGAGATGCGTGACCTTTGTGTTGATTTATCTGCAATGACTGAAAATGAGTTACTTGACCTTAGAAAATATATTATGGCGCTAACTTTGGATAATAAAAACAAGGCTAAGTACCTAATTAAAATTAAGGTTGCATTAAATAACTGCACTGCTAATGCACTCGAGCAGCTTTGCATTGATGTTCCTGTTCTGGAGCTTGATGATGCTGTTAAGCTTAAGGATAAAATTCTTAAGTCTGATTATGATGATGCTATTGCTAAACCATTCATCAAAAAAATTGACAGCAGAATTCTAACCGCTGAGCGTGAAGAACTAAATGAAATGTTTAATGATATTGACAATATGACTGATGCTGAAATAGATGAGGCTAAAAAGTCGCTTAACAGTAACAGATATAGTGATGTTTTAAAAAAGTATTACAACAGAAAAATCAATGCATGTGCTGAAAACAAGATTGTCAATGATATTTCTTCAATGTGCAATGGATTTGAAGATTTTGATATTGAAAAGCTTAAAAAGCTTAAATCTGATATTACTGTGAAGAATTATTCTGAAAAATATACATACAAAGTTTTCAAGAAGATTAACAGCCTTATGGTTGATTTTGAAAAAAATCAACTTGTTAAATTGTTTGAAAATATTGATTTCGCTGATAATGATGAAATTGATTCAATCAAAGCTGAGATTAAGAAGAATAATTATAATGAAGATTTGCTTGCACCTTACCTTAAGCGTATTTCTTCAAGGGAGCAGGAGCTTCTTGACGAAGAACTTATCGATCTATGCAAGAACATTGACGGTATGACACAGGATCAGCTTAGCATTCTTAAAATTGCTATCAATGAATCAGAAAAAACTTATGATGATGCTCTTGTTGAAAAATACAACGATAAAATTGCTCAGAGAGAGGTTGAACTCAGTAACACCGAGCTTGCTGAACTTTGTAAGTATATTTTCTCAATGGAATTTGATGCATTGTATGAATTGAAGGATGTTTTGGAAAGCGATAAGTATGACCCTGATCTTACTGCTGTTTACATTAAGAAGATTTCTGAAAGAGAAGTTGAGCTTAATGTTATTGAGCTTGAAAAGCTTTGTGAAGATATTATGGAAATGGATATCGAGCAGCTTGAAGAACTCAAGAATACTATTTTTGATGAAGATTCATATGCAAATATTTGTGATCCGTTCATTTTGAAAATCAATAACAGAATTGAAGAAATTAAGCTTGCTGAATATAATGCTATGCTTGCTACTGTAGTTGAAATGGACACTGAGGCCCTTGAAAAGTTCAGAAAACATCTTGATGAAATTAGACTTGAAGTCGGCGATGACTTGTATGAGATTGGTGTCAAGAAAGCTGACGACCGTGCCGATGATATTGAGCTTGATGAGCTTGAAGAAATTTGTTCCGATGTTGATAACTTTGATTTTGAAAAGACTATTTCTGTTATCAATGATGTTTCAAGTGACAAGTATAAGGATTACAACAGCGAAGATTACATTGAAAAACTTAATAATCACATTACAGATTTGCATATTAAAGCACTTGATGAAATTACGTCTGAACTTGATTCAATGAACAAGGATGAGCTTAATGGCATTATAAGTAAAATTAATAAATATGGCAATGATTGTCCATCAAATCTTAAAGCACCTTATATTGAGGATATTGAACAGAGAATCAGAGATTTGGCTGAAAAAGAAGTTCGTGATCTTTGCGGTGATGTTGCTTCCCTATCAGTTAAAAAGTCGTTTGAATTAATCAGACTTATCAACTTTATGTCTATTGATTCAGATATTAAAAACCAGTATCTAGATTCATTGGATGCTCACATCATGTCTATTAAGGAACATGACTGCAAGGAATATATTACTTTCCTTACACAAAAAATGACTGAGTTCAGTGTAACATCAACTCACATTTTAGTTCCAACAATGACAAATAACTTCTTCCAGAAGTACGATGCAGCTTGTAAGCAGTATGTTTCCTGCGGAAGATATGAAATGCCAATTTTGATGCACGAGGCTGCTGTTGATGAAGGTTTTACCCTTACTACCGAGTTCCTTTATTACGTTGAAAAACCTAATACTATCAATAAAATTAAAGTTGATGACCTTGCATCTTTCCAAGCTAAAAAAGGATTGGTTGTGTCAATTTTAACTGTTATTGATAAAAATGGTAACTCATATGAACTTCCAAATGCACTTAATAAATCTGTAATTGAGAACGCTGCTAAGGTATTAACTGCGCTTGCTTGTTTTATTCGTGACCAGCGTGCTGCTGAACACATGAAAGAAATGCTTGAAACCGCTGTTAAGGAAAGAACTGCAGAAATTCCTGTTCAGTCAGCAATTAAAGCACCAGAGCCACCAGTTGTTGAATCAATTGAAATACCTGAAATTTCTGATGATTCATCTAAGAATTTTGAGATTGATGATTTAAGTTCTGAATCAAATGATGAATTTGAATTCAATTCAATTGAACTACCTGATACTGAAGAAATTAAACTTGATGACAGTATTGAAGTTTCAGAAGTTGATGATGATAACATCGAGGATTCTGACAATTCAGATGGTATTGAAGATGATAAATCAGATGAAAATCAAGATGTTACTGATGAATCTGACGATTATGAAAAATCAGACAATTCTGATGAAGTTAAAATGAAATTCTGTGAAGAATGCGGTGCTAAGATTACAAATACGGCAGCTAAATTCTGTTATGAATGCGGTAACAGATTAAATTAATGTCTGTTGAATAATAGAAAAACTCAATAGAAACGAAGTTTCAAAGTGATTTTCTATTATTTATGTGCAGACATCAATTAAGTAGGATTTCGAAAAAATATCGTTTTTTGACTGTTCGATTACGTGAAAAGTGTAATTGTTGAGTATGCATTAAATTAAACCAAACAAAAAGTTCCCAATCAATTAAAAAATTGATTGGGAACTTTTATTTTTTATTCATCTTCTGAATGTACAATACCATATGAAAGCATCATAAGACTATCACCAAGATGAACATTTTCAACAACTATATCCTTATGCTCAACTGTCAAATCATAATGGCTGAAATTCCAAAATGCTTTGATTCCTAATGAAACAAGGTTGTCTATTAAATCTTGTGCGGCTGATTTTGGTATACATAAAATTGCGATTATCGGTTCTTCATTTTTCAGAAAATCTTCCATTTCAGAAATATTTTTAACCTTTAATCCAGCTACAACATCATTGCTTTTGGTTGCATCACTATCAAAAATTCCTATTAAATCACAACCATACTCCTTAAATCTCATATGAGTTGCGATAGCCGTACCTAAATTTCCAGCACCTATTAATATTGTTTTATGTGCTTCGTTAATCCCAAGTATTTTGCCTATTTCGGATTGAAGTTCAACTAAATTATATCCATAACCTTGCTGTCCAAATCCACCGAAACAATTAAGGTCCTGACGTATCTGTGATGCTGTCAATGACATTTTTTCTGCAAGTTCCCCTGATGATATTCTGACAACACCAAGTTTAATCAGTTCACCTATAAAACGATAATATCTCGGAAGTCGTCTGATTACTGATGTTGAAATTCCTGTCTTTTTGGTTCTTGGCATTTTTTAAGACCTTCCTTTTCTCTAACTGTACACAAAAGCAACGTGTAAAGCAGCGTAACTTTACACATTGCGCAATAAAAATTACATTAACTTTACTAAACGCTCGTTTACAGCAACTAAGAAGCCTTCTGTATCAACAGTTTGCTTATTTGCAATGCTTGAAAGCATTGCAAGGTCACCTGTCATAACGCCGTCTTCAATTGTCTGAATTGTAGCTTTTTCAAGATTATCTGCAAATTTCATTAGTTCAGGAAGATTATCAAGTTCACCTCTCTTGCGAAGTGCACCGCTCCATGCAAACAATGTAGCAACACTATTTGTGGAGGTCTTTTCACCCTTAAGATGTTTATAATAATGACGCTGAACAGTTCCGTGTGCAGCCTCATATTCATATACACCCTCTGGAGAAACAAGAACGGATGTCATCATAGCAAGGCTTCCGTATGCAGTAGCAACCATGTCGGACATAACATCACCGTCATAGTTCTTACAAGCCCAGATATATCCTCCATCCGAACGAATAACTCTAGCAACAGCATCGTCAATCAGGGTATAGAAATATTCAATACCAGCAGCTTCAAACTGTGACTTATAATCGTTCTCGTAAATTTCAGCAAAAATATCCTTGAAACGATGGTCATACTTCTTGGAAATTGTATCCTTTGTAGCAAACCATAAATCCTGCTTCAAATCAAGTGCATATTTAAAGCAAGCGTGAGCAAAGCTTGAAATTGATGCATCTGTATTATGAAGTCCCTGAATGATTCCATCAGTACCATTAAAATTATGAATAAGCTGGCGAGTTTCCGAACCATCCTTATTAGTTACAACAAGTTCAGCCTTTGCACCTTCAGCAACCTGCATTTCAGTGTTCTTATAAACGTCGCCATATGCATGTCGAGCAATTGTAATTGGCTTAGTCCAAGTAGGAATATATGGAGTTATACCATTAACAATGATTGGTGTACGGAAAACAGTACCATCAAGCATAGCTCTGATAGTTCCGTTTGGAGATTTCCACATTTCCTTTAGATTATACTCAGGCATACGAGCTGCGTTTGGTGTAATGGTAGCACACTTTACAGCAACACCATACTTCTTTGTAGCATTAGCGGAGTCAATAGTAACCTGATCATCGGTTTCATTTCTATAAATAAGACCCAAATCATAATATTCAGTTTTAAGATCAATATATGGTGTAAGAAGAATATCCTTAATCATCTTCCATATAATTCTTGTCATTTCATCTCCGTCCATTTCAACAAGCGGAGTTGACATTTTAATTTTCTCAGCCATTTAAAACATCCTTTCAAAGTAAGTTTATGTATTATATAACATATGATAAAAAACCAATTATTATCATATGTAATGGATAAAAGATATAAAAAAACCATTTATTCATGCTGGTAAGCGAAATTTTTTTATTTATATTACTGCGTTTTCCGTTATAAAAGCTTAATGGAATTAAAGCTAGTATAACCGAATATTGAAATAAGAATTCAGTTATTTTCGATTGAAAAATAAAAAATGCTGTTATCATAACAAGTGAACTTATTAAAAAAGCAATAGCTTGTTTCTTATAATCTCCACGATATTCATCAAACATCAAAACCCACACAGGTGCAATAACAGACCAGTCACCAAGTAATGCACACAAAAACAAAAATATATATAATACAGTTTTGATTGCTGCACTATAATCACATTTATGTTTAACAGTTAAAATCAACAAGCAGATAAGTAGTGTATAAATCATACTTTGGTGTAAAGCACTTAACCATAACACTTTTATTCCATTATCAAAATAAATGATTTTACCATGAAATAAATACGCAGGATAAGAAACCAATGCGAAAATTCCCATACGATTAAGATACTTTTTCAAATTATGTGTATTATGAAATCCTTCAACTAAAAAGTAGCACATAATAGGGGCTGTTGTTCTGCCGATAATATGCATAATTTGTCCCAAAACTGAGTAAGTAGACACAAAAGTCCATGCTATATGGTCAATTAACATAGCAACGATGGCATAATATTTCAAAGCATTGGCAGAAAAACCATTAAATTCATGGTATTTAGAATTCATATAACACCTCCAAAATTATTTTTTCCGAGCTATATGAATCATTAATCCAACACCAAAGCCAATCACAGCTCCCGCAAAAATCCAAGCACCAAACATATTTTGAAAAGCACCAATAATAACACCTGAAATCGTTCCAATAGAAAATCCTAAAAGTATTCTCCTAAAAAACGACCACTTCTCATCCGATACATTTTCTGCCCATTTTTTACAGTTCATCAATCTTTCGCCATCATCACCGGTATCATCATCATAAGAGATTTCACGCAAAAGCTTACAGGGAAATTCTTTACAAAGACCGCAATGCTGTATTTTTTTTTCGTTACAGCAAGTTTTAATTTCGCATTCCCCACCCCAATATCCTTCTGACATCAAGGAGCAGCCTTCGCAGCCATATTCATCTTTTTTAGAACATTGGCTGCAAAGTAAACCGCATCTGGATTCGCACATTTTATTTCAAGCTTTCTCTTGTATAATCAAGTAAACCGCCAGCAAGAATAATATCCTTTGTTCTTCCTGAAAGCTCACAAAGAACAGCAATTTCATCGCCAGTAGTTTTATTTTTCAAAACAAGCTCAGACTTGCCATTTTGAATAGCAGCTCTAACCCCAGCAAGTTCAAGCTTATCACCCTGTGAAATTTTATCATAATCAGTTTCATTAACAAATGTAAGCGGTAATATACCTGCATTGATAAGGTTCGAACGGTGAATACGTGCAAAGCTCTTTACAAGCACAGCCTTTACACCAAGGTGAAGCGGAGCGAGTGCAGCGTGTTCACGTGATGAACCCTGTCCATAGTTTGAGCCACCAACAATAATGCTCTCTCCTAACTTTTCTGCTCTGTCAGGGAATGCCTCATCACAAACTGTAAAGCAATATTTTGATATCGCAGGAATGTTTGAACGAAGCGGCAAAATCTTTGCACCAGCAGGCATGATATGGTCAGTTGTGATGTTATCGCCAACCTTGAGTGAACAATCAGCAGTGATGTCATCTGCAAGAGGTTTTGTTGTTGGGAAAGGCTTGATGTTTGGGCCACGAAGAATTTCAACATCACTCATTTCAGCCTCAGTGCTTGGAAGTTCAATCATGTTATCATTTATTGTAAATTCAGCAGGCATTGGGAACTGTGGCATTGCACCCAAATCACGAGGGTCTGTCAAAACACCTGCAATTGAAGACGCAGCAGCCATTTCAGGTGATACAAGATAAATCTGACCATCCTTAGTACCAGAACGGCCCTCAAAGTTTCTGTTGAAAGTACGTAGAGAAATACCAGCGGAATTTGGTGACTGACCCATACCAATACATGGACCGCAAGCGCTTTCAAGAATTCTTGCACCAGCATCAATCATAATAGCCAAAGCACCATTGTCAGCAAGCATGTTAAGTACTTGCTTTGAGCCAGGAGCGATAGAAAGTGAAACATTTGGATGAACAGTCTTACCCTTTAAAATATGAGCAACCTTCATCATATCCATAAGTGAGCTGTTTGTGCATGAGCCAATACAAACCTGATCAATCTTCATATTGCCAAGCTCAGCAACAGATTTGATATTATCAGGTGAATGAGGACAAGCAAGCAGAGGAACAACATCACTCAAATTAATTTCGATAATTTCATCATAAACAGCATCTGCATCTGCAGAAAGCTCTTTCCATACGTCATCTCTTTTCTGAGCCTTTAAAAATTCAAGTGTAATATCATCGGATGGGAAAACAGAAGTAGTCGCACCAAGTTCTGCACCCATATTAGTAATTGTAGCACGCTCAGGAACAGAAAGTGTCTTAACACCCTCTCCAGTATATTCAATAACCTTGCCAACACCGCCTTTTACAGTCATTCTTTTCAAAACTTCAAGAATAACATCCTTAGCTGCAACCCAAGGTGAAAGCTTGCCAGTAAGCTTAACATTAACAACCTTAGGATATGTAATATAATAAGCACCGCCGCCCATTGCAACTGCAACATCAAGTCCACCAGCACCAATTGCAATCATACCAATACCGCCGCCAGTTGGAGTATGGCTGTCAGAACCAATCAAGGTTTTACCAGGAGCGCCAAATCTTTCAAGATGGACCTGATGACAAATACCATTACCAGGACGTGAAAAATAAATACCATGTTTCTTAGCAATAGAACCGATAAATCTGTGGTCATCAGCATTTTCAAAGCCTGACTGCAAAGTATTATGGTCAATATAAGCAACAGAACGCTCTGTCTTTACTCTTGGAACACCCATAGCCTCAAACTCAAGATATGCCATAGTACCAGTTGCATCCTGAGTTAAAGTTTGGTCTATTTTAATTCCGATTTCATTGCCTTTAATAAATTCGCCATCAACAAGATGTTCTTTTAGAATTTTTTCAGTTAAAGTTAAACCCATTTTCAAAACTCCCTATATTAAGTATTGTTTTAAAGCAGCAATATAATTATACTTTAAAACGAAATATACTTTAATTATACTATTTTTTATAACATTTGTCAATTATTTATCAGGCTTTTTTGTAAATACTAAAAAAAATCTTACATTACTGTATATATGCTTAGAAGGCATAGTAAAAACAAATAATATAACACAAAAAATGATAAAAACTTATTGAAATGTACAAAAATTAATTGTATAATAAAATTAATATAAATTCATGTATGTATACACACATATATTTTTATGTTTATAACAATAATAATGTAAAGGAGTAATATTTTGAAATATATTCATACCTTTTTTATAACAATAATTTTATTAGCATCTTTAATATTATTTTCGATAAATATTTTTGCCGAAGAAAGCGATGAAAACCGAATTAATTTTAATTCATACAATTTGTCACTTTCTACAACGCATCCACAAGGTTGGGTTTATGTAACACAGGATAAAATGAATACCAAAGATTTAGCAATAATGAAAAAGAATAAAGATACAATGCTTGATTTTTTTTCAAGTAATGATTTAATTTATTATTCGGTTAACAACAACAATACGGCTGAAATTCGTGTATCAGTTAAATCTACGCAACTTTCACAGAATATATATAATATTGATAAAGCAAACTATAATAAGCTAAATGAATATATCAATTCACTTGAAAGTATTAATGCTTTACCGTCACAGTCTGAAATTATCAATACAAAAGACAGATATACACATAATCAAATCACTTTCGCAGTGATTGAGTATTCCCAAAACAAAACATATGGCATATGTTATTCAACAATAATAAACGGTAAAAGTATTAATATAGACTGCCGGTATCAAAATGCAAATATAGAAAAAACAATAAAAAATGATTTAAAGAACTTTGTCAGTGAAATGGAGTTTGAGGTTATTGACAATCCTAATGCATTTGACAAAGAGCAAATTTTTATGGCTTTATGCGGTGGTTTCATTGGTTTACTATTTATTGTACTACTTATTGTAACCGCAAAACGCAAAAAAAATAAGTATTAATTTTATGAGAGTAACTTTTGTTGCTCTCTTTTTTATGAAAAGTATAAAATATAAATTTCCGCAAATACTAACCAAAATAAATTGGCAGGTTTTGAAATGAAAAAAGGTAAGATATATTATAGCATTTTAGGTGCAGTAACAGGAATAGCAAATGGCTTATTCGGCTCTGGCGGTGGAATTATCGCTGTACCGATGTTACAAAAAGCAGATATTCCAATAAAAAAATCCCACGCAACCTCACTTGCATTAACACTACCATTATCAATTGTTTCAGCATTTTTTTATGCATACAAAAACACATTCAACTATATGGATGCATTAAAGCTTGTACCACTTGGACTAGCGGGAGCAATTATCGGAGGATTGTTTCTAAAAAAAATACCTAACAAATGGTTAAAACGAATTTTCGGAATATTATTAATTATAGCAGGAGGACGAATACTTTTTTTCACATAAGTATTCAAATAAAAAATGCTTTGGTCGTTTATTGCAGCCTTTTTCACTGGAATTTTAGCTTCATTAGGTGTTGGAGGTGGTATGATATTAATTATATATCTAACAATTTTCGCAGGGTATCCGCAGCTTGAGGCACAAGGTATAAACTTGATATTCTTTATACCAATTGCAATTCTATCAATAATTATCCATACCAAAAACAAACTGATTGAATGGAAACCTATCATAATATCAATAATAGGGGGTATCTTATTTGCAGTTATGGGTACATTTATCGCTAGCTATTTAGGCTCTGATGTGCTTCAGAAAATTTTCGCAGGATTTATCCTGTTAGTTGGTATTAAAGAATTATTCTATAAAGAAAAAAACACAGATAAAAATGAAAAAGCGGCTGAATAACAATCAGCCGCTTAAAAAATCCATTCTGAATTATGCATTATGAATATGCATTACTCATCAATTGGTTCTTTCTTGATTTTAAATAATAATCTGAAAAAGCTTGAAAGAAGCTTAGGACTTTTTACTACAACAATTTTCATATGTACTACCTCCAAATATAAATAAAGCGGCACTATATAAGCTCCAATAATCTTATACAGTTTGGGCTTTTATATATATTATTCAATACAAGCAAACTTGTGCATAAAAAGTCTTATCTTTTTGATAATATTACAAGCAATACGCCACTGAACACATTTATGCGGCATAAATCATCGATTATTTCATTGCTTACACCCAAAGGAAAATTTCTTGTAAGCTTGTAATTTTCAAGATTATATTTAGTACCAGTCGTAGTAACTTCTGTTGTACCACTAAATGAAAATATCGACAAATACCATCCGCCACGCTTAAAATAAGTATATGCACCCGACGTCAAAAGTTGTACTTCATTATCTGTATCAATCAAACTGCCATTTGCACCGTGTAAATTAATATACTCAAGTGTCTGTATGTTTGAATAAGTGTGGTCAAGCCGCCCACCCAAAACCCCATACATTTTTATATCTTCATAACCACGTTCAAGCGCAGTTTTAACGGCATGCATCATATCTGTATCATCTTTTTCAGACGGCAGTTTAATAATCTCACAGTCAGACGGAAGTTCTTCATTAATACTGTCAAAGTCGCCAAGCAAAATATCAGGTATAATTCCAAGTTTCCTGCAATGCCTGTAACCACCGTCAGCAGCAATAACAAATGAATCTTTATCAATATTCAAATCGGAATAGCTATTTATATCAGCATTGCCAAATATCAAACAAGTTTTCATAAAATATAATGCTCTCCATTCAAAATTAATGTTAAATCCTGTCTTTTAATTCCCATTCCTTAATTAGTTTCGCTTCATCATACATAGCAACATAGCTGTCATGACGTGACTTATGAATTTCACCGTTATTAACAGCATCAAGCACAGCACAGCCTTTTTCCTTTGTATGAGAACACCCTTGAAACTTACATTTACCAAGATAGTCCTCGAACTCATGAAAACAAAGCTCCAGCTTATCCTTTAAAATTATGTCATATTTCTGAGTATCAAATGTAGAAAAACCAGGTGTATCAGCAATATATCCCCCATTATCAAGGTTATATAGCTCAACATGACGAGTTGTATGCCTGCCTCGACCAAGCTTTTTCGATATTTCTCCTGTTTGCAGCATAAGCTTTTCATCTATATTATTCAAAAGTGTGGACTTTCCTGCACCAGTATTACCTGTAAAAGCACTAATATTTCCTGCAAGTTTTTCGTATAATGCAAAGTATGTTTCAGGACAATCATAATCAATTTCAAAAATATCTGCACCAGAATCTTTATAAATATCTTTTATCTCGTCATTAATAAGCAAATCACGCTTAGTAACAGCAATAATACTTTTAATATTTTTATACTCGGCAATAGCCATAAACTTATCAATAAGCAAATAATTCGGCGACGGCTCGCAGGTTGAAATAACAAAAATAATATAGTCAAGATTAGCAAGCGGCGGACGAATTATCGAATTCTTACGCTCATAAATTTCAGAAATAACTCCTGTGTTTCCGACAATCTGTTCAATTTTCACATTATCACCAGCACATGGTGATATGTTCATTTTACGAAAAATACCCTTAGCCTTACATTCCAAAACACCTAAAGGGGACTCTGTAAAATAGAGTCCCCCAATTGATTTAATTATTAAGCCATCAGTAAAATTTTCAGAATTACTATTCATTTAAATCCTCAAAACTATTAAAATTAATATCCATTTATAATGCTGTTCCAGAATTCATCATTATCATAATCTGGATCATCAATAGATATTTCTGAAACATCAGGATTATCAAATCCCCAGTCAAAAGTAGTCGTTGTTGTAACTTCTTCTGTAAACATCGCTTTAAGGGTTTTCTTATCAAATTCTGTTTCAGTAACAGTATTACTAATAAAGTCAATAGTATAATTACCGATTGTGGACTTCTTGCGAGTGTCATTATTAACAACTTCAAGAATGACAGTCTGAACTTCATTACCAGTAACCTTTATACTAACCTCTGACGCATATGCAAGATTATCGATAGTAGATGTTCCAACAACCTGACCGTTAATATAACAGTTAAATGTTGCAGAGCCGCCCTCAATTCCTGAAGGAACTTTAAACTTAATACTAGCCTCAGCGTCAGGTACACTACCAGAGCTTACAGTGAGTATCATAGTCTGCTTAAGCTTAACAACATTGCGTTCACCAGCCTCATTATATGCAGGAATACTCTGCTCAAGAACAGTGCCCGCAGGTGCAGTGTCATCAACAGTCATAACTTGAATATTAAAATTTTCTCCAAGCAATGTCTGTGCAGCCTCAAGATTTTTACCAACGAGATCAGGAACAAGAATATCTTGAAGTTCAGGACCACGGCTTACAAACATATAAACAGTCGAACCATATTCAGCTTGCTCATAACGTGCTGGTTCAGTTTTTATAACCATATTATCTGGTACAGATTCATCAAAAGCTTTTTGAATAACAACATTAAATCCATCTGAACTTTGAAGAATTGAAAGTGCAGTATCAGCTTCAAGGTCATAAACATTTGAAATAGTAACCATACGAGGACCACGGCTAACAATAACATTAACAACTGTATTGCCAACAACATAATCTTTTCCAGCAATAGGTTTCTGAGAAATAATTGCACCTTGGTCATAATCAGATGAATATTCCTGAGATTCAACCTTAAGCTCAAACTTACTGCTGTAATAATCCTTAGCTTCAATATAGCTAAATCCAGTAAGATTAGGCATTTCTTCGATTGGTTTTGGACCTTCTCCTCCGAGTAAGCCTTTTATAGCAAGCGCAATAAAAACAACAACAACAATAACAACAACCGCAGCAATAGCAGTCAGAATAACAACGAAATAAGAAGACTTCGAAACTTCCTGTTCATCATCATCATATGAATCATAATCATCGTAATCATAATCATCATAATTTTTCTTAGTTTTAACTCTGGTTGATGTATTTTTTTTCACAACTTCACCGCTATTCTCAATAGGTGCTAAAAGCTGATTTTTTTCATAAGCATTAACAGCAGCATTTTTGATTGAGGATGTATTAAAATACTGAGTTTTCTCGGAAATATAAGTATAATCAAAAACAATACTAGGATTTCTCTTAAATTCCTCAATATCCTTAATCATTTCCGATGCAGACTGATATCTCTTTGGAGCATCCTTCTGCATTGCCCTTATAATAATTTCCTCAAGTCCCTCTGGAATTGAGTCATTAATAGAACGAGGAGTTCTAGCATCATTCTGCATATGCATCAAAGCGACAGCAACAGGATTATCTCCATCAAAAGGCTTAACACCAGTAAGCATCTCATAAAGCATAACACCAACAGAATAGATATCACTCTTTTCATCAGTGATTTCTCCCCTTGCCTGTTCAGGACTAATATAATGTACAGAGCCAATAGCCTTGTCAGAAATAGTCTTGCCTTCCTCACGAGCAAATCTAGCAATACCAAAGTCCATGACTTTTATAGTGCCATCAGGGAAAAGCATGATATTCTGAGGCTTAATATCACGGTGAACAATACCTCTGTCATGAGCGTGCTGCAAAGCACGAAGAATTTGAATAATAAAATGGACGCAGTCCTTCCACTTCAAAACACCCTGCTGTTCAATAAATTCTTTAAGAGTAAGACCATCAATATACTCCATGACAATAAACTGTATTCGCTCTGTGAAACCAACATCAAAAACCTTAACAATATTTGGATGAGAAAGCACAGCAATAGCCTTAGATTCATTTCTGAATCTTCTCACAAAATCTTCATTGTTGGCAAACTCTGATTTCAAAATTTTAACAGCAACAATCTTATCATCGATTATATCAGTCGCTTTGTAAACATCAGCCATACCGCCGATACCGATTAATTCGGTAATTTCATAACGACCATCGAGCTTTTTTCCAATATTTTTATCCATTTAGCAATAACCTTCCTTTGTTAAAATAAGGAGCTAATTAATTTTTATTTATTATAATAAACTGCACATAATTATAATATAATGCAGAAAATTTCATGTTTATGCCTATACATCCTAGTCACAAAGCACCATGAAAAGTGTTTACATGGGCTCGTGGGTTATTTCATTAGAACTTTTAGTTTATTTAAAACTTATACTTACTTAATAACGGCAACAGTTATGTTATCATTACCACCGTTAGTTAATGCCGATTTAATCAAAACATCAGGTAAATCCTCAATATTATTATTCTTAGTAAGATGAAATAATACTGATTCATCACAATAATTTGAAAGTCCGTCGGAACAAAGTATAACAATCGAGCTGCTAGGTACTTCTCTTTCAAAAAAGTCTGGAGATATCGTAGGCAAAACCCCAATTGCCTTAGTAATATAGTTTCTGTGAGGATGATTTTTCAAATCCTCTTTAGTAATCTCACCGTTATCATACATCTGCATAACAACAGAATGATCCTTAGTAATCTGAATTAATTCGTGATTAACAAGATATACCCTCGAATCTCCAACGCTTACAACATAAAGCATATTATCAATTCGAAGTGCAACAACGCAAGTCGTACCCATCCCCTTTTTTGATTCACTGGAAACAGCTAAATCATGCACAACAGCATTAGCAGTATTAATTGAAGAAACAAGCAAATTTCGAATGGAGTTGCTGTCTGCATCAAGCCTTATAACCTTAGTAATTCTATCATAAATAATGCTAATGGCTCTTTCACTAGCTTCACTTCCGGCATTTTGCCCGCCCATTCCGTCACAAACAATAGCGAGAACAGCATTTTCTCCAAGAACTGCCGTACGCACTCTGTCCTGATTTTCTTTTCTGGACAAGCCTATATTTGTATCAGAATAAACGACCACGATTTTCACCCTTTCGTAAACAAACCACTAAATTTCATATTCACGTCTTAACTGTCCGCATGCGGCATTAATATCAGTGCCAAGCGTTCTTCGAGTAGTAGCGTTAAGGCCACCCTTTTCAAGCATAGTCAAAAAGTTTTGTAAAGACTTTCTGTCAGCTTTATAGTCACGTTCCTTAATCTCGTTGACAGGAATAAGATTAACATGACAATTAATACCCTTTAATAACTTAATCAACCCTTGAGCATCCTGCACAGTATCGTTAACATTATGAATAACCGCATACTCAAAAGAAATTCGGCGACCAGTTTTATTAATATAATGTCTGCAAGCCTTTATCAATTCAGCGATATTATAAGTCCTGTTAACAGGCATAATTTCCGAACGTTTTTCATCTGTCACAGCATGGAGTGATATTGACAAAGTAAGTCCCAGCTTATATTCAGCCAGCTCATAGATTCTGTCAACAATACCACAAGTTGAAAGTGACACATGGCGCAAGCTCATATTCTTACCTGTTTCAAAAGAAAGTATTTTCAAAAACTCAAGCACATTATCAAAATTATCAAGCGGCTCACCAATACCCATAAGCACAAGACTGTCAACATGACGACCACTATCACGCTCTGCCTCGTAAATCTGCAAAAGCATTTCTGAAACAGAAAGATTGCGTTTAAACCCAGCAATAGTAGATGCACAAAAGTTACATCCCATCTTGCATCCAACCTGTGTCGAAATACAAAGACTGTTACCATGCTTATAATTCATCAAAACAGCCTCAACATGATTGCCGTCAGGAAGCCTATATAGATATTTTACCGTATTATCTATACAAGATTCAAGCTTTTGGGAAATATTTAGACTATTTATACAAAACATTTCGTCAAGTTTTGCACACAATGACGATGAAATGTTAGTCATTTGGTTAAATGCGGTAGCACGTTTAATATGCAGCCATTCATAAATTTGTTTGGAGCGAAATTTTTTCTCACCGATAGCAATTAATTCTTCTGAAAGCTTGTCCAAACTATACGACAAAATATCCTTTTTAATACAATTCCCTCCAGACAAAATTTAGTGCATAATATACATAGTTCATAAAGCATAATTTTTATGAATTACGCTTTATTTTACTTATGAAAAAACCCTCACAACCAAAATGATGCGGAAAGATTGATGCTTTATAACTGCCAAACGGTTCACCCATATCTTCAAGAAATGGTACACCTTCAAAATTTTTATGTTCATTCAAAAAGCGTTCAATAACATCATCATTTTCTTTTTTAGAAAGAGTACAAGTTGAATATACAATTTCACCGCCAGCTTCAAGATATTCGGATGCTTTGTTCAAAATATCATATTGAATATTAGGAAGTCCAGCAACATCATCAATGCTTTTATATTTAATTTCAGGTTTCGAACGCATAACACCAAAACCAGAACAAGGAACATCACATAAAATTTTATTAAACTTTGGGAAATCAGCATTAAAAATCTTAGCATCATTCTGTAAAGCTTTTATACTTGCAAACCCCAGTCTTTTCGCACCATTTTCAATAATATTAACACGTTTTTGGTGCAAATCGCAAGCAACTACTGTGCCATTATCATTCATTATTTCTGTAATGGTAAAAGCCTTTCCACCAGGAGCTGAGCAAATATCCAAGATAATATCGTTATCATGTGGGTTCAATGCCATACAACAAAGCTGCGATGACAAGTCCTGCACATGAAATAAACCATCATTAAAAAGTTCATTGTTTTCAACTGAGCCAAGCTTGTCAATAACCAAACAATTTGAAACTAACTCGTGTTTATATGCAGTAATACCAATTTCGAAAAATTTTCTAATAAGTTCATCATCAGAAGTTTTCGTGTTATTAACTCTTATAAATGAAGTATGTGTATCGAGTGATGATGAAAGCAAATCAATTGTATCTGTTTCACCATAATCATCAAGCAACATTTGTACAAGCTTTTCATCACAAGAATATTCTATACTCAAAGCTTTAATTTTATCTTTAGGTAAAGTAATTTTCTTTTTATCACGAATAAAATTTCTAAGCACAGCATTAACAAATCCCGATGCAGATACTTTTTTTATCTGTTTTGTAAGCTCAACTGCCTCGTTTACAGCGGCATTATCAGGAACAGAATCCATATATAAAAGCTGATACAAGCCAATCATTATTATAATACAGATATCTCTGTCAAGTTTATGTAAAGGCTTTGAGCTATACATAGTGATGATGTACTCAAGTGTCATTTTGCGCTCAATAACCCCATAAAAAAGCCTTGTAACAAAGTTTTTATCCTGCCCAGATAGCTCAGCTTTTGAAAGTTCACCATCCAAGGCAAGATTAGAATACGCATTTTTATTCATTTTTTTAAGAAGTTCGTAAACAACAAATCGAGCGGATTTCATCAATTACAACCTCCATAAAAATTAATATTATACATCAAATTTCATACCAGTTTCTACTTTATTTCCACGTAAATAATCAGCAGCTTTCAAGCGTTTTCCACCCTCTGACTGAACTTCAACAAAAGAAATGCATTTACCATCACCACATACAACAGTGAACTTTTTATTATCAATAATAGTTCCCGCTTGCTCAGTTGACGTCAAATCCTTTGCAATAGTAGACTTAAAAACTTTGAGTTTCTTACCATTCAACATAGCAGTTGCACAAGGAAATGCAGATAAACCACAAATATGATTATGCACTTTTATAGCTGGTTTAGTAAAATCAATCGGACACATATCCTTTGTAAGCATCGGAGCATGAGAAGATAGCGCATCATCCTGTCTTTGCTGTGTCAAGGTATTATCCTTAACAGCTTGAATTGTATCCAGTAGCAGCTTTGCACCCAATTCAGACAGTCTGTCATGAAGTTCAGATGCTGTTTCATCCTCACCAATCTCAGTTGATACCTTTAAAAGCATATCGCCTGTATCAATACCCTCTGCCATAAGCATAGTAGTAATACCAGTTTCCTTTTCACCGTTAAGTACACTCCATTGAATAGGACCTGCACCACGATATTTTGGAAGAAGTGATGCGTGAACATTAATGCAATATAATTTTGGCGCATCAAGCACAACCTTAGGTAATATTTTACCATAAGCAACAACTATTATAAGATCAGGAGCAAGCTCATTCAAAACTTTCATTGAAATTTCAGCATCATCACCCGATTTCAAACTAACAGGCTGATAAACAGGTATATTATTTTCCAATGCAAGCACTTTAACAGGAGGCGGAGTTAATTTATAACCCCTGCCCTTTGGCTTATCAGGCTGAGTAAAAACAGCCTGAACATTTTCGCCGCTGTCGATTAACGCTTTTAAGCAAGGTACAGCAAAATCAGGAGTTCCCATGAAAACTATATTCATAAAGTTTTAACCATCCTTAAAATTAATTTTCATCCTCAAGCTCGCTTGGGTCAACCATTTCATCAGCTAAGTCGATGAAAAGACGTCCGTCAAGATGGTCAAGCTCATGGCAAACACATCTTGCAAAATATTCCGAACATTTATATTCAACATCTTCACCGTTGCGATTTTTAGCACGAACGATAACATTCATAGGTCTTTCAACATATCCCCACTGATTTGGACATGATAAACAGCCCTCTATTCCACGCTGATTACCCTTTTCTTCAACAATTTCAGGGTTAACAAGCTCAACAGGACCCTCACCAACATCAATAAATACAACCCTGCGCAAAATACCAACCTGTGGAGCGGCAATTCCAACACCTTGTGTTTTATACATAGTTTCAGCCATATCATCAAGCAAAGCGGCAAGCTTTTCATCAAATTTTTCAACTGGTTTTGACTTCTTGCGAAGAACATCATCAGGAACCTTAACAACATTTCTAAGTGCCATAAAATAATCAACCTTTCAAATAGCTTTGGAATTAATGTGATTATAAACCTATATCACCATTAATATCCAAATAAGTAGTAACAGTAGCAAATTCTCTTTTAGTAAAAGTAAGCTTATAAAGCTGTGAAATAAAATCTCTAAATGCCTTATTATTCTTACATTTAATTATTATTCGGTATCTATATTTATTATTAATCTTTTCGTAAATACATTTTGCAGGACCGATAACACGCAGAGGTAAAGTAACATTCTCTCTTTCTATTTTATCCCTTAACATCCGCAAAAATTCATTTGACGCTAAGTTCGCAGCACGGTCATTAACTGATGCAAATTCAAGTACACATGTATCACAAAACGGTGGAAAAGTAAGTGTTTTACGCATAGCAATTTCTTGTTCATAAAACCCTTTATAATTCTGTTCAGCAGCAAGGTTTATAACATAATGTTCAGGTACATAAGTCTGAATAAATGCCCTGCCCTGCTTTTCACCACGTCCGCATCTGCCGACAACCTGTGTAACCAGTGAGAAGGTTCTTTCATAACTGCGAAAATCACCAGTAAAAAGAGCTTTATCAATAGAAAGCACACCAACCAGCGTAACATCAGGAAAATCAAGTCCCTTTGCAATCATCTGCGTGCCGAGCATAATATCATACTCATGGTTTTCAAAGGCTTTAAAAGACTTTTCATAGGAATAACGTGAGTATGTAGTATCAGCATCCATACGCAAAATACGAGCATTTGGAAAAAGCGACGAGATTTCATCCTCAACCTTTTGTGTACCGATACCCATATTCTTCAAGTGCTCCTTATTACACTTCGGACACTTGCTAACCATATCTATGGTATGACTGCAGTAGTGACAAATCAGCTTGTTATTAATCTTATGATATGTCAGCGGAATACTGCAGTTCGGACAAGTAACTGGCTCTTTGCAATCTGCACAACTAATAAAAGTGTGAAAACCACGCCTATTAAGCAGAAGAATGGTCTGCTCATTTCTTTCAAGATTTATATTAATTTCATCAACCAAACGCTCCGAAAAAACGTTTGACGAGCCATAAAAACCCTCATAAGCGAGGTCAATTATCTCAACATAAGGCAAGACATTCTGCGAATATCTGTCGGGCATTTCAAAAAGCTGATATCTGTTTGTTTCAGCATAATAATAACTCTCAATAGAAGGTGTTGCAGAAGCCATAAGCAAAAGTGCATTATGAGTAACACAACGCTTTTTAGCAATTTCTCTTGCATCATATCGAGGAGATGACTCGGATTTATAGGTACGCTCACCCTCCTCGTCAATAATAATCAGCCCAATATTTTCTAGTGGTGCAAAAATCGCACTTCTAGTACCAATAACAATTTTCGCCTGACCCGACTTAACACGTTTATACTCATTAAGACGCTGTGTAAGCGAAAGACTGCTATGCATAATCGCAACTGTATTACCAAAAAGTGATTGAAATCTGCCAACAGCCTGTGGTGTAAGCGAAATTTCAGGGATAAGCATAATAACTGTCTTATTTATATTTAATGTAAACTCAATAAGCTTTGCAAAAACAGAAGTTTTCCCGCTTCCTGTAACACCATGTAAAAGCGCACATGATGGTTTTTCATCCAAAACAAGCTTAGACGTTCCATCAAAAACATCTGCTTGCTGCCTAGAAAGCACAATGCTATCAATACTCACATCGGAATTAACATCAGGTATGGAAATAATCTCATATTCATATGATTCAACAGCACCGCTTTTTATCATATTCTTGATAACAGCAGTTGTTACACCACAAATATAAGTAATTTCCTTAACGGATGCAGTTGAACATTCAAGCAAAAAATCGGCGATAGATTTTTGTTTTGGTGTTAAATTAAAAGTATCCTCACCCAAAACATATTTTTCTGTTAGCTTTATCATTTTAACAGTATCATCATTTTTTTTACGCTTAACTGAATCTGTTTCAATAACAAATCCACCGCTGACAAGCTCACTTAATGTGCTTTTTTCAGCACCATCGATAACAGAAAAATCATCCTGCAAATCTTTTAAAAGTTCAAACGCATTCACTGAAAGTATTGAAGTATCAATATCTTCAGACGAAAGCGAATATTTTTGTGTATAGCTAACACTTAACCCAACAGGAATAAGCGTTTTAAATGCATCAAAATAAGTGCAGAGTGTGTTTTCTCTTATCCACATCATGAGCTCAAGCATTTCATTATTGATAAGCGGCTCTTTGTCAATAACAGAATGAATAGGTTTAAACTTTGATAAATCCATTCCGTTTGCACTATCAAAACGAATGACAAGTGCCACACGCTTGCGGTTACCTTTTCCAAAAGGAACAAGCACCCTAGCACCAACAAAAACTTTTCCCTCAAGATAAGTAGGGATAACATATTGATATCTCTTGTCATATCCATAGGTAGTATTGCTTATTGCGACAGCCGCAACGGTCTTAATCTCAAACAAAGCAAATCCCCCAGACAAAAAAATATCAATATACGATACACGGACGTCCTAAAAAATTTAAGACGCCCATAAAATTTTATTATTTTAGTTCATGCTGCCGCCAGTACGAAGTGATGGGTCTTCAACAATTGTATATTTTCTTGACGCAAATTCCTCAACAGCAGTCTTTACAGGCTTTTGTTCCAAAATTTGATTATTAACATACAAATCATCAGCGATTTCTCTTGCTCTTTTAGCAACACCGATAACAACGGAATAATAACTCTCATTTTTAGTAGTAATTTGTGAAATAGCAGGTCTAAGCATTATAAAGCACCTCATCAATTTTATTTTTTGAATTTATTGTTTTAAGTTCTTCAGCACGAATAATTGAGTTCAAATCTGCAATTGCAAGTTCAAGCTCACCATTAATCATAACATAATCATACTTCGAAGCATAGCGAATTTCGCCCTCTGCTTCATTAACACGTTTTTCTATAACATCCGCAGCTTCAGTTCCACGTTTATTTAATCTGCGTCTGAGTTCCTTAACAGACGGCGGTAAAATAAACACAAACACAGCATCAGGACATTTTTCTCTTATCTTCATAGCACCCTGCACTTCAATTTCAAGAATAACGTGCTTACCACAAGCAAGCATATCTTCAACAGGTTTTCTTGGAGTGCCATAATAATTATCGCAGTAGCAAGCATATTCAAGCATACCATTAGAACAAATTAATTGCTCAAATTTTTCCTTTGAATAGAAGTGATAATTAACACCATCAACTTCACCGCAACGAGCATTTCTAGTTGTAGCAGAAACAGAATAATAAATATTTTCCTGTTTTAAAACTTCAGCAAGAATTGTACCCTTTCCACATCCTGACGGACCAGATATAACAAAAAGAATACCCCTTTGATTACTCATCCGAATCGTTCTCCTTAACGTCATCATTTACACGACCAGCAAAGGTTTCAGGCTGAATAGCAGAAAGGATAACATGACCACTGTCCATAATAACAACAGCACGGGAACGCCTGCCATATGTAGCGTCAATAAGCATTCCTTTATCCTTTGATTCCTGAACAATACGTTTAATCGGAGCAGAATCAGGACTAACAATCGTTATAATCCTACCTGCCGAAACCATATTACCAAAGCCAATGTTTATCAGTTTCATTTTATAATCCTTTATTCAATGTTTTGAATTTGCTCACGAATTTTTTCAATCTCGGACTTCATTTCAATAACTAACTTAGTTATCTCCGCATCCTGAGCTTTTGAGCCAATAGTATTAGTTTCACGGTTAAATTCCTGAATTAAAAAGTCAAGCTTACGACCAACAGGTTCGTCAGCCTCCAAAAGACCCCTGAATTGATGGATATGACTTCTTAGACGAACAGTTTCTTCATCAACAGCAGTTTTCTCAGAGAAAATAGCAGCTTCTGTTAAAATTCTCTGTTCCTCAATCTTTTTGTCATTGATAATTTCAGAAATTCTGTTAAAAAGACGAGTACGATAAGCCTCGGTAATTTCAGGCGAACGCTCCTCAATACGAGAAACAATCTTCTCGATATACTCAATACGAGAAAGAATGTCACTTTTCATCTTAACGCCCTCTTTGGCACGCATTTCAACAAAGCTATCCAAAGCTTTCTGCGCAGCAAGCTTAACATCCTGCCATATAACATCTTCATCCTCAACATTTTTTCTAACATTAAAAACATCAGGCAATCTTAACAAATTAGAAAGTGTGAGGTCATCAGTCAACCCAAACTCTGTGTTAGCTTCACGCAAAGCATTAATATATCCAGCTGCAATCGACTTGTTTACTTCGATAAGAGCATCCTTACCCTCAACATTATAAACAGATATACCAACATCAATTTTCCCTCTTGATATACTCCCCTGCAAAAAAGATTTCATCTTTTCTTCAAGATAGCCATATGCCCTAGGAACTCTGGCTGAAAACTCATAATATCTATGGTTCACAGATTTTATTTCAACAAGAATATCTCTGCCATTAATAGTTTCCTGACATCTGCCAAAACCAGTCATGCTATAAATCATTTAAATACCCATCCTTTTTGAGTTTTGGTTGATTTTACAAAGTAAAATTTGAAACGACAGTTTCAAAAACACAAAACTTATAGTTCAAAAACATTTTTGAGCTATTCGAATTTATTTTGAATAATTCAAATTTATTTTGAATTTAACTATATTCAAAACTTAAAATTATTACACAATAATACACTATATATTATACCATTTTTCCTGCAAAAAATCAAGTATATTCAAATATTTTAAACAATGGTTAACAATATACAGCCGTCTGACCATAAAAGTCAAACGGCTGTGCATAAAATAACAAATAAATTATACTGAATGAACCTTATTTTCTGCATCAGCATGAGCATCAATGCCATACTTAGCATCACGTCTAGCTTTGAAAAATTTTGGTGCAACTGTTGGGAACATAGCATAAGTAAGAACATCTTCTTCCTGTTCAACCCATTCAGCACATTCCTCACGAAGCTTATCAAGCTCAGGCTTTAGCAAATCAGCAGGTCTGCAAGTAATAGCCTCCTCATCGCCAAGAATTTTCTTCTTGAAATCATCGCCAATAACAGCAGGAGTTTTACCGTACTCGCCCTTAACCATAGCCTTGAATTCTTTTGTTACAGTTTTGTATCTCTCACCGTTTAAAACGTTAAATACAGCTTGTGTACCAACAATCTGTGATGTAGGAGTAACAAGCGGCGGGAAACCTGAATCCTTACGAACATTAGGAACTTCCTTTAAAACATCAGTAAGTAAGTCAGCCTTACCAGCCTGTTTTAGCTGTGAAAGCAAGTTGGAAAGCATTCCGCCAGGTACCTGATAAATAAGTGCATTAGCATCAACAGCAAGCATTGATGGGTCAAGCAAGCCATTATCAATATATTTCTTACGCAAAGTCATGAAATAATCACGAATTTCAGTAAGCAGCATCAAATCAAGACCAGTGTCATATTCAGTACCCTGCAAAGCAGCAACCATTGATTCAGTTGGCGCATGAGAAGTACCAAGCGCCAAAGGAGAAATAGCAGTATCAATCATTTCAGCACCGCTTTCAATACCCTTTAACAAGCACATTGATGCAAGACCAGAAGTATAGTGAGTATGAATCTGAACAGGGATTTTAACAGCAGACTTAATAGCTTTAGTGAGCTTTTCAGTGCTGTATGGAGTTAGCAAAGCAGCCATATCCTTGATACAGATCGAATCTGCACCCTCATTTTCAATCTGCTTACAGTAGTTTATGTAATATTCTTCAGTGAAAATGTCACCCAAAGTGTAAGAAATTGCAACCTGTGCATGAGCACCCTCTTTTTTTGCAGCAGCAATAGCACCCTTAAGGTTACGAATATCATTTAAAGCATCAAAAATTCTTATAATATCAATGCCATTAGCAGCAGATTTCTGAACAAAATAGTCAAGAACATCGTCAGCATAATGACGATAACCAAGCATATTCTGACCTCTGAAAAGCATTTGAAGCTTAGTGTTAGGCATATTTAGTCTAATCTTGCGAAGTCTGTCCCATGGATCTTCATTAAGGAATCGGATACATGAATCAAATGTAGCACCGCCCCAAACTTCACAGGAATAATAGCCGACCTTATCCATTAGAGGAAGAACAGGCAGCATTTCATCTATTGTCATACGAGTAGCGATAAGTGACTGATGAGCGTCACGTAAAGCAGTTTCTGTAACTAAAATCTTAGACATTCATGGTACATCCTTTCATATGAAATAAATTTACTGGATAGATATAAGAACATCACCAGTTTTAACTGAGTCGCCCTTCTTAACATTAACAGCAGCAATTTTACCGTCAGCTGTTGCAACGATATCATTTTCCATTTTCATAGCCTCAAGTACAATAACAGGCTGTCCCTTAGACACTGTATCACCAACATTTACCTTAACATCAAGGATAACACCAGGCATTGGAGCAGAAATTGAAACTGCACCAACAGGAGCAGCAGGAGCTGGAGTAGCCACAGGAGTGACAGCCGCAACAGGTGCAGCCATAGCAGGAACAGAACCGCCGATTTCCTCGACAGCAACATCATAAGCCTTGCCATTAACAGTTATATTAAATCTTTTCATTATAAAAAATCCTTTCAAATAAAATTATATCTTACAAATCAAATTAGAATGGCATATTGCTATGTTTCTTAGGCAGACGCTTATTCATACGCTTGCCAGCCATAACTTCAAGAGCGGATGCAATCTTAGCTCTTGCTTCAGCGGAAGTGATGATATCAGTAACGCATCCCTTTGATGCAGCATCAAAAGCAGAGGCATTTTCGTCAGCATATTTTGAAGCAAGTTCATTTCTCTTAGCAGTCAAATCCTTAGCACCCTTAAGTTCATCATGCATAAGGAATTCAACAGCAGCAACAGGAGAAATCGGAGAAATAACACTATCAGCATAAGCATATGTAACATCAGCATTTCCTGCACCGAAAACAACCATAGCAGAACCGTAAGCCTTACCTGTAACAATAGAAATCTTAAGTGTAGTTGCTTCAGCATAAGCACTAGCTAGCTTAGCAATATCACGGATATTGCATTCAGCATCAAATCCTTCAGTATCAATAAATGTTACAACAGGAATTGAGTAAGCATCGCACAATCTGATAAATCTAGCAAGCTTAGCAGAGTCATCAGAAGAAAGCTTAGCATCAGTTTTATTTGATGCGGCAATACCAACAGCAGAACCGCCAATTCTAGCAATAGCAGTGTAAGCGGATATACCGAAATCAGCAGAAAGCTCAATAGCAGTATCAGTATCAGCAACAGCCTTAACTATATCCAAAGCATTACCCTCAGCTAAATCTGATGAAACATCAAACTCAAACTCAGGAGCAGCAGATAAGTTGTTTGCAGGCAAAGTAGAAAGAATTTTACGAGCAGTATCCAAAGCCTCGGAATCGTCCTTAACGGATACAGAAACAGTACCTTCAGCATTCTTAGCAGAGGATGAATACATATATAATTCAGCAGAAGAAACAGCAATAACGATATCAGCGGAGCAAGCAATCAAAGCAGAACTAGCAGAGCAAACACCACAGATAACAGCAATCTGAGGAACAACACCAGAAAGATTATTAGTCCACATAAGCATTTCGCTGTATGCACTGATTACAGATGCACCTTCTTCGATGAAAGCACCATTTGAATCATAAATACCTACAACTGGATAGCCTGTTCTTGAAGCAAGATCGAACAGCTTGCAGATTTTTGCAGCGTGTGCAGGGCTAACAGCACCACTCTTAATTTCCTTATCCTGTGAAAAAGCGTAAACAGGGCTGCCATCAACAAAACCATATGCAGTAATAACTCCTGTAAGGCTATCGCCATTAACAGCTCCTGCATCTAGTTCAGTGTAGATACCATCATCAAACAAAGAAACTAATCTTGTTTTAGCGACACTCTGAACATTTTTTCTGTCATTATACTCAGCAAGTTTACTCTTCTGAACTTCAGTTAACATAATATAAAGACCGTCCTTTCCGAATTTTTATGTTATTAAACATAAAACTAAACCATTATATATTATACACTATTTTTATCTATTTGGCAAGTTAAAGATAGTAAAAATACCTAATTTTTCAATTTGTTCATATATCTTATTCATTTAACTCGAACAAATAACAGACGTATCCGAATAAATCAAATACGCCTGAAAGTTAATTATTTTTCTTTACTCATAGCATTACGCAGTGCACGCAGCTCCTCAGCAGTAAGCTCTCTGTATGTCCCTGGTTTGAGCATACCAAGCTTGATAGGACCAATCGCAGTACGTCTAAGACGAGCCACTTCAAGCCCAACAGCCTCACACATTTTTCTAACCTGACGATTACGTCCCTCACGAATAACAACCTGCAAAACAACTCTCCCCTGCTGATGATCAAGCACGATAACGCTTGCAGGCAAGGTCTTTTTGCCATCAATAATAACACCCTCAGAAAGATTAACAAGCTGTTCGTCATTAATATCAGGACGCACAGTAACACGATAAGTCTTAGTTATATGTTTGCTTGGATGCATAATATCATTAGCAAAGTCACCATCATTTGTAAAAAGCAAAAGACCCTCAGAATTTCTGTCAAGACGTCCGATAGGATAAACACGTTCACTAACACCCTCGAGCAAGTCAGTAACGCATCTTCTGTCCATTTCATCAGACATAGTGGTAACATAACCTCTTGGCTTATTCATCATGATATAAAGTTTATTTTTATGCTTCGGGATATAAATTCGCTCACCATCAACAGTAACGATATCCTTGGCAGTAGCTCCGTCACCTAGCTTAACAGGACGTCCATTAACCTTTACTTTTCCCTGCTTGATAAGCTCCTCTGCTTTACGTCTTGAGCAAAGACCGCTGTCAGCAATAATTTTCTGAAGTCTGATTTTTTCCATTTTATACAATCCTTTCGGTATCATGCACAATGCTAATCGTTCACGAAACCCATATATATTTTATTTGAATATACCCTTTAAATAATCGATAATTATATTATATAAACTTTTTTTATGTGGCTTAACAAACGCCTCATAATTCTCTTTTGCAATTATATCTGTTTCGCAAATGAGTATATCTCCGCTATAATAAAACGCATGACCGACAATATCGCCACATTTCACAGGAGCATATACAAACTGTGGTAGATTAAGCTTAACATCAACCTCCGGTGCATTGCCATTTATGATATTGTATGTCGGATGCTCAGCCAAGCACACAGATAATTTATCCTCAATACCGCCAACAAGACCAATAGCTTTATCACCAATGTCATATGGAATGCGTTCTGTTTTCACAACAGAAAATCCATAATCATAAAGTGAAATATGGTCATTCCAGTCATTTTTATCATTAAGTGTGACACAAATAAGTGTTACACCATCTTTTTCAGCAGCAGAAACAAGACATCTCCCCGCTTCATCGGTAAAACCAGTTTTAACTCCAATGCAATATTCATACATAGCAAGAAGTTTATTTGAATTAGCAAGCCATCTGTCATACGGTGGATTTCCAAACGAAAGCTTTACAGTTTTAGATTTACAAATTTCCTTGAAGGTATCATTCTTAAAAGCCTCTCTTGTAAGCAAAGCCATATCATAAGCAGTTGAATAATGCTTGATATCGTTAAGACCTGATGGCGTTACAAAATGAGTATTCATCATGCCAATTTTAGCAGCACGACTGTTCATCATGCTAGCAAAGGTTTCAAAATCTCCTGCAAGCTTAACAGCAGTCGCATTAGCGGCATCATTACCAGACGGCAGCATCATGCCATAGCATAACCCAAGCTTTGTAACAATATCACCCTCGACAAGTCCCATTGATGATCCCTCTGTCTTGATAGCCTCGCTGTCAACAATAAATTCTTCATCAAGATCACCACTCTCAAGCATCAAAAGTGTCGTCATAATTTTTGTGGTACTAGCCATAGGCAGTTTGTTATTTTCACTTTTGGCAGCAATAACAGTACCTGTTTGAGCATCAATAAGCACATAAGCCTTAGCAGAAATTCCCGAAACACCAATAGCATAAACGTTAATCGGAAACCACAAAACAACAAGCGAAACACACAATATAATCGATAGAAAAACCTTTTTCATACAAACCCTCCAAATAGACAATAAAAAATATATTACTCTATTTTATGAGGGTTGTCTGAAAATTATATCAATTTTCTTAAAAATCGAAATCAGAAGTATCTCCAAGCTGGTCAGAGATATCAACATTAGCAGTAGATTTAACATTTTCTACATCAGTAACTTCAGCGGAATCGCCCTTTTTCTTAGAGAAAATGGAAGATACCTTATTAAACAAATCAGGCACCATGTTGATAATTCCAGCACTGGTGGAAGTGTCCTGATTCATGTGAAGAATTGAAACGTCACCGTTATTAATAACTAAAAACGCCAAAGGTGCAATAGAAACACCTGCACCGCTGCCACCGCCAAAAAGCTCCTTGTCATTCTTCGACGGTAAATCAGAGCCGCCAGCAGCAAAGCCGTATGAAACCTTAGAAATAGGAATGATAGTAATGTTACCATCAACCTTAATTGGCTTGCCAATAACTGTATCAGCATCAGAAAGCTCCTGTATATTGCTGATAGCTGACTCAACTAAATTTTTAACCTTTGTATCCATAATTATCCTGCCTTTCGTATTAAACAACATTTATTTTCATACTTCATGCATTAACTGCGTTTGAAGTTGGTTTATCCTTTTTTGATTTTTTAACAAGAGGTTTGCCAGTAATGCTTTCCCAGTTTTTAAGTACACCCCACAAAACACGAATACCAGCATTTATCAATGTTGATACACGCATTTTAACTGTTACTTCTCCATCATAAACGCTCTTTTTCTTGTCAAAATCACAAGCAACATCGACCGTTTTAACCGATATTGGAAAAAGAAGTCTAATAACAGATATAGCGTTATATGTCACAGCACTAATTTTGCCATATTTCATAGCAGCATCATAAGCATCCTCATCAGATATAACAAAATCTATAACCAGTCCATCAAAATGAATGCACTTAAAAATTTTGCGCAGTCCTTTTTCAGTGCTGTTCCAAATAAGTTTTATTAAATCAATTTTTTGTGATATCCACTCAATCTTATCAGACAGCTTTTTTTTCTCTTTTTTTCCTTTAGTATCACCAGCCCCAAGAAGTTTTTTATCCTCATCGCTAAGCTCCGAAACAGTGTCACTATCTTCTTTCACAGTTTCAGTATCAGCATTTTCTGTATCAATGCTTATAGTTTCTTCCTCATAATTATCAAACTTTTTTTTTCTCTTTTTATCCTTATTCCGTTTCTCCGGCTTATCTTTCAAAGGATATAACTTTAAAAAAAGGTATCTGACTTCAAGCGAAAATTCTTCGCTATAATATTTAATTTCTATACGCAAATTGAAGCTTAATAAAAGAGCAAAAAACAAAATCAATCCGCATATAATTATCAATGCTGTCACTTTGCTCCTCCTAAACTTAAATTAATTACTCATCATTTATATCAGTATCTGTGTTTTCATCCACTTTAGGAATAAGAATTTCATCAAAGCTAACCTGTCCATCCTTTGCTGGCAATGCAGGTAAATCAGCAAGTGATGATAACTGAAAACACCGCAAAAAAGCTGATGTAGTCTTATATGAAATCGGTTTACCAGGGACATCAAGACGTCCTGCTTCCTCAAGTAAATTTTTTTCAATCAACGAATTAACAACACTTGAGCTGTCAATTCCACGAACACGCTCAACAAACCCCTTTGTGACAGGCTGGTTATATGCGATTATCGCAAGAACTTCCATTGCAGCAGCAGAAAGCGGCACAGACTTTTTTGTTTCCATAGCAGCACGAATATAATCAATATATTCATCACCAACAGCAAGCTGATACGAGCTGCCAAGTTTTAATATAGTTAAAGCACTTTCATTTTCTTCATATCTGTCACGAAGTAAATTTATTATTTCACTTAGCATATTAATATCTTCAATTTTAGAGGCAATCGCAAGCCTGTCCGCATCAATTGGTTCACCGCTTGCAAATAAAATTGCCTCAACAACAGCAATCTGTTTTTTTATCTTCATTTATAAATTAATTACATTCCTTTCATTAGCTGTAATCAGGCTCAGCAGCTTGCGGAACATTTTCCTTTGTATAATTCTTATTAAAGCTTATAACAGTATTATCCTCGTTTATAACTATTCGTCCAGAACGAGTAAGCTCAAGAACAGCAAGAAAAGTCGCTGCACGCTCTGAACGGTCAGTCATATCATTAAAAAGATTATTCATCATGCACTCGCCAGATTTATAAAGCTTACGCAGAACATAAAGTATCTTGACAGTTACCGACACAACCTTTTTCTGCACAATTATTTCAAACGAGTCAGTTTTTATAGGTTCTTCAGCAGCTTTTGCATTCATATTAAGTAAAAATTTAAGCAGCACATCACTTTCATGCATAACGGAGTATGTATTGTCAAACTCAATTTTCATAGGTTTTCTAACTGTAATGTTATTACCTATGAACTTAGTTTTCATAATTTCAGCAACACGCTTGCACATATCAAGCTCAATAAGCTGTCCCTCAAGTTCTTTTTTGAGAACAGCCGCTTCGTCATTTTTAGGGAACATAGAAACAGTTTTTATATAAACAAGCCTTGCAGCCATCTCTAAAAATTCACCAGTAATCTCCATATTCATCTCGGACATTTGATTAATGTAATCCATATACTGATCAACAAGGATACCGATAGGAATATCATGTATATCAAGCTTATGCTTTGAAATGAGGTGCAGCAGAAAATCAAGCGGACCCTCAAATATTTCAAGCTTAAAAGATAATTGCTCCATTAAATATTTATCTCCATTCATAACGGATAAAAGATACTATCAAATAAAAAAGAAATCTACCCACTTAGACAAAAATACCATCAAACTTAAAGTTCCTTCACGAAACATAGCAAGCGGAACATCAAGAAAGCCTGAATATACAACTATTATCAAAATAAAGAAAATAAATCTTTCGTATTTCATGATATTAAAGTATGTTTTTTCAGGTAAAACAAGTGTAATAATACGTGAGCCATCAAGCGGCGGAATTGGCAGAAGATTAAACACAGCCAGTCCGATATTAAGAATCACACCATATTGAAAAATATTAAGCAGTAAAGTCAGAAAAACATTTGTTGTTCCGAAAGTACTCCAATATAAAATACGCCATATCACAATCGAAATATATGCAAGAATTAAATTTGAAACTGGTCCTGCCAAAGATGATAACGCCATGCCAATCTTACGGTTCTTAAAGTTATTTGGATTTATAGGAACAGGCTTTGCCCATCCGACACCAACAAAAATCATCATTAGTGTACCAAATAAATTCATATGCTTAAACGGTATTAGTGAAATTCTATTTTGTTTTTTACCGGTATCATCACCGAGCCAGTATGCAACAAGTGCGTGTGCAGATTCATGCACAGGAAACGCAACGAACATAACCAAAACTCTTATTAATATCTCATAAACTCTATCGAACATATATAGACCTTTCCAAAAAGCAGTAATTATTGTTATTATACTATATTTTATCAAAAATTACAACCACTTTTTATAATATTATTATTTTACTCAATTTAAGAGAAATATCGCTAATATTTAATACACATGATATATTTGCATAATATTGCATAAAAACAGAAGATTTTTTATGCAATATAACAATAATTTGATAAACTTAAAAAAAATTATGTTTTTTTTTGCAAAATCACTTGCAATTTTTATGCATTTATGATAGAATAGTAGCGTTGACTTTATAAAATCAATGAATTAGCAAAGGAGGTGCAACCCCATGGCAAAATGTGAAATTTGCGACAAGGGTGTTACTTTCGGTATAAAGGTTTCTCACTCACATCATCGTTCTAATAGAACTTGGAAGCCAAATGTAAAGCGTGTAAAGGCTGTTGTTAACGGTACTCCTAAGCATATCTATGTATGCACTAGATGTATGCGTTCCGGCAAGGTTACTCGTGCAGTTTAATTACTGACTTATTTAATACCGTACATGTACAAGTAAAAGGGATGCCATATGGGCATCTTTTTTATTGTAAAAAGCAAACATTTAAAGGGGGGCAGATGTATAATGCATAATTGCATTTACATCTACCCCTATTTGTTTATAAAATCTAATTATTTTGCATTCATCTTAGCTCTGTAATCGTCCTTAAGCTTCTTAAGTTTGATAGCATCTTCGGCTCTCTGAGTTTTAGCAGCTTCCTGAATACGTTTGGTTTCATCGATACCATCAACAATAGTCTGCCAAGTCTGCTCAAGTGTTTCAACCTTGATTGAGCTGCCTGATGCCATTTGAGTTGTAAGCTTAGTCTGTGAAACAGTATTCTGTGCATTCTTCAACAAAAGTTCATTTGTCTTTTCATCAAGCGCCGACATAGCCTCTGCCTGAATTCTCTGACGTTTTAGCATTAGTGCCTGAGCTAGTGACTGCTTGAAAACAGGCATTGTAATGATAAATGCAGAATTAATCTTACGGATAAGATTAAGATTAGAGAACTGCATTGATTTTAGCATAGGAACTGTCTGCATTGCAACGTTTTCAGCAATTCTTAAGTCCATAACTCTCTGCTCAAAAATCTGACGTGTCTGTTCAAGTGTTTGCAAGTCCATTGCAACAGCACCTGAATCGGGAGCATCAACAAGTTTCTGACGATATTCAGCAATATAATTATCAACCTCAACACAAGCCTGTTCACCTGCCATTATATAAAGCTGAAGGTCTTTATAATATTGAATATTTGCATTAAACATTGTTTCGAGTTTAACGTTTGAGCTTTCAATTTCATTTTCATATTTTTTAAGCTGAACATAAATCTTGTCAACATCAGCACCCATAGTCTGATATTTAGAAAGAAGTCTGTCAACATTCTTCTTGATATTAGCAAGCAAGCCTTTTTTTCCTTCATCAGCAAGCTCTTTTGCATCAAACTGATTCATAATATTAGCAAGGTGCTGTAAAAGCTCGCCTGAATCATTAACCTGATTCATATTCATTGTGTTAAGCACCTGATCAGATGCCTTTGAAATCTCGGTTGCAACAGCGTCACCAAACTTAACGATTGAGTTAACATCGTTAATATTAATAGTATTAACAAGCTTTTCAACCTCTTCATTTTTTATAATTTCGTTTTTAATCTGTTTAGTAGCCTCTTGAATTGAGAAATTCATTATCGGTGCAGGAGGAGCAGCAACTTCCTCAACGGAAATATCTGATTCGTTAACGTCAACAACCTCCGCTTTTTCGGATGCAGGTGTAAATTTCAATCCCATATCATTTCTTTCCTTTCTTAAATATGTTTTTAAACAAGCCGCCGCTGTTTACATTCGGAAGATAATCCGGAACTTTATCAGGCAGCTTGAACTTAGGTACATTTTTATTATATGAAAATTCATTCATCATAAATGTTTCAAATGCTGTTTCATTAACATAGGTTTCAATATCCTTATACCCTGTTGGTGTATAAATAATTATATCAAACCCAAGCAAATTAAATAAAACAAGCTGAACACATTCAACTTTATTAAAGGTATCCTCAACCACATCTGTTACAACAAACTTTGGTATATCCTTTGTAAAATCATAGCCTTGCAGAATTTTCAATGCATTCTTGTCAATATTCAGTCCAACATGAATAATCAAATGCAGCATTTCACTTTCATCAAGCTTTAAAAATCCACTTTCAGCAGCTTCATTCATTTTCTCAAAAATCAAAGTCTGAAGTGAGTCAGATAAAAACCTATATCTGTTATATTGCGACGATTTAAGCTTATAAATATCAACCTTGCCATCAGCAATGAACTGGTCATATACTTTTAGCGATGCACCGCTTGTTTTGTCATAGGAAATTCCCTTATTAACAACCATGCAGTCAGGTGAAAGCTTATATTTAACATCATCCCAGAAAACAGGTAAATTTCCATCCTTAACTCCGCTTATTTTAACAAACAAATTCGGTATCATTACAGTATCATTGGTGACCTCAAATCCAGTACGGAATTTAGCTTGCTGATGCCACAAAATATTTACTTCCTCGTATGTTGTTTTAAGCGTACGTGTATGCATTTTTGAATACTGAAAATCCTTGAACATAGCAGTATCATCATAAAAAACCGAGTCAATCTCTCGCTTTGCGCTGTATGCCATAGTAGCAAACTTAGTTTTAACTATCTTATCAGGATATGGAAAAAAATCCTTTGAAACAGCAAAGTCAAAAACTTGCATTCTGCCCTCAAAATTGTTAATTCTAAGCATATTAAAAACTGATTTATCACTTGAAATATAAATAACATCTATACCAATCTGCGACATAAAATGAAGAAACTCAAGTTCCCTCTCATCTATGCAGCCATAATATAAAATAACAGGTATCTCATTCAAATTATTTCTGTAATAATCAGAATTTACACATCTGAACATCCATGTTAAAATCATAGTCGAGTATTCATACAGCTTATCAGCAGTACCGCTTGTCATTTTATCAGTTACATAAAGATAAACCTTTTTTGCAAGCTCTGTGCGAACTTTGTCACCCTGAATATTAATGAGTGCTGCAAAATCGTCACGCATTTCAGAAGTGTCATCTTTATTAACAGCATAAAAATATGCCAGTTCCTCATCCGTTGGTTTTTTTCGTGAATTCTCGAAATACATCAAGAACTTATCGCTTTTAATAAGCTCCTCACGAAAAGTAAATAAAGTATTTCTATACTCAGCCTCGTCGCTCGAATCTGGCACGCCGAGTATTGCAGCAAAATACACAGGAATTAATTGCTCCCTTGTAAAATGCCCTCCTCTTGATGAAAGCCTAGCATCATGCGTTTCAAGCAAATCCTGCGCAAAAGTCATAGCGGATGTTGATACTGTCTGAACAAGCTTTCTGTTTTCCGATGACATCCCCTCAAACCTCATAGCAACTATTACCTTTCCGCTTTATTAATACCCTTATATTATACTATACGTCATATAGTATGTCAAGAAGTTTTTTACATAAATCAAAAATCTTATTAATTATAACATATAAACCACAAAATTGCAATAATTATTTCAAATTCTAATTACAACTCCATACGCATTTCAGTTGAACCATTGCCACGCTCATGAAAACCGTTTTTAAGATACAAAGGTTTACCCATAACTGTTGCAGAAAGGTCGATACAAGTTATACCCTCCGCTTTCGCATCGGCAATAATCCTTTCAATCAGCATACTTGCAATCCCCTTGCGGCGATATTCAGCGACAGTATACACATTCATCAGCATAGCAGTTTTACCATTGATAAAGTGAGTATTTGCAGGTCTTTCAACACGTACAAAATATATAACCGATACAGCTTCACCATTTTCTTCTGCAAGGTAAGCAGTAAAATCATTATCAATATGTTTATCAAAGTAGTCAGGCAGCTGTTCATTTAAAGCTTTTGCTTGTTCGTCTGTAAGTTCACCGACATCATCAATCAAATAAAAAAATCGAAATTTAATTAATGTATCTATATCCTTTTTCGTTGCAGTTCTTATTATCATCCTATTACCTCTTAATTTTATTAGTCACTCATTTAACTTTATATAATTATCCGACATATGTCAATATATTTTTAAAAACTTTAAGATTATTATTGACATCTTTTAATAAATATGCTATATTTTTTATGAACACAATATTATATCACAAATAGTAAGAGGAAAAAGGAGTATAATTATTATGGAATATCAAATTAAAGGCACACCATTCCCTGTCGTTGTATGCAGACTTAATGCTGGCGAAACTATGAGCTGTCAAAAAGGCGGTATGGCTTGGATGTCACCAAATATGCAGATGCAGACTAACGCAGGCGGTGGTCTTGGTAAAATGTTTTCCCGTGCTATAAGCGGTGAATCAATTTTTCAGAATACATATACCGCTCAGGGTGGTGTTGGCGAAATCTCGTTCGCTGCAACAGTTCCTGGTAATATCTTAGCAGTTGAAATTTCATCAAACAAAACAATTGTTGCTCAGAAAAGTGCATATTTAGCATCTGAAAAAGGTGTTGATTTGAGTATTTTCTTCCAAAAGAAAATTGGTGCAGGTTTCTTTGGCGGTGAAGGCTTTATAATGCAGAAATTGACAGGTAATGGTATGGCTTTCCTTGAAATCGATGGAAGTGTTGTTGAATATGACCTTGCAGCAGGTGAATCAATACTTGTTGATACAGGATATCTAGCAGCTATGGATGCTACTTGTTCTATCGATATTGAAACGGTAAAAGGTATCGGAAATGCACTCCTAGGCGGCGAAGGTTTCTTTAATACAAGAGTTTCAGGCCCTGGTCATATCTGGTTACAGACTATGCCTATTTCTGCTCTTGCAGGCTCACTTCGTCCTTATTTCCCATCAGGTAACTAATATATATATAACGAAACAGGCTGCTGCACGTTAAATGCAACAGCCTGTTTTTATAAGCAATGTTAAATTATGATACCCAACCTCTTAGCTTAACTGCATTTGCAACTCTCATAATTGCAATCTGATATGCAGCATCACGCAAAGTGATATTCTTTTCTTCTGATAGTGCATAAACTGCATCAAATGCATTTACCATTGCACTATTTAGCTTAGTAAGAACTTCTTCCTTGCCCCAGAAGTAGTTCATGTTACACTGAACTTGCTCGAAGTAACTGCATGTTACGCCGCCTGCATTACATAGGAAGTCAGGAACAAGAACGATACCAGCTTCATTGATAAGTGGATCGCAGTCAGGAGTTGTTGGGCCGTTTGCACCCTCAGCAATGAACTTAACTGTCTTGCTGATTTTTGGGAATACAGTTGGTGTAATCTGATTTTCAAGTGCAGCAGGGATAAGGATATCAACATCCTGAGAAATCCATGCATCACCATCAAGAACTTCATAACCAAGTTCCTTAGCCTTAGCAACATCAATGCTGCCGAACTTATCTTTAATTGATACTAACTGCTCAATGTTGCATCCGTTAGCATTTCTGAATGTATAGGATTTTGCATCAGACTGGCTCCAGCATGATACAGCGATTACCTTACCGCCAAGTTCAGAGTAAAGTCTTGCTGCATATTCTGCAACATTACCAAAGCCCTGAATACTTGCAGTTGTATCGCTAGCCTTAATGCCCTTAGCCTTAAGTAGTGCGTCAAGTGTATAGATAACACCATAACCTGTTGCTTCAGTTCTACCCAAAGAACCACCCATACCAACTGGTTTACCAGTGATAACACCTGGGTAACGTCCGCCTGCAAGTACTTCATATTCATCAAGCATCCAAAGCATATGCTGACCGTTAGTCATAACGTCTGGTGCTGGAACGTCGATGTTAGGACCTACCTGTGAGAACAATGTTCTGATGTAGCCACGACAAAGTCTTTCCTGTTCGCCCATTGAAAGATTGTGTGGGTCACAGATAACGCCGCCCTTACCGCCGCCTAGTGGTATATCAACTACTGCACATTTCCATGTCATCCATGTTGATAGTGCACGTACTGTATCTGCTGTTTCATGTGGATGGAAACGGATACCGCCCTTTGCAGGACCTCTTGCATCGTTATGCTTGATTCTGAATGCCTGAAATACCTTTGTTGAACCATCATCCATCTTTACAGGAATTGTAAAGTGATATTCCTTCATTGGTGTACGAAGCAATGCACGAGTACCATCGTCAAGATTAAGCTGATCTGCAACTTTATCGAACTGCGCTTGCGCATTTTCAAATGGGTTGTAGGATTTTTCTGCCATAATTAATTCCTCCACTTAATAAAATTTAATAAAATATATCTCCTACTTAAAATAGGTTACGATATATTATATCACTTTTCCTACGGTTTTGTCAACAAAAATCGTGCCATCTTATAAAAATATAACATAATAAATCACTTTTCTTAATATATTTAATAAAATTTTAAAATATGTACCAAATTTATTTCAGATATGCATATTTTGTTTACAAATTTTCAAAATGAATAATTTTAATTTTAAAATTTCAAAATTAAGGTTTATTGTCGTTTTTATTAATAATACATTTAATAATGTATATATATTTAACATATACATAGAAATAATTTTAGATTTTTATCTTAACACACTATATTTGTTGAAAAATTGAAAATATTTCAAAAGGTACTTTACATAATGGTAAATTTGTAGTAAAATAAATAGGATAATATTTTATAATTATTGAATTTGAAAGGATGGTCTAAAATTTATGTCCGATCAGCCAAAATATAACAGGGTTTTGCTAAAACTAAGCGGCGAAGCTCTTGCAGGGGATAAAAAAATAGGTCTTGATTATTCTGTTATCACAAAAATTTGTGAAAGCATTAAGAATTGTGCTGAAGCTGGTGTTCAGATTGGTATTGTTGTTGGCGGCGGCAACTTCTGGAGAGGACGTTCAAGCGGTGCTATGGACAGAACAAGAGCTGACCATATTGGTATGCTTGCTACTACAATGAATGCACTTGCTGTTGCTGACGTTCTTGAATCACTTGGCGTTGATGTTCGTGTTCAGACTGCTATTGCTATGCATCAGGTTGCTGAGCCTTATATCCGAAACAAAGCTGTTCGTCATATGGAAAAAGGCAGAGTTGTTATTTTCGGATGCGGTACTGGTAACCCATTCTTCTCAACTGACACTGCATCTACACTTCGTGCTGCTGAAATTGAAGCTGATATTGTACTTAAAGCAACAATGGTTGATGGTGTTTATGACAAGGACCCAAATAAGTATGATGATGCCGTTAAGTATGATGAGTTAAGCTTTAATGATATTCTTGTTAAGAATTTAGCTGTTATGGACAGCACCGCTGCATCAATGTGCAAGGATAACAATATTCCTATACTTGTATTTGATTTACAAAAGCCAAAGAACATTTATGATGCTTGTATGGGTAAAAAAGTGGGCACACTTGTTAGTGACAATGATTAATTTTTTGAAAATATAACAATAATAACGATAAGGATGGTATTTATTATGAAAGAGCAAATGCAGAATGCACAGACTAAAATGGAAAAATGTATCAAAAGCCTTGACCACGAGTATTCAACTATAAGAGCAGGCAGAGCTAACCCTGCTGTTCTTGATAAGGTTGTTGTTGATTATTATGGAACTCCAACTCCTATTCAGCAGATGGCTGCTGTTTCCGTTTCTGAGGCTAGAAACCTAATAATCACTCCTTGGGATGCAACTCAGCTTAAGCCAATTGAAAAGGCTATTATTGCATCAGATATTGGTATTAACCCATCTAATGACGGCAAGGCTATCAGACTTTCTTTCCCACAGCTTACTGAAGAGAGAAGAAAAGAAATAGTTAAGCAAATTAGTAAATTTGCTGAAGAAGCTAAGGTTACAATCAGAAATATCAGACGTGATGCTCTTGAAAAGTTCAAAACCATGAAGAAGAATAACGAAATCACTGAAGATGACATGAAAAACTGTGAAAAGGATATGCAGAAGCTTACTGATAAGTTTGTTGCTGAAATTGACAAGGTTGCTGCTGACAAGGAAAAGGAAATCATGTCAATCTAATGTTAACTTTCGGAGGTCATCATGGCTGATTATGACAAGAGCAATTTGCCAAGACATATTGGATTTATCATGGATGGCAACGGCAGATGGGCTGTAAAACGAGGACTGCCACGAAAGGCAGGACATAAAGAGGGTGCTAACGCATTTCGTAAAATTGCCAAATACTGCAAAAAAATCGGTATTAAGTATATTACCTTTTATGCGTTTTCCACGGAAAACTGGAAACGTCCACAGGATGAAGTTGATGCAATTATGCGGCTTTTTATGGAATACCTTGAAGAAGCTGTTGACTTTGCAAAAGATAAAACACGTCTTGTTTTTCTTGGTGATAAATCAGCTTTTGAGCCTAAAATGCGTGATAAAATGCTTGATTTAGAAGAAAAATCTTCTCAGTTTGATGAAATGACACTCATGCTCGCTATGAATTATGGTGGTCGTGATGATATTGTTCATGCTGTTAAAGGTATTGCATCGATGATTGAGCATAAGGATATTACTTCTGCTGATATTAATGAAAGTCTTGTTACAAGCTTGCTTTATACTGGTGTTGCTCCCGATGCGGACTTGATTATTAGACCAAGCGGTGAGCAGCGCATTTCTAACTTTTTAATTTGGCAGTCTGCTTACGCAGAATTTTATTTTACTGACACACTTTGGCCAGATTTTACACCAAAGGAACTTGATAAGGCTCTTTTGGATTATACTTCACGAAACAGACGATTTGGCGGAGTGTAACATATATTTTACAAAAATGTTTGAGAGGAGATGGCATACTCACTTTAATGTAAGTATGTCATGTTAACTATGGCTACTCGAATTATTTCGGCAATTGTAGGTATTATTTTTGCAATTGGTTGTTTATTTTTGCATAATACACTTATTTTCAATTTAGCTGTTTCGGCAATATCTGTTATCATGATACATGAGCTTTTATCTGCCTGTGAATGTATGAAACACAAGGGGCATGTTGCAGTTTGTTATGCTTTTGCTGGTGTAATGCCATTTCTGGTTGAAATTGATGATATGAGGATAAAGTATATCTTCGGTACACTTTGTATTTTTGCAATGTTCTGCGGTTATATAGGCTCTCACCAAAAACTTACTTTTGACAGACTTTGCTTTATGATAACTGTTACTCTTTGCGTTGCGCTTTCAATGTCATGTATTGTATCACTAGAAAATTTGAGTGAAATTCACGGTGTTTGCTATGTTGTACTTGCTTTGGCAGGTGCTTGGCTTGGTGACTCCGGAGCTTATTTTGTTGGTACATTCTTAGGCAAACACAAGCTTTGTCCTAATATTTCTCCTAAGAAAACTGTTGAGGGAGCTATTGGCGGAGTTATCACAGTTGGAATTATTTTTGCTTTGTATGCTTTTATTTATCAAAAGGTGCAGACAGCAAGAGGATATGATTTCTCTATCAATTATGTTTTACTCATTGGTATGGGATTTGTTTGCGGTATTCTTGGAATTATCGGTGATTTATGTGCATCCCTCCTCAAAAGACAGCACGATGTCAAGGATTTTGGTAAAATCATGCCGGGACACGGCGGATTAATGGATAGATTTGACAGTGTTCTTTTCGTTTTACCCTTCATGACATTTATCATTTCCAGCTTAAATGTTTTTATAGACAAATAAAATTTTAGGGGCGTGCATATAAATAATGTGCGCCCTTATCAAATTCAATATATAATTTAGTACAGGAGCTTATGACATGAAAACTATTTCTTTAATTGGTTCAACAGGCTCAATCGGTACTCAGACATTAGATGTTTGCCGCAAGCATAATATTAAGGTAAAGGCACTTGCTGCAAATAGCAATGTAAAGTTACTAGCTTTACAGGCGAAAGAATTTTCTGTCGAATACGTATGTATTTGCAATGACGTGCATTATAATGAATTAACGGAACTTTTATCAGGATGTAAAGTAAAGATACTTTGCGGCAATGAAGGTATGTGCGAGATTGCATTGCTTGATGTTGATTTGTTTGTTAATGCTGTTGTTGGTATGGTTGGGTTACTTCCTACACTTACTGCAGCACAAAAAGGTACAGATATAGCACTTGCTAACAAAGAAACTCTTGTTGCAGGCGGTGAGCTTGTAATGAATTTGGTTAAGGAAAAAGGTTTAAAGCTTTATCCTATTGACAGTGAGCATTCAGCTATTTTTCAATGCTTGCAGGGTAATAACCCTAAGCAGCTTAATAAGGTTATTCTTACTGCCTCAGGCGGTCCGTTTTTTGGTATGACTAAGGACGACCTTAAGGATGTAACTGTGGAACAGGCACTTAATCATCCTAACTGGAGCATGGGTAGTAAAATTACTATTGACTCGTCTACCCTCATGAACAAGGGACTTGAATTTATTGAAGCTAAATGGCTTTTTGACCTTGACCCTTGTGATATAGAAATTGTTATTAACCGTGAGAGTGTTCTTCATTCCGCTGTTGAATTTGATGATTATTCCGTTATCGGACAGCTTGGGTGCCCTGATATGAAAATCCCTATCCAGTATGCAATCCTTTATCCTGAAAGAGTTTCCTGTGATGTTAAAAGACTTTCATTAACCGATTATGGTATACTTACATTTTTTAAGCCTGATTATGATACCTTTGACTGTTTGTCATCGTGTATTAAAGCTATAAAAATGGGTGGCGCATATCCTTGTATCGTTAACAGTGTCAATGAGGAGGCTGTACGGTTATTTTTAGAGAAAAAGATATCATTTCTTGAAATTGGCGAACTTGTCAAAGGCTCGCTTGAATACTTCCCTGAAATGAAAATTTCATCTTATGAGGATATTGTAAAATCTGACAAAATGGCTAGAGAATATGTTTTATCTCATGTTGAAAGGGTGTCTTAATGAACACATTATTATCAATTTTAATTGCACTTTTAATTTTCTGCGTAATCATTGTTGTACATGAATTCGGTCACTTTGTTGTTGCTCGCCTATGCAGTATCACTGTGCAGGAATTTTCTATCGGTATGGGACCTGTTATCTTTAAAAAGCAAGGTAAATCAACACTTTTTACTATTCGTGTCTTCCCAATTGGCGGCTTTTGTCAGATGGGTGAGGATGAAGAATCAGATGACCCAAATGCTTTTCGTAAAAAGCCAGTTTTATATAAAATGGCTGTTATTGCTGCTGGTGCTATAATGAACCTAATACTAGGTTTTATACTTTCAGTTGCACTTATGCTATCAAATGGTGAGGCTGTATCATCAAAGATTGTTTATTTCGCTGATGATGCTGTAAGTAAACAGTATGGTCTTGAAATGAACGATGTTATCGACAAAGTCAATGGTGTAAAGGTATTTACTGTACAGGATATAACTTATCAGCTTGGTAATGATGAGGATGGCATAGTTGATTTTGTTGTTGTAAGAAACGGAGAAAAGGTTAAGCTTGATGGCGTTCATTTTGCTCTTGCAAAGGATGAAGCAACAGGCAAGCAGACTTTGACATATGACTTTAAGGTTGCTCGTGAGAAAATAACTGCTGCAAATATTATCCCCTATTCTTTCAAAACATCAATTTATTATGGACGAATTATATTGATGTCCTTGGGTGATATTATTCAGGGTAAGTTTGGTATTAACGACCTTTCAGGTCCTGTTGGTATTGTTACTGTTATTGGTGATGTTGCTAAAGAACATGGATTTGACCCAGGGTTTATTCTCGAAATGGCTATCCTTATTTCAATTAATATTGGTATTTTTAATCTTCTCCCATTACCTGCACTTGATGGAGGACGTTTAGTTTTTCTGCTTATTGAGGGTATCCGCAGAAAAACACTTAAGGCAGAAGTTGAGGGTATGATTCATTTTGTTGGTCTTGCTTTGCTTATGGTTTTGATGGTTGTTGTTACTTTTAATGATATTAAGAAGTTGTTTATATAACTTCTTAATATGGTAAGGTAAGTATTAATGAAAATGTATACAATTGTTGGTGGACTAGATTGTGTAGGGAAAAGTAGTTTATTAGGCGTACTTAAGGTAGTAACAACTAGTCTTGGTTTAATAGTTGAAAATGATATTGTTTTAGGTGATGAATTGGTTTTAAATTTACTATCTGACTGCATTAATAAAGGCATTAACTTTACACTGGAAACAACCCTTTCAAAAACAACGGTTCACCAAACAATAATGAATGCTTGTGAGAAAAATTACTATATTAGACTTTATTATATAGGTGTTAGTACTGCTTACGAAAGTCTTGAACGGATAAATAACCGTGTTAAAAAAGGTGGGCATAATATTCCCACAGAAGATGTACAAAGGAGATATGCAAACCGTTATAACGACTTGGTTAAAATACTGCCATATTGTGATGAAGCTACATTTTGGGATAATGAAAATGGATTTGTCGAGGTCGCTGAATATCAAAATGGTATAATAATAACCAAAGGTGATTATATTCCTTTATGGCTAATGGATTTATCATTGTATTTAAAAAATCAACAGGAGTTACTCAAATGAGAAATGTAAAACCAATTAAGCTTGGTAACCTTTGCCTTGATGGCAAAAAAATATACATCCAATCCATGCTAAGTGTACGTTCGGATGATATTACTGGTAACGTAAATCAAGCTGCCCTGCTTGAAAAGGCAGGGTGCGAAATTTTAAGGGTTTCTATACCTGATAAAAATGCTGTGCAGCTTATTTCGGCTATAAAAAATAAAATTAGTATACCGCTTGTTGCTGATATTCATTTTGACTATAAGCTTGCACTTGAAAGCATTGATGCTGGGATTGATAAAATTCGTATTAATCCTGGCAATATTGGTGACTGTGACAAGGTTAAGATGGTAGCTGATAAATGCAGACTGAATGGTATCCCTATTAGAATAGGGGTAAATTCTGGTTCTCTTGAAAAAGATATACTCGCAAAATATGGTTCTCCTGCCCCTGACGCTTTGGTCGAAAGTGCTTTATATCATGTCAGACTTCTTGAGGAATGTGATTTTAATGATATCGTGATTTCTTTGAAATCTTCTAATGTTAAAAATATGATTTCAGCATACCGACTGCTTTCAGAAAAATGTAGCTATCCACTGCATTTAGGTGTTACTGAGGCTGGTACAGAACGCATGGGACTTATTAAATCCTCTGTTGGAATTGGCTCACTTTTATGCGATGGCATTGGTGAAACGATACGTGTTTCCTTGACTGCTGACCCTGTTAAAGAAATTTATGCCGCTAAAGATATTCTTCGTTCAATTGGTATGGGGAGTGGAGTTAAGCTTATTTCCTGCCCAACTTGTGGACGCACTAAAATAGACCTGATTGGTCTTGCTGAGAAAGTAGAGAAAATCGTTTCGGATATGGATAAAGATATCACTGTTGCTGTTATGGGCTGTGTCGTCAATGGTCCTGGTGAGGCTCGTGAGGCTGATATCGGCATTGCAGGCGGCGATGGCTGTGCTGTACTTTTTAAAAAGGGTGAAATTATTAAAAAGGTTGCCGAAGATGAGATTTTTAATGTCTTAATCGCTGAAATTAATGCACTGTGAAAAATGTAGGATGTTTAAAGGAAGATGTAAATGCTTATAAAAGAATTATTTTCAGAATACATAGAGCATATCCCTAATTCTATCGGAAAAGGGGATGTGCTTAAAATTGTTTATAGCTCCGACATGACAGAAATGACCGTTTATGCCTCCTTTGATGCTGTTCAGAAAGGTGATTATTCTGCTGATTTTGAAAGAAATATGAAAAATGCTCTTGATGCAAAGAATTTTTCTCTTGTTTGCAGATATAGTCCTGATTTGCTGACAGATAAATGCATTCCTGATATGGTCGAAAGGCTTAAAACTTCTATGCCTGTTATTAACGGACATTTGAATAATGCTAAGTATCGAGTTGATGAAAATACTGTACATATTGATATTTATGGTGCTGGATATTCGCTACTCCATAATGCAAATTTTGAATTAGCACTTGCAAAGCTAATTAATGAGGAGTTTTCGTCAAAGATTACTATTATGCTAAACTACATGAACTCTGATGATGATATTGCACTTGCTGATGCTGAATACAATAAATCACTTGAAAAGGTTATTCAGTCCATGCCTGCTATTTCGTATGACATTCCCGATGATAGCTTTGTAATGTCATCAGAATCTCGTGAAGTTATTACAGTAGATTTCAAGGACTTGCCTATTCTTTCCGATGGTGCATCTATTGTTAAAGGACGAAAAATCGAGTCCCCTATTACAAATATTATTGATCTTAACTGTGAAATGAAAAACATTACTATATGGGGTGATGCTTTTCATTATGAAACTAAGGAAATTAAAACTAAAAATGGTGAAAAACGCATTGTTTTACTTAGCATAACTGACTACACAAGCTCTATTACCATTAAAAGTTTTGAAAATATAAATGACGAAAACATACTTGAACGCTTTAAAAAAGGCGGTACAATTATTGTTAAGGGTCGTACCGAATATGATAAGTTTGACAATGAATATATTTTTGTTGCGAATGACATAATGGAAGTGAAGAAAAAGGAACGTACCGATACTTGCGAGGAAAAACGTGTTGAACTTCATCTCCATACAAATATGTCCGCAATGGATGCTATAACTCCTGCTTCGAAGCTGATTGACCGTGCATTTTCATGGGGACATAAGGCTATTGCAATAACTGACCATGGAGTTGTACAAGCATTCCCTGAAGCTGCATCTGCTGTTTGGAAAATACGCAAAAGCGGCGGCGATTTTAAGATGATTTATGGTATCGAAGCTTATTCTGTTAATGACAGAACTAATGCTTCTGATATTAAACAAAATAAAAGTATTAATGATACACTTATAGTTTTTGATATTGAAACAACTGGTTTTAGTGCTAATAGTGAGCGAATTATTGAAATTGGTGCTGTTAAAATTAATAACCTTGAAATTGAGGAAACATTTCAAATTTTTGTTAACCCCGAAAAGCCTGTTCCTGCAAGAATTACTGAACTTACTGGCATTAATGATGATATGGTTAAGGATGCACCATCACAAAAGGATGCACTTTTGAAATTCATGGAATTCTGCGGTGAATGTCCTGTTCTTATTGCACATAATGCTAGGTTTGACTGCTCCTTCATTGAAGCAAGCTGCAAGCGAAATGATATTGAATTTGAATTTAGCAGTATCGATACTGTTGTTATGTCAAGAAGTATGCTCCCTGACTTGAAAAAGCATAAGCTTGATATGGTTGCAAAGGCTTTGGGACTTGGTGAGTTTAATCATCACCGTGCGGATGATGATGCGAAAATTCTTGCTCGTATATTTATTATTCTTGCTAACCGTCTTGTTGAAGAAAATGAAATTTTATACGTTTCTGATATAAATGAATGCGTTAAAAATGTTGACCCTAGACGTCTTAATACATATCATCAGATTATTCTCGTCAAAGATGCTATCGGGCTTAAAAACCTGTACAAGCTTATTTCCCTTGGTAACTTAAAATACTATAACAGGCGTTCGAGAATACCAATATCCGAGCTAATTAAACACCGTGAGGGCTTGATTGTCGGCAGTGCTTGTGAAGCTGGCGAGGTTTTCTGCGCTATTCGTGACGGACGTCCTTGGGAAAGTATTAAGGATATTGCAAAGTTTTATGACTACCTTGAAATTCAGCCTGTTATGAATAATGAGTTTTTGATGCTTAGCGAGGATTATCCTGACATTAAAACAATTGAGGATTTGCAGGATTTTAACAAGCAGATTGTTCGCTTAGGCGAAGAACTTGGTATACCTGTTGTTGCTACCTGTGATGTTCATTTCATGGATGCTAAGGATTCCGTTTTTCGTAAAATTCTTATGTATGGTCAAAAATTTAAGGATGCTGACAGACAGCCGCCTTTGTTTTTACGTACCACTGACGAAATGCTTGAGGAATTTAAGTATTTGGGTGAAGAAAAAGCATATGAGGTTGTTGTTACTAATACTAATCTTATCGCTGATATGGTTAACCCTGATGTTGTTCCTATCCCACCCGGAACTTTCACACCTGAAATTGATGGTGCTGAAGAAGATTTGCAGCGAATTTCATGGGAACGTGTTAAGTCTATTTATGGTGACCCTGTTCCTGAAATTGTTGCGAAACGACTTGAACGTGAGCTAACTTCTATTATAAAGCATGGTTTTGCTGTTCTTTACATGATTGCGCAAAAGCTTGTTGCCAATTCTAACGAAAATGGTTATCAGGTTGGTTCTCGTGGCTCTGTTGGCTCATCATTCGTTGCCTCCACCTCTGGTATTTCCGAAGTTAACCCCCTGCCGCCGCATTATGTTTGTCCGAAATGCAAGCATAGTGAATTTATTGTTGATGGCTCGGTTGGCTCAGGATTTGACTTACCACCTAAAAATTGTACCGAATGCGGCACTCCATATAATCGTGACGGACACGACATTCCGTTTGAAACTTTCCTTGGTTTTGACGGAGATAAAGCACCTGATATCGACCTTAACTTCTCTGGTGAATATCAGACTTTTGCACATAAATATACGGAAGAACTGTTCGGCTCATCAAATGTGTTTAAAGCTGGTACTATCGGTACTGTTGCTGATAAAACTGCATTTGGTTTTGTCAAGCATTATCTTGATGAAACTGCACAAACCGTTTCAAAGGCTGAAATCAGCAGGCTTACTATCGGCTGCACTGGTGTTAAGCGTACAACTGGTCAGCACCCTGGAGGAATGGTTGTTGTTCCTGCTAAGTTTGAGGTTTATGATTTTACTCCTGTTCAGCGTCCTGCTGATGACCCAAAATCTATTTTTGTTACTACACACTTCGACTTCCATTCACTTCATGATACTATATTAAAGCTTGACGAACTCGGACACGATGTTCCGACGCTTTACAAGCATCTGGAGGATATGACAGGTATTAAGACGGATGATATTTTCCCAGGTGATGAAAAGGTTATGAGCCTTTATACTTCAACAGAAGCTTTAGGTGTTACTCCTGAAGAAATTGACTCTGAAACTGGAACTCTGGCAATCCCAGAAATGGGTACGCCATTTGTTCGTCAAATGCTTATGGAAGCAAAGCCAAAGCAATTTTCCGACCTTTTGCAGATATCAGGTCTTTCTCATGGTACTGATGTTTGGATCGGAAATGCACAGGAACTTATCAAAGAAAAAAAGTGCGACATTTCACAAGTTATCGGTACTCGTGACAGTATCATGACATACTTGATTTATCATGGACTTGACCCACAGCTTTCATTTAAAATCATGGAGATTACTCGTAAGGGTAATGCTACAAAGCTGCTAACTGATGAAATGAAACAGGATATGCTCGACCATAATGTTCCGCAATGGTATATTGACAGCTGTTTGAAAATCAAATATATGTTCCCGAAAGCTCATGCTGCTGCTTATGTTATTTCTGCTATGAAGCTTGGCTGGTACAAAGTTTATGAACCACTTGCTTTCTATGCTACAATTTTTACCGTTCGTGGTGAAGACTTCGATGCAGAATCAGCTATACTTGGTCATAATGCAGTTAAATATAGAATTAGTGAGCTTAAAAAGATGGGTAATGAACGTACCGCAAAGGAATCTGGTACACTTGATATGCTCATGCTTACCAATGAAATGATGGCTCGTGGATTTGAATTTTTACCAATTGATTTATATAAATCTCATGGCACTAAATATACGATTGAAGATGGCAAGATACGTTTGCCTTTCTGCTCTGCTAAGGGTGTTGGTGAAAATGCCGCTATGGCTTTGTATGAAACTGTCAAGGAACGTGGTCAGACCTTCCTTTCCATCGACGAGGTACAGGAGGCTAGCAAGGTTAATAACTCTGTTATTGAAACACTTGAATCAATTGGTGCTATGTCATCATTACCAAAATCAAATCAAATGTCTTTATTCTGATTGTAGGAAATGTATAAGATGATTTTGTTTTCTTGACATTATCAAGACATTGTGTTATCATAGTAGTACACTAAAGTGATTAATTGAGCAAAATTACTTCGTTGAAAGGATAAATATACATATGAAAAGCTATGACCTATTAACACCTGTCGGTACAAATGACCTTTTGTTTGAGGATTGTATTGTCAGACGTGAAGCTGAAGAAAGACTGCGCATTGTTTTTGAAAAGCGTGGATATTGTGAGATTATCACTCCAGAGCTTGAATTTTTTGATGTTTTTAATCGTAAATCAAGATATTTCCCACAGGAGAGTCTTTATAAGTCAACTGACAACAAGGGAAGAATTTTAGTTGTTCGTCCTGACTCAACTATGCCGATTGCGAGAATTGCAGCTACTAGACTTCGTGATGAAAAGCTGCCGCTTAGACTTTATTATTGCCAAAAGGTTTATCGCAATAATCCTGTTATGCGTGGACGCAATGACGAAATTAAGCAAATGGGTATTGAGCTTATCGGCTCTGATTCAAAGCGTGCTGACTTTGAAATTATTTCAACTGCTATTGAAGTTTTAGCATCATTTGATAAGAAAAATTTCTGTTTTGAAATTGGTGATATCGGCATTTTCAGAGAGCTTGTTCTTAACTTACATGTTGATGATGAAACTATGGAAAATATCCGCAGTTTGATTGAAGTTAAAAACTATCCTGCACTAAATGAACTGCTTGATTCTATCGGAGATAATGATACTGTCAAGGCACTAAAACATCTTCCTAGACTATATGGTGGTCTTGAAGTTTTTGCTAAGGCTCAGGAATTAATCAAGGATGAGAAAATTATCGCTATTCTTGATAATCTTAAGAATGTTTATACTAAGCTGCAGGAGCTTGGTTATAACGGTAAGATTACTGTTGACTTAGGTATGGCTAATAAGATTAACTATTACACTGGTATTGTTATGAAAGGTTACTTAGATGGTTATGGCGATACTGTTTTATCAGGCGGTCGTTATAATAACTTACTTTCTGACTTTGGTTTTAATCAGGCTGGTGCTGGTTTTGCGGTTAATATTGATGCTGTTTCAAAGATATTAAAGCAGAATGAAGAAGTCCTTGTTCCTGTTCCTGAAAAGATTTATTTTGGTGAAGATGGCTTTGAAATGAAAGCACTTATTGAATCACAGACACTTTGTAATAATGGTGTTATATGTGAAAACTCTGTTTTTGATACATTAAAGGAAACTGCTGAATATGCAGATTCAAAGGGTATCAAAACAATTGTTGTTGTTTCTGATACTATCAAAGAAATGAAGTCCATTGAATTCACTAATTCAAAGGAGGTTTTATAATGTATACAAATAAACGTCCATTAAGGATTGCATTGACTAAGGGCAGACTTGAAAAGGATACTGTCGGACTACTTGAAAAGATGGGTTACGACTGCTCCGCTGTACGTGATAAAGGACGCAGACTTATTCTTCCTGTTGGTGACTCTATTGAGGTTGTACTCGCTAAGGCTAATGATGTAATTACTTATGTTGACACTGGTGTTTGTGACATGGGTGTTGTTGGTAAGGACACTATTTTAGAGATGTCAGGTAAATTTTTTGAACTTGTTGACTTAGGCTTCGGAAGATGCAGATTTGCTCTTGCTGGAAAAAAGGGTGACGACTTTTACAAGGGTTATGGCGTTAAAACTATTGCCACAAAGTATCCTAATGTAGCACGACATTACTTTGAGGGAAAAGGTATGGATGTTGATATTGTTAAGATTGAGGGCAGTGTTGAGCTTGCTCCTTTGCTTAATTTATCTGATGCTATTGTTGATATAGTTGAAACAGGCTCTACTTTAAAGGAAAATGGCCTTGAGGTTTATGAGGATATCGTTCCTATTTCTGCAAGACTTATTGTGAACAGAGTTAGCTTAAAGCTTCGTCAGGATGAGATTGAAACTCTTATTCAGAATATTGAACAGAATTTGTAAGATAAAATAATTTGTAGGGGTGTTGCGACGCATCGCTCCTGCAAAAATCAGCAAATACACTAATTTGGAGGATAAATCGATATGATTATAAATAAAATTATTGCAGACGGTAAAACTGAAGTTGAATACCTAAAAACCGTTGAAAAGCGTAATGGTGAAACTAACAAGAAAATTGGCGAAGTTGTTTCTGCTATCATTGATGATGTTAAAGAAAATGGTGACAAGGCAGTTAATGCTTATACAGAAAAATTTGATGGCAGACTTCCTGAATATTACGAAGTTCCGCTTGATGTTATTCATGATGCACTTGAAGATGCTGACGATGAATTTGTTAATGCTTTGCTTGATGCTATGGAAAACATTGCAGAATTCCACCATAGACAAAAGGAACAGGGCTTTATTGACCCTAAGGAAAACGGAGTAATATTGGGTCAAAAGGTACGTGGACTTGAGCGTGTCGGTCTTTATGTTCCTGGTGGCACTGCTGCTTATCCATCATCCGTTTTGATGAATGCTATTCCTGCTAAAATTGCAGGTGTTAAGGAAATTATAATGGTAACTCCTCCGCTTAAGGACGGCACTCCAAACAAGGATATCCTTGTTGCAGCATCAATTTGTGGTGTTGACAGAGTATTTATGTGCGGCGGTGCACAGGCTGTTGCGGCACTTGCTTATGGTACAGAAACTATTCCTAGAGTTGACAAGATTGTTGGCCCTGGCAATATTTATGTTGCTACTGCAAAGAAACTCCTTTACGGTCAGGTTGACATTGATATGATTGCAGGTCCTAGCGAAATTCTTGTTATCGCTGATGAAAATGCTAATCCTAAATTCCTTGCTGCTGACCTAATGTCACAAGCTGAACATGATGTGCTTGCATCATCAATTCTTATCACTACAAGCGAAAAGCTTGCTGATGAAACTATTATAGAGCTTGAAAGACAGATGTCAACACTTTCTCGTAAGGATATTATTGAAAAATCACTATCATCTTATGGTGCGATTATTGTTACTGACTGCATAGAATGTGCTATTGAGCTTGCTAATGAACTTGCTCCTGAACACCTTGAAATGCAAGTACAAAATCCAATGCAGTACCTTGGTATGATTAAAAATGCTGGCTCTATTTTCTTGGGTGCATATTCTCCTGAGCCTTTGGGTGACTATTTTGCTGGTCCTAACCATGTTCTTCCTACAAGCGGTACTGCAAGATTTTTCTCACCTCTTTCTGTTAACAGCTTCACTAAGCGTTCAAGCTTTATTTATTACACTGAACAGGCACTTCTTGATGCTCGTGATGATATAGTTTGTATTGCTGAACGTGAGGGACTTACTGCTCATGCTAATGCGGTTAAGGTTAGATTTGAATAAGGATAAAATAAATTGAAACGTGTAGGGAGCGACGCCCTCGTCGCTCCGCTTATCACACGATTGTCTTATAATTTCGGAGCGACGAGGGCATCGCTCCCTACAAGCAATTTGTAATTGGAGAAAATTTGTATGTACGAATTAAACAGTAAATTAAAAAGAATCGAACCTTATGACCCATCTGAAGCAAAATATGATATTCGTCTTGATGCTAATGAATCTTTCTTTAATATCAATGATGAACTTGGCGACAAGATTGCTAATGCTATCAAAAATCTTGACTTGAACAGATATCCTGACCCAATGGCAACCGATACTGTTGATGCTTTTGCTAAGCTTTATGATGTGCCAAATGAATTTGTTACTGCTGGTAATGGCTCTGACGAGCTTATCAGCATTATTTCAAGTACTTTCCTTGAAAAAGGCGACAAAATTTTAGCACTCTCCCCTGACTTTTCAATGTATGCTTTTTATGGTGCACTATACGAACTAAAGGTAGAAACTTTGCAAAAGGGTGATAATCTTCAGATTGATGTGCAAAAGGTTATCGAGTATTGTAATAATAACAGTGTTAAAGCTGTTATCTTTTCAAATCCTTGTAACCCAACATCCTTGGGAATTTCCCGTGATGATGTTATTAAGCTTATTAAGAATGTGTTCTGTCTTGTTATTGTTGATGAAGCTTATATGGATTTCTGGAATCAGTCTGTCTTAGATAAAGTTCCTGATTTTGATAATCTTATTGTGCTTAAAACTTGTTCAAAATCAGTTGGTCTTGCTGCTATTCGTTTAGGCTTTGCTGTTGCTGGCGAAAAAATTACTACTGCACTTCGTGCTGTTAAATCGCCATACAACACTGACACCATTTCACAGACTATCGGCAGTATTATACTTTCCGAAAAGGAACTTTTACAGAAAAATTGTACAGCTATGGTGGAAAGTCGCAAGACTTTACAGGCTGATATCATGGAACTTGCAAAGAAATATAATAAATTCGACAAGGTTTATGATTCTGTTACAAACTTTGTTTTCATTAAAACTACTATTGGCAAGCTTATATACGAGAAATTACTCGAAAAATCTATTTCAATCAGATTTATGGGCAGTTATATTAGAATTACTGCTGGCACTGAAAATGAAAATGCTGCTGTAATTAAAGCGATTGACGAGATTTTGTCAGAACTTGAAGATGCTGATGGAAAGGACTAATAACATGAGGGAATCTGCTATTAAGCGTGATACAAAAGAAACAGATATTAATATAAAAATTAATCTTGACGGTAATGGTAAAAATAATATTTCCACGGGAATTGGCTTTTTTAATCATATGCTGACTGCACTTTCCATGCACAGTGGTATTGACATGGATATTAACGTTAAGGGTGACCTTGAAGTTGATGGTCACCATACTGTTGAGGACACGGGGATTGTGCTGGGGCAGGCGTTTAAGGCTGCTATTGGTGATATGAAAGGTATTGCTCGTTATGGCTCTGCTTTTGTGCCAATGGATGAGGCTTTGGGTTTTGCTAGTCTTGATATCAGCGGAAGACCTTTTCTTGTATTTAATGCTGAGTTTCCAGAAGAACGCACTGGTGAATATGACACTTGCCTTACTGAAGAATTTTTTAGGGCTTTTGCATACAACGCAGGTATCACGCTTCATGTAAAATGTGAGTATGGCAAGAATAGTCACCATATGATTGAAGCTATGTTCAAGGCTGTTGCTCATGCTTTAAAGACTGCTAAAAAGATGACTGGAAACGAAATCTTATCCACAAAGGGTGTTCTGTAAATGATTGCTATTATTGATTATGGCGCAGGAAATATTTTCAGTGTTAAAAATGCACTTGATTTTTTAGATCTTGACAACAAGCTGACATCTGATAAAGACGAGATTATATACGCTGATGCTATTATTCTCCCAGGAGTTGGAGCATTTCCTGCTGCAATGAAAATGCTTAATGAAAGCGGTCTTGTTGATGTTATAAATGAACAAGCAAAGCTTAAGCCTTTTTTGGGTATTTGTCTTGGTATGCAGATGCTTTTTGACAAGGGATATGAGTTTGAAGAAACTGTCGGGCTTGGACTTATTAAGGGTGATGTAAAGTTTCTTGACTTGCCTGATTTATCTGTTCCGCATATGGGCTGGAACAGATTAGAAAAGCAAACCGAATGTGCTTTGATAAATGGTTTACCTGATGACAGCTATGTTTATTTTGTTCATTCATATGCTGCTGTTTGTGATAACACGAATATAATTGCTTACAGTGAGTACGGTAAAAAGATTCCTGCTTTGGTGCATGATGGCAAGTTTGTTTATGGTGCACAGTTTCATCCTGAAAAAAGCGGTGAAACAGGACTTCAGATATTACGCAACTTCGCTGATTTAATGTAGGAGCGATACGCTGCAGCGTTGTGTTCACCCACTGGTTTACTCGAAATTTATGGGTGAACACTGTTCACCCATACAATAATAAGGAGGATAAATTATGCTAGCTAAAAGAATTATACCATGCCTTGATGTTAAAGAGGGTAAGGTTGTTAAGGGCATTAACTTTGTTGGAATTAAAGAAATTGGTGACCCTGTTGAATGTGCTGCTGAATATGACAAGCAGGGTGCTGACGAGATTGTATTTCTCGATATAAATGCATCCCACGAAGGCAGAGGTACTATGCTTGACGTTGTAAAGCGTACTGCTGAAAAGGTATTTGTTCCGCTTACTGTTGGCGGTGGAATACGCACTATTGAAGATTTCCGTGATACACTTCGTGCTGGAGCAGACAAGGTTTCTGTCAATTCAGCTGCTGTAAAAAATCCTGAGCTTATTAAAGAGGCTGCTGACATTTTCGGCTCACAGTGTGTTGTTGCCGCTATTGATGCAAAAAAAATGCCTGATGGACACTATACAGTAGTAATAAACGGCGGTCGTATTGATGCAGAATTGGATTTAGCTGAATGGGCTAAAAAAGTTGAACAGCTTGGTGCAGGCGAAATTTTATTGACTTCTATGGATACCGACGGTGTAAAAGACGGATTTGATATTGATATGCTTAATGTTGTTTGCAATGCTGTAAAAATTCCTGTTGTAGCTAGCGGCGGTGCTGGCAAGCTTTCAGACTTTGCAGATGTTTTCATGAAAACTAACTGTTCAGCTGCACTTGCTGCAAGCCTTTTCCATTATAAAGAAGTTACTGTTGAAGAAGTTAAGAACGATTGCCGTACTAAAGGAATTGAAATGAGATAAGATGGAGTTTTTGTATGAAACAAAGTAAAATGTTATTATTTTTACCGTTAATACTTACTTTAATACTTTTAGTTGGGTGTAATAATTCTACTTTAGATAAGAATATATCAAATTTAACTATGGAAAACACTTCGGAAGTTTATTACACATCTGATGAAAGTGTATCCACATTACTTGAACATTATATCTCATATAACAGTTTAAATGTAGATTATGTAACGAATGAATATTTGAATAAATATGATATATTTGATGAGTTTGTTGATTATGATACTGAACAAAAAATTATTTTTTATTCTGATACAAAAGTCAAGGACTTTAAATATATTGAACTAAGTAATAATTTTTATGATGATTTTGGTATTACATATACTGAAGAGAAAATTTTGTTTTCAATAGATGAATTATTGCCGGAAAAACCATTTGTTGTATCATGGATGGAAATTGGCGATATTGTTTCATATCGAGGAGTAGCTTTTACAGATGAAAATAACATAACTAAGTATTTTTATATTGCAGATAGTGGCAAGGATAAATCTCTTAGTCTTATTGAATTTTAGTTTAATAGCTTACGCATTAATTATATTTTTTGTGGCTAATCATTAATTAATATAATAAAATTTTACAGGAGATTATAATGAGTGAAAAAATTGATATAAACAACCTTGATAAATATTTTGTTAAGGCAGATCTTATCCCAACAATAGTACAAGATGTAAACACAAAAGCAGTGCTTATGCTTGCATATATGAACAAGGAAAGTCTAAAGCTTACACTTGAAACAGGCTATACTTGGTTTTGGAGCCGTTCACGAAATGAGCTTTGGAACAAGGGTGCTACTTCTGGTAATTTGCAAAAGATAACAGAGATTTACTCCGATTGTGACGATGATACACTGCTTGTTTTTGCAGAGCCTGTCGGTGATGGTGTTGCTTGTCATACAGGTGCATACTCATGTTTTTTCAATAAAATGATGTGATTGAAGGGGCGATGCGTCGCAACGTTGTGTTCGCCCGTGGCATATTCGTTAGTTCCGGGCGAACGATGTTTGCCCTTACAATAATCATATAAATACGGAGGATATGTATGAAATTTTCTTTGACTACGCTTTATGTTAACGATATGGATAAATCAATAAAATTTTATAATGGTATATTAGGTATGCCTATTATAAGAAAACAGCTTATGGGTGAAGGCAAGGAACTTGTCTTTTTAGGTGATGATTGTAATGTTAATCTTGAATTAATCACATCACAAGTAAAAATGGAATACAAAGGTTTCAGTATTGGCTTTGATGTAGAAAATCTTAGCACAGTTAAAGCTATTCTTATCGAAAATGGCTATGCTGTTAAGAATGAGATGTCACCAAATCCATCATTAACATTATGTTTTATTGATGGTCCAAACGGTGAAGAAGTTGAATTGATTGAATATATACAAAATTAAGGAGAATTATTATGAACAGTGTTATGATGGATCTATATAATGTAGTAATGAGCAGAAAAGAAAATTTTGAGGAAGGTTCTTATACTTGCTACCTTTTCTCAAAGGGTGAGGATAAAATCTGTAAAAAATGTGGTGAAGAATGCACTGAAATGGTTATCGCTGCAAAAAATAATGATAATGATGAGCTTAAAAATGAAATTGCAGACCTTTTTTATCATGTAATGGTACTATGTGCTGAAAAAGGACTTGATTATACTGACGTTGAAGAAGTTTTACGTGAACGCAGCAACAAAATCGGTAACCTTAAAACTTTCCATGTAACAGATAAAGATACTTAATACTCTAACTTGTATCACTAAATTGAATTTTTATTACATTATATTTAGTTTTTTACAAACTTTTGTAACTTTTTCACCCTCCTTTGAATAGTATATATTGAAGTTAAATACTTTAGGCAGATTTACATATCTAAAAACGCCTTTTGTAAACTGCTTATGCTAATCATTGATTAGTATTAATACTATTATTTATAGGAGGATTTTTATGAGCGAAAAAAATAACTGCTTTAAAGAGGCAGTTTGTGTTGAAGTTCAACGTATTTTTGACAGTTGCTCAGACCGTGATGGCATTTACGACCTGCCTGTAACATTAAACCTCGATTCCGACCCAATTACCGAGGATATGCATACGGTTAGGGTGCGTTCTGCTGAGGTTGAGGTTACTTGTATTGCAGTTGATAATGTTATGCTTAAGGCTGGCTACTACGCTGTTGACATTACTTATCGTTTCAGTATTATTGCAGAGGCTTTTTCAAACGGTTTCTGCCAGAAAGCAAGCGGAACTAAGCTTTGCGGTACTGCTACATGGAATAAGAGAGTTATTCTTTTTGGCGGTGAAAGCAACACTAAGGTTTTCACAAGTGAAGATAAGCTTATCCCGTCTGTGCTGCCTGAATGCTGTGGTTCATTCTGTCAAGACTTCAACATGACTATGCCTAAGGCTACTGTAAAGGTTATTAACCCTGTTGCTTTGGAAGCTAAGTTTGTTTGTCTGCCTGTTCACAAAGGTTGCTATGTACCTGATGTTAAGGCTTGCTGCTGTAATATGCCGCCTGTCCATACTTCAAATGAGGATTGTTGCTGTCAGTCCCCTGCTTTCCCACCTAAGCCTATACCTTTATATGAAAAGACACTTGTTGTTTCACTTGGTTTATTCTCGATTGTTCAGCTATCAAGACCTGTTTCCCTTATCGTTCCGTCATATGACTACTATATGCCACATAAAGAATGCATAAACGGCAATACTGTGCAGGAGTCTGCGAATGATATTTTTGACCGTCTTGAATTCCCGACAGAACAGTTTTTCCCTACACCTGTTGATGATGTTTCTTCATCTAACTGCGGTTGCTTTGCACCGATACCAAATAAACCTGCTGAAAAACCTGATTGCTAAACAAAAAAATATCCCTTGATTTATGATATATATTATCATTTATCAAAGGATATTTTTATTTTATACTATCTCAAAACTATTATGAAATCAGCTGCCCTCACCTGAAATAAGTGAAATTGGGTCAATCCATTCGGTATTTTTCTTCACAGCAAAATGCAAGTGTGGTTCTTCATTAATTTCACCCTCTGCTGTATTTCCGATAACCCCGATTACTGTTCCTGCTGATACCTTCTCGCCCTCAGCAATACTGATATCCTTACTTAGATTGGAGTAATACCCTTCTAAGCCATTACCATGGTCTATAATAACCGTTGCACCAAGCATTTGGTCATCATATACTTTAATTACTGTTCCGGATGTCATACTCTTAACTTTTTCACCCTGTACACCTGTAATATCAACACCATCATGTGTTTTCCATACATTAAGTGTTTTGGATTTCATCAGTTCACCATCGGAAAAAGTATTCAGAATTTCACCGTTAATAGGACGTACCATAACTTGATTTTCAACACTTACAAGTGCTGCACCATCCTCTAATATGCCCTCAGCTGATGCATCAACTTCTTCTGCCGAAGCTCCTGCTGTTTCTGTTGTTTCAGTAGTTGTCTGTGCTTCCTTTTTTGCAATACCTGTAATTTCTGCATCAACTGATTTGTCACCTGTTTCTGTACCCTTTGTAACTGTTGATTCATCATTTGTCTTTTTTGTGTTGTTTTGGCTGATTAGCTCTGAATTAAGCTTGTCTGTTAGTTTTGTGTATGAATACACACCTGCACCGCCTACTACAACTAAGCTTGCACATACTATTGCTGCAAGTCCTTTTCCTGATAGCTTTCCAAAAATATTACTCATATAAACAAATCCTTTCTATGCTTATGTTTTGTTCTGTGATAAAAGCCCGACTTTTATATTCGTGCTTTTCACTTCAAGCATAGTTTTGACAGCTTTGGAGGATTTATTCTTATTTGGAAAAAAATATTTAAGTGCAGGGCTTTTGCATCAGCACAATAGTCCTGCACTTATAAAATCAACTAATCATTATACGCATTTCCTGTCATATAATAGTATTGTACAATTTCGTAATCATTTATAGCCTTATCACGCAATTTTGTATATGTCGGATATAAAACATCGTTTGAATCAATTATTACTTTTGGAGAGATTACCGGATATTCTTCAAATACATCTAACCTGAACTTATCAAATTTATTTAAAGCCATTCCAGAATGCTTTTTCATAAGTGCAGATAAGTAATTCAAACTTATATCACCAACATCATTATATTCAGTTTCATAATTAGTCCAGATAAAAAACGGAACAGTGTACTTTGCTTTTATATCATTTAAATTATTTTCTGATATAGTCTGATTACATATCTCCTCAAAATATGGTTTATGGTCACCAAAAAATACAATTACTGTATCCTCATCTGTATTTTCAAAATATTCAACTAATCGCTTTGTTTCATTATCTGTTATGTTAACTATTGTTAAATACTGATTAATAGCTTCTTCATTATTTGATTTTTCGTTCATATATATGTATGAATTAAAATCATCACCTTCATAGTTGTATGGTGAATGATTTTGCATTGATATCGCAAATTCAAATAATTTTTCATCTTCAGCTTTATTCTCGTATATCTCTATCATTCTGTCATATAAATCTTTGTCACTAATAAAATCCCTTAACAGATTTACACCGCTGTATTCAACTCTTAAATTTCTTTCCTTATACTCATTCTCATAAAAATCACTTGTTGAGAACTTCAATCCATCAATAAATTCGTCAAAACCCAGTAAACTAAATATAGCTGACCTTTTGTAATTACTTGCTATATATGGGTGTATATACTTTTTTTCAAAATTACTATTTAAATCCCATGCTAATGATTTAGTATTTGAATTTATATATTGCAGATATGCAAATGTGTCTGCTGGTATAAAGGCTGAAGCCATTCCTGTCAAAAATTCAAACTCAGAATTACAAGTTCCGCCGCCATATCCGCTTACTATTGCATTTCCCCTCATTGTATTTTTCTTTAAGTTATCTATGAACGGTGATATATCCTGATTCGTTGTAAATTCTGCAATATCATGCAAATCAGAAAACGATTCACTCATAACTACTATTAGATTTGGCTGAAAAATATCTTCATCATCAGTATATGCTTTTAAAATACTTTCCGCTTTCCTTTGACTATAATTTTGAGGTTTTTCGTATCGTCCGTTTATTAAATTATCTAAAATGTTATAATACATACCTGTATATTTATTATTGTCCTGTCCCACCCATGCGTCATTACCTCTTAAAACATCTTTGCTTGTAATATTCATAACCGATAATAGAACACATCCTGCAAATACTGCTGAAATAAAAGTATATGTTACTGCTTTATATTTGATATCTGAAAACTTAAACTTACAATTAATAATCAGTATTAGAAATAGTATTGTTATTAAAATTGCAGTTAGAGTGCTTGAACTTAATTTATACTTGTAGTTAGATGATACAGTAAGTGCTGTTTTTATTGCATATATATCTGATACAACCAGTACTGTTCCTCGTACCTGCATTAATATGTCATTCATTATCGTTACGAACAATGAAAATGCAAATACTATTATACCTGCAATTTTGATATTCCTAAATATTAAAAGCAACAAATAAAATGTAAAAAATATTATCATTAGATTAATTATAAAATATGAATCATAAATAATTTCAGTTACATATTTTGCTATAACAAGTGGAATACTAAGTATTAGAGTTATTCCCATTTTTTTATCTATATCATTTTTTTCCTTTTTGTCAAAAATATAATATGGTAATAAGGTAGATATTAGCAGAATAGACAATCCACCTATAATTGTATATTCATCCAGCTTATATTTATTTGAAACAACTAATATTATATAAATCGGAATAAGTATAATTAAAAAAACAATACATATAATTATTGATTTACTTAACTTTTGATTATTGGACTTAACTTTTGAATTAATACTACTTTTCATTAAAATTTCCCTTACGTTTTGATTTAAATTGTATTTAATATTGTCATTATTCAATTTTTTCTAATACATATTTTTTTATAAATGGTATAAACATTGCGCCAACTGCATTTCCAAGCATTACTATACATACATATAAAACAAAGTTAGTTCTTGTTTTACTCACAACCAAATAAAAAATATCAGCAATGGAATGATTAAATCCACACATTATAAATACTATTATAGGCAAGAAAATACCAATTATTGAGCCAAGATGATTTTGTTTTTCATCAAATATTTTATTTGACTCAACTGCAAGATACATGAGCATTCCACATAAAACCGCCAGAATAAAGGAACTTATCAGCGTATCATTCAGCTTACATTCTGATATTATCAAGGCTTTTGCTGTAATATCTTTACCGAAACGCGTCATCATCACAAGCAATGCAGTTATGCTAACTCCAACACTATTTCCAATAAAAGAAATTATTACTTCAATAATATATGATGACTTTTTAAGCGGTATATATCCTACTTTTCCTGTATATAAACCAAACTTAAAGCAAATTATAATAAACAATCCAAATCCGAAAAGTATTGCACCTATATATTTATTTTCACACAAAATATAAACCGTTCCGCCAACGCCTATCATAATTCCAGCTAGAACAGCATTAATAAGGTCATATATAATTTTTTTGAGCATAAAATGAGTATCCTTTCCGATACAATTATGTTGCATTAATCAATCTCTACAATAGATTTTCCAAGATAACAATCACATATATGTACTTCATTTCCATTAGGTTGCATTCTTATAAATGAACGTCCATTAGAATATATTATATCACCATTTTCACATAGTGTATAGTCCATTACACCTTTTTTTATACAAATTTGCTCCCCATTATCAGAAACTTTAATAAGCTCCCAGCTATGCGGAATAATTCCTGGATATTTTTCGCTTTTCTTTTGATTGCCTTTATAAATATTTTCTGCATTAATACGATTGCCATCTATTATAATATCCTTTTCAGACATTTGCTTTGACTTGACATTTGATGATGGATTTTTCTTTGAATTTAATGATTCACCGCCAAAAATAATTGAAAACACGTTAAGAAATCCAAATATAGCCTTAATTATTCTGAAAGGAAAGAATAATATATCTAATATTGAAAATCCGTTTGAATGATTTTGTGTATAAGGACGCTTTATGAAATACACATTTCCATCCATATCATCCTTAACATGAACATAATCGTACTCGTCCGATTCAAAAATATAATCAATTGTATTCTTATTCAAGTCATATACAGCAGCAGAATATGGGCTTTTTGCAGCAATTGCTCCATACTCATTTCTGGCATTTCCTGATGATGAAAAATAAATTTTATTTCTACCTTGTGAAAATGACGGATGTATTTCACAGGTATCACCATCGGTAAGCTCAGTATAACTACCGCTTGGAATTTCAAAAACTGCTAAGTTGCTTTGTTCCATACTGCCAATTGAAACAGCACATTTACTATCTTTTACATCCATTTCAAAAAAACGAAAATTATTGCTTGTATAAATATGCTGTTCTGAGGTTTCTTCGGTATCAGTGGATTTTATATAAAGTCCGCTGATTTCACCAATGCTGACAGAATATAGAAAACCATCATTTAATATTGAAATATTACCATAGCTAGGTTTGATATTTTCGCTTTCAAAATTTTCGTCAACATATGCACCGGTAAACTTTGCACCAGTACCTGAATTTTTCCACTTCTTTTTCTCTTGTATACTTTTTACCGATTCACGATACTTGGTAACTCTTTCCGATGATAACTCCACTGATTTCTTTCCGTTAAACATAAAAAGCTTATCATCGGAAATATATAAATAATTCATTTTTCCAATCCCCCAAAAATTTTGCTATATTGCAATATAGTGCGTTGAGTTTAAAATGCATAGCATTTTAAACGGAGCTGAGCTGCATTCCTTTTTAATATTTGATGCAAACAACTACCTGTATAGTTGTTTTGACAGCTGCGCTGCAGCACACAAATGTGCGCTAACTTTAAAAACAAAGTATTGTTTTAAAGTTAAACAACTATATATCAGTATGTGATATATAGTCCTTCGCATATTTTATAAGCTTGCTGTTTTCGTTGGAAACTCTCTCATCAAAAACTTCATGCAGCAAATAATCAAGCATATCAGAAATAGCTTTACCCTTTAAGCCTAGTGAAATAAGGTCATTTCCAGAAATATCAAGCATTTTCAAGCAATAACAATCGTTATTTTCTATTATTTCATTAGCTGTAATTGCCATATCGCTTACAGTTTGCACTCTTGAATAACATAGACTATGTTTTGCAGAGTTATCCCCTTTCATTACCTCAACAAGCTTAAAGAAATTTTCTGTACCCAATATTGACATTAACTGTTTTACAACCGATTTATCATTAATCGGTGTGACATAATGATATCTTATAAGCTCACTGACATTATGAATTGTTTTATTATCATATCTCATACGCTTTAAAACACATTCAGCCATATCTGCTCCGATTTTTTCATGAGATGGGAAATGTCCTGCACCTTCCTCATCCTGTTTGTAGCAATCTGGCTTTGCTATATCATGCAAAAGCAAAGCCAGACGAACATCACGGTCATTTATTGTATGCTCTATTGCATTCGCTGTATGCTCCCATACATCATACACATGAAATTTATTCCTCTGGTCAAAGCCAATACATTTCTTGATTTCGGGTATAATAACAGATATAACATCTTTATATTCCATCAATATATCAGCAGCAGAGCTTCCACATATTAAACGGTCAAGCTCAGATGATATTCGCTCCACCGACACACATTTTAATAAATTTTTCAACTCATGCACTGCAAGTGATGTTGTATATTCAATTGTAAATCCCATTGTTGATGCTAAACGCAATGCTCGCATTATTCGGAGTGCATCTTCCTTAAAGCGTGCTGACGGCTCACCTACACATACAATTTTTCTCTTAAACAAATCCTTTTGTCCGCCAAAATTATCGATAACTCCAGTTTTAGGATGATACGCCATAGCGTTTATTGTAAAATCACGCCTTGATAAATCATCATTAAGCTTATCAGAAAAAATTACCGACTGTGGATGTCTATGGTCACTATATTCACCATCAATCCTGTATGTTGTTACTTCAATATTCTCACCATCCGACACAATTGTCAATGTTCCATGCTTAATTCCTGTTTCAATTACATCGAAATCTTTAAAGCACTTGCATATCTGCTCAGGCGATGCAGAGGTCGTTATATCATAATCATGCGGTTCTTTACCCATAATTGAATCACGGACACATCCACCAACTAAATATGCACTATGTCCGTTTTCATCAAGTATATTTAAAATGCGCATTACATTTTGAGGTACATAAAAATCCATTAAATCACCCACTATTATCATATTATACTATTTCATGATAGAAATGTAGAATAACATCGAAGAGATTTATGAAAGTTTTTTCTCTACATTTCAGAAGTGAAATAGTATTAATACCCATTCCTTAACTGAATAAAAATCCTATGAGATATGAAATATTCAGCATGGGTATCAGCACCATATTTGTTGTTTCTTTTAGTATATCTTTAACGTTATTCAAATTATAGCACTTTTTGTAAAAAATAGCAACAAAATTTTCTCATTTAAAAAACTGTATATTTTTCATATCCATGCTAATACTATTATAGTTATCATTAATATGATGCAGTGTTTTGTGATTTCACACAAAACATCCAAAACAACTTTTAAAAAGGATGGTTATAAAAATGAATAAGAATAGTTGTATCCATTGTGATGTTAATTCCTGTCAGTACAATATGTCTTCCGAGAACTACTGTACACTAAATGAAATCAAGGTTGGTACTCATGAACCAAACCCATCTATGCCTGAATGTGTAGACTGTCAGTCCTTCGTTAAGAAGAACGGCTAAGTCTGAATGACTAAAGAGGTTGTTACATTTTTCATGTAACAACCTCTTTTAATTATAGTGCATTAAGTTTAAAGTTCTATGCATTTTAAACGGAGCTATGATCCTTTTTGCACCAAAGGTGCAAAAAACTACCTGTATAGTTGTTTTAAAGTTAAACAACTATATTATTCAGTACGAAGTGCAGTAACAGGGTCTTTCTTTGCTGCTGTCTTAGCAGGGATAAATCCACCGATTAGTGTCAGGAACATACTTAATAGTACCAACACAACTGCTCCTATAACAGGTAATGAGGCATTTACATTCATTGAACCTGTCAGGTTATGAATAATTGCATTTCCAGGAATTAAAATCAGAAGTGTAATTCCTATACCCATTAATCCTGAGAATAAACCAATAATAAATGTTTCTGCGTTGAAAACCTGTGAGATATTGTGCTTTGATGCACCGATTGCACGAAGTATACCGATTTCCTTTGTACGCTCCAAAACAGAAATATATGTAATAATACCAATCATTATAGATGAAACTATCAATGATACAGCAACGAATGCAATAAGTACATATGAAATTACATTTATAATTGTTGTAACAGATGACATCAGAAGTCCAACATAATCAGTATATGTAATCTTATATTCTTCATCAACTATTTCATTATATACCTTAATACAGTCAGAAACTGCATCCTTATTTTCAAAGCTGTCTGTATAAATTTTTATAGAGGATGGCGCATCAAGATTAATAACTCCAAATGCTTTCATATTATCTTCATATGTTCCTGTTGAAATATATGCCTCATAAATCATTAGCATTGTGTTGTCATCAGGATCCTGAAGCAAATACATATCCATCATGCCTGCAAGCTCTGTTTCACTCATTGTGCTGATGTCAGGCATTTGACCAGCTGCGGCTGCATCAGTGCTTCCACCTCCATACGCTGCGGACATTTGCATCATGTTTGTGAATAGCTTAGCCTTTTCTGTAACACCAAGTCCGTTTAAGTATACCTTTGCATCCTCAATTTTTGAAGCATCATCGGATGGTGAGAAAGTCATACCGTTTAATACATTAATTTCCTTATTAGATTCTTGTTTCTTAACGATATCGCTGTTGTTTGAATACTCAATAATATAATCAGTCAAAGCCTTTGTATATGCTATTGGGTGCATGATATTTGCGTTTTGAGCATCCTTAACCTCACGGATAATACCTACAATTTTAAGCTGTATTGCATTTTCCATCAGTTTTTCCATTTCGGCAGTATCATTCTTTATAGAAGTATAAGTACCGTCTTCGTTTTTAATATATGTATCACAGTCAGGAATCATATAAAATTCCTTTTTGCATATATCCTCATAGCTCCAGATTTTATCATCAAACTCTACTTTTTCACCGTTTAGGATTTTAGCAGTTAGTTCTTTATATTCCTCTGTTGGAAGTAAACCAATGCTGTAAAGTGTTGAAGAAGATATTTCGTTATTCTTTGTTACAGTCAAAACAACTTCATCATATGCTGTTGGCCATGCACCATAAATTACATCATAGCTGTCTTTTACAGCACTGCTTATAAGTTCCCCATCTTTACCAGGCAGAATTTCTTCTGTTGATGACATCATCTGGCTTGTCATTTCAGACATACCTGACATTTCTGCCATCATCATTGCAGACTGACTTGCTGAATTCTCAAGTGTACTGCCGTCTGTGTTTACAAATACTCCATCCGGATCTTTTGTATATACGCCGAATTTTGTAGCATATGAATATACAATACCGTTTTCACCAATATATTTGTGAATTTCACTATCCTGATTTTTAAGATAGTTTCTGAATTCAGTTAGATTATTTTCAGTAATCATTGATGTCATTGTTGATGCCATTTCAAAATCCATGCTGTTTGAATAAACCGCGTCAAGTTCGTGTGTTGCTTCACCGTGTCCTGATGCCTCACGTCCTGTTGTCATAAGACTTGATAAGTCATACGCTGTTGCATCAATTGATATTGGGTATGATGTCATTGTTTCCTTTTGGATATCCTCGATATAGTTATTTACACCGTTTGAAAGTGACAAGATAAGCGCAATACCTATGATACCAATTGAACCTGCAAATGCAGTCAGAAGTGTTCTACCCATCTTTGTACGAAGATTGTTAAAGCTTAAAGACAATGAAGTAAGGAATGACATTGATGATTTACCCATGTTCTTATGTTCTGCTTTAACACTATCACTGTCTACCTCAAATGGATTTGTGTCATCAATAATCTTACCATCACGAAGTTTTACTGTTCTGTTTGCATATTCTTCTGCAAGCTCTGGGTTATGTGTTACCATTACAACAAGCCTGTCGTTAGCAACCTCTTTTAAAAGCTCCATTACCTGTACACTTGTTTCTGTATCAAGTGCACCTGTTGGCTCATCTGCTAAAAGTATGTCAGGGTTATTTATCAGCGCTCTTGCGATTGCTACTCTTTGCATCTGACCGCCTGACATCTGATTTGGCTTTTTATGTACCTGATCGCCTAGTCCTACTCTTTCAAGTGCCTCTTTTGCTCTTTTTCTGCGTTCTGATTTTGATATACCCGAAATTGTAAGTGCAAGTTCAACATTTGATAATACTGACTGATGCGGTATCAGGTTATAACTCTGAAATACAAATCCGATTGTATGATTTCGGTATGAATCCCAGTCACGATCCTTATATTTTTTTGTTGAAATATCGTTTATTACTAAATCACCGCTGTCATAACGGTCAAGACCGCCAATAATATTCAGTAATGTTGTTTTACCCGAGCCACTTGGACCTAATATTGCAACGAACTCGTTGTCACGAAGATTCAAGGATACTCCATCTAGGGCTGTCTGAACTAAATCACCTGTTTTGTACTCTTTGCTTATTTTCTGGATTTGAAGCATTAATCTGACCAACCTTTCTAAAATATATGTACCAATTTTTCGTGATACATAATATTTGTTTCGGAACACTTTTCCAAAACTTCTTTTAATTTTTTCTTATTGCATTTTGAATTTTACTATATAAAAAAAAACTGAAAGTTAACAAACCAACGATATTTTTGAAAGTTATGTGAAAGTTTGATGATTGTTTATTTTCGGTTTATTTTTTGTGATATAATATTAATAAATACTAATGTATTTTATATTAAGAACTGACGATTTTATTAATCGTGTTATTGTATGTTACTATGGGTTTACTGTATAATTATAGGAAAGATCATACTTTTCAAGGAGAGAATAAAAATGTTTAAATTACTTGTTGTTGAAGATGATAAAAACGCTGCAAAGCTTATGAAAGCTGTTCTTACCCATGCTGGATATGAAGTTTTTACAGCTATTAATGGTGCTGATGCTTTGGATTTTACCGATAAACAGCACATAGATTTAATCGTGCTTGATGTCATGATGCCAGTTATGGATGGCTATGAATTCACCGAAAGACTTCGCAGCTGCGGAGATTTAACACCGATTCTTATGGTAACTGCAAAACAGCTTCCTGAGGAAAAATGCAAGGGTTTCCTCGTTGGAACAGATGATTATATGGTTAAGCCTGTTAACGAAGAAGAAATGCTCCTTCGAATTAAGGCATTGCTTAGGCGTGCAAAAATTGCTAACGAGCATAAGCTGTCAATTGGCAAGGTTACACTTGATTATAATGCTCTTACTGTGTCACGAGATGGTGTTAGCCAGACATTACCTCAAAAAGAATTTTACTTGTTATACAAATTACTCTCCTACCCTGATAAAATTTTCACTCGCTTGCAGCTTATGGACGAAATCTGGGGAATGGAGTCGGAAACTGTTGATACTACCGTTAATGTACATATTAACAGACTTCGCAAGCGTTTTGAGGAATTTCCCGAATTCAAGATAATAGCTATCCGTGGAATAGGTTATAAGGCGGTATTATGTAATGAGTAAATTCAGAGAATTTAAGAAAAGATTAGGTTTGACGCTATTCTTTACTTTCGTTGTATTCACTATAATGTTTTTAACTATTGCCATTGCATTTGCTGGTATGATTTGTTTATACCGTCTTGGAATTATTGATGAAAACAAGTCAAAGCATTTTCCTTTGTTTGCATTCTCTATCATAAGTCTTGTCATTGGAATTATTGTTACTATTTTTGGAAGTCACAGACCACTTCGCCCATTCAGAGAAATTATGGATGCTTTCGAAAAAATTGCCAAAGGCGATTACAGTGCACGTATTAATTTACACGGCCCTGTCGAATTCAAACACTTAAACAAAAGCTTTAACAATATGGCAGAAGAACTTGCAAGCATTGAGATACTTAGAAGTGACTTTATTAATAATTTTTCACATGAATTTAAAACCCCTATTGTTTCAATTAGGGGTTTTGCTAAAATACTTAAAAGAGATGACCTTTCTGTCGATGAACGCAACGAATACTTAGATATTATTATAAGTGAGTCGGAGCGTTTAACTGAGCTTGCATCAAATGTTTTAAACCTATCCAAAATTGAACAGCAAACCATTTTGACCAATAAAGTTCATTTCAATGTCAGTGAGCAAATTCGCCTTGTTATTGCTATGCTTGACCTCAGATGGTCTGACAAGCATATTGATATTTTCTTTGACAACAATGAATTTTATGTTGACGGCAACAAGGAACTTCTTAATCAGGTATGGATTAATATTCTTGATAATGCCATTAAATTTTCACCCGATTATGGCAGCGTTGATATCAATATAAAAAGTATTGGTAATAACATCTCTATAACAATATCCGACCAAGGCTGTGGTATTGATACTGATAAAATCAATCATATTTTCGATAAGTTCTATCAGTGTGAAACATCTCATACTCAAAAAGGTTACGGGTTAGGTTTATCAATTGCACATAAAATCCTTGTTCTTCATGATGGAACTATCAGTGTCAAGGAATCAAATAAAAATGGTACAACTTTTGAAATCATATTACCATCCTGTATTATTGAACACTGATGTAATATTATACCACATATTTGGTTAATTTTCAACTAACAATTTACACAAAACGGTAACAAAATAACAAGTTAAGTTAAAATATTATTACAAAATTGATTTTACTATTAACTTTTCCAAATAAGTATGGTATAATAATAAACGGTTTGAAGTTCTTTGTTTAATGTGATTTTGAAAGGATAGTAGATTTAATGCCAAATAATAAAAAAATCACCGATGAAAATATTTTATCGGATGCTGATATTAAAAAGAAAAAAAGCAAAAAAAAGAAGAATAACAAGAAAAAGCGCAAGGTTAATCCTGTTAAGCGCACTTTTGTCGTTATCGGAACTACTCTGCTTTCACTTGTACTGCTTGTTATTATTACAGGCTCAATTATTGCCGCTGCTTTAACTGTTTATGTTGTTCAGTTCTCTGAAGAAGTTGATGGGGATATCAACATTTCCCTTTCTGACCTAGAGCTTGACTGTTCTACATTTATTTATGCCTATGATGAAAACGAGGCTTTGGTTGAGTTAAAAAAGATATCCCGTAAAGCTGACAGAATTCCTGTTACTATCGATCAAATTCCACAGCACGTTCAGGATGCTTTCGTTTATACTGAAGATGAACGTTTTTATGAGCATGATGGTGTTGACTGGAAAAGAACTTTCCTTGCTTTCTTAAATGAATTTTTAAATATGTGGAGCTCTCGTCAGGGTGGCTCTACTATCACTCAGCAGCTTATTAAAAACGTTTCACAGGATGATGATCCTACTTGGGACAGAAAAATGCGTGAAATTTTCCGTGCATCTCAGCTTGAAAGATATGTTTTAAAGTCGGATATTCTTGAGGCTTACCTTAACTATATTGGTTTCGGTGGAAGCACATCAGGCGTTCAGGCTGCATCTCTAAAGTATTTCGGTAAAGATGTATCCGAGCTTACTATTGCTGAGGGTGCTTGTCTTGCGGCTATCCCTAAAAACCCTGAAGTTGTTAACCCCTTCAAAAATGTTGAACAGCTATTAAAGCGTCAGAAAGATGTTGTTCTTCCTATGATGTATAAAAATGCTGCTATCTCCGAAAAACAGTATAGAGATGCTCTTGCTGAAGAAATTGTTTTTATTGACCCAAATGCAAAAACAGAAGATGGTACAAATAATAACCAGATTCAGAACTGGTTTGTTGATATGGTTATTCGTGATGTAACCATGGATTTGAAAGACCTTTATGGTATTGAAGAATCAGAGGCTAGTGATAAGCTTTATAACGGCGGTTATGAAATTTACTGCACTGTTGACCTTAAAATGCAGGACGCTGTTGAAGCAAAGTATAGAGATTATAAAACTTTCTCCGATAATGTATTAACTGACCCTCCGCAGTCTGCATTTATATGTATGGACTATCAGGGGAATATTAAGGCTGTTGTTGGAGGTATTGGTGAAAAGGCAGGTTCAAATATCTACAATCGTGCAGACAGAGCTAATCGTTCTCCTGGTTCATGTATCAAACCTATAACTTCTTATAGCTATGCTATTGAACATGATTTAATTCACTGGTCATCGATTTTCACCAACAAACCGCTTTGGACTGACTTTATTGATGAGAATGGCAATAAGACTTCATGGCCTCATAACTATAATTCTAAATCATATGATTATGGCGGATATTTTACTTTCCAAGCTTTACAGCGTTCATTAAATACTATTCCTGCACAACTTATTGACATGGAAACACCTGAGGCTGTTTTTGAATTTTTGCAGAATAAATATCAGATTTCAACCTTGAGTGCTTATGATGCAGACTATGCTCCACTAACTGTTGGTGCGCTGACTAATGGCATATATTTAAAAGAACTTGTTGCTGCTTATCAGCCATTTGGCAACCTTGGTAAATATTATGCTCCAACAACTTACACTCAAGTGCTTGATTCAAACGGCAAGATTGTGCTGCAGCATAAATATAATCCAATTCAATCAATAAGCAAGGAATCAGCTTATGTTATGAATAAGCTCATGCAGCAGGTTATCGAAGGTCCAAATGGTACTGGTAAGGCTGCAAGACTTGCCAACACTCCACTTATCGGTAAAACAGGTACTTCACAGAATTGGCATGACCTTGCTTTTGTTGGTTGTACCCCTGATTATGTAAGCGGTATTTGGTATGGTTATGATACTCCTAAATTGATTGAAACTGGAACTTATTTCAGTTCTGCTCAGGTTTGGAAAAATGTTTTCGGTGATATTGCTGATGCTGCTCCAACAAAAACTTTCCCTGCTAATAACGATGTCAGAGAACTTTATTACTGCACTAAAACTGGTTTAATCGCTAGCGGAACTTGTCCAACTGGCTCAGTTGGTTACTATAAGAGCACTAATATTCCTGCAATATGTTCTGGTGTGCATAAATCAGATAAAGATGAGAAAAAAGCTGAATAACAAATGAAAAGGATTATTAATAATGCCAAAAATCACTATGTCTTGTCCATGTCATTTTGGACTTGAAAGCGTTCTAAAATTTGAGGTACAAAAAATTGGTGGTGAAGATATTACCGTTACTGACGGTAAGGTTAACTTTACTGGTGATTTTTCTACACTTGCTCGTGCTAACCTATGTCTTGCCACTGCCGAAAGAGTTTTGATTTTGCTTGCTGAATTTAAGGCAACCGATTTTGAAGCTTTGTATCAGGGTGTTTATAATCTTCCGCTTGAAGATTATATCGGTAAATACGACCGTTTCCCTGTTAAGGGGTATTCGCTTAATTCTGTACTAAAGAGCGTTCCTGCTTGTCAGTCTATCATTAAAAAGGCGGCTGTAAACAGACTTTCGTTCAAGTATGGTATCAATACCTTTGATGAAACTGATGTGCTTTATCAAATTCAGTTCAGTATTATGAATGATAATGTTTCCATTTATCTTGACAGCTCTGGTGCTGGACTTCATAAACGTGGGTATCGTAAAAATTCCAATGCTGCTCCTATCAAGGAAACTCTTGCTGCTGGTATTATCGACCTTGCTCATGTTCGTGGTAAAAATGTTGTTTGTGACCCTTTTTGCGGCAGCGGTACTTTTCTAATTGAGGCTGCTTACAAGGCATTAAACATTGCTCCTGGGTTAAAACGTACTTTCTCTGCTGAAAAATGGGATGTCATTGATAATGATATTTGGGTTAACGAGCGTGAGCGTGCGCTCGATTCTATCATAAAGGATAACGACTTCTTTGCTTATGGATTTGATATTGACCCCGAATCTGTTGCTTTATCTATGGATAACTGCCGTATTGCAGGTGTTCAGAAAAGGGTTGCTATTAAACAAGCGGACATTCGTGATTTTACTAATACTTATGACAATTCTATTACCATATGTAATCCGCCTTATGGTGAGAGATTGCTTGAACTTAAACAGGCAGAGGAACTTTATGGCGTTATGGGCAGACGTTTCTCTCCTACTAAAGATAAGCCTTGCTTTATTATTTCCCCTCATGAGCAATTTGAAAGCTTTTTTGATAAAAAGGCGGATAAAAAACGTAAGCTTTACAATGGTATGATTAAGTGTCAGCTTTATATGTACTTTAAATAATTTTGTAAAGATTAATAAAATTGTGCTTGACAAAGAATTTTTAGTATGATATAATGCAAATGTTAATATTTATAAATACGTTGACGAAGTCAGTAGCTTGGTAATGAAATTTTCAGCGAATCGGTGATAGTGTGAGTCCGATAAAAAGTAATGCCAATGTGAATATCCCTTCCGAGTAGCAGATTGAAAACGCTAAACCTTTGTTTAGTGTGATTAGAAACTGTCGGCTTTCCTCCGTTATTGGAACGCATTTGTTAGAATGTTAAGGTGGTTAAACGAAACTCTTTTAAGCTTTCGTCCTTGATTGGACGAAAGCTTTTTTAAATTTTTAGGAGGTTATTTTATGTACGAAAAAGTATCAACCAAACTGAATTTTGTCGACCGTGAAAAAGAAGTTTTAAAATTCTGGAATGAAAACAAGATTTTTGAAAAGAGTATTGAGGATAGAAAGGATGCACCTCCATATGTATTCTATGATGGTCCTCCTACTGCAAACGGTAAACCTCATATCGGTCACGTTTTGACTCGTGTTATCAAGGATATGATTCCTCGTTACCGCACTATGAAGGGTTACATGGTACCTCGTAAGGCTGGATGGGATACTCATGGTCTGCCTGTTGAGCTTGAAGTTGAAAAGCTTTTAGGTCTTGATGGCAAGGAACAGATTGAAGAATATGGTCTTGAACCATTTATCGATAAGTGTAAAGAAAGTGTTTGGAAATACAAGGGGATGTGGGAGGATTTCTCTGGTACTGTTGGTTTCTGGGCTGATATGGATGACCCTTATGTAACTTATCATGATAATTTTATTGAATCTGAGTGGTGGGCTTTAAAGCAGATTTGGGATAAAAATTTGCTTTATAAAGGCTTTAAGATTGTTCCTTACTGCCCACGATGCGGCACTCCTCTTTCCTCTCACGAGGTTGCACAAGGTTATAAGGATGTTAAAGAGCGTTCTGCCATTGCTCGTTTCAAGGTTAAGGATGAAGATGCTTATATCCTCGCTTGGACAACAACTCCTTGGACACTTCCTTCTAACGTTGCACTTTGTGTAAATCCAAATGAGTCTTATGTTAAAATTAAGACAGGTGAATACACATATTATATGGCTGAAGCTTTGGTATCTGCTGTTATCACTGACGAATACGAAATCTTAGAAAAGTATGTTGGTAAAGACCTTGAATATAAGGAATATGAACCACTATTCAAATTTGTTAACCCTGATAAAAAATGCTATTTTGTTACTTGTGACACTTATGTTACGCTTACTGACGGTACTGGTGTTGTTCATATTGCTCCTGCATTCGGTGAAGATGACGCACAGGTTGGTCGTAAATATGACTTACCTTTTGTTCAGCTTGTTGACTCAAAGGGTGAAATGACTGCTGAAACTGACTGGGCTGGAACATTCTGTAAGGATGCTGACAAGCTTGTTTTGGTTGACCTTGAAAAGCGTGGACTATTATTCTCCGCTCCAAACTTTGAGCATAGCTATCCACACTGCTGGAGATGCGGTACTCCGCTTATCTATTATGCTAGAGATTCATGGTTTATCAAGATGACTGATGTTCGTGAAAATCTAATCAAGAATAACAATACTATCAACTGGATTCCTGAAAATATCGGTAAGGGGCGTTTCGGCGACTGGCTTGAAAATGTTCAGGACTGGGGCATTTCAAGAAATCGTTATTGGGGTACTCCTCTTAATATCTGGGAATGTGAATGCGGTCATCTGCACTCTATCGGCTCTCGTGAGGAACTCAAGAGTATGTCTGATAATTGTCCTGATGATGTTGAACTTCACAGACCATATATTGATAATGTTACTATCAAGTGTGAAAAGTGCGGCAAGCAGATGAAACGTGTTCCTGAAGTTATTGACTGCTGGTTTGACTCAGGCGCAATGCCATTTGCACAGCACCACTATCCTTTTGAAAATAAGGATTTGTTTGAAGCACAGTTCCCTGCTGACTTTATCTCCGAGGCTGTCGACCAAACTCGTGGTTGGTTCTATTCATTGCTTGCTATCTCCACTTTAATTTTTGATAAGGCTCCATATAAAAACGTTATAGTTTTAGGACACGTTCAGGATGAAAACGGTCAGAAGATGTCTAAGTCTAAGGGTAATGCTGTTGATCCGTTTGATGCATTACAAACTTATGGTGCTGATGCTATCCGCTGGTATTTCTATACTAACTCTGCTCCTTGGCTGCCTAACCGTTTCCACGGTAAAGCTGTTGTTGAGGGTCAGCGTAAGTTCATGGGTACTCTTTGGAATACTTATGCATTCTATGTTTTGTATGCCGATATTGATGGTTTCGACCCTACTAAGTATTCACTTGATTATAATAAGCTTACTATCATGGATAAGTGGCTGCTTTCTAAGCTTAACAGCATGGTTAAGGATGTTGACGATAATCTTGGTAACTACAAAATTCCTGAAGCTGCTCGTGCTTTGGATGAATTTGTTGATGAGCTTTCAAACTGGTATGTTCGTCGTGGCCGTGAAAGATACTGGTCACCTGAACTTACACAGGATAAGATTAATGCATACATGACATTATATACAGCACTTGTTACAACTGCGAAGGCAGCTGCTCCTATGATACCATTTATGGCAGAAGATATTTATCGTAACCTTGTAGGGTCAGTTGATAAATCTGCTCCTGAATCAATCCACCTATGCTCATTCCCTGAAGTTAAGTCCGAATGGATTAACAAGGAACTTGAGGCTGAAATGGAGGCTGTTCTCGGTATAGTTGTTCTTGGCCGTGCTGCTCGTAATGGCTCAAACAGAAAAAATCGTCAGCCGCTTGCTAAGATGTTCGTTAAGACAAATACATCACTTAATGACGATTGCACTGAAATTGTTCGTGAAGAACTTAACATCAAGAATGTTGAGTTTACCGATGATGTTGATGGTTTCGTTTCATACAGCTTTAAGCCACAGCTTAAGACTATCGGTCCTAAGTATGGTAAGGTTTTGGGTGAAATACGTGATGCTTTAACTAACATTGACGGTACTGCTGCAATGGCTGAACTCAAAGAACGTCAGGCTGTTACGCTTAACCTTTCATGCGGTGAAGTTCGTCTTTATGAGGAAGATTTGCTCATTGATACTGTTCAGATGGAAGGTTTCTTCTCTTTAACTGAGGGTGGAATTACTGTTGTTCTTGATACTAACCTTACTCCTGAACTTATCGAAGAAGGTTTTGTTCGTGAAGTTATCAGTAAAATCCAGACTATGCGTAAAGAAGCTGACTTTAATGTTATGGATAACATTATCGTTTCTATTGCGGATAATGACAAGGTTGCTGATATCATAAAGAATAGTTCTGATATAATCAAAGGTGATGTTCTTGCTGCTGATTTTGTTTTTGGCAGTGTTAAGGGCTTTACTAAGGAATGGGATATCAATGGCGAAAAGTGTACTCTTGGCGTTGAAAGAGTATAATGTATAATAAAATTTGGGACTGTTCATTTATTTTGAACAGTCCCTTTTTTACATATTCGCTTGCTCTATTTTTCGAAATTCGGTTGGTGATAATCCTGCTACTGTTTTGAATACTTTCAAGAAGTTTTTTTCATCAGTGAAACCTACTCGTTTGCCAATTTCATTGACCCTCATATCAGTCTGAATAAGCAGTTTCTTCGCTTCATTAATTCTAAGTTCTTGTAAATAGCTCACAAAATTACTGCCAACATACTGCTTGAAAAGATATGAAAACAATGAGTAATTCATTGATACTTCATTTGATACCATAGCCATATTAAGCGGTTTTTTATAGTTTTCCTGAATGTATATAACCGCATTTCGAATTTTCTGTTTATTCTGAAAATCCTCAAACTCCTTTGATAATTTTCCAGAAAAGCTGTCAAACCATTCAAAAAGCTGCTCTAGGTATTCATCAGCAGAATTAAATCCCCATATATTCGAAAATTCCTTGAGGTTATCTACTGATAAAATCGTTTGATAATTCTTGTCAATCTGCTCAATCGATTTTAAAACAAATTCAGATGCCAAATCAGGTGACAACTTGCTGTGTTTTACACTTAACAACTGTTCTTCAACTATATGAAATGCTTCTCTGGAACGTGACTGACCTAATAAATATGCAATCTGCAATGCCTCTTTTTCAAAATCCTGTATTGTTTCATCTGTTTTATAATCATCGGAGTATTCGCATATATTTACATCTTTGCCATTCTTAAAAAATGCATTTTTATATGCACTTAAAGCTTGTGAAAAAACTTTCATTTATCGTTTCAAGTCCGTTATGAACATTGCTGAAGCCAACTGCACCAACTGCTTCACCTATAATTTTTTCCTTGTATAAAACAGGTAAAAAATACACCATAATATTATTTGTATCATTGATTGTGATTAACTCAGGATAATTGTTTTTAAGTGTAAATTTACCACAAATACATATATATTCTGATGTTATAAACTGCTCTTTATACTGTGAAACCAATGATGCAGCTGTATCATCCTCAGGGTTATCTTCATGCATAAAAAATTTTATTACTTGTATAAATGCCTGCTCATTTCCCTTTTTATTTACTTTTTTACGGCTTATTTCATCATCAATCTGTGCTAAAAGAGAAAACATTTTTGCACGCTCAACAGGCTTTAAAAGATAATCACGAACTCCGTTTCTTAGCATTTCAACGGCATATGAAAAATCATCAAACCCACTAACCACCACGATTACAGGCGGATCTGAATATTCATTACAGACATTCTTTACAAATTCGATACCATCCATTTTAGGCATTCTGATATCTGTAAATACCAAGTCGATCTCCTGTGATTTAAGAATTTCAAGTGCTTCTTCGCCATTCTTTGCTTCAAGAATTGATTGTATTTCAATATCAGCACGTTTAATCATCGAAACTAAACCCTGACGTATCAGCTTTTCATCCTCAACTACAAGTATTTTATTCATGTCATTTTCACCCCTTTTTTGTTGTTTCGTCAGTTGCCTTTTTGTATGGTAAATTTACTGTTACGGTTGTATATTCACCATCAATTGAGGATACTTTTAAGCCATATTCATTTCCGAAAGTCATATGAATACGGTCCTCAACATTTTTAAGACCGATACTGTTTCCAGAGCCAAGCTTAGAAAATTTATCGCTGTTGATAACTTCACCAGAAATCTTTTTTCTAAGTAAGTCTGTCTGTTCTTTTGTCATTCCCTTGCCAAAATCAGTTATGCTGATAAAACATTTATTATCCATGATTTTTCCGCTTACTAATATTTCAGTATCACAATCTAGTTCCGATGCACCATGAATAACTGCATTTTCAATTATTGGCTGTAATGAAAGCTTTGGTATTTGCACATATAAAAGGTCGGTAGGTAAATCTAATTTTAATGATAGCGTATAATCAAAACGCAAATTCATCAGCACCAGATAATTTTCAATATAAATCAGCTCGTCCTGCACCGAAACACTTGCATTTGTCCATTTCATACCGTATCGCAGCAGCTTTCCTAAGCTTGTTAATGCATCTGCTATTTCATATTTTTCATCTATCTCTGCCATCATTTTTATTGACTCTAAAACATTATAAATAAAATGTGCATTAATCTGATTTTGCAATGCTCTTATTTCTGTATTTTTATTAAGCATTTCACGTTCAAGATTGTCACTCATAAGCTGTCTGATTTTATCAAGCATATCATTTACGCTTAATGCAAACTTGCCTATTTCATCATGTCTGTTTATTTCAATTTTTGTATCAAGGTTGCCGTTTGAAAATTCCTCAACATTTGAAAAAATATCATATATACGCTTTAAAAGTCTTTTGGTAAGCATATTTATAACAATAAACACTATAATTACAACAACAAAAATTAAAATTATATACCATAAAATGCGGTTTGATGCTGATGATGTTATCTGTGTGATATCATCGAAACGAATATACACACTCTTTAAATCTTTAAGCTTTATTGCAGAAAAAATAACTGGTTTACCACCAAGCTTAATTTCGTTTATCTCGATTTCATCCTGAAACGATGTATAATTTAAATTATCTACATATTCGAAGTATTTTGTATTCTCAATGCCATAATAAATATTCTCATTCTCATCAATTATGCATGACCATTGATTTTCATTTGCGTGATAAAGTTCTGGAAAAACATCCTCCATTGATAATGCAACTTCAAGAACTCCAATCTTAACCCCGTCTGTACCAGTCATATTTGTAATAAGGCTCATTAAATGATGTGTTTCGGCAGATGTCGGATATAACTTATCATTAAAATCCATATGCCATGTACCATTTGATGATTCTTCACTATACCATGACAATGTTGACATTCGACTAGAGCTATATAAAATCGGTATCATTTCATTGATTTTATCCACTACTGAATATGCTCTGATATATTTTAAATTTGGATTTCCTATTACTATTTTTTCAAGACTTGCTATATCATTACGATAAAAGCTAAGCAGTTCGTCAGCAGGGATATCCTCTCCATTTTCAAGACGCTCAAGATGGTTTATCAATGCCGGTGTATTCAAGAAAACTTGTGATGATAAATTACATGCCTGTACTGTTTTCTCTAGCTGTACATTAAGCTGTTTTAAATTAGTATCAATATCATTCATACGGTTTTGAACGGAAATACTTCTTGTATTGCCAATCAAAAACAAAGCTAGTGCAATGGTTGGAACAAGAGCAAATATGAGTATTATAGCTGCAAGCTCATGACTGAATTTTATTTTTTCTGACAGCTTTTTTATCAATTTACTCTCCCCCTTTTTTATTTAATTGGTAAATCCTAGCTTTTCCTTATTTTTTGTCATCTGTACAGTCTTTTCATCAAGTAGTTTGTCTACTCCAATCTCCTCACGCTTTTTTACCATTTCATCATAAATCCTGTTAAACTCATCCTCGGAACTGGCATTTAAAAGCATTGGCAGGTATGTTCCCCATGAGCGTTCAAGCTTTTCGTTAATTTTATATAACTCCGATTCATACTCAAAGCTTGTGTTATACTGGCCTGTATAGACTGTATATTGCAATGCCCAATTCTGCATTTGTATCAAAGCAGGGTCATCATTTGCAATCCACTTGGATTGCATTGCATTATCCTGAAACATCCAATATGTGTTATCTCCGCCAACTTCTGAAACAAAGCTTGTGTAATCCTCGTCATAAAGTTTTTTTATATCGTCATTCATAACTGGTATTCCATCAACCTCTGTATAATGTTTACCCTCCACTCCAAAGTAAATCAGCTTTTGTCCTTCCTCACTAATAAGGTAATCAAAAAGCTTAATCGCTTTTTCGGGATTGGTACAGTTTTTCGATATAAGTGTTACTGTCCATCCCTCTATTCCGCTTGCCGGTAATGCATGAGGAGTGCCATTAATATTAGTTGGCCCATCAATTGCTATATAAATACTGTCTGGGTCATTAGCATATCTTAACTTTTGCTGACCAATAAAATCACTTCTCTGATAGAGCATACAAAAATATCTGCCGTCAGCAATTTTTTCTTCCATTTGTATACGCTTGTCTATAAAAACATCATTTGTTAAAAGTCCTAATTCACCAAGCTCACGAAATGCTAATAGCCACCTTTTATATTCAGGGTCAAGCAGTCTGTCATATGCAGCACCATCTTTTTCATGTGGTATATTAATAAAATTCATAAGATAATCAAATGAATCACAACCTTTATTGGTGAACTCATGAAGTCCTATCGGAATTATTGGCTGTCCGTTTATAGTCCCAAACATTTCAGCTGCTTTTTTTATTGCTGATACAAACCCATCCGTTGTTGTCATATCTGGTGATCCAATTGCCTCATATATATCCTTACGCACCAAAAATGTCTGATTTGATGCGACATTATCATATGTTTTATAATCCTCTGGTGTGTATGAGCTGTTTGGATATCTATATGTGTTTCCATCCGTTTCAGCATACCATTTCATCTTTTTTTCATCTGTTACTTCATAAAAATGCATATCATATTTATCTGCGAGTTCATTTAATGAATACACATATCCGTTATCAATTATCCCTTGCAAATGTGAGTCCCACCATCCAAGTGTTATAATATCAGGCAAGCTTTCACCCGCTATTAACGCATTAAGCTTTTCATTTTCACTTCCCTGTGGCACGACAAAATCAACTATTACCCCTGTATCTTCTGTGATTTTTTTTGATACGGCATTTTCACCCCATCCTGTATTAAACCATGAGAAATTTATATACCACTTTAGCTCTGTAATTTCATCATTTTCTTTAGATACATTTTTTATATCACAAGACACAAAGGTGACCATTATGACTATACATAATACCACCGCTTTAATCAGTTTATATTTATGCAACATAATGATCACCTCATACTTAATTATTCAATTATAATTATAACATATTTAATTCAAAATGTCTATTCTTTTACGCTTCCTGCCGAAATATTTCCAATGATATACTTAGAGCAAAATGCGAATACGATAAGCACTGGTATTACTGAAATTGCAAGTGTAAGATAAACTGCTCCTAGATTTGTTATAACATCCTTAACAGATTTCAATGAACCTACCATTACAGGAAGTGTGAATTTTTTAGGTGAGTTTAAGATTACCATTGGCAATAAGTAATTGTTCCAGCTGCCGATAAATGCGCCGATTGATGTTGTTGCTATACCAGGTGCCATTATCGGAAGTACTATCTGATGAAAAATTCGGAGTTCGCCTGCGCCATCAATTCGTGGTGCTTCAAGTATTGACTTTGGCAGTACTGATAAAATATACTGTCTTAGGAAAAATACTGTCGCAGGGCTTGCGATAGACGGTATGATAAGCGGTGCATATTTATTTACAAGACCCATTGCATTAATCAAGTCATAAAAACCTAATAATCCTAATTGACCTGGTACCATCATAAAGATTAGAATTACTGTGAAAATTATTTTACTGCCTTTAAATTTGTAAAATGCAAACGCATATGCAGTTAAAGCTGAGAAATATGCAAGCAATGCTGTACTTACTACTGCTATAAATAAGCTGTTTAGAAAGCCTCTTGCGATATCCATATTTGCTGTTACTACTTCCCAGTTTGCTTTTATATTTATTCCTGGGATTAGTGTAAAACTTTTCATGATGTCATTACCGCTGCGTGTGGCGTTTATCATCATGATAAGGAACGGCAGCAAGCAAGTAACACTTACTACTATAAGAAATAAATACAGCAAAGTTTTTGCCAGTGAAAATGGTTTCTTATGTATGATATGTACTGCTTCATCAGAGGATGTTGTTACTGTTATAATTTTCTTATCAGACATATTAATCCTCCTCCTTATTTGCATACATGATTTTGTAAACAACAGCACTGCATATTGCTATAATAAAGAACAATACAAATGCAACCGCTGCTGAGTAGCCAACCTGATGATTCTTGAACGCCATGTTATACAAGTGCATTACTACTGTTAAGAGTGAATTTCGTGGTGCACCTGCATGATCTGTTATAAGGAATGGTATATCGAAAATCTGCAATCCGCCGATTAGCGAGGTTATTGCTATATAAAGCAAAATTGGCTTTAACAGCGGGAGTGTTATTGATGTGAATATTTTCATTCGTCCTGCACCATCTATTGATGCTGCTTCCATATAGTCTGAGCTTATGCCCTGTACACCTGCCATCAGCATGATAAATGTGTTGCCAAACCACATCCATGCACCTATCATACTTACAGCAAACTGTGCTGTTCCAGGCTCTCCGAGCCAGTTAATATTATTTACTCCAAAGCTATTAAGCAGCTGATTGATAGTACCATATTTCCAGTCAAGCAATGTCTGGAACAAGAATGCTACCGATGTTGCTGCTATTAGGTTTGGCAAGTAGAATAATGCTCTGAAAATCCCAAGTCCTTTGATACGATATTTCATATCTGCGAAAACAATTGTCAATAGCATTGCAAGACCCATCTGAACGACTATATTTAGTCCCCAGATTTTTAATGTATTCAGAAACGAGTTCCAGAATATTGAACTTGTCAGAACTCGTTTATAATTATCAAGGCCAATAAATGTTGCTTCACCATATCCTTTGTACTGGGTAAAGCTTAAGTAAAATGTTCGTACGAACGGATATATACTGAATGTCAGAAAAACTATCAAAAACGGTATTATAAAGAAAAATCCTGTTCTTGTAATTTTCGAATTCAATCTGCTAGGCTTAATTTTCTGATTCTTTGCTGCTGTTTCTGCCACAAAAATCACCTCATTCTTTGTTTGCCATCAAAAAGTTATTACTTTAAACTTTTGCTCTTTTATTTTATATTAAGCTCTTATATCCTTGGCAAGAATGTACTTTCTTAAGGTACATAAAAGATATTAAATCTTTTATAAAACTAAGAGCGGCGGATTTGCAAAGGGTATACTATTTGAAGGGTGGGTATACCCTTTGACCTGCCGCATTTTTTAGGGGGGTTGAAAAGAAGAATTATCTATAATTAGAATTCAGCTAGATTAATGGGGGAGTTTTTTCGGTTATTGTGGTACTTCGATTTCTGGGAAAGTTTCCTTAACTTCCTTATAGAATGCCTTCAATGCATCATCCTTGGACATTTCATTATTCATAACCTTTTCAATTGCTGATGAAAGCATTGCGCCAATTTGATCATCGTAACCTGTTACGATTGAATAGTCAATGTACTGTGCTTCGTTTAAATAGAACTGATATGTTTTCTGTCCGCCAAATGCTTCAACTTCTTTGTCCTTGAGTTCTTCAAGTACTGATTTCATTGAAACTACATCGCCGCCCGATACATCTGCCCACCACTTTTGTGTGTCAGCATTTAATGTACACCACTCAACAAAGTCCCAAGATGCATCTTTATTTAGTGAATATTCAGAGATACCCATGAATGTTCCGCCTCCGAAGAAGCTGTTTGGACCTGAACAAATTCCGTATTTACCAACATTTTCTTCTGCATGGTCACGAATAATTAATGCACCCCATGATGGCATTACATATGACATAACCTGTGTTTTTGGTGTGTCTGCTGCGATTTCATCTAGTCCGCTCCAGCCTGCATTTACAGGAAGTTCACCAGCCATTGATGCATACCATGCTGCTGACCATTCTGGTGCGTATGCGATATATTCATTCTGATAAAGTGAAACTGCACAATCAAAGTATGCTAGTCTGTCTGCTGACATTACAAGCTTATTTCCGTCTAGCCATGAGCCTGCTGAATCTGCAAATCTTCTGATACCGCCTTGGTCTGCAAAGATTACATATCCCTTGTCCTTTATTTCCTGTGCAGAAGTTATCATTGCATTATAATCTTTATACTTTGCTGCTACGAAATCAGGGTCATCGTTTCCCCATACTTCTTGTGCTAAGTCACGTCTGTAAATTATTGAACCTGGTGTCATCTGCCAGCTTATTGCTCTTAATGTACCATTTGTATCTTTACCTACTTCGTATACATAATCAACAAGCTTTTCTTTAGCTACTGCGTCTGCACCATATTGAGTTAAATCTGTGAAGTAGCCTGCTTCAAAGAAGTTAGGAAGCATTTGAGGCTCACCAACGATTATATCAACCTCTGTTGACTTTGAACCAAGTGCAGCTTGAAGTTTTGTCTGATAGTCACCAGACTGTACTTCCAAATAATCAACTTGAATACCTGTTTCAGCTGTATACTTTTCTGCAAACTGCTTTAGGTCAGCTGTGATTGACCATACTGTGATTTTTTCTGGTTTACTGTCACCACCTGATTTTTTTGTACTTGTATCTGAAGAACAAGCTCCTAGTGATAATGTCATTGCTGCTGTTAAACCTAAACCTATGATTTTTTTAGTTGTAGTGTTCATAATATTACCTCCTAATATAATTATGTTTTGTTTTGTATGTTTTCGTTCATCCTTTGGATTAACTATATTCTAACACACATCTAACACAATTTTAATGGGGTAATTTTTATTGAGGTGTCATTTTTTTATATAACACGAAAAATTTTTCGGCACTTTATTATTACAATTCAGTTACGATTTTATTACAAATTAAGTCATAACAATGTCAATATGGAACAACTATTGAATATTTATATCTATGTGATATAATGGTGGTGAGCAGATAAAAAAACAGACTGCTTATTATGTGTAAAATAGAACAAACCGATGAAACGAGGGATGCCAATGCTTTTCTTTACTTGCGGTATGGTCAAGGAGAGGCTTTCCGCCTTGTTGCCGTCAGATGACGGTGAAGCGCCGAATTTTTCGCAAGTTAATATTACTTTATAGGGAATATCTTTAATTGATATTCCCTTTATATTCTTTAATTTCATATAATATATATTAATACATATCTAAATGGTATATATTATTAAATAAATATGAAATATTAATATTTTCTTGAAATCGACATCTGAATATGTTATAATAATTATATTCTTTTTTATTTTTCATCTTTTTTTGAGATGATACATTACTATATTATACAAAGAAAGGACAGATGAAAATGGCTTTTAATTACAATTTTTCAAACGTCACACCGCAAATAGTAGAATTAGCTGAGATTTGTAAAAATAACTGTACAATCGCACCGGAGCTTTATGGTAAGTATGATGTAAAGCGTGGTTTACGTGATTTGAATGGTAAAGGTGTCCTCGCCGGTCTTACTGAAATTTCGGAAATCGTTTCATATAAGGAAAAGGACGGTGAATCTGTCCCTTGTGAAGGTGAGCTTTATTACAGAGGTCATAGTGTTTACGACCTTGTTAATGGTTTTACCTCCGATAAACGTTTCGGATTTGAGGAAACTACATATCTTTTGCTTTTCGGTAAACTTCCTACTGCTGATGAACTTAATAAATTCAGTAACCTGCTTGCTGATTACAGAAAACTGCCTACTACTTTTGTTCGTGATGTTATTATGAAATCTCCTAGCAATGACATTATGAATAGTCTTGGCAGAGGTGTGCTTACTCTTTATTCCTATGATGATTATCCTAACGATACATCTATTGATAATGTTTTACGCCAATCACTTGAATTGATTGCTTTGTTCCCTCTTATTGCTGTTTACAGCTATCAGGCTAAGACTTATTATCTTGACGGCGGCAGTTTCTTTATTCATCAGCCATTGCCAGAGCTTTCTACTGCTGAAAACATTCTGCATTTACTTCGTCCTGACAGCTCATATACTGAGCTTGAAGCTCGTATTCTTGACCTTGCTCTTGTTCTTCATGCTGAACATGGCGGCGGTAACAACTCAACATTTACTACTCATGTTGTTACATCTTCTGGTACAGATACTTATTCTGCTATCGCTGCTGCACTTTCATCATTGAAAGGTCCTAAGCATGGTGGCGCTAACATTAAGGTTACTCAGATGTTTGAAGATATGAAAGAAAATATCTCCGACTGGACTGATGAAGATGCTGTTAAGAATTATCTTACAAAGCTTTTACATAAGGATGGTTTTGATAAATCAGGTCTTATTTATGGTATGGGTCATGCTGTTTATTCAATTTCCGACCCTCGTGCTAATATTCTTCGCCAATCTGTTAAGAGTCTTTCCGAAGAAAAACATATGGAAAAGGAATTTGCTCTTTATAATATGATTGAGCGTCTTGCTCCTGAAGTTATTGCTAAGGAACGCAGAATTTACAAGGGTGTTTCCGCTAACATCGATTTTTACAGCGGATTTGCATACTCCATGCTTAATCTACCACCAGAGCTTTACACTCCTTTGTTCGCTATTTCAAGAATTTCCGGATGGTCTGCTCACAGACTTGAAGAACTTATTCAGAATGGTAAAATTATTCGTCCTGCTTACAAAGCTGTTCAGGAACATAATGACTACATTCCTTTGGATAATAGATAATTTATATGTATTAAAAAAACGGTATCTTTTCAATTAAAGATACCGTTTTTTTATCAATGTGTTTTGTATATTATTAAATAAAATTTAAACCCTCGTAAATACATGATTTACGAGGGTAAATAAACATATATAAGATAAACTGATTATCTTTTACTGAACTGTGGAGCACGACGTGCAGCCTTGAGTCCGTATTTCTTTCTTTCCTTCATACGTGGGTCACGAGTTAAGAATCCAGCCTTCTTAAGAGCAGGACGCAAATTAGCATCATACTGAAGAAGTGCTCTTGAAAGACCATGTCTGATAGCACCAGCCTGACCAGTTACACCGCCGCCTGTAACAGTACAAACGATGTCAAACTTTTCAGTAGTTTCAGTTAGGTTAACTGGCTGTCTAACAATTAGCTTAAGTGTTTCAAGACCGAAATAATCATCAATATCTCTGCCGTTGATTGTTACGTTACCGCTGCCTGCATATACTCTAACTCTGGCAACAGAATGTTTTCTTCTGCCTGTACCATAAAAATATGGCTGTTTTGATTCGTACATCTTACGTTGCCTCCCTTATATTTCGTAGTTTTCAGGCTTCTGAGCTTCATGGTTATGAGCCTCGCCTGCATAAGTTCTAAGACGCTTTAGTGCTGCTCTACCAACATGGTTATTTGGAAGCATACCGTTTACAGCAATCTTCATAGCTCTCTCTGGTTCTTTAACCATCATGTCGCTATACTTGATTTCTTTTAGACCAGAAATCCAGCCTGTGTGCCATTTGTATGTTTTCTGCTCAAGCTTCTTACCTGTAAGAACAGCTTTTGCACAGTTTACGATGATTACGTGATCTCCGCAATCAGCGTGTGGAGCAAATGTTGGCTTGTTCTTGCCACGAAGGATTGAAGCAGCTTCAGCAGCTACTCTACCTAGTGACTTATCTGTTGCATCAAGCACATACCACTTGCGGCTTATTTCATTAGCCTTAGGCATATAAGTTGACATAGTCATTCTCCTCATAAATTTTATTTTTTGTAAAGACTCTTTTAATGCGGGCAACTCTCCAACACATTCATAATTACAGTCTGAAACAACGTTATTTATTATAACAGCTTGTTTTACCAATGTCAATAGGCATTTTGCCGAATTTTTAATATATATCCCTCTATCTCTCTTATTCTCTCCTATTTGCTCTTTATCTCTACAATTCTCTGTTTTCATTTCATTATTTGAAATTTGTTGTTTTTCATAAAAACTATCATTTATGATTTATGTATCTGTATATATTAACAATTATTTGTCACGATTTATAACTCCTTTGTTAATTCTCTTCTTGTAATAATTTTTGTACATAATACATTACAAAATCAGATAAAATACTATCTACTTCCTTATATATGTATTTTACTTTATCAACAAATGTTATCATAACATAATAGAAGTTTATTAATTCACACTATATTGTCATAACCTTACGTTATATCATAACGGTAAATACATATAACTTTTTTAACGCAAATACTTGACATAAATGGAATAAAGGTATATAATATGTATATTAATTACAGGATTTGGGGATTATCATCATGATATCTTTATTAAGTTGGATTTACTTTATATTTTGCGCAGGTGCAAGCTTTTTTAGCTTCCGCTTCTTTTTTGCGACCCTAAAAAATATAATGCCGAATTCAGCGGACACATTAATTTGTAATTAATATTTGTGTATAAACTGTCTGCGGCATAAGTGTCACAGGCTTTTTTTATTTTCGTACGAAAGGATAACTTAAAATGAATATAAAACGATTTATTTGCAGCGGCATTATTATTTCCTTAATTCTTACTATGCTTTCAGGATGTAATAAAAATAATACCGATTCTACTGACACTGCTGCCGTCGGTGTTGATGATTATATAGCTAAAATAAGTGAGCTTGAAAGTCAGGTTGAATCACTCAGAAAGGAAACTATTCCTTTTATTGATACCAAAAATAAAAATGACTATATTTTAGGTAAGTACAACCCTGCTGTCAGTGAGGCAGTTGCCATTAAAGAACAAATTATGTCAGATTTGCCTGAAACTATTCATATTAAAGATGTTGAATATAGTACAAGCCTTACTTCCTTGACACTTAGCAATCTTAACCTTACTAACGAGGATATTGCTGAACTTAAATATATGGTTTATCTTGAAGAACTTTATATTTACAAGAATAATATCAGCGACCTTACTCCGATTAAGGGACTTACAAATCTTAAAACTCTTTCACTTTTTGATAATAAGGTATCTGATTTGACACCGATTAAGGGGCTTGTTCAGCTAAAGGCTTTATATCTTCGTAAAAATGATATTTCTGATATTAATGTACTTGAAAATCATATTAGCCTTACTTCACTTGACATTTCGGAAAATTCCATCTCAGATATTACTCCGCTCAAGGATATGACTGATATTACCATGCTGCGTCTTAATAATAATAAGATTTCTGATATTACTGCTTTAAGCGGTATGAAGAAAATGTTAAGACTTCATTTGCAGCAAAATAATATATCCGATATCTCAGCAATCACAAATATGGTTGATATTAATGAAATTTATCTTTATAATAATGATATTTCAAATATTGAACCATTACGTTCACTTACTTCCATCGAATTTTTAAAATTAAGCGGAAACCCATTGAAAAATCTTCAGTCTGTTACTTATTTGTCTAAGCTAAAAAAGCTTTATATTGAAAATATTGACGTTGAAGATGATGTTATTCTTAATATCAAGAATACTCTCCCAAACTGCACTATCGTTCGTTCATAAAAAACTATACTATATTATGTGTCTTTGCAAGTTTAAAGCAAAGACGAAAGGATGTCAACCAATGATTATTGTTTTAAAGAAAAATGCCAGTGAAGATTCCATTAAAAAACTCGAAGAAATGCTTGTTTCAAAAGGTGTTACAGCTAATTACATTAAAGGTGCTACTCAAAGTGTAATCGGTCTTGTCGGTGACACAACTCTTATTGATGAAGGTACTATCTCTGCACAGGACTGTGTTGAAAACATCAAACGTGTGCAGGAGCCATATAAAAATGCTAACCGTAAATTTCATCCTGATGACACTGTAATTGATGTTGCTAATACAAAACTTGGTGATGGCTCACTTCACGTTATCGCTGGTCCTTGCTCTGTTGAATCTGAGGAACAGATTATTACTACCGCTATTGCTTGTAAAAAAGCAGGTGCTACTATGCTGCGTGGCGGTGCTTACAAGCCTCGTACATCTCCTTACGCTTTTCAGGGCATGGGTGAAGAAGGTATTAATCTTTTGCTAAAAGCTAGAGCTGAAACAGGACTTCCAATTGTTACAGAAATTATGAGTATTGCTGATATTGACTGCTTTGCTGACATTGATGTTATTCAGGTTGGTGCAAGAAATATGCAGAACTTTAATCTGCTTAAGGAACTTGGCAAGTGCAACAAGCCAATCTTGCTTAAAAGAGGTCTTGCTAACACTATGGAAGAACTTCTTATGTCCGCTGAATATATTATGTCGGAGGGCAATCGTGATGTTATTCTTTGTGAAAGAGGTATCCGTACTTTCGAAACTATGACTAGAAATACACTTGATATTTCTGCTGTTCCACTTCTAAAGCAGAAGTCACACCTCCCTGTTTGCGTTGACCCATCTCATGCAACTGGTATCATTTCATTAATTGAGCCACTTTCACTTGCATCTATCGTTGCTGGTGCTGATGCTCTTGAAATTGAGGTTCATAACGACCCTAAGAGTGCATTGTCTGATGGCGGACAGCAGCTTACTCCTGATAAATTTGCTGAAGTTATGGTTAAGATTAAAGATATCTGCGGTTATCTTGGCAGAAAGTTAGGTTAAAGTAATGGATACTCGCAGAATTACTGTTAATACATCCTGTTCTTATGATGTTGTTATTGGTAAATCATTACTTGCTGATTGTGCTGATTATATTAAAAATACTGTAAAGTCTACAAACTTTGCAGTTATTACAGATGATAATGTTGACCGTTTTTATGGCGATATTGTTATAAAATCGCTTACTTCATGTGGATTTAGTGTTGTAAAATTCATTTTTCCTCATGGTGAAGCATCAAAATGCTCTGATACTTTAAATCAGATATATGATTTTCTTTCAAATAATCATATAACACGTACTGACTGTATTATCGCTCTTGGGGGTGGTGTTGTCGGTGATATAACAGGTTTTGCTGCTGCAACTTATTTGCGTGGTCTTGATTATATTCAAATTCCAACTTCCTTGCTTGCACAAGTCGACTCGTCTGTTGGCGGAAAAACTGCAATTGACCTACCTTGCGGTAAAAATCTTGTAGGTGCATTCAAGCAGCCTAAGCTTGTTTTATGTGATACTTCTGCTCTATCAACTTTGCCTAATGAATACCTTATAGATGGTATGGGGGAGGTTGTTAAGTATGGTATGATTAAGTCTGCTTCACTTTTTGAAACACTTGAAGAAAATGATATTGACTCCATTTGGGGTGTTCTTGATGATGTGATTTATGAATGCGTTTCCATCAAACGTGATGTTGTTGTTGATGATGAATTTGATAAGGGTGACCGTATGCTGTTGAATTTCGGTCATACGTTAGGTCATTCAATTGAAAAGTATTATAACTTTACAGGTATTTCTCATGGCGTTGCTGTTGCTGTTGGTATGAGGATTATAACCGATATAGCCGAAAAAAGCAAATTATCTGTGAGCGGTCTGGCAGCAAGGCTTACAGCTTGCCTAGGCAAATACTGCTTGAATGCTGCAATAGAGCCAACTATACCTGAACTTGCTGATGCTTGTCTTAACGATAAAAAGCGTGAGAGCGATTTTATCAGCATTATTATATGTGAGGATGTGGGTACTTCTTCAATTAAAAAGATGCCTGTACCTGAATTTTTGAAATTATTATCTTAAACTATAATTCACGAATATTAATTTATTCGTGAATTTTGGTTTATTTTGGTTTTATTCGCCAATACTAAACATACAGATTGGAGTTTATTCATGAAGATTAAAATAACACCGTCAAAGCTTAGCGGAGATATCAATGCTCCATCTTCAAAAAGTTATTCACACAGAATGATTATTGCCGCATCTCTTTGTAATGGAACTTCTATTATTTCAAATATTAATCCGTCTGAGGACATTGACGCTACTTGCGAATGTATGACTGCCCTTGGCGCAGTAATCAGCAGTGTTGGCAGTACCTATACGGTCACTGGTATTGAAACTCCATCAAGTTCAGCTGTTTTGAATTGCCGTGAAAGCGGTTCAACACTTAGGTTTCTCATTCCTGTTGCTGCTGTTCTTGGCTGTTCATCAGAATTTTATGGCAGTGCAAAACTCCCAACTCGTCCAATTACACCTTACAAGCAGGAAATGTCATTAAAGGGAATAACCTTTACGCACACAGAAGGTGTTATGCCATTTTCCATCGAAGGTAAACTTAGCGGCGGTGTTTACAGCCTTGCAGGCGATATTTCATCACAGTTTATTACAGGACTATTATTTGCTTTGCCTTTATGTAATGAAAATTCATCGATAAAACTTACTTCTAAGCTTGAATCAAAGCCTTATGCTGACATGACTGTTGCTGCTTTAAAGTTGTTTGGTATTTTTATTGATGAAACTATTGGTGAAGATGGATTGCTTGTTTATAACATTAAAGGTAATCAGAAATATATGCCTTGCAACTGTACTGTTGAGGGTGATTTTTCACAAGCAGCGTTCTTTTATACCGCTAATTCGCTGGGTGCGAATATTTGTTTACATAACCTTTATGAAAAATCTGTACAAGGCGATAAAAAAATCCTTGAAATTTTGAAAGAAATAGGTTATAATGAAAAGTGTATTGGTGTTTTAAAACCATTTAATGTTGACGTTTCTAATATCCCTGACCTTGTTCCCACTCTTACAGTTCTTGGATGCTTTACTTCAGGTGTCAGCAGAATTTATAATGCCGCACGCCTTAAAATTAAAGAAAGTGACCGCCTTACTGCTATTGCCGATGCTTTGAATAATATCGGCGGTAATGTTGTTGCCGGTGATGATTTCCTTGAAATACATCCTATATCACATTTTACTGGCGGTAATGTTGAGGGATGTAATGACCACCGTATCGTAATGGCGTCAGCTATTGCCTCGGTTAAGTCTTTGGGTGATATCATTATTTCCGATGCGGAGGCTGTTTCCAAAAGTTATCCTGATTTTTGGAAGGATTTTGCTTCAATCGGCGGCATTTGTACTATCATTGACAATTAAGAATGTGTATTCATTTTGATTAATTACAGTATTTTTTACCTGAAAGGATTGATAAAATAATGTCCTCATTCTGGAATCATAATATTTCAGTTTCTATTTTTGGTGAATCTCACGGCCCTGCTATCGGCGTTATTCTTGATAAGTTACCATCCGGCGAATATATTGATATTGAAGCTTTAAAGGAATTTCTAGCAAGACGTGCACCTAAAAAGAACGCTACATCTACACACCGCAGCGAATCTGATATGCCAAGTATTCTCTCTGGTATTCATAATAATTATACGACTGGCACTCCTCTTTCCGCTGTAATCAGTAACACTGACACTCATTCTCAGGATTATGGCAATATCTCAAAGATCGCACGTCCTGGTCATGCTGATTATACTGGTGCTTTGCGTTACAAGGGATTTAATGATGTCAGAGGCGGCGGGCATTTTTCAGGCAGACTTACTGCTCCTCTTTGCTTTGCTGGTGCTGTTTGCGGTCAAATCCTTGAACGCAGAGGTATTTATACTGGTGCTCACATCGTTCAAATTCATAATATTAAAGATAAAAAGTTTAATCCTTGTGATATTTCAAGAGATGATATCGTTAAACTCCGTCATAAAAGATTTCCTGTACTTAATGACAAAAAGGGCGATGCTATGATTGAAGATATTTCAAGGGCTCGTGAGGCTTGTGACAGCGTTGGCGGTATTATAGAATGTGCTGTTATTAATGTTCCAGCAGGAATTGGCTCACCTATTTTTGAGGGACTTGAAAATAGTATTGCACAGCTTATTTTTGGTATTCCTGCTGTTAAGGGTATTGAATTTGGCGCAGGTTTCGATTCTGTTTCTATGCTTGGCAGTCAGAACAACGATGAATTTTATGTTAATGACCACGGTCACATCTTAACTAAAACTAACCATCATGGCGGCATTCTGGGTGGTATTTCCTCGGGAATGCCTATCACATTGCGTGTTGCTTTTAAACCAACCCCATCTATTTCAAAGGCTCAGGAATCTGTTGATTACAGTAACTTAAAAAATGAAACAATCAGTATTAAAGGCAGACATGACCCATGTGTTGTTCCTCGTGCTGTACCATGTGTTGAGGCGGCTGTTAATATTGCCATACTTTCACATATGCTTGATTATCCTAACTTTTAATCTAGTTTTTTGACATAAATTAAGGAGGTGTTCCTTTGGCATCAAAGCTTAGAGAAGAACGGTTTAAGAAAAACCGATTAGAGCTTGATAAAATCAATAATACATTTCGCTTCGCTCTGATAATCGGTGTTACCTGTACTATCGGCCTGTGGATTGTTCTTTATATTATTTATCTGCTGAAAGCTATGATTTTAGGTGCTAGTGCATCTATATATATCGGTGAAACCTTGGTTCATAACCTATTCGGTGCTGAATATTCTAATGTGGATAAACCTCATGCTGATGAATTTCCTCACTTCTGGATGTTCTATTTATTTTCAATGGGTATCGCTACTGTCGCTGGAAATATGTGCCGATATAAAAAAGTTAATTACCTGCTTTTCGCTGCTTATTTCTGGACACTTATTTATGGTCTTTTCTCTATTTTTACTGGTAAAGAGGGACTATTAATGTCAATATTCCTTATTATCGGCGGTGCTTTGGGTCTTTGGATCACTGACTTGACATTCAGATTATTTACCAATCTTGAAGCTTTAAGCTTGCAGGAGGGTTTTCCAGATTTTATTGATGTTATCGATGAACCGCATCCGATCGCAAACACAAACGGTATTTATTACAAGCAATATGTGCATATGAAAAATCAAATAGAAAAGAAAAAAGAAATTATGCGTATGCAGCTTGATAACCCTGAATATATCCCTGCACCTGTTCCTGAGGATGCTTTTAAAAAGTCGGAAGAATTTATTCCGCCAAGTGATGAAATGGATGAACTTTCTGTTGATTTTGATGAACCACTTGAAGAAATGCTAAAAAGACCTGAACGTCTGCAATAATTTTTTACAGACTTTTTTAGGGTACGCTATTATATGTGTACCCTATTTTTATCTTTAAACGAAAGGATGTTTAACTTGGACTATAACTATCCTGAAATTAACTCTGCTTTTCATGTAAAAATCATGCTTTGCTTTATCTTAAATAAGATTAACCGCACTGTTACCGAAAAACAACTATATGAAATTGTTCTTGACAGCGAGATTATAAATTATTTTTATTATGCCGAGGCTATTACAGAGCTTGTGGAAAATGGCTCTATTACTAAAGAAACAAATGGTGATGAAACATACATAATTTTAAATGATAAGGGCAGACATGGCTCGGAATATTTTAACAGCTATATCCCAGAATTTTTTCACAAAAAGCTGCTAAAATCAGCATACTCGCTTTTTTCTAAGCTTGCACATGAGAATGAAACCGATTTTGATATTATACAAACCGAAAATGGATGTGAAATTAACTGTACTATAAAAGATATTTCCTTTGACCTCATGCGTATTACACTTTATGCTCCAGATATCGAACAAGCCGATGTCATTAAAGAGAAAATTCTTAAAAGTCCTGCGAAGTTTTATCAAAAGGTTATTGAATTTGCACTTGATAATACCGAAGATGATTTTGATGTTGATATAGCCAAAAATCCAAAAAAATTTGTTTAATAAATCCATCATTTACTATTGATTTTTGATTTTTACTGTGATATAATACTAATAGATTAAGACATTTGATATATGTTATTTGTTTTAATCTTAATTAAAGTTTTCGAATTTCTGCCCTGTACGATGAAGTGTGTTTTTATAATCCAACACATTATAATAGGGATTCATTCTTCGGTTGTCGATTGCAGACCTCCCGCCGCTTAAGTTGAGCGGGGTTTCGGATGCAGGGAGCGTGAAGCAACAGAGGTGTTACCCACCTGCTGCGTGCGGGTTTTATGCTTCACATGGCGTCTGGGCGGTTTTCACTTTAACAAAAATTCGGCTGTCTATTTTATTAGACAGCCGTTTTATTTTTATTATTAATTTTATCCTTCTTCCAAAACATCATCTGCCACTATTGATGTATAATCATCATACTCGGATGTTGGTTTATCATTTGGGTCAACTAATATGTCAATTGCACAGCATTTATTCACCACGCTGACATTCCTGCAGTTGCCGCCAAACTCACCATCTAGTGTCCATGGTAAGTCATCCTCCGAATGAAATTCAACTTTATCTGACTTAAAAAAATAAAAATAATCGGAATCTATTTCTCTTTTTAAAAGACTGTTGATCGTCATTCGCAGTTCAATCAGATTTTGCGGCATTTTAATCAGAAACACTTCAAATACACCATCATCAAGCAAAACATCATTCCCGCTAAGTCCTTTTAATCCACCAACTGATTCGGAATTCGACACCATACCGAAAATAAAATCATCTTCAATTTTTCTTCCGTCATGTGTAACTGATATATGATACGATTTTGCTGTGTTAAGACGTTTAATTCCCTCCATTATATATGCAAGGTTGCCAAAGACATTTTTCATGTTCTGTGACGTTTCATAGCTAATATCGGTAAATGCGCCAAATGCAGCGATATATGTGAAATATTCCTCATTAAATGAGCCGACATCAATTGCTGAAGTAAGTCCTAGACAAATTTTTTCTGCTGCTGTAGGCATATCCTTTGAGATACCGTGAGTTGTTGCAAAATCGTTCATTGTTCCGGATGGAATGTAACCAAGCGGTATTCGTCTGTCAATTGCCATCAAGCCCTTGATGGTTTCATTAAGAGTTCCGTCACCGCCGCTGCATACTATAACATCATACTCTGCTCCCCTTGAAAACACCAGCTGGTGAGCATCATGCTGCGCTTGTGTTGGATGAACAGTGACTTCATATCCACTCTTTACAAACGTATCAATTATTTTTAACAGATGATTTTTTATCTGTCCCTTACCTGAATTCGGATTGAATACAAACAACATCTTTTTCAAATTTAAGACCTCTATTCATAATAAGATAATGTCAAACATATCCATAAATTTATATATTACTATGTATAGTGTACCACTTTTTGTATATAAAATCAAGGATTATTAATATTATTTCATCTACTTTTCATTTATCTTACACTGTGGAAAAAATAAGTTAAAAAAGTGTAAAAAAGCATATAAAACTATTCCGTTTTAGTCTTGTGTATGGTATAATGTATTTTATGATTAATAGAATTTTAGGTAATTTGTGAAGTGTCTTTTTTTGTACTTCACATTTTTTATGGAGGGTATATGAGTAATTCTGAATTTATTTCTGCTAAAAAATCAGCACTTGAAAAATATTTCGGCAGACTTAATGATATGCAAAAGCAGGCTGTTTTTACTGTAAATGGTCCTGTTCTTATTCTTGCGGGAGCTGGCAGCGGTAAAACCTCTGTGCTTGTAAATCGTATTATTAACATGGTCAGGTTTGGAAATGCCTATAACGATATTTCCGATAGAAATGATATTTCTGCGGATGATATTGCTTTTCTTAATAATTATGATGGCAGTACTGATGAAATGATGATTTCAAAGCTTGCTGATTTAGTTTCATGGAACACTATTAAGCCTTGGAACATCCTCGCTATTACCTTTACAAACAAAGCAGCTGGAGAGCTTAAAGAACGTCTTGAAACAGCACTCGGAACTTGTGCTGATGATGTTAATGCATCCACTTTCCACTCCGCTTGTATGCGAATTCTGCGCCGTGATATTGAAAGACTTGGCTATCAGAGCAACTTTACTATTTATGACAGTGATGACAGTCAGCGACTGCTAAAAAGCTGTTATGACCCGCTTGATATTAATGATAAGCAGTTTCCGCCAAAATCAATAGCTAATGTTATTTCTAGTGCAAAGGACAAGCTTATATCCACTGCTGTTTTTGAGGCTCACGCTGTTGGTGATTATAGAAAATCTGCAATTGCAAAGCTTTATAAAGAATATCAAAGAAGGCTTAAAGCTGCTAATGCTGTTGATTTTGATGATATTATAAGCCTTACAGTACAGCTTTTTGAAGAAAATCCTGATGTACTTGAATTTTATCGCAACAGATATAAATATGTTATGGTTGATGAATATCAGGACACCAATCAGGCACAGTATAAGCTTGTTTCACTGCTTGCAAGCAAGCATGGCAACCTTTGTGTTGTTGGTGATGATGACCAGTCAATATATAAATTCAGAGGTGCTACAATCGAAAACATCTTGAATTTTGAAGATGAATTTGATAATTCAACGGTTATTCGTCTTGAGCAGAATTATCGTTCCACACAGAATATTTTAAATGCTGCTAACTCTGTTGTAAGCCACAACACTTCTCGAAAAGACAAAAAATTATGGACTGCATACGGTGAGGGTGAAAAGGTTACACTATGTAAAGTATTTGATGAAGCCGCTGAATCAAGATTTATTGCTGACCAAATTCTTGATGGTATCAAAAATGGTAGAAGTTATAAGGATTTTGCAATTTTATACCGTATGAATGCACAGTCAAACAGTCTTGAAAAAGCTTTCACTTTAAGTGGTTTGCAATACCGTGTTATCGGTGGATTGAGGTTCTATGACCGTAAAGAAATTCGTGATATGGTTGCATATTTGTCTGTGCTTAACAATGACCGTGATATGCTTAGATTTAAGCGTATTATTAATGAGCCTAAACGTGGCATCGGTGACGCTACTGTTGCTTTAATTGAGCAAATGGCTGTTGATATGAATGAATCTCCTATCTTCATTATGAAAAATTCAACTGAATATCCTATGCTTTCAAAAAAAGCTTCGTCATTGGTTAAGGTTGCTGAAATGTTTGAAGAATTAAGAATTATCTCCGAAACTAAGCCGCTTGATGAACTTCTTGATGCCATCCTCATTAAAACTGGATATAAAAGATATATGGACACTCTTGGTGACGAGGGTGAGGGTCGTATGGAGAATATTAACGAGTTGAAGTCTAATATGGTTTCCTATATGGAAAGTAAACCTGAGGGTGAGGAATACAGCCTTTCAGAATTCTTGGAGGAAATTTCACTTTATACCGACGCTGACAGACTTGATTCCAGTGCTGATGCAGTTTCACTAATGACTATGCATTCAGCAAAGGGGCTTGAATTCCCTGTTGTATTTATTGCCGGTGCAGAGGAGGGTATTTTCCCTAGCACAAGAAGTTTTGATAACCCTGATGATATCGAGGAAGAACGCAGACTTGCTTATGTTGCGATTACTCGTGCAAAAGAGAAACTGTATATTACTCATGCTTCTCAGCGTATGCTTTTTGGCTCAACTAACAGAAATACTGTATCCCGTTTTATTCGTGAAATACCAAAAGAATATCTCGATAAAAATGATAAAACTGTGAAACTTACTGCTCAAAGTGATGATATTATCACATCAACAAAGAGTATGTCACTTCAAAGTCAGATTGCTATTAATAAAACCCAACAAGCTAAGAAAAATAATACTGCTGATTTTACAGCAGGTGACAGGGTTAAGCATAATGTTTTTGGTGAGGGTACCATTATCTCCGCAAAAGCTATGTCTAACGACATGATGCTTGAGGTTGCTTTTGACACTATCGGAACTAAAAAACTTATGGCTAATTTCGCTAAGATTACAAAAATATAAATACGCATAACCTCGAAAGGACAAAATTTTTAAGATGAAAAAACAAGACATGATTACAAAGTCGATACCACAGATTTTTAAGGATAATATTTGCACGCTGTTCAATCTTTTGAATTTCCTGATTGCTGTTGCACTTGCTTGCGTTGGCGCATGGTCGAATATGTTCTTCATTTGTATCATTATTCTTAACATTACCATCGGTATCTTTCAAGAGATTAAAGCCAAAAAACTTGTTGAAGAACTGTCACTCTTGTCTATTCCGTATGCTGATGTTTTGCGTGATGGCAAGGAAATGCATATTTCTATTAACGAGGTTGAAACAGGTGATATTCTTCTGCTTTCAAGCGGTAATCAGATTTGTGCCGATTGTATTGTTATTTCAGGTGAGATGGAGGTTAACGAATCACTACTTACCGGTGAATCCGACCCTATTGTAAAAAAATCTGGTGATTCACTTCTTTCAGGCAGTGCTGTTATCAGCGGTAAATGTGAGGCTAAAGCTATTCATACTGGCAATGATAATTATGCATCGCAAATAGCAAATGAAGTTAAAAAGATGAAAAAGCAAAGCTCAGAGCTTGTTTCATCAATGCGTAAGGTTACTAAGCTGACAGGTTTTTTCATTGTACCGCTTGGTATTATGCTCTTTCTTGAAGCATTTTTACTTCGTCATGACAGCATATTTGATTCCGTTGTCAATACTTCAGCCGGACTCTTGGGTATGCTCCCAAAAGGACTTTTCCTTCTAATCAGTATTGGACTTGCATCAGGTATTATTAGGCTTTCTCAGAAAAAAGTTCTTGTACAGGATTTATATTCGCTTGAATCCCTTGCTCATGTTGATGTGCTTTGTCTAGATAAGACAGGTACACTTACTGAAGGGCGAATGATGATCGAAAAAGTTATATCACTTGATAATGATATTCCATTTGGCAAGCTTATCGGCAGCTTTTTAAAGATTACTGATGATAATAACGCAACATTTATGGCGCTTAGAGATTATTTTTCACCTAATGATGAATATAAATTTATATCAAAAATACCATTTTCTTCGGACAGAAAATGGAGTTCGGCTACATTCGAAAATGGCACTACACTTGTTATCGGAGCTCCTGAAAAGTTGTCAAGTGGTTATGTTGATGATAGTATTTCAAGTGAAATATCAAATGGAAAAAGGGTTCTTCTTGCAGGTATTGTTAATGGTGATGTTACTAAGGATAGTAAATTTGATAATATAAAAATAATCGCTGGTATTGTGATTATTGACCCTGTAAGAAAGAATGCAAAGGATACTATTGCTTATTTTATTGAGCAAGGTGTTGATATTAAGATTATTTCGGGTGATAACCCGTTGACTGTTTCTTCTGTTGCTACGACAGCAGGTGTGCCAAATGCATCAAAATATATTGATATGTCAGTTGTGAATGACAACGATTTATCTGGTATTGTGAATGAATACTCAGTGTTCGGACGTGTTACCCCACAGCAAAAACGTATGCTTGTTAATGCACTTCAAGAGCAAGGACACAAGGTTGCTATGACTGGTGATGGTGTCAATGACTTGCTCGCTATGAAAGAATCGGACTGCTCAATTGCGGTTGGCAGCGGCAGTGATGCAGCAAGACAATCCGCAAAGCTTGTTTTACTGGAGTCAGATTTTGGTGTTCTGCGTGATGTTCTCGCAGAAGGCAGACGTGTTGTAAATAACGTAACCAAATCTGCTGGAGTATTCTTTATTAAGACACTTTATTCTATTGCATTATGCTTATTCTGTATTATTTTTAATAAGGAATTCACATTCCTGCCAATTCAAATTACATTAATCGACTTAGCTATTGAGGGTTACCCTGCATTTTTTCTATCCTTTGAGCCAAATGACCGTAAAGTCAAAGGAAAATTTTTGTATACAGCGATTATGAAAGCACTTCCAAATGCAATTTCAATAGTGCTTTTTTATATCGTAATTACAAGCATTTCAGCCACTCTAGGACTTAATGACGGGCAGCTAAATTTTGTTCTATACACCGTTATTGGTGCTATGGGTATTGATGCTGTGGTAAAATCCTGTTATCCTTTCAACAAGCTTAGATTATTCTTGGCTGCAACAACATCCGTTGGTTTCTATACGGCTATGATTTTATTCCATACAATACTCCATTTACCATTCCCTGATATGAATTTAATCGTAATAAGTGTCATAATGGTCGCAGCAAGTGTTTTAATAGAAAGAATAATAACACTTGTTAGCAGAAAACTCATAAAAAAGAAGATTAAGAACTTGTCTTCATAAGGATTGTGAAGACGAGTTCTAACAATCAAAAACAGCGAAACGGTATGTTAAATAACCGTTTCGCTGTTAATTTTTTATCTCTTGCTTTTTATATCATTAATTCTCTCACGAACAACATCACATTGCTTATAATCAAGCTCACTTGCTCTCATTAATGCATCATCCGATTCGTCATATCTATATAACATTGCATATGATATCGCTAGGTATGCATATGCATATGGGTTTTTACATGGCTGTTCAGGTGAATATTCAATTGCTTTCTCTAAATATTCAGTGGCAGATACAGCTTTACCGGTAGTAATATAATAATGTCCCAAATTTACATAAAATAAAACAGAATTTTGATTTTTCGGGTCATTCAGCAAGGCTTTTTCATATGCCTCTCCTGCTTTTTCAATTTCACCCATCGATGCATAGCTTACACCTAAGTTAACCAAACTGTTGAAGTCATCAGGTTTATCAACAAGCACAGTTTTATATGCTTCAATAGAGCCGTTATAATCTTCAAGCTTATACTTAACCCCACCAATAGTATAATATAAATCCACTGTATCATAATCTTTTATGCCATATTTCACAGCAAGATTTAAATTTTCAAGTGCAGTTTCATAATTACCCTTTTCAAATTCATCTTCACCTAGCTCAGCATATTTGTCGCCTCTGCCGCTGCAACCCGTCATTGAAATAGTTAATGCAGCTATTAATGAAAATAATATTAATTTGTTTTTTTTCATATACATTAACTCCTTTCACTTACGAATGCAATAAAATACATTATTTAAATTATACCATATTTTGTATTATATTTCAACCGTGTTTTTAAATAAATTTTATTTTAATCAATAAGTATTATACCACATTTATTTACAAATGTAAACAGATAAACAAAATTCAATTATTTTATCTGTATATTCACCTCACGTTTTTGTGTCGTTTACTTGACTTCTGCATAAACTAAATTAAGCGGTTTCGTATAAAACCAATTTAGCAAGGTGGTATATGAATACTAACCTAAAAGGTTAGTATTTTTATACCCGTAGGGGAGCTTTGCTTTTTTTTGTTTTTATATTTCCGTTTTTATATAGATTTAGGTCAAATACCATTTTTTTTGGTATTTGACCTTGATTTTTTTGTGAATATATTATATAATAATTTAGTATGGTATATTGTTTCATATTTTAATGATATATATAACAGTAATCTATTTATAATATAATTATTCTGGGAGGATTTTTGTGAATACAATTGTTTCAGCTTCTATTTTAAGCGCAGATTTATGCAACCTTGAAAGAGATATAAAAAATGTCGAGGACAATGGCTGTGAATATATTCATTTTGATGTTATGGACGGTGTTTTCGTTGATAATATAAGTTATGGTATTCCCGTTTTAAAGTCAGTATCAAAGGTTTGCAAGGGCGTTCTTGATGTTCACCTTATGATTATCGACCCGCTTAAATATATTGATGCTTTTGCTGCGAATGGTGCGGATATTATTACTTTTCATTATGAATCAAATTCAAACGTTCAGGATACTATTAATGCTATAAAAAAATGCAGTAAAAAAGTTGGTATTTCGATAAAGCCAAACACTCCTGTTGACGTTCTTTTGCCATACTTGAATGACCTTGACATGATTTTGATTATGACTGTTGAACCCGGTTTCGGCGGACAAGGATTTATTTATGAAACACTTGATAAAATTAGTACGCTGTCGAAAATTATAAAAGAAAAAGGACTTGTCGTTCCTATTCAGGTTGACGGTGGTATTAATGCTGAAACTGCAAAGCTTGTAAAGGATGCGGGGGCAGAAATTTTAGTTGCTGGTTCATATATTTTCGGTGCAAAAAAATTATCTGAAGCTATAAATTCTTTGAGATAATTCTTTTTTACACTATTTCGGTTAATCGGTCTATTGTGCTTTCACTTGAAATGCAGCTGTAATGCTCTTTTACATATGAACTGTTAATTTCACCGCTGCTTATTGGTACTGTGATTTTTGTCAGGTAGCTTTTCAAAAAGCGCATATATTTTGTGTCAAAGCTTATTATCAGAAAAAATCCGATGTCATTGTGGTATAATGATGAATTGCATTTGAAAAGGCTATTTATCGGCGAAAAATCATGTGCCATCTTAAATAAATTATCAATGTTATCAAAAAAATAGATATACTCATTTTCACCATTTTCATTTGTATCATCCTCGGTGTCAAACGATATATATATTAAACAGCCTGAGTTTTTTGTGGGTAACAGTTCAAGATACAGCGATTTGTCCGCAAGGGCTGTGCCTGTTTCAAATTCTATTTTTTCGATTATATCCATGAACATGAATTTTGTTTTGGCATTATCTTTATTTATCTGACTATAAAGCAAATTATACTTTTGTAAATCTTTTTTGTCAAGATTTACTTTTATGGACTGACTGCTTAAAATCTCATAATTCATTATATAATTACCTTTCAAAATGTATATATATAAGGGGATGTAAATATAAAACTTCTTAACAAAACAACAAAAACAGAATTGAGTGTTATGAATGATTTGTTGGTTATTTTAGTGACACTTTCTGTTTTATCAATATATTATTACGGTTTACGTGCTTTGATTGTATTGTTAATTTCAGTTATAACCTGTCAGGTTACTGATATTATATGTTTAAAAGCTGTAAAAGTCAAAGAAAACGTAAACAATTTCACTTCCACTGCTGTTACCGGATTTATTATTGCATTAATGATGCCTGCATCTGTTGTTTACCACTTTATTGTTATAACCTGTGTTTTCGCTATTATTATCGGTAAACACGCTTTTGGTGGTCATAAACGTGAAATTTTCAGTTCTGCCGCTGCTGCTTTTTTATTTGTGTCATTATGCTTTCCTGCTAATTTGCTTATATATCCAAAGCCATTTGATAAATTACCGACCTCATCGTCAGTTTCGCTTGAAACGCTTTTCAATGCATCAACTAAGTCACTTGATTCTGCAAATGATATTATGGATTTACTTATCGGCAAGGTTTATGGACCTATGGGTACAGGCTTTATTATTATTCTTGCAGTATGTGCATTGATATTAATACTTAGACGTTCTGTATCTGCTATTTCCTTTTTCACTCAGATTATTATTATATCCGTATTTTCATTTTTTTATCTGGGCAGGGATTTATTAAGCCTTGTAAATTTACTTTGCGGTGGTATGCTTATTTTCGGTATTCTCTTTCTTTCATGTGATTTCAGGACTATACCCAAAACAAAGCTGTCAAGATTTATATATGGTGCTGTTGTTGCAATTTTATTTTTGATTTTTGAATTTTACAGTAAAACCGAAAATGCTATTATTTACGCTGTTATTATTTCCGCACCTATTGGCATTGAACTTGATAAAAGAGCTTTGTCATTTGCGGATATTCTTGATAAAAACAATTCAGGTCTTGCCGCAAGATTTAAAAGGCGGTTTATTAAACCTGTTAAAAGCATCAACGAAACTTTGCAGATTTTAGAGAGGAGCGGAGATATTGAGCAGTCAAACAAGGACAGAAATAATTGATGATACTTCTAAAACATCCAAAAGAACATCGATTTTCAATAACCTTTTAAAGAAAAACCCTGTTCTTGTCGGCGGTATGGTTATCGCTCCTATTGCAGTATATGCAACTACCTTTGAAAAAGCCTTGATTTTAGTTCTGACATTTTCGATTATAACCTATTTTACTTTGATAATCTCGTCTTTTATTCCTAAAAAAATTCTTTATACGATTCGTATCATTTTATATACATTAATCGGCTCATTGGTTTATGTTCCAACAGCTATAATTTTGAATTATCTTATCCCTGATGCAATTACAGATATGGGCGTGTACTTCCCACTTTTAATCACTAATTCATTCATTGTTTCACGTTCTGAAACCATGTTTTTCCTAGAAAGCAAGTCGAGAATGCTTTTGGACGTCATTTTCTGTATTATCGGATATGACTTGGCTGTGCTTTTATTCGGATTTTTACGTGAGATTATTTCAACTGGTGAGATTAACGGCAAAATCCTTGCTGCACCTATTGTTTTTAATATATTTGAGCATCCTTTCGGCGGTTTTATACTATTAGGTATTTTCGCTGCTGTATTTAGATTTTTACTTTTTATCATTAATGAAATTAAATCATAATAACTTTTTCTAAGGAGAAAGTTTGAAACAAATAAAAAAACAAATAGAATAACCAAAGAACTTCGAAGAAATTCTTTCGAGCCCATGCAAACACATTTCATGGAGCTTTGTAACAAGGAGGCATGGGCATAATTATGGAATTTATTACTCAAATTATAATTATTGCTATTACCGGCATAATAATTGAAAATACAATATTTTCAAGGGCGTTGGGAACGAGTACTCTTATTCTCATTTCAAGAAGCCGTAAAAATATTTTTGGATTTGGTGCCTGCGTTGTTTATTTTACCGTTTCTACAAGTATTATCTGTTATTTTGCTGATAAAAAATTAAATGAAAGCGATATCAGCTATATTTATAAGCCCTTGGTTTATGTTCTTATTCTCGGACTTATTTATATTATCACGCTTTTATGTTTATGGAAGTTGTTTTACAAAACCTTCGGCAGAATGAGAAAATATGTGCATATATCAGCATTTAACTGTGCTGTATTTGGCTCAATGTTCCTTAATTCTAAATATTGTATCACTTTACCTCAATACATTGGGCATGGTCTTGGAATTGGAATAGGATTTGTGCTGGCTGTATATTTTGTTGCTGTTGTGTTTGATAAGCTTTATTCGGAAAATGTTCCCTACTCATTCAGAGGATATCCCTTGCTGCTCATTTATCTTGGTATTCTTGGTATGGCTTTTTATGGCTTGATTGGTCATGAGCTGACATTTTGATTATTTTATTTTAACATAGATTGGAGTTTTTATTATGGCTGGTCGTAAAGTTTACAGAAACAAAGTTTCTGCCAGAAGGAAAAACAGAAAGGCAGCTTTAATTGTTTTAGTTGTTATTATTATTCTTGCTGCTGTGGTTTTTATTGGTTATAGCATTGCTAATCCGATATTAGATTTCATTGAGGATAGAAAATTGGGCAGTCATGACACGACTGAGCCATGGACACCACCTGTTTACAAAGATGAAACGGATAAAATTACTGATGAAACAACAGAAAAAAGTGGTAAAAATCAAGATGATGACAAGAAACCTAATAATACGCCAAGTACATTACAATTCTCGGCATATGAACTTCCTGTTACTGCTCTTGAAAACTCCGAAACATTAAAAAATGCATTAATCGATGCTAAAAATGACGGCTATACTGCTGTGGTTGTCACCTTAAAGGCTAAAGGCGGTGCTATATACTACAAAACACAAAATGCTATGGCTTTAAGCGACGAAACTGCTGTAAAGGGTACTATGTCCTTAGAACAAATTGCTTCGATGGTTGTTGCATCGGGACTAAAACCTATTGCATCACTTAACTTGCTTGAAGATAACAACCGTTATGGTGCTAATCGTGATGGTGCATATCATTTCCAGAGCGATAATTCAACTTGGCTTGATAATTCTGTTGCAAATGGCGGTAAACCATGGCTTTCTCCATTTGATGTTAAAACACAGAATTATATCGCTGCTTTATCAACCGAAATTTCGATGGCAGGTTTTGAAACTGTGATTTGTGATGGTTTGACTTTCCCAGCTTTCCGCAATAGTGATTTGTCATATATTGGCTCTATTGTTCAAAACGCTAATCGTTATGAAGCTCTTTTTAATGTAGTTAATATTGTAAAAAGTTCTGTTAAGCCTGATACAAACTTAATTGTTAAAACTTCTGCTGCTGATATCATTAATAACACTTGTGAAGTATTTAAACCTGATTTGCTTTCCGACTGCACTGTTCTTGTTTATTACTCCCCTGCTGATTTTAGTAAAACAGTTGTTATTAATAATCAGGAAATCGTTTTGGCTGACTTAACGGCTTTTGACAGGACAAATGTTATTTTCACCGAAATTGCTAAAAAAGCAGGTGATAATATTAATATTATACCTATGGTTAATAATGATAGCCTAAATCAATCAGATTTCAGTGATACACTAACTTGTTTGTTGGAGCTAGGTTATGATGCTTATGTAATCAAATAAATCAACAAAAAAGGTTTTCCAAAGAAATTTACTTTGGAAAACCTTTTTTATTATTTTTATTTTTATATGCGTTTTCGAAGTTTGAATTGCTGCAGTAAATGCTTAAGTACTTCTGCCTGTGAAGACAGTTCCTCACTTGACGCAGCATTTTCTTCTGCTGTTGCGCTGTTTGACTGAACCACTTCTGATACAGTTTCAAAACCAGTCGATATGTTCTTGACATCAGTTGCCTGCTCTGTACTTGCTTCATTTATTTCCGATACAAATTTTGAAACATCTTGTGCAGTTTCAGCTATATTCTTAATATTTGACACGGTTGCTGTTGTTATCGTGTCACCCTCTCTTGCCGCTTCAATAGACTGCTGTATAAGTGATGTTGTATCCTTTGCTGCTTCAGCAGACTTTGCAGCAAGACTCCTTACTTCATCTGCAACAACTGAGAAACCCTTACCGTATGTACCTGCTCTTGCTGCCTCAACAGATGCATTCAGAGCAAGTATATTCGTTTGCATTGCAATGTCCTCAATTGTCTTTGCAATAGTTTTAATTCGGTCTGATGTATCATTAATCTTTTTCATTGCATCCTGAAGTTTTACTATATCCTTGCTTGCTGTATCTACATATTCAGCAGCTTTAATTACAGCCCTGTTTGCCTGCTCACAGCCGTTGCTTGTTTCTTCAATTTTATCCGATATATTGGCAACTGTTAATGTAAGCTTTTCAATCGATGTCGCTTGCTCAGACGAATTGCTGCTTAGGCATTCAGCACCATGTGAAACCTGATCTGATGCTGCTGATACTTGATTTACACATTCATTTATACCCTCTAATGTTTCATTAAGCTTATGATTTATAGTCTTGACAGATAATAAAATATCCTCAAAATCACCTTTATAAAACTTTTGATTTTCCATTGTTCTTATATCGAAATTGCCATTCGCCATTTCAGATAGATGCGTATTCAAATCATTAATTATACCTCTGAATGATAAAATCAGCTGTTCGGTTGCATTCCCGAGTACTCCAGTTTCATCCTTTGAATTTATCTGCGGTATGCTTTCGTTCAAGTTACCCTTTGACAACAAGTCTAAACGCTTTGCACATGTGTTTATTGGATTACCTATTTTGTTACCAAGCACAACAGAAATTAATGTTGCAATTAACACTGATGCAATAATTACAATAATTGTTATATATATACTATTCACTGTTTTAATCATGAAGTCACTTCTTGGCGCACAAGTTACAACAGACCAGTTATCAGTATTTTCAATTGTGTAGTATGCCATATATTCAGGGGCACCTAAATATTTATAGCTTGCAAACCCTGACTCATTTGAATGTGCAGCTTTGTGTACTACAGACAATGGTTCACAGCCCTCATCGGTTAATGCTAAAATCTCGATATTCTCACCCTCAAGTATTAACTTAGGCTCAAGGTCAACTATTGTGTATCCATCTTTATCAATTGCATATGCATATCCGTTTTCACTTACACGAACATTTCTTATTGCATCAATAAGAGTATTTTCAGGAATATGAAACATTACTGCCCCAACTATTTCCGAGTTCGCTATACCATCTTTCCAAAGTGGTGAAAAAACTGCCAGATTCAATGTATCTGAACCTGTTATAAATGGCTCTGTAAACACATTTTCACCGTTCAAAGATTTTATAAAATACTTATCTTCACTGTAATTTTTGCCATTAAATATACTTATTCCGTCAATTCCAATTATATCACCATCAAGCAATCCATAATCCTTTATCTTTTGATTTATTATATCTTGTTTTGTTAATATTGGTATTGAAATATCAGACAACTCAGCCGTATTACCAGCCTCTGAACACGCATTTTTATATATTGTCACCTTGCTTTCAATAAGCTCACTTGTTATCTGTGCAACAGTCATCATGCTAAGTTCAATTTCATCTAAGTCACTAAGGTAATTTGATATAATACTTGATGTTCCCAATATCAGTAATGCAGTTGTAACAATAGATATTGTTGATATTATGATTTTGGTTTTTATACTCCTCATTTGACTTGCCTCTTTCTTAGAATAATATATTCATATACCTCATTATACCATATTTCGACATTTTGTAAAGCGGTTATTTGCTTTTTCACCGCTAATTTTTATTAGCACTGTATATCAAATTAACCATTCCTATAAATATATATTTTTTTCAGAAAGGTATTGACAAATGGGTATTATTATGGTATTATATTTAAGCAATGTTTTTTTACTTTGCCGGTGTGATGGAATTGGCAGACGTGCTGGACTCAAAATCCTGTGGTAGTGATACCGTACCGGTTCGACCCCGGTCACCGGCACCATTTATCTTAAAGAGATTATTCAATAAGAATAATCTCTTTTTATTATGCAAATGTAAACGTTGTCTTTTATCACAAATAATATATAATGTGTTTAAATGCATTTATTGAAAAGCATTTGGCTCTATGTTATAATCATTATATATTTCATTAATAAAGGAGTATTCCATGAATAATAATGACAAATCCAAACATAATGTTGATGATATTTTTGATTTAATGTCAGATGAACCTATCACCAACAATATTGACGATATAAACATCACTGATAATAATGTTACCAGTGAACTTGATGATTACGATAGCAGTAATTTAGATTTTCATTATGATCCATCAGAGGATGATATTGTTTACGACAGTGGTGTAACTCCTACAATTTCAGATATTCCAACTTATACTGCTGCACCGAAAAAAAGTGAAAGTAAAGCCGAAGTAAAAAAAGCTGAGGATACTTCTAAAGAAGAAAAAAAGTATAAAAAGCGTAAAAAGTATCTTACTCCTGAGGAAAAACATCAGCGTATGATGAGTATTATTTATGCAGTTGTTGGTATTGTTGCTGTTTATGTTATCGGCTTTTATTATATCAAGTATCTTAACAATGAATATTATAATGATTTATATGCATCTTTGCCTGTCGTTTCTAAGGATATTTCTTATAATATAGAAAAAACGGACAACTCATCTTCGAGTTACGAAAAAGAGTCTTTTGGTTTGTCATTGTTTAAAATTGATACTGATAATGACGGTTTGACTGATTATTATGAAATTAATGTTTCTCATACTGACCCTGCTAATCCTGACAGCGATGGTGATGGCTTATCTGATGGTATTGAGTTTATCGCTGGTCTTGACCCTTTATCTGAAATGTCTGACGGTACTACTGCTGATATTGACAGGATTTTCGAAAGAACCATTTCAAATGGCTTAATTAATGTTTATCTTAAAGGTAATGCCGAAATTTATAATGTTAGTTTAAAAAATTCTGTATCTCAGATAAATAATTATCCTGGTGCTGTAACTGAACTTTTTGGTATTACAGGTGTTAACGAAAACATTGAAGCTTATATTACATACGGTGCTTCTGATAATGATTCTAACAATAACATTGTTTTAGTAAAGTCGAATATTAAGGACAATACCTTTGAAAATATTAGTTTTAATGACGGTAAAGCTATAATTAGTTCTGGTAATGATGTTTTAACCGATTATTATTTTATTGCTGATAGTACTGTTTTTTCTGATGAACTGCCTATCGAAATTATGCTGCTTATTGACAACTCTGGTTCTATGTATCCTGCTGAGCTTGTTGATAATTCCGAGGCTAATGATATTGATTTTAAACGTGTTGATTTTGCTGAAAATATTATTAATTCATTTGATAACACTAGCTTTGGTATTGCTAAATTCACAGGAAGCTACACTCTTTTAAATCATATAACAAGTGATAAGGATGCACTTTTGAGTTCAGTTGCTTCGATTAGGACAGGTAATGAATATTTTAACGGAACTGAAATTTCTTTATCTATCATGTCCGCAATTCAAGAATTTGAAAACCCTAGTGCAAGAAGATATCTTATTATGATTACCGATGGTTTACCGTCTGTTGTTAATACTGAAAATGAACAGCTTGCTATTGATATGTGCAAAGACAAAAATATTTCTGTTATAAGTATCGGTCTTGGTCAGAAAATAGATCCTGATTACCTTTCACTTATTGCAGAAGAAACAAACGGCAGATTTTTCAAGGCTATTAACAATCTTGCCTTTACAGAAATTTATAATCAGATTAATGATTTGATTTATAAGTCCGATGTCAATGCTATCTCTATTGATACCACAGATGAAACTGCTTTGGTTGAGTCATTATTAATCGGTAAGACAGGCTTTGAGAAAAAGGATTATTTATCATTAATAAATGTTCCGCTTGATGACGATTTAACTAACATGAATTTAGGAGCTGCTATCTTTAGCATGCTTTATTATTCTGGTGATTTACCTTTGAATGCTGCTGGATATATTCGTTCTGACGGCACTGAAATTGATGGTTACAAACTTGACTCTTTTGCCTTGCTTATTGATGGTAAAGCTAATCTTTCAGAGCTTTCTATTGAATGTGTAAACAACTATAATAACTATCTGGATGCTTCTGATAAATGGAATATTAAGAATATAACCAATGGTCATTTGGCTCACACCGTTGATACAAATGTCATCATTAATCAGAATAGTTTGCGTACAATACGAATTCCATTTGCTTTTGAGGATATCGAAACCACTGCACTTTCAATTGCTCGTACTTTAACTTTCCAAAGAGTAAAATCTTTCAATTCATATGATTGTGCTGTTATTAATACTGCATTGTTAAATGGCAATGATGCTGAAATTATTAAGGCTGTTACTTATTATGAAAACATAATTGACACTCAAAAATATCAGATATATTCATTTGGTGTTGATGGAAATATTACTGTTGAATATCTGATTAATGTTATTCGAAAGGGTTTATCCCCTATTCTTACAATCGATGGTCAGATTTACAATGTTACAAGTATTTCCGGTGTTATCGGTGATGATAATTCCTATGTATTAGAGATGATGGAAATTAGCAATGACTGCAAAATGTGTTCACTTGTTATCAATGGTAATCAGATTTATACTGATAATGCACCTGATTATCAGTATACTGTTACCTTGAATAATGCAGAGGTTAATGCTTATATTCTTGCCATTAAAGATTAACTTAATATGTATAAGGCGAATGCGTACCGATATAATTTTTCGGTACGCATTAAATATGCTTATACTTATTTAACTTAACTCAAATCATTTTGTTCATATGTACAAAAATGTTTTATATATGCTTTCAAAAACTTTACATACCTTTTTGCTTGTGATATAATATGTAATTGTTGGTTTCACATTTATAATTTTTGTGGGGTTTTTTTGTCATGGATAACAAGAAATATCATATGGGTTTAAGAACAATTAAAAGTTCAATTGCTGTTGCAGTTTGTGTACTTCTTTCTTATGTTTTTCACAATCGTAATGTTATATTCTTCGGCGGTGTTGCATGTGTAATTTGTATGCAGCAAACGAGCAAGGATACAATTATGATGGGTGTCAACAGATTTGCCGGAACAATTTTAGGTGGTACGCTTGGATATATTGTTATTATGATTGGTACTTTAATTGATGAGTTTTATCATGGCATTGAAGTTCCGATTATTGCTGCGGCATCATTAATTGCAATCTATTTATGCAATCTACTTAATCTTAACGACGCTACTTCAATCAGCTGTATTGTACTGCTTAACGTTTCTACAAACTATGATGGCACAACAGAGGCAGCAGGTGCATTTTCATATGTTTTGCAGCGTGTTATTTTTACGTTTGTCGGCATTATAATTGCATTGCTAGTAAACAAATTTATTTTCCCATATAAAGGTCAAAACGAATCTTTAAAAGATGATCCAGTTAAAAAGCCAACTACAATTAATGAATAATCATATATACATATAATAAAAATAAACCGCTTGGTATGCAAATTTATGCACATCAAGCGGTTATATTTTACTTCAGTTCAACAATAGTAACGCCTTCCTCACCCTCACCATAAACGCCCGAACGGAAGCTTTTAACAGATGGATGACTTCTAAGATGCTGCTGAATACCCTTTCTCAGCACACCAGTACCCTTACCATGAACAATGGTAATAAGCCCTGCACCACATAACACAGCATTATCAATGAACATATCAGTTTCATGAACACCCTCGTCAACAGCATGACCCCTGATGTCAAGCTCCATTGAATGAGTACGCTCAAGCTTTCCACGAACTCCTGCTGTCGAAACCTTTTTATTTTTAACAGTAATCTTTTCATCTTCAAGCAAACGTAAATCTTTAATGTTAACCTTTGTTTTCATTATCCCAGCCTGAACAAAAACATTTCCGTTAGCATCTGGATCACCCATTAGAACGCCTTTTTTGTCGATATTGAAAATGAGAACATTATCTCCTTTTTTCAAGTCACGAGGCAGTTTATATGACTTTTGCTCACGCTTCTGTATAGGATTTGCGGTATCAAACATTTTATCAAGCTTATTACGGCTTTGTGATTTTGCCGATACAGCCATCTGCGAAAAGTTATCCTTTTCCTTTTGCTTGCGGATATCATTCAGCTCATCAATGAGTTCTTCCGACTGCATACGACAGCTTTCAACAATACGCATAGCCTGTATTCTGGCACTCTCAAGCTCAGCAGCTTTTTTATCATTAAACGCTTCAATTTCTTTTTCAAGCTCAGCAAGTTTTGCTGAATGCTCATTCTTAAGACGCCTTATTTCATCATTTTGATGTTCAAGTTCAGTACGTGCATTTTCAAGCTTTTCTATAACTTCCTCAAATCGTTGGTTTTCAGTTGAAACAAGCTCTCTTGCATTATTTATGATATCATCAGGAATACCTAGCTGTGACGAAATGGAGAATGCATTTGATTTACCAGGTGAGCCAATTATAAGCCTGTATGTTGGCTGCAAGGTTTCAATATCAAATTCGCATGATGCATTTTCAATACCCTCACGCTCAATAGCATAAAGCTTCAGCTCCTGATAGTGAGTTGTAATCAGCATTCTTGCGCCCTTTGATTTTAGGTTTTCAATAATAGATACAGCAAGTGCTGCGCCTTCGATTGGGTCAGTTCCCGAACCAAGCTCATCACAAAGCACAAGCGTACTTTTATCAGCGGCCTTTAAAATCGAAGAAATATTACTCATATGAGATGAAAAAGTTGAAAGGTTTTGTTCAATAGACTGCTGGTCACCTATATCAACAAGAATGTTATCAAAAACAGATATATGACTTCCATCACCAGCAGGAATTAGAAGTCCGCACATTACCATTGCGGTTAAAAGTCCTGTTGTTTTTAAAAGTACAGTCTTACCACCTGTATTTGGTCCAGTGACGATAAGTGCTTGATAATCATATCCGATTTTTATATCGACAGGTACAACCTTTTTCTTATCAATAAGTGGATGCCTTGCTTTTATAAGATTAATCCTGCCGTCATCTGAAACCTCAGGACATGATGCACGCATTTTTGCAGCAAGGTTTGATTTAGCAAAATATACATTCAGTTCAGCAGCAGTTGCATAGTCATTTGAAATTGATTCAGCGTATAGTGAACATTCCTCTGAAAGTTCAGCGATAATGCGTTCAATTTCATCCTGCTCCTCACCTTGCAGAATACGAATTTCATTATTTGCTTCAACAACAGAAATAGGCTCAATAAAAAACGTAGACCCACTTGATGAAACAGCATGAACAAGACCCTGAATATTACCCTTATGTTCAGCTTTTACAGGCACAACATATCTGCCGTCACGCATTGTAATAATGTTTTCCTGCAATGACTTCTGCATATCAGAATTTCGTACAAGCTTATCAAGATTTTCACGGATTTTAACGCTTGCTCTTGCAATCTTACGGCGTATATTAGCAAGCTCGGGACTTGCCATATCAGAAATTTCTGTTTCAGACAGAATAGCATTTTTTATTTTTTCTTCAAGATACTTATTTGGTGAAAGTGAAACAAAAAGATAACCCAGCGAGGTTTCTTCTTCTGAATCACAGGATATATGCCAGTCAGAAAGCATTCTAATCTGATAAAGCATTTGCGCAATATCAAGCAGCTCACGCAGACTTAAGCTTGCTCCTGATTTAGCACGGTTTAGTGAGCCACGCACATCCTTAAACTTAACAAACGCAGGCGTTCCGTATTTCACAGAAAGGTCAAACGCATCCGATGTTTTGCGTACTTCATTTCTTACAACATCTATATCAGAATTAGGTTCAAGCGCTAAAGCCATTGCACGAGATGCATCATTTGAAGTTTCTTCAGCCAGCATCTCAAGAATTTTATGTAATTCAAGCGAATTAAAATATTTGTTCATTTTATTGTCCTCCTATCAAGGAATATGTGTACGAATAAAAAATATCTAACAAGTATCAGATATTAAATAAATTATTATAATAATCCAGTGATTTGAATGAGCGCACAGAAAGATGCCTTAACAGATATTTTTCCGAAATACTAGTTAACTCTTTTTGTATCTCATCCGAGATTTTAAAATTGAAAAGCTTATCCATTTCAACAAGACAAATGTATCTTATCGTATGTAAAAGCGACGGCGATACACTCACATTATAGTAACTAATATCAAGCTTGTCATGAAAATGCTTACCACATAAAAGCATACCGTTTTCAATTAGAAAATACATATCAGTATCGTCATATGAATAGCAGTGTGCGCATCCAATAAGCTGCGGTAAATGCCCTATATCAGACATAAACCGCAGTTCAAATACAGACTTTATAAACTCATTTTCACGAGTTCCTTTTTCAAGGAAATGCAGTGAATTAAGCATTAAACGCATAACACCATCAGGTGTTTTTTCCGTTGTTATGGCATACTCCATTGTTTCGGAAAAATAGCAAGCGAGTGCAAGCTTTGTAACATCAAGCCTTAGTCCATAAAAAATATGAATAGGCTCACAACTATTTAAATAATTTCGCCCATTTTTATTATTATAGCAAAATTTCGAATATGCAAAAAGAGAAGTCGGTGAATTGTTGCTGGATGTATTTTTTCTTGCACCCTTTACACTCACATCCACAATACCATACTCGTCAGTTAAAATTTTAATAAATCGGTCGTTTTCACCGTAATCATACTCTTTAACCACAAGCCCCTGAACTGTTGTCAGCATCAGAATGTTCCCCTTTTACATTGGAAAATTTTTTTGTGTTTATACCCTTATATTCAAGATAATCCGAAACCTTGCCGCTAATTTCAAACTGGCTCCATTTATTTTCATTAAAACTATCAGTCATTCCTGTGTTCATTTTTTTAAGTCCTCCATAAGTAATTTCTAGTATAAAATAATTATACCCTTAGAAAAAACATATATAAGAGGAATTATTTGATAAAAATAAAGGAAACAGTTTTTTTATCAGTTAATATTAGTTATTATCAAGCCCGAAATTGCGTATCATTCCCTCACGATTACGCCAGTCCTCCTTAACTTTTACCCAACACTGAAGATTAACCTTTATCTCAAAAAAGCTTTCAAGTTCTTCTCTAGCAAGCTGCCCAATCTGCTTTAACATAGCACCCTTTTTACCTATTACCATACCCTTATGCGAGTCACGTTCACAATAAATAACGGCGGAAATATCGAGGATATCCTCGCCATTTCTATTAGTACGTTCTTCCATTTCCTCAATGCCAACAGCAATACCATGAGGAATTTCATCACGCATTAAAATGAGCAGCTTTTCACGGATAATCTCCGATGCAAGCACCTTTTCAGGCTGGTCTGTAAACTTATCATCAGGGAAATAATGTGGTCCATCCACAGCATATTTCGATACCTCATCCCAAACAATATCAATACCATCGTTTGTAAGTACACTTATCGGAATGATAGTCTTGAAGTCATACATCTTAGCAAATTCACCAATACGAAGTGCAATCTGCTCTTTATCGTGGATAAGATCAATTTTATTAAGTAAAAGTATAACATTATCATTATTCTTAAAGCTTTTTATAAGCTCTGTTTCAGCCTCATTGATTTTCCTTGAAAGATCAGCAACCATAACAATTAAATCAACATCCGAAACAGACTCTTTAACAGCTTTATTCATAAACTCACCAAGGCGGTTTTTGGCTTTATGAATACCTGGGGTATCCATAAAAACATACTGTGTTTCATCCTTTGTAACAATGCCTGTGATACGAGTTCTTGTCGTCTGTGGCTTATCAGAAACCATAGCGATTTTTTCGCCAGTAAGAATATTCAATAAAGAGGATTTACCCGCATTTGGACGTCCTACAATTGTAATAAACTCTATTTTACTTTTATTATTCATTCTTTATTATCCTTTTCTTAATTGTCGGACGTTTTTATCCTCTAATTTTTATTCTGCATTATCTGTATCAACAAAAGTTGTTTCCCTTGAAATACCTAACTTTTCAAGAATAAATTCTTCCTTTTCATGCATTATAGCAGCATCAAGAGGTGTTGTTTCATGGTCATATCCAAGCAAGTGCAGCATGGAATGAACTGTCAGAAATCCTATCTCACGCTCAAGTGAATGACCATATATCTCCGCCTGCTTAACTGCTGTTTCCATGGAAATTACAACGTCGCCTAACAGCTTTGCATTAGTTTCAGGGTTAGAATCATAAACCCCATTCTCACCCAAAGGAAAGGAAAGCACATCAGTAGACTTGTCCTTGTCACGATAAAATTTATTCAGTCTGCGGATTTCCGCATTGCTTACAAATGATACACTAACTTCACTGTCATCAGTGAAATTTTCTGACGCAAGCACAGCATGACAACATTTTCTTATAAGAAGTCTTATTCCGGTTGGTACTTTAACTTCCTTTTGATTATTACGTATTAAAACTTTTACCCTAGTCATTAAGTCACTTTCTTTCTATCTTTATTATTTATTCTCGTTATATGCCTTTTCATATGCTTTAATAATATCCTGAACAAGCTTATGACGCACAACGTCCTTTTCTGAAAAGCGTGTTATAGCAATATTTTCTACATTTTTAAGCACTCTAATTGCATCAATAAGTCCCGATTTTTTTCTGTCAGGCAAATCAATCTGGGTGATATCACCAGTAATAACCATCCTGCTGTTAAAACCAAGACGAGTAAGAAACATCTTTATCTGCTCACGAGTTGTATTCTGAGCTTCATCAAGTATAATAAACGAGTCGTCAAGAGTACGACCACGCATATAAGCAAGCGGTGCAACCTCAATACTTCCACGTTCTAACTGCTTTGCGAAATTTTCAGCTCCCATCATATCAAAAAGTGCATCATAAAGTGGACGTAAATATGGGTCAACCTTTGTTTGCAAATCACCAGGTAAAAAACCTAGCTTTTCACCCGCTTCAACAGCAGGACGAGTAAGAATAATTCTGTTTATTTCATGAGCTTTGAAAGCCTTTACAGCCATTGCAACAGCTAAATAAGTCTTACCAGTACCAGCAGGACCAACACCCATAACGATAGTGTTCTGTGCAATCGCATCAACATATTTCTTTTGTCCAAGCGTTTTGGGTTTAACAACTTTACCGCTTGTTGTAACACAAATACCGCCGTCTGACAACTTTACTATCTGCTGTTCACGTCCCTCGTCAACCATTGAATTGACATAACGGATATTCTGTTCATTAATAGCCTCACCCTTGTTTATCAATGCAAGGAGAGCATTAATTGAATTTTTTGCCTTATTGACATTATCTTCATCACCACTTACACGGATATCGTTTCCTCTGCTTAAGATAGCAACATTAAACTGCCTTTGAAGAATATTTATATTTTCATCATAATTTCCGAACAAAGTTATAATCTGTTCAATATTTTCAACATTGATAATACATTCAGCCATTAATTCACAGTCATACCTTTCAAAAAAAGATTAGAGCAACCCAAATACAAAACATACATAAACATAAATATTATACCACATATATCTTCAAATTAAAAGGGGTATTTATCAATTTAACCACAATTTTATTGAATTTTAGCTAAAATATCCTGTTCGGCACCGATATTTCCCTCAAGTGTGTATTTGCAAACAACCGAAAGACAATCACCATAATCAGAATACTGCACCTCACGGTCAATTATTAGTATATCCTCACCATCATAAAAATTCTTTTCATACATCTTAATTTTGTATTCAAGGATATCCTTTGCTGCATCCTCTGTATAATCGGTTTCTTTTATTTCAAACGGATGATATTCTGAATATACTACACCAACTGGCAGTTTAATATTAAATAAACTAAAATAATTAAGTTCCTCGTCATAATCATAATTTTCACTGATATTATGATTTATATAAAGCGGTATTTTAAGTCCGAAAATATACAGCGATTTCTTCTTTATATCCTCTTTATAGTCGGTATATTCATCATGATAATTTTGTGTAAAGACAACCTTATCTGTATATTGACCGATAATTGTACCTATCGAATGAACCATAAATGAGCCGCCATATGTAGTTTCAATTACACCGTTTACAAGCATATCACCTTTCTTAACGCCGTCATACAGCATCGGAACAAGCTGTCCCTGATGAAGATTTTCGATACGCACAACTTGTGCATCATGCGTCGCTATTATATTACACGGTAAATTTTTATTTGACATCTCAGGATATTCAGTAATCTCACTCACTTCGACCATAACACGACTGCCAATGTTCCGTATACTTGCCCATGCAAGTCTGTCATCTGTAACAACAACAAGCCGCTCAGCTTCTCGAAAATCAATTGAAGGTATAAAACTTCCTATATGTATGTCATTAGCATCTAAAAGTGCTGTTATATTATCATCTGAAAGCATTTCATTGCCATAAATTTCTATAACCATAACTATGTTTGAAAGGTAAAAAACAAGCATTACAGCAAGTATGAATCCTATTATAATACCATACCTATGCCTGTACCTTTTTACTGTAAAAACAAATCCTTTATTGCTCTCTTTTGTAAGTTCAGTTCCTGTTATTTGAGCAATGCTACGGAGTTCGTTATAGTCATGTGCGAAAACCTGTCCGCTAATAATATTATTACATACACTCATTCTGTGAACTGAAACTACGCTGTTTTTTATTGTGTTAATAAACTTGTCAGGTTCTGCTGAAACTGCATTAAAGGTTATTACACCCCTTAAATTTTTAAACATATTGATACTCCTTTTTATATGAATTATTCAAACTCAACCGAAGAAAAAACGCCCTCAATTATAATACCATCCGTGTTATAATCGGAAATATGCAAGTCCTTTCCCCAAACCTGAAGTGTTAGTGTTGATGTTTGTATACGGATGTAAATGTCATTATAGTCAAGAATACGCTTACAGTTTTCAATTTGGAGATATGTATTATCAGTGATATTCATATGTGTGTTTAGATACAGCCGTTTTTTTAGTATCTTTGATATTGTATGATTATATTTTTCTCGAATATTTTTGTTCATTTCATTACTCTCCCATTAAAAATTATACATTACTAATTATATTATCGATTTTACGAACATATACTTTTTAAGACGAAACTTATTTTGAGGAGTTAATAAGATTGAAAAGAATAAAGATTTTTATTGTAACCATATTGATAGTATTGTATGCTTTTCTTTTGATAAAATTTTCATCAGCGGTTAGTGAAAGTGTACATAATGCAGTTATGACCTGTCTTACAACGCTTATACCATCACTATTTTCATTCTTGATTGCAGCAGATTTTATCCTTTCGACAAATTTGTACAAGCTTTTCAGCAAACCGTTTAGATTTATTTCGAGATATATTTTTCGAATACCCGAGGAACTATTTTCAGTATTTTTATTAAGCTCTGTCGCTGGATATCCCGTCGGTGCAAGACTTGTTTCAAAATTGGTTTCAGAAGAAAAAATTGACAAGAAGACCGCTTCTGATATGATGAGATATTGCTTTTTAGCGGGTCCTGCGTTTATTTGTGGAATTGTTGGAAACAGGTTATATGGCAGTACCAAAATTGGTATGATTATTTTTGGTATTATATTCTTTTCTAATATTATTGTTGCGGTTATAACTGGATTTCACAGAAAAATCCCTGATAAATCAAACAGTAAAAATGATATTGATATTAGCACAGTAAAGCTTGTTGCATCGGTAAATTCAGCGGCTAAAGGTATGTTTTCTGTTTGCATTATGGTTGTTTTTTTCTCATCACTGACTTGTATATTAAATGAAACAAATGTTATACCCTTTTTAGCCGATATACTTGCAAAATCCACAGGTTTATGTTATAATGACAGCATATCACTGATTAAAGCTTTTCTTGAAATAAGCAACATTAAAGATATCACTGCTCAAAACATAGAACTTTTACCAATTTGCACAGCTATGCTTTCGTTTGGCGGCGTTTGCGTTGTTATGCAAGCTGAAAGTTTCATACAAAATAAATTTTCAACAAAAAGTTTATACATTGGTCGTGCCGTATCAATATTGATTTCATATATGTGCAGTAAAATAATAATTGGTGTTTTAGATGACTATGTTTCTGTTTTTAAGCTTTTAAATGAAAATGTGGCTGTTGGATATCGTCAAATTTCACCTATTCCAAGCGTTTTTTTGTTAATTATGACAATTTTATTATTATCAAATAATTATATAGCAAATTCCAAAGAAATATGATATAATGTAATGTATAAGTTTAAAGCATATTTATCCGCCGTAAATGTGCGCAAATTGCAAATGCAGTACATAATTTTAGAATTTATGCATTGGCGGAGAATGGAGATTTATATGGCAAAAAAGAAATATTTTGGAAATGATATCCCACCACAGTGTCAGTATTGCCATTTTGGCGTAAGGGCAAAGGACGGTAACAAGGTTCTTTGTGAAAAAAGAGGACTTGTTAGCGGTGATTCTTCTTGTCCTAAGTATGTATACTCTCCATTGAAGAGAATACCTGTTAAACAGCTGCACATCCCTGGCAACTTTGATGACGAGTAATTCGCATTTATATTTTTATAATAAAATATCAGCCATAGTCTATTTCGACTATGGCTTTTTTACATTTTGTCACATTAAATTTCAGGCAATACAATTTTTGGAATCAGCAACAATATGACCGTCATTTACACGTATTACACGAGCGGCACGATCAGCAATTTTATCATCATGAGTAATAATAATTACAGTTTTACCTTGCCCGTTAAGGTCATAAAGAATACGCATAACCTCCGAACCACACTTGCTGTCAAGATTGCCTGTCGGCTCATCGGCAAGAATAATCGGCGGTGAAGCGGCAATTGCCCGTGCAATTGCGACACGCTGCTGCTGTCCACCTGACATTTGTGTCGGACGATGATTAATACGATTTTTCAACGATACCTTTTCAAGTGAATGTAAAACAAGCTCCCGTCTGATATTTTTAGGCACTCCCCTGTATATAAGCGGCAGCTCAACATTTTCATATGCCGTCAGGGCAGGAATGAGATTAAAGCTTTGGAATATAAAGCCTATCTCATGATTTCGTATTTGTGACAGCTTATTTTCCGACAAACTTCCTATATCAACCCCATCAAGAATGTAACTTCCCTGCGACTGTATATCAAGACATCCGAGCATATTCATAAGCGTGGATTTTCCAGACCCAGACGAACCAGCAACGGCTACAAACTCACCTCTGTCAATCGTGAGGGACACATTTGAAAGAGCATTTATACGGTTTTCACCGTTTCCATAATATTTCGATATATTTTCAAGCTCAATTAATGGCATAATGTAATCTCCTTAATCAAAATGGTATTAAAGATATTATGCACCATTTATAAAGCGATAAACATGGAAAATAATTTTCTTAAAAATAAAAAAATTAAAGGAGTTATACATTAGTGATTTTTTCACAAATGTATAACTCAAATTTAGTTTAACTATATTTTCTTAAAATAACCGCACAATTATCAATAATTGTAGCTGCATTTTCAAGATGTTTCTTTATCATAGCATTTCCTGAACTTGTTGCAATCTCCATAGCCTGATTTATCGCCTCACGGCTAACCTCAACCTGAGTTTCATAAATGCTGTTAAGATGCTTAAGCGCTGTATCCTCCATTGATTTATATGCCTCCTTCAAGTCCTTAACAGTATTATTTCTAATATCATCATAGTTTTCGAGTGCAATATCAACAATATCAGTAGTACGCTTTCTTTTTAGAATGTTACCCATGAATGGCATAACTCCTGATGGGAATTCATTGCTCATTCCTGCTGATGCCGCATTCATTACAGATTGTGAAACAAGCATATTCAAGGTGTCCATTGAGTCCTCTGTTACAACAACATCCTCTGTGTCAGCAAAACTTGTAATACCAAGCTTGTTAGAAAGCTCCTTACCCATTTTCTGTATTGAAGTCATCATCATTGTTCTGTGCAAATCAAGACATCTGCGGTATGCTTCACCAACCTTATCAACAAGGTATGAATAGAAATATTTTTCAACATCCTCAGGTGATGCAGTTGTTCTGCTCTCAAGAATATTTTCACGAAGCTTTGAGAAAAATGCATACATCCACTGTTCAGCCTGCTGCTGCATTTCTGCAACAAAAAGTTGAATTTTGGGTTTTTGCGCCTCAAGCGCTGCAGCAAGTGTTGCACATTCATCCTCAAGTCCTGAGGATAACATATCAAGTCGCTTGCTGTCAAGCTCAATCATATCATGCACCATGCGAATTCTTGCAGCAGTATCCTTAATCATAAGGTTTTGCATCGTAAGCACTCGCTGTGTACGTATAACATCCTTCTGAAGAATTATTTCACGTTTCAAGGCAATTTCAAACTTTAAGAATTCGTTCTCATATAGCTCCTGAAAGCCTTTAATATCAGGTCGGTTAAGACCAATTTTTCTTCTGTATTCATCAATAGCACTAATACCATAAACATGAGTATTAGGAACGATATCATCACAACGTTCTTTAATACGTGCAATAATCTTGTTGATATCCTCCTCAGTATTCATAGCATCAATCATATTGACAAGAACGAACAGTTTTGAAAAGCTCTGCGGACGAATATGACTTGCAATGAAAAGCTGCTCTGACTCAGAGAATGGCGACAACGCACTAGCAACATAAATAACCGCATCAGCATTTACAAGATATTCCTGCACCTGCTTGTCAAGACAGTCAAGGTCACTTAACCCCGGTGTGTCAACAATACGGATTTCCTTTAGAATTTCAACATTGTCACGAATATCAATATAATCAAGAGTTGATGGGAATGCACGCATAAGCTTTTCAAGCTTTTCACGAACAAGGTCATCGGATGTAAGCTTGATTCGTGTGCCATTTTTAAGCACAGCTTCAGCAGACGGTACCTCAGAATACCCAATTGAGTTAATTGTAAAAGTTTCAGGAGCAACGTTAACAGGGGCAAGTGCCTGACCCAAAATCGCATTAATTATCGTACTTTTTCCACGTTTAAAATCACCCAGTACAACCAAAGAAAACGGCTCAGAACGTCTTTTGGTAATTGCCTGATCCCATTCATCAAGACGCTTTATAAAATCCTCACCAAGTATAACACGCAAAGGTCTGTCGTTCAAAAGCAGCTTAAGCTGTGACTGAACTTTATCGATATCAGGTTCTGCAACTTCATAGCTAAGGGTACAGTTTTTAAAGTTATCTGACATTTTATGCACCCTCCTTTGCTGAGCCTATGATAATTTCACAACGCACCTCAAGCGCTTGTTTATTCATGGTATGTATATCATTTTTATTCAAATCTGTACGCCAGTTATAAAACGCCTCACAGTTAAGAAACTCAAGTCCAGCAAAAATTCTTCTGTCGATAGCAGTATAATTTTCATCAAGCTTAATATTTCTTGCAGGAGTAATATGAAGTGATTCATATACATGCCTGATATTATCAAGGTCAAGAAAACTATCAAGACGATTTCGAACAGAAATTATCCCCTTTTGGTAAATAGAGTCCATAATTTCTGGAAAATTATGAGGGTTGTCCAGACAGATTATTCCTGCCCTGTCACTTGTAACATCCGCAAGCCTTGACCAAGCTAAAAGCGTTGCATCAAGCTGCTTTAATGTACCCTCTGAAGTTTGTGAATTATCCGCTGCTAGTGAAAAACCATCTTCATTTCTATAACCAAAATATGATGCTGAAAGGTTATAAATACAGTGATTATTCTGAATATGTCCACACTCACGTCCAATCAGGAAAATCATTTCTTCCTTTGTGCAAACCTCATATAGTCCCGATGTAATGACAATACAATCCTCAACATCAGGAGCTGATATCGAGTAAATATCAAGCTTTCCTGCTGCATTTCTAACGTATACATTCGGTACACTTATTTGCAGGCGTTCAGCACAAATCTTGGCAGCCTCATATGCATTTGGGAAAAGCAATGAGCCTGCAACACTTGTTGACTGGAACACTTTTTTGAATTTATTTGGTATGTCGTTTCCGACCAGTGATTTATATATTTTTGACCAGCCTGTTAGATTATTTATTTTCTGACGCATATGAAAGTCTGCATCAAATGCGTAATCAAGTCTGCCCCCGACAACATGGTCCTTGAATGAACGTGTTCTCGCTGACAGATATGCACTAAAGCTGGTTTCAATTTCGAGTAACGGGTTTTGACCCGACAACGACTCAAGTGGATTTATCATTTGAGGAAACCTCCCTTTTAATTACAAAATATAGTAGAATTATTCCATTGTTTCAATAAGGTGCTTGTGCAGATTATAAGTTTCAGCGAGTAAAGCACCTGTATATTCCGCAATATCGTGGAGGGCTTCCTTTTCATTATCTGAAAGTCTTTTCTTTTCTCTTTTAAGCTCATTGAGGCTGTCAAGAGTTTTCTGTGTATCCATAAGGATAACTTCAGTTTCTTCTTCAATCTTAGATTTCAAGCCTTCAAATGATGAGAATACCTGCTGACGAACAGTTTCAGAGAAGTCACTTGTAATCTTCATCTCACGGAACTGTTTTTTAACAGATGATTTAAAACTAGTTTTATATTTATCAATACGATCCTGAACAAGAATTTTATCAACACTGAATTTACCAGTAAATGTTCCTGCAAGACCTGCGATTGCCATAATGCAAAGTGCAACAGGACCCGCAGCAGTAATTCCTAGGAAACCTGCTAAATATGCAGCAGCATAAAATGTTGCAACAAACCCTGCAAAACCTGTTGTACCACCCAGCAAAGCTCCCTTAATTCCTGCTTCACGCAATCCAATAAACAAACCGCCTGTACCAACAGTACCAATTGCAACAGATATAATCTGGTCAACAACACCACCGTTACGTCCACGCTTATTCTGCTGAACAGCGAACATTTCTTGAATACGGCTAACAGATGCAAAAAACTCATCTTCAAAGGACTGAAGTCTGTCAGCCTCATCGCTTAATGCAACAGTAATTTCATTCTGAATCTGCTCACAAATAAGCTGTGCAGTATTCTCAATATTTTCTTTTATCTTATCAGTTAACATAGCGTAAACCATCTTAAGCTTATCACGCTTCAAGTCATCAGCAGACATTGGGAAATCATCTATAACCTTAATAGCAGTTTCCTCAATCTGTAGCCAGTAGCTGTCAAGAATAGGCTGTAACTCCATAAATACATTGTTTGCAGCCTCATTAATACGAACAAACTCTGCTCTTTTCTTAGTACGTATTTCATCGATTTCCTCGATAGCAGCCTGATATTTCTCCATAAATTCATCAGTTTCCATGTCAAGAGCATTCTCACGGATAACAATGGAATTAATAATCTCTGAACCAGAGCTTATAATTTTATTAGCAAGAATTTGCAGGGAAATTGCACCACGTTCCTGCGTAAGCATGGATTCAAGAACTCTTTCAAAAGTAAGGAAATTACTTTCCTCCAGCATTTCAATGTTACCGCTTTCCTTAGCCATAAGTGCTTTTTTCGCATAAACACCGATAACCTTAGGCTTGCCGATTTTTCTCTTATATACAGCAAATTCCTTGGAGTCCTCACCCATTACAAGCTTTGCTTTCTCGATAACATAGCTTGCAATTCGCTTTTCAACTGTTTCAACAATACGGTCCTCATCCTCTTTTGAGAATGTACCGAAACAGTTTACAGCAAAAATGATACGTCCCATATCGGAAGTAAGCATTTTCTTTTCAAGAAATTCCTTCTCAAACTGTGAGAATGGGGAATTTGCGCTGATAACAAAGACAGCCGCATCAATTTCAGGAAGAATAGATAATGTAACATTGGTCATCTGTTCATCATCATTTAGACCTGGAGTGTCAATAATATCAACGTTATTTTTACAGAAATCAGTGTCGTAATAAACAGTCGCCTGCTTAACAGTTTCTGCCTTTTTTTCTGACTCATAGGAAAGCTTAGTAACATAGTTCTCAAGCTCATTGATATCAACTCGCTCAACCTCGCCGTCCTTATACTCAACCATAACATAAGGAGTTTCGCTGTATGTAACACGGTTAAGAGTAGCTGTTGCAGGAAGTACATCAGCAGGCAAAACATCCTGTCCAAGAAGTGCATTAATAAGCGTACTCTTACCTCTTTTAAACTCACCTACGATAGCAACTTCAAAATGCTCCTCTGCGACCTTTTCGATTGTGTCGCTTATAGATTTCGAAGTATTTGGGAGCTCGAGATATTCACTGTACTCTTTAAGCTGATGCAAGCTTTCTGTCAAATCGCTTACAGTTTGCTTATAGGCGGAATAACTTCCAAAATTCAGCGTCTGTTCCATTATTGACCCTCCTAAATTGGTTATGATTTCTAAAATCAATATAATATATTCAAAAAAACATGAAAAAATCCAAATTACTCTTTAAATTATACCATATATTTATATATTTTGTCAACGATATTAAATCAACATTCGTACAAAAATTTAGAAAACTAAAAAATTAAATTATTGAGCCAATATAGGTTAAACTAATAGAGTAATAAAAATTTAAGGAGATGGCAAATGGAATATACTTTTAATGATATTAATATACCTTTTGGCACAGCAAATAATACAAACGATTCTGATACCACAACATTTTTCACAGGACTTTCTGTTGCTGAGCAACGACAGATTATTGATGTAAATAATACTGGTGATATAAAAAAAGAATTATATGGATATACAGATTATCGTAATATTTGAATATATAAAAAGGTCGAGAAATCAACTCCCGACCTTTCTATACATATGTAAAGAGCAAAAACTTTACGCCAATCAATGTAATTCGTTATGCAGCTTATCAGCAAGCTCCACAGCGTCATGGAAATATTTTGTATTTAAAACAGTACCATTCCCACGGACATACCCAACAATAATATATGGCGAATCAGAATAAACGATTGTTGCACAGCCCAAGGTATAAAAATCCTCCTGTACCTGATAACCAGCAGATTCGCAAATATCCTTATATTCAAGCTGTGATGCAAACAAATCATAAGCATTGTTCACCATGCATTTATGCAGTAAATCGCCATTTTCATGCTGTAATGTAAAATTATACGCATCTTTAAAATAGCTTGCAGTCTGACGTGCAGTCAGTCTAAACCAATAATTACTGTCATCCATTCTATGCGGAATATCTAGCTCTGCGGAGATAGTGTTAAAATTATCATACCCGATATTTTTATACAGCATATTAAACGCAGTTGCGTTGCAGTCAATCAATGTTGATTTTACAAGGTCATTAACAGTAAACATCGTTCCCACAGCAGCACCATTAATATATGACTTGCTGACAACCATATTCTTTGACATTTCATACTGATGACCTAAGTCAATATCATAAGAAAGAACAGCTCGTACATATGGCGTTTTAATTATATCCCCAGATGCAAATTTTTCATCGGCATTAAACTCAACACTAGCACCGCTGTTAATGTCATAATATAAAAATCCGCCGTCACCGCCACGTTTTTGAAGTAAAACATTAAGCTCATCAATAATTGACATTGCATTTTCGTTTTGTGTATCAATACCATAATAAACAGCTTCTAGATTTTGGCTAGTAAAGTTTGTTTCAAATTCAGCCAATGGATTATCAATTTCAATTCCAGTAACTTTTTTCTGAACTTCAGCTTGCTCAATAGCCTCCAGCTCATCTAATTCAACGACTTTCGGTAAATCTTCAAACGGCTTTTTACCTAAGCTTACAGATACATTTAAAACAGTTGAGCCAACTAGATATGAGCTCTTTTCAGGCATATCCTGTGACATAATAATACCAGGTTCAAAATCATCGGAATAGTCCTCTGAAATAACATTCAAGCTAAAAAACCTACTGTAGCAACCTGCCACATCATCAAACGAATAACCGACAACATTAGGCATATATTCATATCTATCATCTTCAGCAGGTGTTTTTTCGCTGAAGAAAAAGAAGTAAACGGCAATACTTCCAAATATCAATACAGAAATTACTATAATTAATATACTGACAATCTGTTCCTTTTCAGGTGTATTTCGCATAAAGTTCCTCCGATATATCGAATTATACAAATTTATAAACATAATAGTAAAAATTCATATCAATACTTAATTTTTAATAATTATATCATATTTTCACTCAAAATAAAAGTGTTTATATTACAATCTTTAGCTTGTATATTTATACATCTTATACAACAAAATACAATTATTATATATCGATTTACCACTAAATGTCCAAATACAAAACAATTATTGCTTATTAACATATAAATGTTTCTTTAAATATTGTCCCGTATATGACTCATCACAGCAAGCGATTTCTTCAGGAGTTCCACATTTAACGATAGTTCCACCCTTATTACCACCCTCAGGACCTAAATCAATTATATAATCAGCAGTTTTGATAACATCAAGATTATGCTCAATAACAAGCACAGAGTTACCCGAGTCAACAATCTTCTGTAAAACCTCAATAAGCTTGTGAACATCAGCAGTATGCAAACCTGTTGTAGGTTCATCGAGAATATAGAAAGTGCGTCCAGTTGCACGTTTTGAAAGCTCCGTTGCAAGCTTAACACGCTGTGCCTCACCGCCTGAAAGTGTAGTTGCAGGCTGTCCGATTTTAATATATCCAAGCCCAACTTCTTCTAATGTACTAAGCTTTCTTGCAATCTTAGGTATATTTTCAAAGAACTGAACACCCTCACTGACAGTCATTTCAAGCACATCATGAATAGATTTACCTTTATACAAAACATCCAGCGTTTCACGGTTATAACGCTTACCCTTACAAACCTCGCATTGAACATAAACGTCAGGCAGAAAGTGCATTTCAATCTTAATAATACCATCACCCTCACAAGCCTCACAACGTCCACCCTTTATGTTAAATGAAAAACGTCCCGATGAATAACCTTTCATTTTAGCATCATTTGTCTGCGCAAAAATCTCACGAATATCAGTGAAAACACCAGTGTAAGTAGCAGGATTGGAACGTGGAGTACGTCCGATTGGTGACTGGTCAATAGCAATAACCTTATCGAGATTTTCAAGTCCTTCCATTCTATCATACTTACCGGCACGAATTTTTGCACGATTAAGCTTGCTTGCGAGTGTTTTATAAATAATCTCGTTTACAAGCGATGATTTACCAGAGCCAGAAACACCTGTAATACAAGTTAATGTAGCAAGTGGAATTTGAACATCAACATTTTTAAGGTTATTCTCACACGCACCATAAACACTAAGAAATAAACCATTTCCATCACGTCTATTTTCAGGCACAGGCACAAATCTTTTTCCGCTTAAATACTGGCCTGTAATAGACTTTTCGCAGGCAATAATATCATCAACAGTACCAGCACAAACAACTTCACCTCCGTGAACACCTGCATATGGGCCTATATCAACAACATAATCTGCTGCAAACATTGTATCCTCATCATGTTCAACAACAATCAGAGTATTGCCAATATCACGAAGCCTTTTCAATGTTGAAATAAGCTTGTCATTATCACGCTGATGCAAACCAATTGACGGCTCGTCAAGAATATAAAGCACGCCCATCAAGGATGAGCCAATTTGCGTTGCAAGACGAATGCGCTGACTTTCACCGCCGCTAAGTGTCGCAGATGAACGTGAAAGCGACAAATATTCAAGTCCAACGCTATTCAAAAATCCAAGGCGTTCATTAATCTCTTTAACAATTCTGCCTGCAATCATCCTGTCACGCTCTGTTAATTCAATTTGTTCAAAAAATCTAAGCAAATCAACAACTGCATAATGAGTAAGCTCGGTGATATTTTTGTCAGCAACAGTAACAGCCAAGCTCTCTTTTTTCAGTCTGTGACCATTACAGTCAGGACATGGTTCTTCCGACATACACTGCTCAATTTCATCCTTGCTGTACTCGGAATTCGTTTCACGGTATCGACGCTCCATGTTTGGAATAATACCCTCAAAAGCTTGATAATACGTACCACCACCATACATAGTTGAACGGTTAAGCTTAAGCTTTACGTCACCAGTTCCATATAAAAACAGGTTAACACTTTCTTTAGACAGTTCTTTTACAGGTGTATCAAGTGAAATTTTATAATGCTCAGCAATACCTTTGTAATACATCATAGCAATGGAATTTTCATCATTGGTATTCCACCCTATCGCCTTAATTGCTCCATCTTTAACAGATAAGTCCTTGTTTGGTATAATAAGGTCTGGATCAACTTTACGAAAAACACCCAATCCAGTACATTTCTCACAAGCACCAAAAGGGTTATTAAACGAGAACATTCTAGGGTTAAGCTCCTCAATGGAAATATTATGCTCCGGACAGGCATAGCTCTGTGAAAAAAGCATTTCATCACCATCAATAATATCAACAATCAAAAGTCCGCCGGTAATAGCTGTTACAGTTTCAATACTATCAGTCAAACGTGACAAAATATCATCTTTAATAACAAGTCGGTCAACAACAATTTCAATGCTGTGCTTTTTATTTTTTTCAAGCGTAATTTCTTCTGACAAGTCATAAATAATGCCATCACAGCGAACACGAACATATCCCGATTTTTTTGCAGCCTCAAGTTCCTTAATATGCTGTCCTTTTTTACCACGAATTATTGGTGCAAGAAGTTGTATTTTCGTGCCAGCATCAAGCTCCATAATCTTATCAACAATCTGGTCAACAGTCTGCTGCTTTATTTCACGATTACAAACTGGGCAATGTGGTATACCAACACGAGCATACAAAAGTCGCAGATAGTCGTATATTTCTGTTACAGTTCCAACAGTTGAGCGTGGATTTTTTGAGGTTGTTTTCTGGTCGATTGAAATTGCTGGAGATAATCCCTCAATGCTGTCAACATCAGGTTTTTCCATCTGACCCAAAAACATTCTTGCATAGGATGACAAGCTCTCAACGTATCTTCTTTGACCGTCAGCATAAATCGTGTCAAAAGCAAGTGATGATTTTCCTGAACCCGAAAGTCCAGTCATAACAATAAGCTTATCTCTTGGCAGTTCTAAATCAACATTTTTAAGGTTATGCTCTCTTGCACCTCTGATAATAATTTTATCCCTAGACATTTAAAATTCCTCTTTCTAATTTTTGAAACTATATTATTTCATATTTTTAAGTTCATTTATCTTATCACGTAAATAGGCAGCGTGTTCAAATTCAAGAAGTTTAGCAGCATTATTCATCTCAGCAGTCAGCTGTTTAATAAGAGCATATCTCTCCTCTGGCGGCAAGCGCTTAACTGCTGTTTTCTTAGTCTTTTCATCAGTTTCAGCCTTGGATGAAATTTCCAAGACATCACGAATATCCTTAATAACAGTTTTAGGCGTAATACCATGCTTTTCATTAAACTCCATCTGTAATTTACGGCGTCGCTCTGTTTCAAGAATTGCATTTTCCATGGAGCGTGTAACAGAATCGGCATACATGATAACCTTGCCCTCTGTATTTCGGGCAGCACGTCCGATAATCTGAATAAGCGACCTCTCTGAACGTAAAAAGCCCTCTTTATCTGCATCAAGTATAGCAACAAGCGATACTTCTGGCAAGTCAAGTCCCTCACGTAAAAGGTTGATACCAACCAAAACATCAAATTCACCTAAACGCAAGTCACGAATAATTTCCATACGTTCAATAGTGTCAATATCATAGTGCAGGTACCGAACTTTTATACCCATTTTCTCAAAATATGCTGTTAAATCCTCAGCCATTTTACGTGTCAAGGTTGTAACCAGTACACGTTCATTTTTATTGACACGAGCATTAATCTCGAAAATTAAATCCTCAATCTGCCCCTCAACAGGCTTGACAATAATTTCAGGGTCAACAAGACCTGTTGGTCTGATAACCTGTTCAACAATCTGCTTCGAATTTTCCTTTTCAATATCCCCAGGTGTTGCCGAAACATAGATTGCCTGATTGATTTTATCATTAAATTCGTCAAAGGTCAAAGGACGGTTATCAAATGCTGACGGCAGTCTAAAACCATAATCAATAAGAGTTTGTTTTCTCCCTCTGTCCCCTGCACTCATACCTCTTATTTGCGGCAGCGAAACATGACTTTCATCAATAATAAGCAGAAAATCCTCTGGAAAATGGTCTAGCAATGTGTAAGGAATACTCCCTGCCTCACGCCTTGACAAAATCCTCGAATAATTCTCAATACCTTTACAAAAACCAATTTCCTGCAGCATCTCAATGTCATACATAGTACGCTGTGAAATACGCTGTGCCTCAACAAGCATATCATTTTCTTTAAAATATTTTACTCGTTCATCAAGCTCATTTTCAATATCATTAATGGAATCATTCATATTTTCTCTTGAAATAACATAGTGAGATGCAGGAAAAATCGCAGCATGAGCAAGGTTTGCTGTTACTTCTCCTGTAAGCGGAACAAACTCTGATATACGTTCAATCTCGTCACCGAAAAACTCAACTCTTAAAGCTTTATCAAACGCACCGGCAGGAAATATTTCAACAACATCCCCTCTTACACGGAATTTATTGCGTATAAAATTCAAGTCATTTCGTTCATACTGTATACCTACAAGCCTTGCAAGCAGCACTTCCCTTGACATCTCCATGCCGTTTCGCAATGATATTACCATCGAACGATAATCAAGCGGTGAGCCAAGCGAGTATATACATGAAACGGATGCAACAATAATAACATCACGTCTTTCAGCAAGTGCAAGTGTTGCAGAATGCCTAAGCTTATCAATTTCGTCATTAATGGACGAGTCCTTTTCAATAAAGCTGTCTGTTGACGGTATATATGCTTCCGGCTGAAAATAATCATAGTATGAAACAAAATATTCAACGGCATTGTCAGGAAAAAACTCCTTAAACTCGGAGCATAGCTGTGCCGCAAGAATTTTATTATGCGCAAAAACAAGCGTTGGACGGTTAACTCGTTCAATAACATTCGCCATAGTATAAGTCTTACCAGAGCCTGTAACACCAAGCAAGGTCTGTTCTCTCATGCCGCTGTTTAGACCATTTACAAGTGCATCAATTGCCTCAGGCTGATCGCCTGATGGAGTATAATTTGATACAAGCTTAAATTTATCCATTTCAACCTCCACTTAACATCAATCAAATATATTTATTAATGCAGACTCTTTCATAGAAACAACCTGATTTGCTCCAACAATTATATGGTCAAGCAATGTCACACCAATAGTTTTCATAGTTGTGTTAATTATTCTTGTAACCATAATATCATCTTTTGACGGTATTGGAAAACCGCTTGGGTGATTATGTGCAATCGCAATCAGCGAGGTATTGTCAAGCATAACAATCTCGACAAGCTTGCGCATATCAACTGCTGATGCCGACGGTCCGCCATCCGATGCAAGCCTGTTGTTTATCAGTTTTAAATTATTGTCAAAGCAAGCAATTCGAAATTCTTCTCTCGACACACCCACAAACCAAGGTCTGAACAGCTCTTTAAGCTTGTCAGTATTATCATAAACCTCGTCCTCTGTCTTTGACTCAAAATACAATGGTACACATTTTGGTATCATTTTAAAAAGTACTGCAGCATTTTCCGATATTCCGTTAACTGACATCAAATCCTGAACAGATGCATCGAAAATACCCGCAAGACTGCCAAATTTCTTTATAAGCATATGTGCAAGTTCATTTGTATCTTTTCTCGGACAAGCATAAAACAACAGCATTTCAATTATCTGGTGCGGCTCAAAACCTTTAAAGCCAGTTTCGATAAATCTGTTCCTCATTCGCTGTCTATGACCATCATGAACATTGTTCGTATTAATATCCATAAAATTTTACTCCCACAAAATAAAACAAACGTTTCTTTTATTATAACACAAAAAAATTCATTTGAAAAGATGTTTTTTAAATTTTTTTATGTTATAATAAAAATTAGTGATTATAACCGATTTTATATAGAAAGGTAAGCGTAATTTATGAAAGAATTTATTATAAATAAAAACGACTCTGACCAGCGTGTTGATAAGTTTCTTCAAAAGGCAGTGCCAAGACTGCCAAAAAGCCTTATGTACAAGCATTTGCGCACCAAACGCATTAAGCTTAATGGCAAGAAGTGTGAGATTTCAACCAGACTTAATGAAAATGATGTTTTACAGCTTTATATTAATGACGAGTTTTTCGAAACCGAAGTAACTGAATATGATTTTTTATCTGCCCCAACTAGCTTAAATATTTTGTATGAGGATGAAAACATCATGCTGCTTGATAAAAAAAGTGGACTTGTTGTGCATGAGGACAATGAAAATACAGTCGATACACTCATTAACCGCATCAAACATTATTTATATGATAAAAAAGAGTATAATCCAAGTGAAGAGCTTAGCTTTACACCATCACTTTGCAACAGACTGGACAGGAACACAGGCGGTATTGTAATTGCCGCAAAAAATGCAGAAAGTCTGCGTATACTTAATCAGAAAATCAAAGACCGTGAGCTTGATAAAAAATATTTATGTGTAACATATGGCATTCCACCAAAAAAACAGGAAAGGATTACAGCATACCTTGAAAAAAATTCTGATGACAACACTGTTCGTGTTACTGATAAGAAAACACCAAACAATAAAACTATTATTACCTCATATAAGGTAATTAAAACAAAGGATAACCTTGCTTTGTTAGAAATTTTGCTTGAAACAGGACGTACTCATCAAATACGTGCTCATATGGCTCATATTGGATGTCCTCTGCTTGGCGATGGAAAATATGGTATAAATCAAGTGAACCGTGAATATAAAATAAATAGACAAGCTTTGTATTCATATAAGCTTATGTTTAATTTCACTTCCGAAAGCGGTTGTCTTGGTTACCTGAACGGTAAAGAATTTACTGTTTCAGATGTCTGGTTTACCGATAAATTCTTCTGACAAATAATGTATATCGACAAATTATACGAAAACTCTTGCTTTTTAGTATGATAATGTGGTATAATTGTTATTAGTATTTTTGAGATGTTGATTTTTAATGTCCATATTGTCAATTTGTTTCAGTTTTTTTGTATAATGTTATGTATTTGCATCTCAACGAAAGGAACGGTTTATATAATGATAGGAGATCTTCACTGCCACACCAAGCTTTCCGATGGTTCATTGGGAATTGAAGACATTATTGTTCAGGCAAAGCGTACAGGAATTGACTTCATTTCTATTACCGACCATGATACAATGTCATCAATGTCAAGAGTGAAAATTCTTGGCGAAAGATACGGCGTTCAGACAATCCCAGGTGTTGAGCTTTCAACATGGGATAAAAAAAGAGGTAAAAAAGTACATATTCTTTGTTATGCACCGCAAAAACCAGACAGACTTGAGGGCATTTGCTTAAAGGCTTGTGATATCAGAAAAGCCTGCGCAAAAGAAATGGTAGAGAACGTTATGAAGCTCTATCCTATTACTGTTGACAGCGTTATGAAACACGCAACAGGCTCAAAAAGTATTTTTAAACAGCATATTATGCATGCACTTATCGAGTATGGATATTCAACTGATTTTTACGGCAAGGTTAATGACAAGCTGTTTAATTTAAAAACAGGCAGCTGTATTGTTGAACGTGAATACCCTGATGTTAATTTTGTTTTGGATCTAATTCATTCGGCTCGTGGTGTTGCAGTGCTTGCTCACCCAGTACTTTATGATTCCTTTGAACTACTTGAAGAACTTGCTGAAAACGGCAAGCTCGATGGTGTTGAAGCACATCATTACTCTGCTGATGATAAGCAGAAAGAAGAAATTTTACGTATTGCTAAAAAATATAATCTTATTGTTACAGGCGGCTCAGATTTTCATGGTCTTTATAATGCAAAGGCAACATATCTTGGTATGAATACAACTGATAAAGAAAATCTTGACAGAATATTTAAGCTTGCAAATAAGAAGGATAAGTAGTATAATTAAATATAATGCTAATTTAACTTTGAAATTTTTTTCAAAGTTAAATTTTTGCTTTTTTGAATTTACATAAAAAGGATGTAGAATATGAATATAATGCAGGCTTCGATTGAAAAGCATAATGAATGGAAAGGTAAAATTGAAATTTGCTCTCGAGTTAAGGTTGAAAACCGTGAACAGCTTTCTTTGGCATATACCCCTGGTGTTGCTGAGCCTTGCCTTGAGATTGAGAAAAATCCTGACTTATCTTATGACTTGACAAGACGTGGCAATCTGGTTGCTGTTATCACTGATGGCACAGCTGTGCTTGGTCTTGGCGACATCGGACCTAGAGCCGCTATGCCTGTTATGGAGGGCAAATGTGCATTATTCAAGGAATTTGCCGATGTTGATGCATTTCCAATATGCGTAAATTCTAAGGATGTTGACGAGATAGTACGTACAATTGAACTTATTTCATATAGCTTTGGCGGTATTAACCTTGAAGATATTTCAGCTCCACGCTGCTTTGAAATAGAACGCCAATTAAAAGAGAAGTTAGATATTCCTGTTTTCCATGACGACCAGCATGGCACTGCAATCGTTGCTTCTGCTGCTATGATTAATGCTGCTAAGGTTGCAGGTAAAAAGTTTGAAGATATGACACTTGTTATAAACGGTGCTGGTGCAGCAGGATGTGCTATTGCCAAACAATTTATTTCACTTGGTATAGGTGATATTGTTTTGGTTGATATTAAAGGTATTATCTGTGATGGCGATGATTTTGAAAATCCATCACATTATGAGATGGCTAAAATAACTAACAAACATAAACGTAAAGGCTCACTTGCTGATGCTATGGTTGGTGCTGATGCTTTTATCGGTGTATCAAAGCCTAACCTTGTAAACGAGGATATGGTTAAATCAATGAACGAAAAGTCTATCATTTTTGCTATGGCTAACCCTACTCCCGAAATTATGCCTGATGCTGCTAAAAATGCTGGTGCATTTGTTGTTGGAACAGGGCGTTCCGATTTCCCTAATCAGATTAATAATGTTATCGCTTTCCCTGGTGTATTCAAGGGTACCCTTGCTGTTCGTGCGAGTGATATTAATGAGGCTATGAAACGTGCTGCTGCATATGCTATTGCTAATGCTGTTTCTGATGATATGCTTTCCGCTGAATATATTCTTCCTGACCCATTTGATAAACGTATTGCAGATTTAATAGCTAAAGCTGTTGCGGATGCCGCTGTTAAATCAGGAATTGCACGTATATAATTGACTTTAACAATCGATATGAAAGGATGTAAAATATGACTATTAACTTTACACCAAAAAATGTTTGCTCAAGAAAAATTACAATTGAAGTGAAAAACGGTATTGTTCAGGATGTTGCTTTTTTCGGTGGCTGCGGCGGTAATACTCAAGGCATTTCTTCTCTTGTCAAAGGTATGAAAGTTGAAGATGTTATCTCAAAGCTTGAAAATATTGACTGCGGAGGTCGTGGTACATCCTGCCCTGCACAGCTAGCCTATGCATTAAAGGAGTCACTCGAATGACAAATATAAAAAAAAACAAAGGGGCTATTATGAGAATACTGCTGATTTTGATTTTCATACTTGGATTTGGTGTTTTTTTAGCTCCCGTATTTACAGGCATTCTTAATTTAGGCAATATTTTTGGTATGGGTGTATTTTCACTGCTGACTGCATTAACAATCTTTTGGAGTAAACTAAAACCATTATGGGAACATAAGTGGATTCGTGTTGCTGTTATAGCGATTCTTATTATAGCATTTATTTTATTTATTCTTGCTGTTATAATATCTGTGTTAATGGTTAAATACGCTCACTCTCCTCCCCCAGACGAAAATACAGTTATCGTTGTACTTGGCTGTAAAGTAAGAGGTGAAGTTCCAAGCGGTATGCTTTCATACAGGACATATGCAGCTTACAATTATCTTAAAGACCATCCTGATGTTATTGTTATCGTTTCAGGCGGTCAGGGCGCTGACGAGCTTATCTCCGAGGCTGAATGCATGAAACGTATCCTTGTGAAAAAAGGTATTTCTGAGAACAGAATTATCATGGAGGATAAATCCACTAATACTTTTGAAAACATATCATTTTCTAAAAAAATCATGGATGAATATGGCTTTAATTGTCCTATTACTATTGCTACAAACGAATTTCATCAATTCAGGGCAAAAACTATTGCTGAGAAACAAGGTCTTGAGGTTTATAGTCTTTCTGCTCCAACTATGGCATTTTTACTGCCTACTTACTGGATACGAGAAATATTCGGTAATGCTTACGAAATTGTGTTTCCATAAATTTATATACTCTCAAAATGTTCACATCAGTTTAATGAATGTGCTTATTGGGAGTATTTTTATACCCTAAATATTTATATTTAAACTATAAATTTTTGTAAATATTGTTTTACTTATTGACAAAACTCATGTAATATATTAGAATAATATGTAGAAAAAAATATAATAAAATCCGAGCATACCATTTTTGCCGGATGGATAAGGAAGGTAACAATGGTAAAATCAAAACTATTTAAAAAGATAATAAGTATAGCTTTATCATCAACCATGATTTTCTCACTTCTCACAAGCAGTGTTTCAGCTGATGATAATTTTTTGTCGCTTGATGAACAATCAAGAGCAGGTATAAATATTGAGGTTTTGACTATAAATACACCTGCAACCTATATTAATATTCTTGGCAGTAAAAATAAAAATATGATTGTGGGACAGTCATATCAGATTAAATATTCCTTTAGTCCTGATGATTCCGATGATTACGTTTCATTTAAGTCCTATAACCCTAACATTGCTATTGTTTCTGATGATGGTATTGTTAGCGCTGTTGGTGTTGGTACTGCAACAATTCGTGTGACATCAACACAGAATATTACTAATGATATCTATGTTTTTGTTTCTGATATTAATTCTTCAAATAATACGAATTATTATTCATCCGAGCAGGTTACAAGCGTTGAATTGTTTGATAATTCTGTTATGCTGCGTAAAGGAAAAACACATCAGATTGAGTATTATTTAATGCCATTCGGTGCTATTGATGATGTTACCTATTCATCAAGTAATAGCAAGATTGCCTCTGTTTCCTCTAGTGGTATTGTTACTGGTAAGGCATCTGGTACTGCTAATATTACTGTTACTTCAAGCAATGGTCATAAAACCGTGTTGTCTGTTACCGTTTTCACTGGTGTTTATACTGGTGTAGATGTATCAAAATGGCAAGGCAGCATTGATTGGAAAAAGGTTAGCAAGACAGGTATTGATTTTGCTATGATAAGAAGTTCATACGGAAGTTATCATGTTGATGAAACACTCAAAACTAATGTTGCCGGATGCGAAAAATATAACATTCCATATGGTTTTTATCATTATACATATGCAAAATCTGTTTCCGAGGCAAAAACTGAAGCTAAATTTTTCTTAAAAACTATCAAGAAATACAGCCCTGAATATCCGATTGTTCTCGATATTGAGGAATCATTTTATTCTTCTATGACACAAAAACAAGTTACTGATATAATTGTTGCTTTTATGAATGAAATCGAAAATGCCGGTTATTATGGTACTGTTTACAGTTATGCAAACTTCTTCACTAACCATACAAATATGAATAAAGTAAAAAAATACAATGTTTGGGTTGCAAGCTGGGGTGATGAAGACAAGTTAAATCAGCATTATGATTACCAGTATGGTATGTGGCAATATACAGATAAAGGTACTTTAAATGGTATTCAAGGTGATGTTGATTTAAATTATGCTTATAAGGATTTTGCTACAATTATTCGTGACAACAATTTAAATAATTTATCATAGTTTATATTTTATATTTTACTTATGCCATATTAACTATTATACCCTTGTTGATATGGCATAATGTTGTATATAATGTCAATACTATTGTTCATTTGTGCTATTGAATAGTTTGGCTTTTTATGGTACAATATTAAATGAGTATAAAAAATACTATTTTTATTTTTCGGAGGATATTATTTTGCACTTTTCAGCAGCTATTTTTGATCTTGACGGCACTCTTATTGAATCAAATTCAGTTTGGGAAAAAATTGACAGAATAATACTTGAAAAACGTGGCATAAAATTTGATAATGCATACATAAATTCATTGACATCTATGTCATTTGAGGAAGCACTTGTTGCTATGCATGAAGCTGGTGTTACCGATTCAGATGAAGTAATAATGAAAGAATTTTTCGCTTTGGCTGAAAACGAATACCGCCACAATATTTTTCTCAAAGAAAATGTTCGTGAATATCTTTTTTATTTAAAGAAAAATAATATAAAAATTGCACTTGCTACTGCATCCCCTGCTTTTCTTTATGAATCAGTTCTTAGAAATAATAATATTTATGGTATGTTTGATGCATTCGTTACTACTGACGAAGTCGGAAAAAGCAAGGATTATCCTGATATTTACCTTGTTGCAGCGGCAAAGCTTAATACTGTACCTAAAGACTGTGTTGTTTTCGAAGATATTTTAAAAGGTATTGTCAGTGCCAAAAACGCTGGCATGAAAACAGTTGCCGTTTATGATTTTTATTCACAGGATGATGCTGTAACATTAAGGCTAACAGCCGATAAGTTTATATCGAATTTTGCAGAGATGTATTAAATTTTTAATTATTATTGAAATTTGCATTTTTATGCTGTATAATATATTTAATTAGGAGGACTGTTTTTATGGATTCATATATTGTTCGTCAGGCGATTGTTGATGCTAATCAATCTGCCTTAGGTTACGAAATACTCTATACAGATAATCACTTTAAAGTTGAGCATACTGATGATAGTTCCGCTGCTAATGCTATTGAAAACTTTTTGTCATCTATGGACAGCGAGAAATTTTTAGGTGGAAAAATAGCTTTCCTTACTTTTACTTCAAATCTGCTGGAAAAAAACATACCAAAAATGTTTGGTGTTAATAACCTTGTTATTCAGATTGAGGATTCACTTATTACTAATCCAATTTCTCAAAAGCTTATTACTAAGTTTAAGCAGAATGGATATAAAATTGCTGTTGTTGACTTTGAATTTGCTCCAAGATTTTTTGGAATTCTTGATATTGTTGATTATATCAAGGTTAATTTTGCTGAACCTGATCAAGCATTACAGAATATCATTGACATCGGTACATCATTTGGTAAAAAGGTAATTGCTTATAATGTTGAAACTCAGGCTGCTTATGATATGGCTAAATCTTTTGGCTGTACGTATCTTCAGGGTTCATTTGTTTCCGAAAGAATGCCTGCCGCTATCAAAAAGGTTAATTACGTTCAGAGTAACTTCTTCCTGCTTATGGTTGCTGTTACTAAGGATGAACCTGATATCGATGAAATTGAAACAATTATTTCACGTGACGTTTCACTTACATTCTCTTTATTAAGACTTGTAAACTCTGCTTACTTCGCTTTGAGAAACCGTGCTAAATCTGTTAAGCAAGCACTCGTTATTCTTGGATTGGGGCAGCTAAAGCAATGGATTTACTTGCTTAGCTTCAAACAGGACGACGGCTCAATGCCAGATGAACTTATTAAGATTTCTTTCTTGAGAGCAACATTTGCAAGTGAACTCGTTCAGTATGCAACTGATATGCCTATTTCACGTTCTGAAGCATACTTGCTTGGTATGTTCTCCACACTTGGCAAACTCATGCAGACACCTATTGAGGAAGTTCTTGAACAGCTCCCTATCAGTGATGATATTAAGAATGCACTGCTTAATCATGAAGGCCGTACAGGTTTGTTGTATCAGCTTATCATTTCATATGAAAGAGCCGACTGGAGAAGTATGAGTTCTGCTGCGTCCGAGCTTGGTATACCGCAGTCTATGATTGCTCAGAAGTACTTTGAATGCGTTGAAAGTGTTAATACTATTTGGGATGGTCTTACTCAGATTAATGAGGATGCTGAATAATAAATAAATATCCCCCGGCGTAGCCGGGGGTTTTTCTCTAGCGGGCATAGCCCTGTACTACTGGCCACGCCTAAAGGCGTTTTTTACGGTCTGGCCCGTGCAAAGGCTGTTACTTGCTACCCGTTAACGGGTCAAAGTCCCC
>JAVBOH010000007.1:0-139618 GCA_031550725.1 Oscillospiraceae bacterium
GATTACCTCCATTTTGGTTTTATTTTTCTACAGTTGGCCAGACCGTAGTTTTATTATACCACTTGGAGGTATTTTGTTAAAGACTCATCGCTAAAGCTTTTTTGAACCCCGTGCCTAGCACGGGGTTTTCGTATACAATAACAAAAGCGAGGAACAAATCCTCGCTTTTTATTGTTATAAATGTAAATCCTTTTTTATATTTAAGCACTCGGTAAATTAAAAATCATCTCAAATAAACTGCCAATAATCAAGTGAAATACCATCAGAAAGCACAATATACACATCATGCACTCCATCAACATCTTTGTTCCCCTCTGAATATACACCCTTAAAATCCTTTGAATCAAACTCGGCTGATGCAACACATTCATTTTCGATGCTGTCGAGTCTTACTTCAATTCGTCCATTTCCCTTAACCATAGCAGAAAAAAATCCTGATGTTTTATTATCAAATTCTACACCCTTAATCATAATCCATGCACCATTTTCGGCAGCAGTTACAGCATTCACAAGTGAATTTTCGTCAGCTTCATATTTAATTCCTGCTGTTGTGAAAACTGTTTCAGCTTCATTTTGTTTTGATGCCTTTATATTCGCAATTTGAGCGACACCCTCTTTAGTTGGTTTTGTAGGTACAATTTCTACAATATCTTCATCGATAGTTAATTCAACAAGAGAAACACTTCTAAATCCACCGTTTGTTTTCATCTTTGACTGACGGAGCATTGTATGATGGAGCATATAATATTTACCCTTGTATTTTTCAATATGCGAGTGATTGTTGCTGTAATCAAGTCCTGCTTCACCTGAATTAATAAAGTAATCACTTCTATATTCCCAGCTATTTGAATCAAGTGGTGTTTTTGTTGTCATATATGCCATACTGCATGCCGTTGGTCTTTTTATACCGTCAAAATCCCATTGTGCACGTGTATCCCAGCTATTATTATAAGTATATACATAGGTACCGTTTATGAAATTAAGTTCGCTTGCTTCAAAAAAATATGGTGCTTTAATCTCAATAAATTCGCTATCAAATGAACACATATCCTTACCAAGCTTAACAATTCTTGCAGAGCCAGGCATATATTCTGTTCCACCTGAAGATTTACCACCACCGAATGAAAGCCAGCCATCACCATTATCATCAATACAGACACCTGGATCAAATGGGTTTGGACAGCCTGTCAAACCTTTTGTGCTTGTACTAATAAGTGGTTCACCAAGCAGGTCATTCCAAGGTCCTAAAGGATTTGTTGCAGTAATAACTCCTACACCACAGCCATTGTTTGAAAAGTACAGATAAAAGTGAGTAAGTCCATCATCTTCTATACGTGAAACGATTGATGGTGCCCATGAATTCATTATCCAAGGTGCAACCGATGCAACATCAATTAAGCCATGATATGTCCAGTTGACCATATCTTCGGTTGAGAAAATTACAATTGATTGGATTTTATCGTATGTATTTTTTCCATCATCACCAACTGCCATATACTGCTGATGGTCGTTTGTTGCATAAACATAAAGTCTGCCATCATATTCTACTGCTGTTGGGTCTGCACAAAAAATATCACTCGATAGTGGATTGGCATTTGTTACTGCCTTATAACAATTATCGCTGACAGTATCAAAGGATATATTCTGCGTTGTAGACTCGATATAACCCATACTAATTTTCTCCTCAAGCTGTAATTTTGTTTCTTTTGAAGTACTACATCCAGTAAAAATAGAACAGCCAAGTATCACACATATGGAAAAAGATAAAAATTTTTTTATATTCACAAAATCAATCCCTTTCAGTACATTGCATATTTTATATTTCAATAAAATTATATCATCATTGTAGATATAGTTCAAGTTCATTTTGTCCTATGTTTTGTTGATATTTCAGCATGGAAAACATAGCTGAAATGCACTTATTGTGCAGAAATTATAAAAATTTAGCATGATATATTATTGTATCCTATCATTTTGTGTGATATAATGATAATATTAATGTTGAGAGGATGAGAATATGAACATAGAAATATGTGGTGCGTTTGCTAAAAGGCAAGAGCCAAACGAATTTCATATGCGTCTTGATTATGGAATGAGTGAATATTTATTTGTGCATTTCTATAACTCTGTTAACATTGTTTTGGATGGCGAAGCAGTTCAGACGAGAAAAAATGCTTGTATTATTTTTACGCCGAATTTTCATCAGGAATACTGGACAAATGAAAAACCTTTCATAAATGATTATATCAAATTTTTTCCTAAAAGTGTGGCTGATATTGATAGACTTCGTTTGCCATTCAATAAAATATTTTATATTGATAATGAATTTTCATACAATGTTGAGAGAATTATTGATAGTATTACATGGATGCTTACAGATAGAATAGTCAACCATTCAGTAGGGATGAGCGATAAATTTTTTTCACTTTTTAATGAACTTAAAGTGAAAATGATAAATGAGACGCCAAAGGAAAAGCGTGATAAGATACAAAATCAAAAGCTTACAGAGCTCAGAAACACAGTTAAAAATGAGCCATTTAACTGGACTGTAGATAAAATGGCAAAAGCTTTATATCTTACAAGAAGTCATTTTTCTTATATTTATCGTAATTATTTTAGCTGTCCTCCAAAAGATGACATTTTGAAATTTACTATGGAATATTCAAAGAAAATACTTTTGGAAACTGATATGACTATATCTGAAATTTCAGAAAAATGTGGTTATACTTGTCCTGAAAATTTCAGCAGAGCATTCAAATTATACTATGGCAGTTCACCTCAGAGTTATCGAAAACTGTATAAACAAAACCCAATGCTTTCATGAAATTTGATAGCATTGGATTTGCTTATATTTTTATTCTGTATTTATTTTTCAGCACGCACTTCTAACCTATGTAAAAGTTTATCAACAGCAAAAATGATAAATCCAATCACAAGAAAAGCTAATGCAAGGCAAATAACACTTATTATTACTTTTCCCCAACCTAAAATATCAGAGTCAATAAAGAAATATGGATAATGACTTCCATCATAAAATATTATGCCGCAAGCTGCTGCGATAACTGTAAAAAGATAACAGCATAACGGAATAATCAACCACTTAAATGGGTCACTTTTATGTAGTCTGCCTTTAGTATCAAATAACAGCCAGTCAAGAATAGAAAGAAGTGGAACAAAAAGATGCACTATATAATTTGCTGCTTTAGAAGTTCCCTCTGCCATCGCAAATCCTGCCCCTACGAGAATAAACCAATATATGAGCAGCGTAACAGTAATAGCCATTATTACAGCACCTTTAAGGTGTATTGCAAAGGTAGTTTCACCGTTTATACCATCTTTTTTTATTGTTTTAATTACTGATATTACAGCAGCAGAAAAGTAAATTAAGCAAATTAGATTGCTTAATATTGTATAATATAAAAACATTGCTGGTGCAAATTTGCCGTTTGGCAGTCCTGAATTCAGATAAATTCCAATTGCAGAAATTATTACAATTGCACATTTGAATATCAACGAAATAATGCGATTTTTTATATACATTTATATTGACCTCCAATATGATTTTACAAGAATTATATCATAAACAATTAGTTTATGTCAAGTTTTGATAATATTGAACTTATAAAGTATTAATCTCGCCTTAATCTTTTAAATATACACTTTATTCACTTGACAGCAGTCAATAAAGTGTATATAATGAACATAAAAGAATGTGAGGGAATAATATGAATAACAAAGAAATTACAACCTTTGATTTACTGATTGAATCCCATTTAGGATTAGAACGACAAGGCCCTGGAAGCATTGAAATGACCTTAAAAGCATTTAGCTTTATTGATAATCTGAAAGAAAACTCCAAAATAGCAGACATTGGCTGTGGTACTGGTGGACAGACAATGGTACTCGCCCAAAATACCGAATGTCAAATAACTGGTGTTGATATGGTTTCTGATTTTGTGGATATATTTAATAATAATGCACGAAAATTAAATCTTGACACTAAAGTTCATGGAATTGTTGCTGATGCACTTGATTTGCCTTTTGAAATGGAAGAATTCGACTTAATTTGGTCTGAGGGTATGATTGACAGCTTAGGCTTTGAAAAAACACTTAGCTATTGGAATAGCTATATAAAAACTGGTGGTTATGTAGCAGTTACAAGTCCATCATGGCTTAGTATTGAACATCCTGATGAGATTGCAAAGTTTTGGACTGATGCAGGCAGTGGACTTTATTCAATTGATGATAACATCAAATCAATGCAGAAATCAGGGTATAGCTTTGCAGCTGCATTTACAATGCCTGAAAAATGTTGGATGCAGAATTATTTTATACCAAGAATGGCTGCTGAAAATGAACTTCTGAAAAAATATCCTAACCAAACAATTGTCGATGAATTCATCAAGGAAATGAAGTATGAGGTCGATTTATATGAAAAGTACAAAACGCATTATGGCTATGTGTTTTATATCGGTAAGAAGATTTGATAAAAATAGCATCGTGGTTTGAAAGCCACGATGCTATTTTGCTTATTCATACTATTTTATATATCAATATCTAATTCATTTTTATATATTTGAGTACTTGTTACAGTTACAATATTTTTCCTATATACATCTTTCAATAACAGGCTGCAAAATGCAAAGCTTATAACTCCGGTAATAGGATAAGCAAGCCATACATGATTAATATTACCGCTTAAAAATAGTATATATGCAATAGGAATTAGTATAATTATCTGTCGCACTAATGAGGAAATCATACTTGTTAATCCCCTGCCAAGTGATTGAAAGCTTGTCTGACTGATTAGACAAAACCCTTCAAAAATAAAATATATACTGATAATACGCAGTACGTTAACACCTATCTCATGCATTTCATCTGAAACACCAAAAAGATTTAAAAGCTGATTTGGTACAATTTGAAACAGAAGCGTACCTGTCAGCATTATAACTGCCATATAAATCATACCCCAACGCAGAGTTTTTATTATGCGTTCTTTTTTCTTAGCACCAAAATTATATGACATAATTGGCAGCATTCCACTTGTTAACCCATACACAGGCATGAAAATGAAATTTTGCAGTTTATAATAAACACCGAAAACTGCAGTTGCTGTAGCTGAAAATGTTAAAAGTATTCCGTTAAGCAGAAAATTTGTAACAGAGCCTATGGACTGCATAATTATTGCCGGAAGTCCTATTTTGTATATTTCCTTAATAATTAACAAATCGAAATGAAAATTAGAAAATGATAGTTTTAGTTCTTTATTAAAGCATTGATTGAGTATGACAGCACATACAAATGCTGCGAATTGTCCTATTACTGTTGCAATTGCTGCTCCTTTTGCACCAAGAGCTGTAAAACCTGCAAATCCAAATATTAATATTGGGTCAAGAATAATATTTACAACAGCTGCCCAAACATGAATATTGAAAATATCAAACATACTGACATATAGTTTGTTCCATATGCTATTATTTCGGCATCTTCTGTTTGAACTGCAAAATATTTGTGCGTAAAAAACAAACCTATTATAAGTGATATCAGATATGAAAATATTGCTAATAAAACTCCATGACACATAATGAGTTTTGCTTTGCTGATGTTTTTTTCACCTAATGTTCGTGATAAAAAAGCGTTTACACCAACGCAAGTACCAACTCCAAGAGCAATCATAAGCGTTTGTATCGGGAATGTTAGAGATACTGCACTTAAAGCTTTTTCGCTGTATCGTGCAATAAAAACCGAGTCGATGATATTGTAAAGAGCCTGTATCATCATCGAAAACATTATTGGCAGTGACAGCGTTAGTAAAAGCTTTTTTACTGGGACAGTTTCCATTTTGTTAGTTCTGGTAGTTTGCATAATCATCTTTCCTTTCTTAAAAAAGAGCGCAAAAAAAGAGCAGGTATTGCCCCCACTCTCCCAGATACCATGGAATACAAATCCAAAGTAACAATAATTAATATTCAATTTTAATTATAAATACCAACGCTTTAGACAGCATGAAAATTTACTATCTAATGCATATTATACCTTATGATTACAGAAATGTCAATAGGGATTTTGATTATGATTTGTACAATTTTTGCCGAAAAAAAGTAATATTGACTTATTAAATGTTTTATGCCATAATTAGAATAACAAATTAGAATTTGTGGAGGATTTTCATGGAATGGTTTAATGTGTTTGGTTTTGTTTTTATAATTGTTATTATGGTTCCAAACATTATCTTTGCAATTAGATGTAAAGATGGTTATGAAAACAAATGGAATAACAAACTGGTTGAGATTATTGAACAAATCGGAAGATTTTGTTGTTTTGGATTTATGATTATTAATATTCCAGGAACTTGGTTTGGCTGGTGGTCTGATGAAGCATTTGCGGTTTATCTCATTATTGATACCATATTAGTTATACTTTACTGTGTTATATGGGTTATTTGCTGGAAGAAAAACAATGTTTTCAAAGCATTGTCGCTTTCAATCATTCCCTCAATATTGTTCCTGTTTAGTGGAATTATGAGCAGATCGGTATTACTGATTTTAGGATCAATATTATTTGCACCAACTCACATTCTGATTTCATATAAGAACGTAAAGTAAGTTATACAAATTAAAATTGTAGTTTGATTAAGGTGGTATGTATGGTAATAGAAAAATTTTCACTCGCAGCAAAGAATTTATGTGACAAAGGTTACATTGTAAAAGTTTTTGATACAGCAGTACTGGCTGTTGAATATATTAATTCTCAAATTGATAATCAGACTATTGGATTTGGTGGTTCTATGACACTTGAAGAAATGGGTTTATATGAAACACTTAATAAACATAATACAGTATTTTGGCACCAACGCATACCTGATGGAGAAACAAGCAAGGATATAAGGCTCAAAGCAAATGGAGCTGAAATATATATATCATCTGTGAATGGATTAGCTGAAACAGGTGAAATTATCAATATTGATGGTAACTGTAATCGAGTTGCCTCCATATTCTATGGTCATGAAAAAGTATACCTTGTTGTTGGAAAGAATAAAATCGCAAAGGATTATGACAGTGCTTTATATCGTGCCAGAAATATAGCATCACCATTAAATGCAAAGCGTTTTGGTGTAAAAACTCCATGTGCTGTTTTAGGTGATAAATGTTATGACTGCAAAAGCCCTGAAAGAATTTGCAGAGGACTTTCAGTATTGTGGGGAAAGCCAATGGCTAGTGAATATGAAGTTATTCTGATTGGTGAGGAATTGGGATATTAATATGATTTAGGTATGATAAGTTTATCAAACTTGGGCAGAGCTAAAACACAACAATAAATGAAACAATTCAATTACTCAATAAGTTAATAACAAATAATAAATGCTATAAAAAAGCTCACAGGAGAATGCCAATGAAAGTTGCAGCCACTCTAATGAATGCTGATTTTGCAAATGTTAATTCAAATTTGAAGAAGACAGAAATTCTAATAAGTCAAGCAGCCGAAAGCAACGCCCAACTTATTCTTCTGCCTGAATTTTTCACTTCTGCAGTTGGATTTGCTAATGAAATGCTGAATGTAGCAAGTGAAAATAAACAAGTACCAAATTTATTAAAGCAATGGTCAAGACAATATAACATTATCATTGGTGGCTCATATATATCTTTTGATGGCAGCCATTCATACAATCTCTTTTCACTTGTATTTCCTGACGGACAAGTTTTTGAGCATAAAAAAGATATTCCTACTCAATTTGAGAATTGTTATTATACACATGGAGATGAAAACAACATCCTGCATACACCAATTGGCGATATCGGTATTGCAATGTGTTGGGAAATGATTCGTTATGATACTCTGCGACGCTTATCAGGTAAGGTACAGCTAGTACTAGCTTGTTCTTGCTGGTGGGATTTGCCTTTAAATTCACCCCCTGAACGTGAAGCATTAAAACAATATAATCAAGCTCTTGCGATAGAAACACCTGTTAATTTTTCAAAGCTGCTTGGTATTCCACTTGTGCATTCATGTCATTGTGGTACTGTTACAGCATTTCGGTTTCCTGATGCTGATATAACACAAACAAGACAGCTTGTCGGAGCAGCACAATTTATAAATGCAGACGGACAAGTTATAGCAAGGCGACGTTTTGATGAGGGCGAAAGTTTGTTAATTTCGGATATAGAACTTAATCAAAGTACAAAGAAAGATTATCCAGATAAATTTTGGATTCCTGATTTACCTGATTCGTATTTACAAGCATGGGAAACACTTAATCCAAAGGGTGAGGATTATTATAAGGATATTGCTTTGCCGTATTATAAAAAAAGCATAACATAAGGAGGCAAACATGGATTTCAGAAAAATATTCGATACTATCCCTGAAGAATTTGATGAATGGCGACCACGTTATTGTAAAGAGCTTTTTGATGATTTAATTTCATATGCAAAACTTGACAGTACAAAATCTGTACTTGAAGTAGGTGCAGGGACAGGACAAGCAACTGAGCCGATATTAAAGACTAACTGCAATTATACTGCAATAGAATTAGGCGAAAATTTTACTGAGTTTATGAAAAGTAAATTTAGTGTATATGATAATTTTCATATTATTAATGACGATTTTGAAACATATGAATTTCCAAAAAATCAATTTGATTTAGTATATTCGGCTGCTGCATTTCAATGGATACCTGAAAAAATTGGTTATCCAAAAGCATTTGAAATTCTGAAAAGTGGTGGAACATTTGCAATGTTCATGATGAGACCTGATTTACGTGCAGGTGGTGGATATACAGATGAACCTTTGTATTCAAAAATACAAGAAGTGTATGCAGAACATTTTCATCCTGAAGTAAATTACACATGCAGTCTTGATTATGATGCTCGAGAAAAGTATGGTTTTACTGACCTAGAATGTCGTTATTATCATAAAACAAGGGAATATACTGCCGATGAATATGTTTCATTGATTAGTACTCATTCTGATCATTTAACTTTGATAGAGCCATATAAAACAAGTCTTTATGACGGTATCAGAAATGTTATACTTGATGCAGGAAATAAGATAACATTGTATGATAAAATCACAATGTATTTAGCTAGGAAACCATAAAAAAAGTGAGGAAATCATGAAAATAATAGAAGTCACAGAAAGAACACCCTTACTGATATTGCAGTTATCAGAAGTATGGGAGAAATCCGTAAAAGCAACTCACTTATTTTTATCAGATGATGAAATTAACGAGATTAAGAATTATGTACCACAGGCAATAAGTGAAGTATCAAGCTTGATTGTAGTAACGAATGACATTGAACTTCCAATTGGATTTATGGGAATAGATAATCATAAACTTGAAATGCTGTTTATTGCTCCTGAATATATAGGAAAAGAAATTGGCAAAGCACTAATTGAATATGGATTTGAACATTTTGATGTGAATGAGGTTTGTGTAAACGAGCAAAATCCTAGTGCGTTAGGTTTTTATCAGCATATGGGGTTTCATGCTTATAAGAGGTCTGATTTAGACGAACAAGGTAGAACTTATCCTATTTTATATATGAGATTACAAGTTAATACGATATAATAAAAACAACGCCTAGGCTCTCAAAACCTCGGCGTTATTTTCATTATGACAGTAAACTACAAAATTCTTAATTTTGAATAAACATACAAATATAATTGATTATATTCCAAAATGAGAACACTATATTGACTTATTGAATATTATATGCTATAATTGGAACAATAAAAATGTGAGGTGATATAATTGGTTGAACGAAAAGAATATCTCGAAAGCTTAAAGTCATGGAAAGATGAGCAAGTAATAAAGGTTGTTACAGGCATACGTCGCTGTGGCAAATCAACTCTGCTCACGCAATATCAGTCATGGCTTTTAGAAAACGGTGTTTCAAAAGAACAAATTATAGCAGTAAACTTTGAGGAAATGGAATATGAGGAACTGCTTGACTATAAAAAGCTGTATTCATATTTGAAAGAAAGGCTTGTTGTTAATAAGACTACTTATATCTTTTTGGACGAAATTCAAAAGGTACCTTTCTTTGAAAAAGCTGTGGATAGTTTGTATGTGAAACCGAATGTTGATATCTATATCACAGGCTCAAACGCATATATGCTGTCCGGTGACTTGGCAACACTTCTTAGCGGCAGATATGTTGAAATTAAGATGCTGCCATTATCATTCAAGGAGTTTCTCTTTCTCACAAATCTTCCAACGGAGCAAGGTTTTGCAGAGTATTTGAAAAATGGTGGACTTCCATATATTGCAGCAATGGAACGCAGTAACGAAAAAGCAGAAACCTATTTAGAGGGTATATATAACACTGTCATTGTCAGAGATATTGAGGACAGACAGGCTCGTCGTGAAAGTGATAAGGATATGCGTAAGATAACTGACATCGCACTTTTAAAGACAATAGCGAAGTATTTATCGAGCGTTGTCGGAAGTCCTGTGTCTATACGCAGTATTACGGATTATCTTAGCTCGAACGGAAGAAAAATTTCACCCAATACAGTAAATGATTATGTAGAAGCACTCACAGAATCGTTTATTTTCTATCCTGTTGAGCGTTTTGATATAGTCGGAAAGCAGATTTTACAGGCGAACAGAAAGTTTTATATCGTAGACTTAGGTCTTAGAAATCATATTTTGCCACGTAAAAATTATGACCTTGGTTTTTCTCTTGAAAATGTAGTATATTTTGAACTTTTAAGGCGTGGATATAAGGTAACTATCGGTAAAAATGGAAATACAGAGGTTGACTTTGTTGCAGAAAAAAAAGGTGCATACTCATATTTTCAGGTTACTGCTGATATGACTGCAAAAGAAACCTTTGAACGTGAAATGCGTCCACTTGAAAATATCAGGGATAATTATGAGAAAACTGTTTTGACTGCTGATTTGCTGACGGTGGGTAATTATAATGGGATTAAGGTTAAAAATTTGGTGGAGTGGCTGATTGAAAAGGACAAATAAGGAAGATATTGATTTGGATACTTCTAAAATATTAGCAAATAATTTTAAATGTATAAAAAGAAATTTGTGATATAGTGAAAATTTAAATTCTCTAGTAATCTGAAATTCGGAGATGGTATATTGAAAAACATAATTATAGCAGGTCCTAGTAGATCAGGTAAAACAACACTCGCTAGAAAAATTAACGAGGAATTTAACCATTTTGTTATCAGTCTTGATAAGCTTACAGCAACTTTTCAAGGTGCATATCCACAGCTTGATATAAGACTTAACTGGGACAGAGAACAAAACACAGCAAACCTAGCTCCGTTTCTTGCTCATTTTCTTGGGATGTTTTCATCTGATAATGGTGTTGTTAATGAACTAAATTTACACGCACATATCATAAAAGGAAACAGATTTGTTCTTGAGGGTGCATACTTTGATTTTGATAAAATGCTAGCTATTTTGCAAATGTACGAAATGGAAAACTTGAAAGATAATTTTATATTAATAGGTTTAGTGCAGAATAAGAAAACTGCTGATGATTTTTTCAATGATTTTAAAAAGTATGACAAACCAGACGATTGGACTTACAGCCTAAATGATACTGACCTAAGAGAAATTAGTGAGGATGCTGTTACATTCAGTCAAAACATGACTGAACTTTTAGTCAAACATGGTTTTACAATTTATGATACTGGGGTAGAGCGTGAGCAAGTTTTTGATAGGATTATTGAGGGTATAAAGGCTCGATTTTAATAACAGAATTTTATTTTACGGAGGTTCAACACAATGTCAAACAGAGAAATTGAAAGTTATATCAATGAAATACTCACTGATGATGACAAAAAGAACGCATTAGATTTCACCAAATATTTGCGTGAGAACGACTTGATTTTTAAACGTGATATGGGCTATTGGGCATTTACTCATTATTGGTGGATTATGCTTAATGAAAAATGCCTATGCTTTATTTTGATTAATGGCGGAGAGGACGAAAGTGAACCTTTAGGCTGGACAGTTTGGTATGATTATAGTGATTCGGAGCATTTTGATGAGTATAACATGGACGAGCAAATAAAGGAAACTGTTTGGAAACACGTTGATTTATGTGGGAATTGTGGTGGTTGTGATATACCTGGTGGAAATACAAAAAAGATATTTGGACTTGAATTTAACAATGTTTGTGTCACTTCTATGAGAATTAAAAATCCAAATACTACGGAATTGGAATGGATGAAAAAGATTATTGAGATTAGTAAAAACGATATTCTGAGAGAAAATAACTTAGATCAAATCGCAAAATCTTATGACAGACATTTCATAGAATATGGTGATGAAAATTCACTGGCATATGACAACTTACCTGATTATATAACTAATGACCCAGACTACTTTAAATGGAAATCAGAATGTGATGGCGAAAATATTGACAGCGAAAGTATAATTGATATTGAGAGCTATTTATCGCCAGCAAAGGATATGAAATTCATTCAGCTTGGGTGTTCAGTGAGTTTAATGACTAAGGGTTATGACAAATGGCCATCATTATATCATGGCGTTGACATAAGTAATGAAACAATTAAATTACTCAATAGTTTTGTTGCAGAGAATGAATTGCATATTGGCTCTTTATATTGTGGAAGTGTACATGAAACACCTTTTGAAGACAGTTATTTTGATATTGGCGACTGTATTGGGGTACTAGAATATTATACGAGGGAGTTTGTCGAAAAGGCACTTATTGAATTTCATCGGATTATTAAGCCTGACGGAAAATTTGTGCTCGATATTCCGAATATAAAAAGTCCTAATGGCAGAGTAATGATGTTGATTGAAGAATGTATGGGACGACCTGACAAGTTTGATTTGTCACCTGATGAGTTTGAAAGTATGATCGAAAAGTATTTTTATATTGAGAAATCAAATAGAGCTGTTTCCGAAAAATGTGGATATATGACAATGGTGTATTGTTTGCGGTGTAATAAAAAATGTGTTTAGCCGAGTAGTTTTTAACAAGCTGAATTTTCTGCATAAAAATAATTTCAAAAACCCTATTGACTTTGACATGATGTCAAGGTTTATACTAAATACAGCAATCCGGATTGCAACAATTAAAGAGGTGAGTTTTAATGTTCAGAATTGGTGAATTTTCAAGTCTTGTTCATGTTTCGGCTCGAATGTTACGTTATTATGAAAAATGCGGACTTCTTTCTCCTGAGGAAATTGACAATTTTACAGGATACAGACTTTATAGTGCAAAACAAATTTCGCTTGTTTCACGCATTGTTATGCTGCGTGATATGGGTTTTAATGTGGAAGAAATAAGAGCAGCACTTGTGCATTTTGAAAGTAATAATACTAGGGAAATAGAACAGCTTTTATATAATAAGAGTCTTGAAATACAAAAATCAATAGATGCTGAACATGACAAACTCAACATGATTGCCGATGTTATCGGTGAATTTAAAAAGGAGCGTGTCAATATGGTTTTTGATGTTGAATTAAAGGAATTACCTGCTGTCAAGGTGCTGTCATTTAGAAAAATTGTTTCTGCTTATGACAAAGAGGGTGAGCTTTGGGGTGAACTCATGGGATTTGTCTATCAGAATAAAATTGCTTGTGGCGAGGGTGGATACTCAATTTATCATGATGGTGACAAAAAAGATGATGATGTTGATATAGAAATTGCAATGCCAGTACTTGAGCTTGGTATAAGTCAAGGTGACTATATCTTCAAGGAGCTTGAAGCAATTCCACAAGCTGCAACTGTACGTTTTTCAGGCTCATATTATGGATATTCGGCAGCTATGGAAAAGGTTGCAACTTGGATGGAAACTAACAGTTATGGCTTTGCAGGTTTGGTACGTGGATTAGCTGTTGTTTCAATGACTGAAGCTAAGTCCGAAGATGATTTGCTGACTGAAATTCAAATCCCTGTAAGGAAAATATAAGCCTATACCTATTCATATTATTGATTAAGAACCCCCACTGTTTTGTCGGTGGGGGTTCTTAATCAAGCAGCCAATCAATAATATTTATTACTTAAATTCCATCAATAGAATTAGACAAGCTCTTATCCATCGTGAGAATAAACTTATCAATACTACAAATTTTTGAAAATATTATGTTTTTATTATTGATACTAAAAATAAGTGTCACGGTACCGAGCCACGATACTTATTTTTCATATTAGTAAACAAATATATCTTTACTTGAGCCTAAAATAGCAAGTCGATTTTCCACTACCCTCACGCTTTAATTCACACTCATTAACCATTTTCCTCAAAGCACCCTCAACAGAACTAACACTAAGTGACGGACATAATTCTCTGATATCCTGCTTAGTAAACCGTCCGATTTTGCCGAGAGTTGCCTTTCTTACCATATCAATAGCAGGAAGCTTATCCTCAACAATTGAGTATCTATCCTCAAAGTCCTTATATGCTGCAAGAATTGTGCCGAGAATATATTTTATAAATGGAATATTATCTTCAGTACCATCATGCCAGCCATGCTGTGAGCTGTTCAGCACATCATAATACAAGTCTTTGGTATTAGCGATTTTAGCTTCCAATGAAATATATTTGCCAATATAAAATTCACTTCGGTATAATAGCAGAGTGGTGAGCAATCGGCTCATTCGTCCGTTACCATCATTAAATGGGTGAATACATAGAAAGTCATGAATAAAAATTGGTATTGCAATTAGTGGTTCAAGCTCAAAATTACCGATAACTCTGTTATATTCCTCACAAATTCTATCCAAAGCTTCAGCTGTTTCAAACGGTGCAAGTGGTGTAAATAAGGTTTCTGTATGACCGTCAGGATATGTTGCACTAATATAATTCTGTACATTTTTTGTAAGACCAGTCATAGGATTATTCATATAACTATACATGATTTTGTGTAGCTGTAAAATATAATTTCTTGAAATAGGAATTACATCAAAGCTTTCATGTATGATATTAAGCACATCACGATAGCCTGCGATTTCCTGTTCATCACGGTTTTTAGGAGTGGTTTTTTTCAGTGCAAGTTGTTTTATACGAGTGCCTGTAGTAACAATACCCTCGATAGCATTTGATGCTTCAGTACTTTGGATTTTTGCAATTTCTACAAGCTTTTCAAGTTCATCAGGACGCTGTTTCAGATACTGCTCTTGTTTTCCTGCCTCTTTGTATATTGCAGCAATAAGACTAAGGATATCAGAATCCCATTTTTGCTCTTTAATTGCAAAGTAATTAAATTCTCTCATTCCCTTATCACCACACCTTTCCCTTAAAATATAGTATATAACAAGGGAAATGTCAAGTAGTATTTGATATACATATAAAGTTATAATGTAAACGTCATGGCTCGAAATCACGACGTTCTTTTTTATGCTTTTTATAGTCAAAAATACATCCATCACTTATTTCAATAACCATTCCAATTAATTCTATTGACTGTATTGGTCGGTAGAATTTTCAAATGTCCGTTCAAAATATTTCTACTCAAAATATCCATACAAACTCTCCAGCCACTTAACCTCATGCCTCTTACTAATAGTAACCAGTGAAACATCAATCTCAGCAAATCCCATCATAACATCTTTGAAATTCCTGTAATTAAGCGACTTCAAAGCAAGATGTAGTGACTTCTTTTCAGGAATAAGTTCGAGCAGCCTTATCATACGCCGTCTTAATTCAGGCTTTTTTACACATTCACGAATAAGCTTTTCAGCTTTAGGTTTCTTATAGTAATCCCCAGGAGGAACAATGTATCTGAATGTATCCATAAAGATACTAGCAGAATTTTCAGCTAGGTTAATAATCTGATTTTCAGTATAAGTATCATCAGCATACGCACAAATGGTATCATGTTTCGTAAGTCTAACCTCAAATTTCAATATACCTTTATTATTCACATGCTTAGCCCAGAACTCGATACCATTACTATTTCCCTCCAAAGCAAAACATGATGCCTTATCAATTTTCTCACAGTCATTTTCCTTATCACGCTTAATAGGAGAAAAACACTTAACTTTCCCTATGTTATATAAAATCTTTATATAATCAAAAGCCTTTGCTCTACTTCCAACATCAATATCAGAAGCGAAAATAACACGAGTCATCTTGAAATCATACAGGCTATACTCGTTATTGAAATAGGAATTAACCCTGTCTTCAATTATATCATGCAGCTTAGAAATATTCTTAGCAGATGTATTCCAAAGTTCATTAGATGAATTTCCAAATATCATACCAGGATAAATAATAACCCTGATTTTCTTCTTTTTCTTATACTCATGATAAGCAATCTTAAAACCTTTCTTAATGAGAGAATTATCTTCATAACCATAATCAGTTTCTTCAATATCGAAACCTTTTTTACTAGCTTTTGTATATGCACGACTTAAGTGTTCATTGAATAATTTTGAATCTACACACACTGTAAGTTTGATTAACTGGATTGAACATTTCATTTATAACACGTCCTTTGCAATTATTTTTTACAATAAAGTATCAATGTTAGATGCTTTTAATTGAAGTATTCACATCATGATACAAAAGTTACATTGTACATTAATCAGCACTGTGCTTTTATTCCTATAAATTATTAAATCATTTCACTATCAAGTTGAATTGAAGTAACATTTTTGTTTACAAGTAATTTCGGTTCATCTTCAATATTTGTATAACCCCATTGCTCAACAAATTTAACAGCCATTTTATCATCAATAAATCTTTCATAGGTAGTTAAAAGATTAGGTATTCTTGATATATTCCAACTTCTTGGTATTGTGACAGGATTTATATTTATTTCCGATAAATCCCTTAATGTTCGATTGAATTCCTTTAGTTCCTCGCCTTGAAGAAAAGCTTTCACCTTATGAATACCTCTGAATTGATTTATTCTGCGTAATTCATTAATAAGTCGCTCTTGTTTTTTAGAGAAAAAGTGATGCCTTTTTATTTCTTTTACAGCACCATCCAAAGTAAAATAATCACCTCTGCGTATAACCCGATTAAAATAATCACGGATTAAGTCAGCACAATAATCATCAGATAGCATAATCCTTATTATCTCTGAATATGAAATATTTTGTTGAGCTTTAATTTTCTTCATCAATGTATAAGTTTTTAGGTATTTTGCTTGTATCTCAAAACGAATTAAATCAGCAGATGAAACTATATCAGGACACTCAGTAAATTTCTTATGTAATTGCTTTTGTTTTCTGTAGCAGTTTATAGTAGCTGAATTACATTCTAAGTAAAAACTGTCACTGTCTGTTTTATATCTTTTTGAACTCTCAGAATATTCTTTTCTTTCAGTATAATGATTTGGTATATTACCCTGCTTGATTAGATATATCATTTGTTCTGATGAACAAGGTATACCTAACTCACTAAGATCAAAATTTACGCAATAATCAGGACGGCTCATTGAATAGTTACTATACTTTCCTAAAAGAGAGGATATTTTTTCAGTTTCGGCATTAAATATAGCCTCGACATCTTTAAGATACTCAGCTGTAGCTGCTGCTAAGTAATCATTTTCACCTGTTAATATTTTAGGGTTTATAGTAGCTTTAATACTACAAGGAGTATCAATTTCACCTGGTTTTATAAATCCTGGTGAAACATTGCCGTATCTTATTAACCATGATAAACCTTTTCTTTGATTTGGATAATGTATCACATAATATCGTTGAAACGACGAAAACAGCCATTTTGAAAAATCGTCTGCGTTCTCAGAAACTTCTTTATTCCCAATATAAAATATTTCCATTTCTCCAGTTTTTTTTATATAATCCTCAAAGGCTTGAATAATTCTAGTTGTTTCTCGCTTGGTTAATTTCCTGATAATTGTTATTGTATGAAATCCCATTGATGTTTTATCCATTTATCTCCACCCCATTTTATACACATATATTCATTTAATATATAGTGGCTATATGTTATATATGAAATTAAATTTATACTGAATTAATATATAAGAATAACTTCTCTCTATGCAGATAAATACGATAACCATCATGAATTGTATAGATCTTTGCAATTACCAAAAGTGCGATGTGTGATATGGAATAAAAAAAAATACAGATATAATTAACCTCATACCTGTATTTCATCATTCATACAACCTCACGTAAACTCCTATAAAGCGTATCCTTCTTAACCCCAGTCAACTCCTCAATCTCCCTAACGGAATACTGCTTAGTCTTATATAACTTCAAAGCCTTCTTTACCAAATCAGCATCAGTTCTAGGTCTACCACCCACACGCCCTCTAGCCCTAGCAGAATTAAGTCCCTCACGTGTACGATCAGCAATAACATCACGTTCAAACTGAGCAATAGCAGACATCAGCGTGAATAACAGCTTTCCAGTAGAAGTACTTGTGTCAATGGATTCCTTGAGTGAAACAAGGTTGACACCCCTGTTTCCGAAAAGTTCAGTAAGTTCAATCAAATCCTTAGTACTTCTCCCAAGCCTTGATAAAGATTCAACGACTACCACATCACCCTCAGTCATTCTGTCAAGCATCTTAGCAAGTTCAGGTCTATCACGTTTAGTACCAGTCATCTTCTCATTGTAAATAATATCCACACCATACTTTTTCAAAGCATCAATCTGACGGTCAAGGTTTTGTGCCTCAGTACTAACTCTTGCATACCCAAAAATATAATTTTTCATAAAGCACCTCATTTCTGTCGCAAAAACGTATAAGATATGCGAAATAGATTTTGCGATAAGTATTGCGATGAAATACCCCTGAAATCAGTACGAATTTGAGAGGTATTTCACATCAATAAAAGTTGTCGCATTAACGGTCGTTTTTGCTATGCGTAGTATTACAAATCAATTCAATCTTTTTTAGGATTTCAGGATTAGATTCAATAAATTCAAACAAGTCTTTTATCTTCTCAAAGTTTTCACGATACTGCGAAATAAACTCATTTGCCGGATCATAGTTAATATACATATTTCTAAACGCAAAATTCCACAAATACATCAAAGCCTCATTAGGAACATTTTCAGATTCAAGCTTACGAAACCTAGTCGACAGAAAATGTATAGTTTCATTCCAAAGCTGATAAAACTCATCTTCAATTGGTATACCAAAACAATTGAGCCAACTGCGTACAGTATGAGTTTGCTCCTTAGTTCCACAAGTATCTGGTTGCAGAAAATACTTCGGTTCAAGTTTTTCTGTCCCATCAACATTTTCATCAATCATGACACCTCTTCCAAGTGGATATAATGCACATACTGTAGGTTTAGCAGCATGAACAATGCACTTCTTATTCCTAAGCAAAGAACAAACTTGTTCATCACCAACAGGCTTTAACCTCACAATTGGAATTCTCGAATCCTGACCTATGTAAACATCACAATACCTTTCAACAATATATTCAGGTGTTCTGCTTAGCAAACTTGCGATGTTATACAAGTCCCGAGTAGTAAGTATTATGTCACTTCTATTTTTACAGCACTTGCCACATACCAAACATTTGAACTCAAATTCATCATCAATCCCAAGAGCATTATGCTCCATATTTTCAACAGCTTTTAATAATCTTTCATCCATGATTTTTAACTCCTTATATAAAAATATGCAGTGAGAAATTGATCCCACTGCATTTGATATTTCGACACCTACAATCTATAAATGATATAAGCCGATGGAGTGCTAAGGTCAATTGCTGATTCCTACACCGCTAGGTGTAGCGAATCGCAATTGTCCTATGCACGTAATGGCGCATATTATTTAGAAAATGAGCAAATTCATGCAGATCACGGAAGGCCTTTGGCCTGGAGCTGATCTCATGAATTTGTGAAACTCATAATTACATTTACTTTGGAGAATCCCACAAAGTCCATTGAAATATTTTCAACGATATCCATTGCAAGTGTCGGTTTTGCTAAGTTTTGTTGCTTTTGCAATCTGCATAAGGGTTTACAGCATCTTGATGGTCCTGAAGGTTCCGCTAAGATCTCTCTTCGGAAGCAAAATTCTTAAAGAAGATTAGAATTCACACAGATTCATCGGAAAATGATAACATTCAGTAGAATTTTCTGACGAAACCACTTGACAAACAGAAAGTTCCCGTTATAAATATATCTGGATGACAGATGTGCAGCAGACGACGCCTCCAGCTACCTTCCTCCATTTCCTCACAAGATGTTACTTCAGCTTTCAAACATGAAGTGTCTTGCATTAACAAGACTATACATTGCAAAAGTGGTTTTTAATTTGCTAAGTCTGACTTAATATTCGCCATGATGTCAAACTGGTTTTTATCACTATATGACTTAATAACATAATCGATATACTCACGCTCAATCATACGGTAATAACTGATGAGTCCACTCAAAACCTGAACATACTTGCTTTACGACAGGATAATCTTTCAAGCAATTTTATCCAGAAAACTTATCGTATGGGAAAGAAAGCTGATAAAATAATGGATAAACTGACTCAAATGGGTATCATCAGTGAAAAAGATGAAGATAGATTAACTCAACCTCGATTAGTTCTTCCAAAGACAATTGATGACTTATCATCAGAAACGCTGGAATTTCTTGAACATCATGGTTACTCCACTAAAGATATTAATGATGCTATTAGTGCTAGATATAACTACAATGTTGATTATGATCCTAACATTAATAATTGAGCAGGTCTAACCCCACGCATCCCAACCAATCTCATGTATATATTATTAACGTATACACAAGAGTGCATAACCTCTCAACAAGCCGAATATAATTGAATAACCAAAACAGAAAGGGTGAAAAAAATGAAGGATACATATACTATTACAAACAATTTCAAAAGTGATGTACAAGCCTTACAGGACATCATCACCAAGAAGATTGAGGCTTTGATTAACGCAGAGCTAATAACGCTTTAACGTTAAAATACTGCTTAACGCTTAAAACACTCACTTCTATTTTCCCTCGCTATTCGTTCTCTTAAGAACTGCTCGGTCAATATAAGTGAAGTTTTAATGCGTCAAGCAGTACATCAATAAGCTATTGAAGTATGGCAAATAATGTGGTATAATACGCTTATGTATTAACCGACCACATTTTTGCTATACTTTCAATTTTATTGGAGGTGTGAAAAATTGGTTGCGATTTATGTTAGACTATCCTCAGAGGACAGAGATAAGATCAATAAGAATGACGAAAGCGAGAGCATACAAAATCAAAAGGTTATGCTTCGTGATTATTGCATCGAGCGTGGATGGGAGATTTACGATATATACTGTGATGAAGATTACAGTGGTACAGATTTTGAACGACCTGACTTCCAGCGTATGCTGACTGACTGCGAGAACAGAAAAATTGATATAGTGCTGTGTAAAACTCAATCCAGATTTAGCCGTGATTTAGAGGTAATCGAGAAGTATATACATAACAAATTTGTCGAGTGGAATGTGCGTTTTATAAGCGTTGTTGACAGAGCTGACACGAAGGATGTAACAAATAAAAAAGCACGTCAAATTAACGGCTTAGTCAACGAATGGTATTGTGAAGAGGTTTCGGAAAATGTTCGAAAGGTGCTGCAGAATAAACGTGAAAACGGACAGTTCACAGGCTCTTTTGCACCATATGGCTATCTTGTAGATCCAAACGATAAAAACCATTTAGTTATTGATGAAAACACTGCACCTATTGTACGTAATATTTTTTCATGGTATTTGCAGGGGTGGGGTTATCGGAAAATCGTTATGCAGCTAAACGAAATGGGCATACCAAATCCAACAACCTACAAGCAGCAGCTAAACAGCAATTATGTCAATAAAAATCAGGACAGCAGTCCATCCAAAAATCTTTGGACACACTCAACTATCTATACTATCATAAGGAACGAAACCTATACAGGAACTCTTGTGCAGGGCAAATCGCATAACGTTTCCTATAAAAATAAAAAGCGTAAAAAAGCTCCCAAGGATGATTGGATTCGTGTTTATAACTGCCATGATGCAATAATTGATATTGAAACATGGGACAGAACACAGGCAAAGCTTAATAGCCGTACAAGAGCAAGTGCTGTAACAAATGAGCTTTCTGTTCTTTCGAGCAAGGTGTTTTGCAGTGAATGCGGCAGACCTATGAAACGTAATGTTTATTATAATAAGCTGAAAACTAAGAAGTATTATAATTTGCAGTGTGCTACATACAAAACAGGAGCAATGAACTGCCCAAATGTACAAGGGATATCAGGCAAACAGCTTGAGGAACTTCTTGTAAAGGAAATCAATAATCTAGTTGAGGCTTACTGTAAATTTGATGAAATTGACATCAACAACAAGCATACCGAAAAAATCAAGGTTCTTAACAATACAATACAACAGCACCAAAACAAAATTAAGTCTATCGAGGACAAGTCCTTGCATCTTTATGAGGACAAGCTTGATGGAATTATTACCAAGGAGCAGTATATCAGCTTCAGCAAAAAGTATGCTGACGAAACTGAAAAGCTTTTGGAGAAGTGCAAATCTATTGAACAGCAGATTATTTCCATACAAAATGCTGTTGATGATTTACAGGACAGGCAATCACTTTTTAAGCATTATTCAAATATCACAGAGCTTACCCGAACTATCGTCGAGGAGTTCATTGATACTATTGAAATAGGTCCTAAGTTTAATGGGAAAGACCGTCAAATCAAGATAAACTGGGCATTTTAAGTATAGAAAAAATAGACTTGTTTAAGACAGACGCACGCCACGGCGGCATGGATGGTGGCTGTTCAACTGCTGACGGTAAAACTGAAAAAGTCATAAACCTAAACATATTGCTGTCTGTAAAGGATATGTGTGAGTTCTTCGGATATCCTGTTGAAGCGACAAGAGTAAAGGACACTTCAATTCACGATAAGGGTGTAACAGGCATTCGCAATCAAAAGCTATCCGATATGGATAACCGTCTGGCTGTGTTTAACAAGTATTCCGATGCTGTTTGTGTTTCTATTCATCAGAATACTTTCTCTGACCCTAAGTATCATGGTGCGCAGATGTTTTACTCAAATAATATTGACAGCAGTGAAACTCTTGCAGCTATTATGCAGCGTAACTTTGTAACCAACCTTCAGCCTGATAACGAGCGTGAAATAAAGCCGTGTGGTACTGAATTGTTCTTATGCCACTACTGTACAAATCCTGCTGTAATGATAGAATGTGGTTTTCTTTCAAATCCTGAGGAAGCATCAAACTTAACAAATTCCTCATACCAGCATGATGTCGCTTTCACCATTTTTTCTGGTTTAACCGAATTTTATAATATGTAACACAAAAGCCATTCAAATGTATTTCGCATTTGAATGGCTTTATTAATTTACCTTTTAATGTGAGGTTTTCTTCTTAGTTTTACTAACAACAACATAAATGTTCCCCAAAATAATATTAGCAATTATTCAGAAATTTTGGAAATTAGTATTTGTGATAATCAAATTATTTACAACAGATGCATTAAACATTCTGGTATTTAATGTCTACTGAACAATTCAAAAACGCTGTAAAAGCTTGCTTTGGAGGTGTTTTGGAATTGTTCTAGTACAAGGCTATTGAGCATTTTATGCGAAAAGCTTTGCACTTACAAAATAATTTTCACAGAAAATTATTTTGTAAGTATACGTCAATCGAGAAGTAACACGAAAATACAAAGTATTTTCGTGTATAAAATCAAGCTATGCTTGATTATTCAGTGCGCATTATTTAGCTTATATCCCTTGACATTTATCATGGTAAAACGTTTTCGATTATTAACCTCATTTTTATGTGCATTTAGTATGTTTTTTCGCTGTTTATAAAATAATTATTGTGAATATCCAACAATTCGATAAAATATTGCAAAAACCTATTGACTTTTCGCTGGGAATATAGTAAAATAATTAAGTCGCTGGTGAACAGAATGTTTTAAACAAGAAGTTTACAAAACAAAGCAACATAAGTGTGGGAGCATAGCTCAGCTGGGAGAGCATCTGCCTTACAAGCAGGGGGTCATAGGTTCGAGCCCTATTGTTCCCACCACATAAAAGGGTTAATTTATTAGCCCTTTTTAATACGGTCTGGTAGTTCAGTTGGTTAGAACGCCGCCCTGTCACGGCGGAGGTCGTGGGTTCGAGTCCCATCCAGATCGCCAATCCATTTTTTATGGATACATTCGTTTTTCACCGAATGTTAAGCATCTTTGAAAGATGCCTCTGTAGCTCAGTCGGTAGAGCAGGGGACTGAAAATCCCCGTGTCGATGGTTCGATTCCGTTCGGAGGCACCATTCAATTGCATGAATGCTACTTAACTGATGTAATAATGTCGGTATTGTGCATTCATATGCGGATTTAGCTCATCTGGTAGAGCGCCACCTTGCCAAGGTGGAGGTAGCGAGTTCGAGCCTCGTAATCCGCTCCATTTTTGCCATCCTGCAATAGCGGGGTGGTTTTTTATTTTCCCGTTTGAAAGGATGTCCAAACATATGAGTAAAGCTTTGCTTGTTGTTGATATGCAGGAATTTGCCGTCGGAGAAAATCACGAAAAGATGTTTACATATGACAATGCAGCACTTATTCAAAATGTTAACACTGTTATAACGTCATATGATAAAAATTCTGTTTATTATATCGTAAATATCATGGATGATAACTTTATAAACAAGTTTGCTCCATTCAAAGTGTATGACAACTCCCCCGAGGCTGCTCTTGCGGATGGTTTATCAATTGTGAATGACAACATTATAAAGAAGCACTATGGCGATGCATTTACAAATCCACAGCTTGATAATACACTTAAAGCAAACGGGATAACCGATGTTGATATAATCGGCGTAGACGGCGGCGGATGTGTGTATTTAACCGCTATGGGTGCATTAAAAGCAGGATATAAAGTTAATTTATTAAAGGATGCTATTGGCTCAATTTCGCAGAAGAAAACAGATAAATTTTATTATAGGCTTATAAAGCTTGGTGCAATAATAATATAAAAAAGCAAGCGGTTACATGAAGAAACTCATGTAACCGCTTTAACGTTAATTTTTAAGTGTAATCTCAAACTCAACATACTGATTAGGTTCACTTCTGACAAGAATAGTGCCGTCATGCAGCTTGACAATTGAGCTAACAATAGAAAGCCCTAATCCAACACCAGTCTTATCAATACCACGGGATTCATCAGCCTTATAAAAACGCTCAAACACCTTTGATATCTCATTAGGCTTTAAACCCTCGCCGCTGTTGCGGATTTTTATTGTAGAAGTATCTTCATCCTGTTCAAAAATCAACTGAATATAGCCATCCTTATTAGCAAACTTAACAGCATTTTCAATAAGATTATACATTACCTGCTGCATTAAATCGGGGTCAGCTTTAATGTTGAATTTCAGATAATCAAGACCAATAATCTCAATATTTCTTTCTTCAATGCGTTTTTCAAAATTAAGCATTGTCTTTATTATAGGTGGTATTAAGTCAAAAGTTTCTTTTGAAAGCACAAGCTCCCCTGCTTCATACTTTGAAATATTAAGCATTGAACGAACAAGCCTTGCCAAGCGAGTGACCTCATCTGCAACAATTCTTAAGTAATGTCTGTGCATTTCAGGCGGTATAGTGCCATCAAGAATACCATCAACAAATCCGCCAATAGTTGTCATAGGAGTTTTAAGCTCATGCGATACGTTCGATACAAAGCTCTTTCTTGACTCTTCGATTTCCTCAAGTGAACTAGCCATCTCATTAAGTGAATTTGCAAGGAAACCAAGCTCATTCTGCTCCGTGATATAAAGCTTCTTTGAGAAGTCGCCATCGCCAAAGCGACGTGCAGCAATAGTCATCTCACGAATAGGATACATAAGACGCTTTGTCGCAACGTATATAACGATGAAAACGAGTATCAAAAACCCGACAGCAACAGTTCCAAGCATGAGTATAAGTCTTGTTAGGTATGTATTAAGTGAATCCGTCGGCATTTTTGCAAGCAGATAATAGCTTTCACCACCCGAATTAATCTTGTACGCTAAGTTAAAATACGACTTGCTGTAATAGTTCGTAAGCTTTCCAAGCGCATAATAACCATCTTCGTTAATGTCCTCAAGAATTGTTTCCCCGAGCTTTTTTTCTGCATGAAAACACGGCGGTGCCTCAGAACATACCAAGACATCGCCGCTTGAATTAACCAGTGTGAAGTCAATCTCTGATGTTTCAGTAGTGTTGAGATAGACGTTTTTCAAATAATTCGTGTCAACTCCGCCGTTTTCATTTTCTATGCTTATTGATGTGACTGCAAGCATTTCACCTGTCGTTTTAACAAGATATTCCTTTTTGTCATTCTTGTAAAACTCAGCCGATACAACAAGCAGAACAGCACCAATACAAATGATTGATGCTGAAATAATTGCTGCACACAGATAAAAATATTCGGAGAATATACTCTTACGCATTTTCCTCGTCTGCTTCGAATTTGTAGCCAACGCCCCAAACAGTCTTTAGTGCCCACTTGTCTGATACGTTTTCAAGTTTTTCACGCAAACGCTTGATGTGCACGTCGATTGTTCTTGAATCGCCATAATACTCAAAGCCCCAAACTTCATCAAGAAGCTGGTCACGAGTGTAAACTCTGTTAGGATTGGATGCAAGATAAAACAATAGCTCAAGCTCCTTAGGAGGAGTGTCCATAACCTTACCGTCAACACGAAGCTCATATCTAGTCATGTTAACAATAAGCTTGTCATATCTAACTTCCTTAATCTCTGATTCAGAACCAGACTGACCAATTCTGCGAGAGATTGCCTTGATTCTAGCAATAACTTCCTTAGTGTCAAAAGGCTTAACGATATAGTCATCAGCACCAAGCTCAAGACCTAAAACCTTATCAAAAGTTTCACTCTTAGCGGTAATCATAATTATTGGCACATTAGATTTTTTTCTGATTTCACGGCATACCTGCCAGCCATCAAGCTCAGGGAGCATAATGTCAAGCAATACAACGTCAGGCTTAAGTGCATTAAATTTCACAACAGCTTCTTCGCCATCATGAGAAATGATAACTCCATAACCTTCCTTTTCAAGATAAAGCTTTAAAAGCTCGCAAATATTGTTGTCATCATCAACAACTAGTACTTTTCCCATTGACATAATATTGACCATCCTTTCTGAATTTAAATTGTGTCCTTAAAAATTTAAGCGTTTTGCATTTATAAAATAAAAAATATTACCTAAACTTAAAAACTCAATTAAATGATTACTTAAACATAAATTTTATACATTTAAATAAAATATAGCAACATAAATTTCACTTATTTACTATATCTCTACTTTTACTATTATAACAAAATCATCTTAAATATATGTGAACATTCATAGACATTTTTAACTATACTTTGTAAATTTCACAAAATAACCGATTAAACGTTTAAAATTTATCAAAAAACATTCATTTTTGTAAAGCACCATACTAAAGTCATTTTTAACTAAATATGTATGAATTCATATGAATTCTATACCTATATATAATATTGTTTAAACTGTATCAACAATAATTTGATTTGTTATATGCACTAATTATTTTTTGCGGAACAGCTTTCATGTTGTGCAAAATACCGAATTTTTGAGTATTTACTTAAAATGACTTGATTTTTCTGATAATACTGGTAAAATAGTATTTAGCACTCGAGGTTAAAGAGTGCTAACACATTGATATTTATGACTGATAAGTTTTGAACACATTATGTGTACAGCATACTATCAAGTTAATTTTAAAAATTGGAAGGAGCATATTTATTATGACTATTAAACCATTAGCAGACAGAGTTGTTATTAAAATGACCGAGGCTGAGGAAACTACAAAGAGCGGTATTATTCTTGCAGGATCTGCAAAGGAAAAGCCACAGGTTGCTGAAATTGTTGAGGTAGGACCTGGCGGACTTGTTGACGGTAAGGAAGTTACAATGACAGTTGCAAAGGGACAGAAAGTACTTATTTCAAAATACAGCGGCACAGAGGTTAAGATTGACGGTGTTGAATATACTATCATTCGTCAGAGCGATATTCTTGCAATCGTTGAATAAACAAATACACATTAATTTTATATATTTATAACGGAGGAAAATTATAATGGCTAAAGATATTAAATACGGTGAAGACGCTCGTAAATCCTTGCAGGCTGGTATTGATAAGCTTGCTGATACAGTTAAAGTAACACTAGGCCCTAAGGGAAGAAACGTTGTACTTGACAAGAAGTTTGGTGCGCCATTAATTACTAACGACGGTGTTACAATTGCTAAGGAAATTGAGCTTGATGATGCATTTGAGAACATGGGTGCACAGCTCGTTAAAGAGGTTGCTACAAAGACTAACGATGTTGCCGGTGACGGTACAACAACTGCTACACTTCTAGCTCAAGCTATCGTTCGTGAGGGTATGAAAAATATTGCGGCTGGCGCAAATCCAATGGTAATCCGCAAGGGTATTGCTAAGGCTGTTGATACTGCAACAGAAGCTATCGTTGGCAACTCAACTCCAATCAATGGTACTGATGATATCGCAAGTGTTGCTGCAAACTCCGCTGCTGATGAAACTATCGGCAAGCTTATTGCTGATGCTATGGATAAGGTAACTGCTGACGGCGTTATCACTATTGAAGAATCAAAGACTGCTGAAACATACTCCGAGGTTGTTGAGGGTATGCAGTTCGACAGAGGTTATATCACACCTTATATGGTAACAGATACTGAAAAGATGGAAGCTGTTATTGATGACGCTTACATTTTGATTACTGATAAAAAAATTGCTGTTATTCAGGAAATTCTGCCACTTCTTGAGCAGATTGTTCAGTCTGGTAAAAAACTTGTTATCGTCGCTGAGGACATTGAGGGTGAGGCTTTAAATACACTTATCCTTAATAAGCTAAGGGGTACATTTGTATGCGTTGCTGTCAAGGCTCCTGGCTTTGGTGACAGACGTAAGGAAATGCTGCAGGATATCGCTATTCTCACAGGCGGTGAGGTTATCAGCGAGGAAATCGGTCTTGAACTTAAGGACACAGAGGTTTCACAGCTTGGTCGTGCAAAACAGGTTAAAATTTCTAAGGAAAACACTATCATCGTTGATGGTGCTGGCGATAAGAACGCAATTGCTGAGCGTGTTAATCAGATTAAGGCTCAGATTGAAGTTACAACATCTGATTTCGACCGTGAAAAGCTTCAGGAAAGACTTGCTAAGCTTGCTGGCGGTGTAGCTGTAATCAAGGTTGGTGCTGCTACTGAAATCGAAATGAAGGAAAAGAAACTTAGAATTGAAGATGCTCTTGCTGCAACTAAAGCTGCTGTTGAGGAGGGTATCGTTGCAGGCGGCGGTACAGCATACATCAACGCTATGCCAGCACTTACAAAGCTTATTTCTTCATTGCAGGGCGATGAAAAGACTGGTGCACAGATTATTCTTAAGGCTTTGGAAGAACCTGTACGTCAGATTGCACTTAACTCGGGTCTTGAGGGAAGTGTTATCATTGATAAAATTATCCGTTCACGCAAGGTTGGATACGGTTTTGATGCATACAACGAGGTTTATGGCGATATGATTCCTGCTGGTATCGTTGATCCAACTAAGGTAACACGTTCTGCACTTCAAAACGCTGCATCAGTAGCTGCAATGGTTCTTACAACTGAGAGCCTAGTTGCTGATATCAAGGAAGAAAATGCTGCTCCTGCTATGCCTGCAGGAATGGGTGGAATGTATTAATCCCATACGTAAAAACGCTTTGCACCGTACAAAATATTTTCATTTTGTACGGTGCTTTTTTAACCTCGGGAGGTGTCCTAAATGTATGAAAATGAAGAATTAAACACTCAGGTTAACACTGATACAGAACACCCCACTACAATTGTGTCTGATACTATAAACGAAAGCACAAAGAATGTTGTTCCAATTCCTGCACAAGTTCCATATCTGCCAAAAAGGCGTAGGCTTACCAAAGCTGCATTATCGGTTTATATTTTAATTGTGGCAGTGCTTTATGCCATTGTTGTATTTCTTTCGGTTGCAGTTTCAAACAGACCGCCTGAAATTGAAGAGCACCAGATTGAAAATAATTATCTTCAGACTTATGAAGCTTAAAATTTAAAAGAGCATTAACACGAATAATTTCAGTGTTAATGCTCTTTTTGTTTAATAAACTTGTATATACTTCATAATGAAGTTAATATTTTATTCAATACGCATTATTTAATGTCTACTGAACAATTCAAAAACGCCGTAAAAGCTTGCTTTGGAGGTGTTTTTGAATTGTTCTAGTGAAAGCTATTGAGCATTTTATGCGAAAAGCTTTGCACTTACAAAATAATTTTCACAGAAAATTATTTTGTAAGTGGACGTCAATCAAGAAGTAACACGAAAATACGTTGTATTTTCGTGTATAAAATCAAGCTGTGCTTGATTTTATGAATAATTCCGTTAAAAACGGAATTATTCAGTACGCATTATTTATATTCAATAATAAAAAGCATAGTTCTATATGACGAATAATAAGGTGTCCAGCTTATATGCATTTCTGTCTTGAATTCCTTGCTGATATTTTCAATAACATCCTCAATAACAGAAACATCGCCGCTGTTAAACTTACTCTCAGCATTAATATAACTGTCCGAGGTTTCAAACTTAATCATAACATAGGACTGCTCATTTTTAACAGCATCAATAAGGGATGACTCAATAATTTTTATATAATCATCACCCGATTTAACATACTGTTTTTCTTTAATAAAATAATTTTGTATTGTTGAAGTAGCACGAGGAGGCGTATAAACGGTTTTGTTTATTGTGTGAGTATTCTCAATAACCGAATCAGTTATCATAAAATACTGATAAACAACCAAATCAGGATAGCTCTCTAATATAACAGCATCCGGCTTATCCCATGTTACATCAACATGATACCAGTTGCCGTCAAGCTTAACCATGTTCCACATATGGTCTATGGTCGTTTCACCGACAACAATAGCATTCTCAATCCCTGCCCTGTTGCAAAGATAAGAAAAAGCCTTTGCATAACCCTCGCACAACGCCTTTTTACATACCAAAGCACCATAAACAGTGTCGGCATATGGTGTGTCGACAACGCTTTCACACGTTTTAATCAGATAGTCATGAAAATATTTAAGTTTATCATAATCGCTCATATCAGCAGTGACAGCTTTCATAATTTCATCTGCTGCCTTTTCTGTTTCAATATTAATGTCATTAAGCTCCTTTGGACTGTTAAAACGATACTCAAAAACAAGTTCAAATTGCTGCTGATTATAATCATAATCACCTGTATGCCTGTTCACAACCTGACTGTAAGCAAGCTGTTCAAGCCTGATTATGTCAAGCACCTTTGCATAGACAGTCGCATCGGTATGCATATAAGTTTTCTTATCGAACTGCCCTATTGTGCTCATCAGTCCATTATATATAACAAGTTCTTCGTCAGAAAGATTTTTGCTCGCACATTTTGTCACCATGTTTGGCGGAACATAAAACGACGCAAAGGTGTCCTCCTCCTCAATTTCGTACTTATCACCGCTTGTTGTTCCATTTTGAATTATTTTGTAACTTCCATCGCTGAAATCATTATCGTTATTATTGCTGCATGATGACAGAAGTAAAAGTGCAGCGAAAATAACGGCTATCTTTTTATACAACTAATCACCAGCCTCTTTTCGCAAAAGAATATTTAACTTGTATATTCAAGAAAAACTTTAAGAACACGGGTTTGCGGATCTGCATTATACTTAACTGAATTGGTGTTATATTTGTTTACAGCCTTTTGATACTGGGCATCCATAATCGCAAGTGCATTGTCAGTAGTTCTTGTAAACAAATTGTTATATACTGTGTTATAAATCGCATCGGTATTGCAATAAAACTGAATTACAGTTTCTTTTTCACTTGATGCCCTAAGAATTTCTGCATTAAGTATTCTGACAGCATCATCATATGATTTTGCTGAAAGGTCGTTCATTACATAGTAGTTATAGGTGTTATAAACAGCCTCAGGATATGTATAGTCCTGCGAATAAACAGTGCGTCCACTCTTAATAAATTCATCGGAAACACAGAAATAATCATATCGGATATATCTTGAATTGCTGCTTTTAACTATACCCGAAGTGACATCAACATGATACCACTCATTATCAATTTTAACCATATTCCACATATGAGGTTCATCAAATTCACCTGTAATCAGCAGACTTTCAATTCCCGCCTTAGTGCAAAGATATGAAAATGCTTTTGAAAAACCACCGCATATTGCAGACTTATCAACAAGACAGCCATAAATATCACTGCAATTTGCATTTTTAGCATCATATGTGCAGGTAGATGCAATTTCATCGAAAAACAGCTTTACAATATCATATTCAGTCATATCATCGGTGATTTTCGCAAGAATTAAATCAGCGTTATGATCAATTTCACGCTGCATTCTGTTAACTTCTTCCCGTGAATATTTATACTGTATAACAATATCCTTACGTCCCGATGTTACTTTATAATTAATCAGTGTACCAATATAATATATTGGTACTTCATCATTATAAAGCAGCTGATAAACAGCCTTATAATCCTTATCCGACACATTAACAGCAGCAGGAATAGTCAAATCGGTTTTGTAATTCACCATAGCATTGATAAGCGAATCATAAACATATTTTTGCGTTGCATTAAGATAGTTATAGCTATATGGACGGTCCAGATTATAATCACTGCCGGTGTTATTACTTTTTGTGAGAATACTATCCTCTGTTATGCTGACAGAAGTTGATTCGCTTAGTGTAGTATTTGAATTTGAGCTTGTACTTAAATCATCGCTTGGAAATACAGGCACAGAGGATGCTGTTGTTATCGTATAATTGGTGAAAGGTACAGACGGCACGACAGACACTCTTGAAATGTCACTTACATCATCGTCATCATCACTACTTGTAGTTGTCGCTAATCTAGGTGTAGTTGTTGTTATAGTGGTAACCGCTTCTAATGCAGACTCATCAAGTGAAATAGGCGGATTGGTGTCCACAGTAATAACCTGAACAGTATCAGTGTTCTTTCGTGTGGATGCTGACGGCAGTGTATCCTCCCAATCGGCAGAATTATTTTGTCCGCAGGCAGCAAGCGACATCGCCATTGCAAACAGAGTACTAAAAGATAAAATTTTTATAGTAAGTTTTCTCACACAATCACCAGCTTTGTTATTGCAGATTTATCTGCATAATTTTGTTATAGTGCGTTAAGTTAAAAACCCTTTAGGGTTTTTAACGGAGCTACGCTCGTGTCAAGTTCTCAAACGGGTCTAATCAATTATCCTTTTCATAAATCAAGGAAAGATGTATGATAAAAAGGTCATCGTTGTTATATTTATATGCCGATTTAATGCCAGAACCATTTTTTCCATTGATATCATTAATGATAGTACGGATTTCATTTTCATCAAAAAGCCTTTGCATTGCAGTCTGATAAATGTCATAGGACATAAACCGAACTTCAATTTCACGCTTTCCTGCAAGAGCCTGTTTCTTCATCTGTTCACGCAAGCTGTTTATACCATCATCAGTGTTGTAAAAAGCAAGGTTTTCCATAATAAAATAGTTTGCTTTTTCCGATGAACATACTGGCGGTATAAAATAATCAGTATTCTGAAAATGTGTAATATCTAAAATATCTTTATCACACAAAAGCAAATAGTCATGCTTTAAAAACAGCGGATTTTCATACTTAATAATAGGGTCATCCCATGTGCAGTCAATGTTATACCATTCACCGTCAATGTTGACTTTATTCCATGCATGAGTAGCGCCCAAAGAATTTGTTCCTGTCACGACAACATTTTCAATACCAGAACGGTCACAAAGAAGTGACATCGCAAATGCATATCCCTCACATTGTGAATGACCGTCAACTAACGCACCATATGCCGAATTGACGTGTTCATAATCCTTTGAAAATGTACAGCCAGTAACAATAGTGTCATGGAAATACTTAACGGCCTGATATGCAGTGCAGCTGCTTGGCAGTTCACCTAAAATAGTGCCGACAGCAAGTTCAAGCTCACCTCTCATTGTATCAGACTTTTCTTTAGAATATCTGTAATTTAGGTTAATAGTGTCGCTTGGTTCGGAAGTATTATGAAAAATATTACTAAGCCAGAAAATTTTGCTTTCCTGCGAATAAACTAGGTTAAAAAGCTTTGAAATCTGCTCTGCTGTCATAACTGCAGGCAGCTTAACATACGGCTCATATGAAATAACACCATTAACAATGGCATCATAAGCCTCACGTTCTATATCGGTTAAAGAACTTTTGACGTAGTCAAAATTTTTGACATGGCTAAAATTTGTGATATTGTCAGAATTCATGGCATCATCAGAATTTTGTGAATTGTCAAAAGTATCGTTATTGTCGTTGTTAAAGTCACCGCTTGAGGTGATAATTATAATTGCCGCACCCTCGTCAGCCTCTGGAAGAATATCCTCATTAATCTGAGTGCAGCCTGAAAATAAAGAGATAACAGCAGCAAGAGCCATTGCTCTTGCCGCTGCAGATATTCTATTATGTGTAGTGGATTTAAAATTCAACATATTTTATGCCCTTGCCTTTTCAAAAGGTAGAAAACTCGAAATATAAACTTAATAAATTAATGCGTACTAAAAAGTCATTAAATTAAGAATTAAACTGTATATCAAGCTGGATTATATACATGGACTCAGTGCACATATCGGAAAGTCCCTTAATCTTGCTGTTCTTTTCACGAGCATAAGTCTGGTAATCCTTAAGCTTTTTACAAACAGCATTATAGACTTCTTTGTTTTCACAACGAACTTCAATAACCCTGCCACCATTTGCAACAGCAGTATCAATCTGTGCTTTTATAGCAGCCTCAGCAGATGCAGCATCGCTGTAAACCATGTTTTTCTTAATGAAATAATTCTGTGAGGTTTCTGTACAGGATGGAGGTGTGAAATACTTAACTGTGCCGAATGCAAAATCTCTTACATTAATATTGAAGTGAGAAATATCCTTTATCCACTTGTCAGGAACAAGGAAGAAAGTATTTCTAATGTATTTTGCATCAGGAGTTGGAAGAATTGGGTCATCCCAAGTAACGTCCATGTTGTACCAAGCACCGTCAACATCAATGATGTTCCATGCATGAGTAACGCCATCCTTGTTTGTGCCTGTAACAACCATACAGTTAATACCAGCCTGATCACAAAGATACTTCATTGATTTTGCATAGCCTGCACACTGAACATTGCCGCTCTTGCCTGAAAGTGCGGAATAAATTGATGAATTATAAGTTCCGTTTGAATCGGAAAGCTGGAAGTTAGAGTTTTTAACGAGATAGTCATGGAAAACATTAAGCTTATCAAATGTAGATGATTTTGCATTAGCATCCTTCATGATTTTAGCAACAGTAGTATCGATTTCCTTTTGCATTTTAGCAATTTTATCTGCATCATATTCAAGGAAATAAAGCTTACCAACCAGAATTGAACTATCAAGCCAGAAAAGCTGTGGTTCTTGGAAATAAACAAGACCCAAAATCTTACTCCATGTTTTCTTATCAACAGTGTCAGCATTTAGTCTGTAACGCATAGTTTCTGTGCAGTAAACGATAGCATCATAAAGAGCTTTTTCGTCATCTGTCAAAGTATTATAGGCATACTTATCGCCATTTGCAATCTGAGATTTTTTAACAACTGTTGTAGCCTCAGTTACCTTTTGTGTGAGTGCATCCTGAACTGCCTTTGATGCTTCAGGTGACATTGTTTCAGTTGCAATTGTTTCGCCCTTTGTCTGATTTCCTGCTTTCGGAGTAGTAATAACAGCAGTTATAGCAGCACCATTACCGTCAGTTACCTGATTACCTTCAGCATCAGTAATAGTTATAACCGTTTCAGACTGTGTGCCACCTTGTGAATTCTGAGGTGCCGTATCTGTTGTTAAATCTCCTTCACCCTGTAAATCCTCAGCCTGAGTAATAATATTTGTAATAATTTCATCATCACCATCAGGTTTGTTGTTACAAGCAGTAGCAAACATAGATAATGACAAACAAAATGCTAGAATTATAGAAATTTTCTTTTTGCTTTTTAAAAACATAATCCGGTAAATCCTTTCTTTTCTCTAAAATCAAAATATAAACATGACACATTTCATCATGATATAGTTGTTTAATTTTAAAACGCTTGTATTTTCATATATTATACGGGCGAAGGATTTCTCCGCCCGTATAATTTATGTTAATTATTTATAGAAAATATCATACTGTACAACGAGTGTTCCTGCCATATTTGTTTTCTGTCTTGCAACACTCTTAACACCCTTTTCCTTGCAGTACTTCTGGAAAGTCTTGCCGTATGTGTCTGACATAAGCTTATCATAAATAGTCTTATCGGAAACTCTTACATAAGCAGTATTCTTGCCAGCCTTGATAGCAGCATCAAATTCAGCATAAAGAGCCTTTTCAGCAGCACTTAGACTGGAGTATGTTTTGCTGGTTACATTAAAGTAATTGTAAGTAGTCTTTGTTGCCTTTGGACTTGTGTATAGGTCTACAATAGTACCGTTGCTGCGAGTGATAGTACATGGCTGTAAGTGAGAATCCTTAATCCATGAGTCAGGAACCATAAAGAATACGTATCTGATATAATTGCTGTCATGGCTGTTGATAGGGTCATCCCATGTACAGTCAACATTATAGTAACCATCTTCACAGTAAACCTTATTCCATGCATGAGAGTTGCCCTGTGGGCTAACGCCTGTAAGAACTACGCTGTCAAGACCTGCAAGGTCTGCAAGATACTGGAATGTTTTGGCATAACCATTACACTGAGTGCCGCCCTTGCCAAGCATTGTATTATAGATACAGCTTCCGAAGCCGTCACCTGTCATTTCAAATTCACTTGCAAATACAATAAAGTCATGAATAACCTTAATCTTGTTGTATGTACCGCTTGCAGCGTCAACCTTTGCCATAACCTTTGCAGCCTGAGCATCGATTTTATTCTGAGCAGCCTGAATTGTCTTAACATCAGTCATGAGGTATTCAAGACGACAAGTGCCATAACCAGGAGTAAACTTAGATGACATCCAGAAAAGTTGTGGCTCCTGTGTCAAAACAAGAGTATAAACCTTAATCATGTCATTTGTAAGCAAATCATCAGGAACAGAACAAGTACTCTTTAGGTTTGAGATAGCATTAACAAGATTGCCATAGAACTTCTTCTCACTAGCGTTCAATGTTTTGTATGCATATCTGGTTGTATAATCAACATTGTAAGTTGTTTTAATAACGCCTTTAACCTTGCTGCCAGCAGCTGTATCGTTATCATCGGCAGTAGTTTTAGCAGTAGTTGTTGTCTTAGTTGATTTAGAAGTTGCAGCAGCAGTAGTAGTCTTAGCAGTAGTACCTGCGGTAACCTCTGTTAAATAATCGGAGTGAATAAATTCACCATCAGCAAGCTTGTAGTAGCCTGTGTCAGTAGCAGCAATAGTGTTAACCTTTGTGCCCTTCTTATACTTGTTTACAGTTGCAGAGCCAACGATAGGATACTTTCTTGAATAACAAGCCTGATTTACAACATAAGTTTCCTTAATCTTAGTTTCTTTCCACTTCAATGTAGCATTGATGTTATCAATATTAACTGAAGGAGCAATTTTTTCAGTAACTTCTTCTGTGAAAATTTCCGTTTCAGCAACACCGTTTGTAAGAACTTCAGTTTCAGCAGTTACTTCATCAAATATTTCTGTCTGTGCAGAAGTTTCAGCCAAGTCCGTCTGAACATCAATGATTTCATCCTCAGTAAAATACTCGCTGGAAACAATCGGTTCAGCAGTTATTATGTCATCATTAATATTAGCTGAGTTACATCCGGTAAAAAGTGTAAGCGCAAGGGAAAGTGCTAAAATAAAACTAATTTTCCTCTTCATTTTCTTCAATCTCCTTTGATTTATTAGAATTAATTATTTCTGCTTTAATTTTGGTAATGCACATATCCTCTGTAATAAGAACAGTAAACTTCACATTCTCATAAGTGACGGCAGGATTTTCATTTTCTTCAGGAATTCTGCCAAGCAGACTTACAATAAATCCGCTCATTGTATCAAAACCATTATCATCCGGCAGAATAATATTAAGCTGCTCTAGAATTCCCTCGGGCTCAGATGTACCGCTTATAATAAAAGTATCATCCGAAATCTTAATGAATTCTTCTTCATCGTCATCATATTCATCTTGAATATTACCGACAATTGATTCAACAATATCTTCCATTGTGGCAATACCAGCAGTACCGCCATACTCATCAATAACAACGGCAAGCTGGAGCTTTTGTGCAGTCAGACGCTTGAAAACTTCACCACAGGACAATGTTTCAGGTAAATAAATAACCTCACGAACAAAATTCTTTAGTGATGCCTGTGCAGCAGCATCAGAGCCAACAAGGCAAAGCAAATCTTTAACACAAATTATTCCGATAATATGGTCCACTGTGTCTTTGTAGATAGGAATTCTTGAAAATCCACTCTCGATAGAGGCATTGACAACCTCAGGAATACCGGCATTTTCACTGACAGCAATAATATCAGTACGATGTGTCATAACGTCGGAGGCATCCAAATCATCAAACTCGAAAATATTGCTGATCATTTCACGCTGTGATGTTTCAATAACACCGTTTTCATTACCTGCATCAACCATCATCATAATTTCTTCTTCGGTAACAGCATCTGCTGCTGTGTCATGGCTAAAACCAAAAATTTTCGCAAGCAGATTGACAATAAATGAGGAAAATGCAATAAACGGTGTATGAATTATAATCAGATACTTAACCATAGTCGAAGAAAATAATGCAAACGCCTCACAGTTTTTCTGATTAATCATACGCTTTGGTAAACCGTCACTGAAGATTGTCATAGAAAGAACTGATAACAGCATTATGATAATCAAAGCTAATAAAAGTGACAGCAGTGAAGTACCATCAACAAGAATAATATCATTTTTATAAGGCTTTAATTTCAAAACGTCATCAAGTAAATTGGACAACGGACTCAGAAAATAGAACAGTGACAAATAGGCAATAATAACAGCAGTAAAAATTCTGTTAAGAGAAAAAGCAGTAATAAGCCGTGTAGGCTTTTGCAAAATTTGATATAGTCGCTTTTTATTTCCGCTTTCGTTTTCAAAGCTTTTAACCTTTGAATCATTCATTTCAGTGATAGCAGTTTCACAAGCTGTAAAAAAGCCTTTTAGAAGTATAACCGCAAGAATAATCAAACTCCCGGCTAACCCGTCAGAATCCATAGTACGTTCTTCCTTTCAAAAACACAATCATATTTGAATCATTCGATGTCATTTCATAAAATACATATGGTTATATCATTTTATATAATCGCCTGAAAAAAATGAAGTACAACCTCACACATTATAAAACTTATATAAGATAATGTCAGGCAATAAATAACCATAGCGACAGCATCATAATGATACACTAAAAATTATACACTGAAAAAGCAAAAATGTCAATAAATATTGATTATTGGATTATTCCAAAAAAAAGCGAGAAAACCTTGATTTTATAAGGATTTCTCGTTTTATGTAACCTATTCGATGTTAAACTGTAAACATCTTGTAATAATTAAATTTCATAAAATATAGAATATATTTATCCATTTTAATGAAATTTTAGCCAAAAAGTCCTTAAATGCTAAATTATTTTATGAATAAATACCTTTGATTTATTATTATACATATCCCTTGAAGTTGCACGTTTCAGCACCCCATCCTCATAAATAAACTTGCGGACAAAAATGCTTGGGTTAGCATAAATATCACCTGATGCTGTTTCATTATACCAAAGCTGTTTAACTGGTGCAGATTTATCAAAAACAGTTATTTCATCGGCAGAATTATATCTGTACAAAATAATATTCAAAAGATTTTTGTCATCATAGCCATACTCCTCGGTAGTAAGTACAAAATTCATACCCTTTAGCGACTCATCTGTAATCTCCATGACAGTAAAGCTTTTTATAATATTATTATTTTCATAATCGGCACGTCCGATACTTCGTATTTTATATCCATATTCAGTGTGCTCATAGCCAAGCAGATAAACACCATCATCTTCATTCACACAAAGCTCGACAAATTGTGTTATACCAACAGTTGTCATAATAACTCTGCCCTGCTTATTTAGATAACAAGTATATGAATTCTGCTTTTTCCCAACCCAATATCCCTCATCAGAAAACTCAAATTCCTTAACTAGCGATGCAAGGTTTGGGCGTGGGCATGAGTCGATATTATGTATAGATTTTCTGCTCCTGATTTGAAGCTTATTTTTTATTTCAGCATTTATATTGACGTAAAGATTTTCATATGAATCCCTGTATTTAAAATAAATCTTTTTTATACCCTCAATCAAACCGATATATTCATCGTATGAATACAAATTATGCACCTCACTGCCGTATAAAATTTTGTAAAACTAAGACACCACTAATCGTTGTATGCAGATGTAATTCCTAAATATTCTTCCAGTGTCAGACCGCTTTCATAAACAGCAGTCGCAGTATCAACACCCAAATATCTAATATGCCAAGGCTCATACATATATCCTGTAATACTTTCCTTGCCCTCAGGGTATCTTATAATAAAACCATACTCATGGCAATGAGCAGCAACCCATTTTCCCTCAGCAGTATCCTTAAAAGAATCATCAATCGAATTTAAATCAAATGCAAGACCCGTCTGATGTTCGGAATGCCCTGCTCTAGCAGAAAATCTATCTGCTTGTTCTTTTCCTGAATTTTGAACATAACGGTTATATAACCCATCCTGATAATCATATGAGCGATATCCCGATGCTATGTAAATATTTAACCCTTCAGCATTTGCTGCATCCTGCATTTTGTCATAAGCATTTGCTGCTTTCTCACTAACCCCAGGAGCATAATCGGACGGCAGTGCATAAGTCTTGTTTACTACCAATATTCCCTGAATATATGTAATCTCGGCATCAGAATTATTATCCGCATTCCCGCTTGTTTGAACATCCTGTGAAGTCACATAAACCTTTACATCTGCAAAAACTTCCATGTTAGCACCTGACGTTACTTTTACAATACATTCACCAACACCAACAGCAGTAATATTTCCTTTTGAATCAACAGTGGCAACATTTTCATCGGAGGATACCCAAAATTCGCTTTTATCAGCGGCATTTGCAGGCAGCATAGTAACCATTGGCATTTTACTTTGACCGACACCAATTGAAACCTCATATGTACTAAGTGTTATCGCCTGAACGATGTCACTTTCTTCATCTATACTAACGGTTAAAGCTTGTGTTTCACTATTATTTTCAACATCGGTTATTTTTGTCAAATCTTCTTTTTGAGTATCATCATCAGTTATCAGGTCAGGTGGCTGCACTGTAACAATATTAATTACATCCATTGACAAATCAACAGGAACCGTTTCGTCTATATCCTTACATGAACACAACGACATCATTAGTATTGCCAATGCTCCAAAAACATAAGCACTTTTTTTATTAAATTTCATTTATGTACATCCTTTATTTTAAACAAATCAATTTTTATAGGTAAATTATAACATATTTAATCGTAAATCATGTTAACAAATTAAGTATTTTTTTATATATACAACTAGTATAACTCAAACTAGAACAAATTAAAACAATACGCTAAAAATCTTAGCAAAGTCTTTACATTCCTCATTATAACTCATTTTGAGTATAATTGCAACTGTTTTCTTATGGTATTAATTGGAATACAGAGCGTAATATATTATGTGTACATCTTAATATTATCTTAACATAGGAGATACAATATATATAATATTCAAGTAAGAATTGTGCAAAGTGTCAAAAAAGGTAAAGTTATCGCTAAAAGGTTGGAAAAAGCCTTGTAATATATCAAATGGAGTGATATCATATGAACATACTTAACGGATATGAAGAAAGCTGATGAGGATAATACTTGGGGATACAGTAACCTAAGTCTGCAATTTGCGGTATGCTTATGGCTGGGCATAATTACAGCTTTTTTGTCTGTTAGATTATTCGCTGAACGGGGGCTTGATTCACAAACTGTATGAAACAAAAGTGACGTATGTAAACCACAGACTACAAGAAGAATCGTTTAAGTGCTGATATACTGCCCACCATCTCAAAATCCAAATTTTGTGATGAATGAAGCTATGCTTCATATTTTCGTGCAAAACACGAAAGTGGATCGTATGACGAAAGCACGTGTCGCATAAGTGACATTGCAAGCTATGCTTGCTATCGTGCCGTAGTATAAACGGTAATGAAAATTATATCGGAAAAAAGTTAATTTTCGAAAACTGCCAATGTGTGTAATGTTTCTGATTTTTTCCGGATATTTGTGATGCCGCATAAGCGGTAGAAGGAGTATTATTATGACTAAATTATTAGAAATATCAATTGCATCAGGACGTTTAAATTATCGTTTAACTGAAACAGACGGTCATTTTGGTCTTGAAATAAGCTGTACATTATTTGAATCAGCTGAAAAGGTAACAATCAACGATATTACAACAAACGAGGCACTTGCACAGAGAATTTTGTATCTGCTTGCAGATAACGCAGTTCTTCCTGTAAATGCATCTGACGTTGTAGTTGATATTATCAGTGATACATATTCACTTGCAAGCTAAATTTAATATGAATACATTAGGACTGCTGCTCGAGATTAAAACTCGTACAGCAGTCTTTTTCATGTTAAACAAAACAATAAAATGCAGACAGCATAAATACTGTCTGCATTAAAATTTTATTTTTCTTTTTCAGGTGGGAGCATCGTTTGAATACGAGCCTCACTGTTTTTGATAATATTAAGAAGTGACGAAGCAAGGCTTGCGTGTTCCTCGGAAAGTGAGGAAGTTGTAATGATAGTTTCATCAGATTCCTTGACAACATCTCCGCCGTTCATATGAACACCCTTTGCAGCCGCTAATGCATTCGTTTCGGCAGAAAGCATTGCCGCTGAAGAAAGTCCTTGTGCAGCAATTTCATTAACTGTAAAAAATCTCGGATCATTCTTTTCGTTAGCAGAATAAATAACACGGAACATCTTATAGATAGCAAGCATTAAAAAACTTGACATTTCTTTTGTAAGGGTTTCACTGCCTGTTTTTTGTGCAAGTGAATAAAGCACATTTGTAGCATTAATAATAAGCTTTTTGTTAAATGCTGCAATAATGCCGCCTGTATTGGTCTTTTCCTTTTTATTAGGGTCATGCTCCGGAATATCCTCATAGGAAATAGTCTTGCCCTCAGGCTCTGGTGAACGACCTAATAGATAATCACATGATACATTATAGTAATCGGCAGTTTTTACAAGGAAGTCAAGACCGCATTCACGAATCCCCTTCTCATAATGTGAAAGCAGTGCCTGAGAAATCCCCAGTTGCTCCGCTGCGTGTTTCTGACTGATGCCACGTTCTTTCCTTAACAACGTGATAATTCTTGGAAAGTCCGAATTCATCATGTCACCTCCTATTTATTTCATCCCAAAAGATTATTTGGGGGATTTTTAAAAGTTGCTGTAAACTCACCCTCGACATTACTATGCAAATAAAATTCATAATTTTCATCTGATGATGTTGTAATCTTAACAGCCATCGCCGAATGTTTATCTTCCTTAACAATATCAAACTGAGTGATATCATCAACACAAATCAGTTTTCCAAATTTCCCAACATAAATATACTTTTCGTTAAAATACACACCATACGAAGATAATAAAGCGCCTATACTTAAAAATCCTAATATAGAAGTATATAATACATATGAATTTTCTCCACGCAAAATCATAACCATCTCAAAGCTGTGCATCAAAACTAGATACGCAACCCAAAACAAATCAAATCCCCATTTAAAATGCTTTAGCTTATAAGCAATTATGTTATAATATGCTCCTGCTCTTATAAATAAATATACAGCAACAGAAAGCCCGATAATAACTTCAGCAATAACACAAAATACATTGCCAAAGGTTATACTGTCAGCAGTAACCAAATTATATACCGCAACCGTTATGGGACAGCAAGATGTTAATAAAAAAAGAACAGCTAATACAAATTTCTTCATTCATTACCTCATTACAAAACGATGTCAATTTAATTACAATCTACATAAAGTAAATTATAACCGATAACGTACAATTTGTAAAGAGGTTTAGCAAAAAAAACTTTATAAATGTTATTATCTTTTTTGTACACATTACATAAATTTTCATATTTAGATAAAAAAATATATAAACAATACGTGTCAAATCGCATAAAAAGGTTAATACATTAGTTTGTAACGGTATTATTTTTTTCAAGGTATGCTGCAATTGCCTCAGTGAATCTCTCACCATATTTATCAGCCTTAGCCTCACCAACACCGGATACATTCAAAAATTCGTCACGATTTTTGGGTAGCTTTGCACACATATCACGCAGACTTGAATCGGCAAAAATAATATAGGCAGGCACACTAATTGTGCTTGCAATCTTAGCTCGCAGGCGTTTTAACTCGCCAAACAGACTTTCATCAACAGGATAAAGCTTGATATCAGCCTTAGTTTCCTTAACAGTTTCCTTTGGTAATTTTATAAATAAAGTGCGGTTATTTTTAAGAAAATCCGCAGCATTTGGTGTCACATTCAGCACTGGATATTCGTCACCGTCAAGAGAAAGATACTCATTTCTAACAAGATAGTCCATCACATATCGTATATGTTTTGTGGATTTATCAGCCATAACACCATATGTTGAAAGCTTATCCATATGCGAGTTAAGCACCTTTTCATTCTTACTTCCATGCAAAATATCAGTAATCATAACCTGTCCGAAAGTGCGTCCTGCATTTTTGGCACGAATAACACAGCATATAATTTTCTGCGCATCGACAGTAACATCAATATCTTCAAAATCGCTGTTGCATGATGAACAGTTCCCACAATAATGCGGTGCTTTTTCGCCAAAATATCGGAGTATAAACTCACGCAGACATGATGCAGTTGTTGAATAATAAGTCATTTGCTGTAAGCGTTCCATGTCACGTTTTTTTATTTCATCCGCAAGTCTTTCGTCAAGCTCTTCATTTTCCTCACGGCTTTTCTCAATTAAAAACTTGTTAATCTGATAGTCCTTGCCGCTGTAAAGAAGTATGCATTCAGCGTTACTTCCGTCACGTCCAGCACGTCCAGCTTCCTGATAATACCCCTCAATATTTTTCGGCATATTATAATGCACAACAAGCGCAACGTCTGATTTATCAATTCCCATACCAAAAGCATTGGTCGCAACGATTATATTAATCCTGTCAAAAATAAAGTCGTCCTGATTTTTATTACGGTCGGCATCGGACATTCCTGCATGATAGCTTTCCGCTAAAAAGCCTCTTTCGCAAAGCCTTTCAGTGACTTCCTCAACATTTTTTCGGGTACTGCAATAAACAATACAGCTCTTTTCCTTGTATCTCGCAAGAATTTTTAAAAGTGCTGAAAATTTATCATCAGGTTTTTGCACCTCAAAATACAAATTCTGACGGTCAAATCCAGTGGTGATAATATGTGGATTTTCAAGCTTAAGCATTTTAGCAATATCATCACGCACCTGTGCCGTAGCAGTTGCAGTGAATGCACTCACGATAGGACGTGATGGCAATTTCTCAATACACTCGATAATTTTAAGGTATGACGGACGAAAATCCTGACCCCACTGTGAAATACAATGAGCCTCATCAACAGTTATCATAGCAATTTTAATCTGCATTGCAAGCGATATAAACCAATCCGACTCAAGTCGTTCAGGAGCTATGTATAAAAGCTTTATATCTCCATTCGCAGTCTGGTCGAGTATACATCTATTCTCATATGCAGACTGTGAGCTGTTGATAAATGCCGCAGGGATACCAAGCTGAACAAGCGCAGAAACCTGATCCTTCATCAATGAAATAAGCGGTGAAATAACGATTGTAACGCCATCCATCATTAATGCCGGCAGCTGATAGCATATTGATTTTCCAGCCCCTGTCGGCATGATACCAAGAGCATCTCTGCCGCTTAAAATGCATTCTGTCATTTCATCCTGCCCATTGCGAAATTCCGTGTGTCCGAAATATTTTTTCAAGACAAAAAGCTTGTCCATATAACGCCAACCTTTATAAAATATTCATATCGACTTTTTACGATATTATTCATTATTATTTATTTGAATAAGCTTCTTAATTTCATTTATTATTATATCTTTATCTTTTTTGGAAAGCCTGTCAAAAAGATTTATAAATTCACCATGTTCATCAAGTGATATATCATCAGTTCTTCCCAGCAAATAATCAACGGAACAGTCAAGACAATCTGCAATCTTAGTTAAATTCTGTATATTAGGCATTTTAATACCATTTTTATAATCGGACATGAGCCCTTGAGATATACCTGTATTTTTTGCTAAATAATAAGCTGATATATTTTTGATTTGTAAAATTTCGACAAGTTTTTTACTGAACATTTATGCACCTCTATAAATATATCTCATTTGAAATATAAGTTTCAAAAAGCATTGACATTATATCTCAAATGAGATATAATTGATATATGAAAGTATTAAACGGAGGTTTTATGATGACAAGCATAATAAAAGAACTCTATTATGGAAATATTTCGCCATATGATAGAACATATGACAGTTCATCTGAATATGCAAGACAAATAGATAACCTAACCGATTATGAGGAAAAGCTGAGGAATTTTCTAAAGAATGAACGCTTTACTGAATGGTATGAAATCTTTGAAAGCTACATAAAATCCAGTCAAATTTCAGGGAGCATTATTGAATACGAATGTTTTTCTCAAGGTTTCAGGTTAGGCGCAAAGCTTGCACTGGAAATGATATTACCACCAGAAAAACCATTATTCAAAGATATCTAACATTATACATAAAAACTCATGGGGCAGACATAATGTCTGCCCTATGATAATTTATATAGTAGTTCAACTTCAAAACAAAACTTTGTTTTGAAGTTAGCACACATTCGTGTGCAACAGCGGAGCTGTTTAAACGACTATCTAGGTAGTTTTTCGCACGTAGTGCGAGAGCAGGAGCGAAGCTACTGCTTTAAAATGCGCAGCATTTTAAACTTAACGCACTATAATTGAAACAAAATACTATCTTAACAATTCCCAAAGCGTCATGCGCTTTTTCTTATACTTAGTAAACCCAATCTCATTTTTAACCTTATCAATCTCATAAAGCAAGCTTGAGCCAAAAACCCATATTTTTTGCAGCCATGGATGACCAACATATCCCCATTTCAAATCCTTGTCAACGAAAAAGCAGTAGTCACCGCTGTCAGGATAAAAGTCAGGGAAATACACATTATGAGCACCTTTGACATTATCATTAACAAGCAAAATTTTCTTATCAAGTGTAATACGAGGATTATAATAAAACTCGTTTTTTTGTGTATCCATCGCAATCATATATTCAGATGTCCCCACACACTTAGCAAAAATTTCAGGGAGATATTCATTAAGCATCTGAATATTTTCCTCTGTCAAATCGGAAATATCATAAGCATAATTACGTCCTTTTATAGTAAGCGGCGATTCTTTCATATTTGGATGAAAGTCCAGCTCACTATAAATTCTTCCCCATATTTCAAGCGACTCCTTAGGGTCAATAAGTGTAAAAGCATTATTATCCATACTTATAAACGCCATACCTTTCGTTAAAATATATAATAATTACTTTGTAAAAAATCTCTGTGTAGCTGTATAAGTCTGCTTTGGTGCAAGTTCTTCGTAACCGCTTGTTTCTCTAGGCATATCAAGGTTCGCAGCATTAACCTGAGCAGTCATTGGCTCTGGGCAGAAATAATTCATAAAGCCATTATGATTCCAAACAATCCAGAACTTATACTTGTCATCAACCTCATAGCAAATCTTCTTGCCGCTTGCCATATCAGTCATAACACAGCCACGGAAATCCTCACCATCAAGCTGTATTGTGCCGCCCCTATACATATCATTGCAAATATCCTGCAAAACAGGGCATTTTGTGCCATTTTTATATTCCATGTCCCAATCGTTAAGCTTTGCAGTCTTGCCAGTAGGGAGCCATCTTTTCTTGTTAAATACAATTTTTTCTTCACAAGGTACTTGCAAACGGATATTTTCCTGTAATCCGCCGTCAACGAACGGAGCATTTATAGTAGTATGAGTACAAACAGTAATTGGCATCATTTTCTTTGACTTATTTGTCATAGAAATTGTATGCTTAAGCCCGTCCTTTGATAACTCAATAGTAATCTCAAGTGTAAATTTTATTGGGAAACAGTTATAGAAATAATCAGTTTCATCAAATGTAAAAGTGGTAGTAACAAAAGCACGGTTAGCATCTGCACCCATTTCCTTAACCTTATGTGCACGCTTTTGAATAAATCCATGAAGATGATTTTTAAACCTGTCCTCATTAACAGGAAAACGGTATGTCGCATCAGAAGTTCTCACAATTCCATTATCCATACGGTTGCCAAAATAAAGTGTTGGAAGTCCCCATATTTCAGGAGCATTCATAATCTCACCGATAGAAACCTCATTTGAATAACGGAAAATTTCCATACCCTTAGAGTTGTCACGAAATCTAAGTACATTCGAGCCTATGGTATGTGCAACGATAGCATAATAGCCATCAAATTCAAGCTCAACAGCTTGTATACCCTTATAATCAATATATTTTGCAGATGAATTACCCATTACAAATCCTCCAATTATTTATTGTCGGGGACCATGCCCACATCGTCCCGACACAGACAACATTTGCCACGGAGCGATGGTGCCGCAGCATTGGCATCGCTCCCTACATTATTATTTTTTATATTTATGTATCATATGTACGAACACGCAAAGGAATATCAAGTCTTTCGGATATCACTTTGCATTTATCAATATCATCCTTTGAAATAACATCAACCACAGTAAACATAACCTTTGGCACATATTTTTTGCAATCCACAGCAAATTTAAGCATGGCATCAAAGGCATCATCCCATTTTGGACGTGTGACAGCATTGTAACCATCCTTTGTGCCTGAATTAAGCGAAATTGAAACTATATCAACAACGCCATCGAGCAGACGTGCGGTGTCAATGCCATGAATTTTATCACCAAGACCGTTTGTATTAAGCCTTATTTTAACACCATATTTTCCTTTTATATACTTACTGATATATGCAACATCAGTGACACGTTCCATAGGCTCTCCATATCCACAGAAAACAACCTCGCCATATGAATTTTCCGCACCCAAAAACTTATCAATGTCAGCAATAATTTCATCACGAGTTGGCTCATGTTCGAGCCATAAAGAGTCCGAACCATAAGCACCATCAGCATTTTGACGTATACAAAATGTGCATGCACACGGACATTTATTTGTAATGTTAAGGTATAGATTGTCCTTAACAGCATAGCAAATAGTCAAAATAGCATCTCCAGTTATTTATTAATTTTAAGCGAAATATCAAACGCCCTAACAGAATGTGTAAGTGCGCCAACAGAAAACATATTAACACCTGTTTTTGCAATTTCAGCAGCATTGTCAAGTGTAATGTTGCCTGATGCTTCTAAGACAGCACGTCCGCCTGCAATTTTAACACATTCAGCCATCTGCTCAATTGTCATATTATCAAGCATAATAACGTCACACTTAGTATTCAAGGCTTCCCAAAGCTCCTCATAGTTACGAACTTCAACCTCAACCTTAACCATATGACCGATTTTATTTCTCAAAGCATCAACAGCAGCAGTAATGCCGCCATAAGCATCAATATGATTATCCTTTAGCATAGCAGCATCAGAAAGATTGAAACGATGATTTTTACCACCACCAGTAACAACAGCATACTTCTGCAAAGCTCTTATTCCAGGCATAGTTTTTCTTGTATCGCAAACATGGCAGTTTGTACCATCACAAGCACTAACATACTTAGCGGTTTCGGAAGCTATACCTGACATATGCTGTAAAAGATTTAGCGAAGTACGTTCAGCTTTCAGTATAGATTTTGTTTTACCCTTAACAGTTGCAATTATGTCACCTAAGTTAACCTTTTCGCCGTCTTTTATTTTAATATCAAAGGTAATGTCCTTGTCAACAAGTGTAAACACACGCAAAGCAACATCAATACCGCAAAGTATTCCCTCTGCCTTTGCAACAAAGTTAGCTTCTGATATACTGTCATCCTCAAGCAGATAATCGGATGCTAAATCTATGTAATTAATATCCTCAGATAGAGCAGTTTTAATCACATCATCAACATAAAATTCAGGTAAATTCATTATTATATATCTCCTAATTATTTTATAAAACTTATGTATGGGTGCTGCGCCACAGCGTTATGTGCACCCATTAAACATCATGGATACAATTCAAACACAACAGAAAGTGCCTTGCCAATACTATCCTGAATAAGCAAATCAGCACGAGCATCCAAGTGAGTAGGGTCTTTATTTATAAGCACAAGTCTGTGCCCATTATAATAGTCAACCATGTTATTAGCTGGATAAACAGAAAGAGATGTGCCTCCGATTATAAGCAAGTCAGCATCAGCAATAGCAGCTTTAGAGCGAGCCATCAAATCCTTGCTCAAGCTTTCTTCATAAAGCACAACGTCAGGCTTAACTAGTCCGCCGCAGTCAATACATGGGGGAGGACCATCAATACTATTAACATATTCAGCAGTATGATTTTTACCGCATCGCAGGCAATAATTACGATGAACAGAGCCATGAATTTCATATACATTGCGGTTGCCTGCCATATAATGAAGTCCGTCAATATTCTGAGTTACAATCGTAGATAATTTCCCCTGCTCCTCTAATTTTGCAAGTGCTAAGTGAGCAGTATTAGGCTTTGCATCAAGGTGCAGCATTTTATCTCTGTAAAATTCATAGAAGTCACTTAAATTTTCAACATAGAAAGACCTGCTCAAAATGGTTTCAGGCGGATATTTATAAGTTTCTAAATAAAGACCGTCTACACTTCTGAAATCAGGTATACCACTTTCAGTTGAAACACCTGCTCCGCCAAAAAAAACTATGTTGTTAGCCTCGGAAATCCATTGTTTTAATAATTCAAATTTGTCGTCCATTTTAAAGCCTTCCTTTCTTGTCCTGTTTAATTTTCATGTACGTTTATATATACAAAACTTGAATTTAATACCCTCATAATCATTTTCATCTGATTGCTCTGTGAGTACCCATTCAGTATTGTTATCAATATTCGGGAAAAATGCCGTCGCCGCTTGCTTTTCAGCTAATGTTTTTGTTATAACAGCTTTATCGCAATATGGCAGTAAAAGTGAATAAATCTCACCGCCGCCTATAACATATACATCATCTTTATCATATTGTTTAATGGCTTCGAGAAGTTCATTTTCATCATTGCATACAGTAACATTTTCCATGGAAAAGTTCTTGTCACGAGTAAGTACAATATTGATTCTGTCCTTAAGCGGCTTGCCGTTTGGCATAGTTTCAAGCGTTTTCCTGCCCATTATGACAACTTTATTTAATGTATTTCTGCGAAAAAATTTCATATCCTCGGGTATATGAAAAAGCAAATCCTTGCCATCACCAATGCCCCAGTTTTTATCAACATTTACAATAGCTATCATATTTATCATTCCTTTATACAGCAACTTCAAACTTAACATCATCTGTATTATACTTATAATCTTCCATTTTAAATGAATCTATCTTGAAATCATAGAAGTTTGTGATGTCCTTATCTATAATAAATTTGGGAGCATCAAAGCATTCCTTTTCTATTATATTCCTAACAATAGGAACGTGTCTGTCATAAATATGCGCATCCGCAATAACATGAACAAGCTCCCCTGCCTCAAAACCACTTATCTGCGCAAACATATGTAACAGCACTGCATACTGACAAATATTCCAGTTGTTAGCGGCAAGCATATCCTGTGAACGCTGATTTAATATTGCATTTAATTTGTTACCTGTCACGTTGAATGTCATGCTGTATGCGCATGGATAAAGACCCATCTCCGATAAATCATGATGATTATATATATTTGTGATAATTCGTCTGCTTGCAGGATTGTTTTTAAGGTCAAACAAAACCCTGTCAACCTGATCAAATTCACCCTCACTATATTTATGCTTAACTCCAAGCTGATAACCATAAGCCTTACCAATTGAACCAGTTTCATCAGCCCAGCTATCCCATATTTTCGCATCAAGCTCGTTTATATTGTTGGATTTTTTCTGCCATATCCATAAAAGCTCCTTAACAGCAGTCACCCAGAATGTACGTCTTAATGTCATTATCGGAAATTCCTTTGACAAATCATAACGATTGACAAGTCCGAATTTTTTCACGGTATGTGCAGGTGTACCATCAGCCCATTTCGGACGAACATCCAAATCAGTATCCCATGTACCTTCATTTAATATAGTATTTATGTTATCAATAAATATTTTATCTGCAATACTCAAACTAATTACCATCCTCTCTAAATTCGAAAGTTTTATCTTTCAAATTTTCCTTCAACATATCCCCAATTAAATTATTTATCGCTTAAAATTTGCACTTCTTCTCTCCCTCACTGTTCGTTCTAGACGTTTTTCTAGAACTGTTCGGTCGGAACAAGTGCAATTTTAATTCAATAAACAATATATTCACAATAATTATATCACACATCAATAAAAAAAGGAATAGCTTTTATAAAAATTGTTTAGATTTCGCAAAGAATTTTAGTTTGCCTCAAACTTTTATCCAAATTTACATTGATTTAACCTTAATAAAACATTTATTTTATTTAAGACTTATTTCAGCTAGATAAGTTATGATATAGTTACAGTAAACAAATGGACTGTATGTATCATAAGTTAGTATACTATAAAATTATTATAAGGACACCATAAATGGCGTCCGCTAAATCCATTAAATTTATCGGATACTATATAAAATCAATGTAATTGGCTTATTCCCAAATATATAATTTTGATGTTACATCATATTTCAATAAAACGGAGGTAATTATTATGGCAAACGAAAACATTTTTAAAAGATACGAAAAAAAATATATGTTAAATAAAGAGCAATTTGAACTTCTTTTGAAAAGGCTTGCGGATTATATGCAGACAGATTCTTACGGCAAGCATACAATATGCAACATTTATTTTGACACTGACGATTTCGAACTTATCCGCACATCAATCGAAAAGCCCGTTTACAAAGAAAAATTAAGACTTAGAAGCTATGGAGTGCCGACTGACGACAGCATTGTATTTCTTGAAATAAAGAAAAAGTACAAGGGTGTTGTTTATAAAAGGCGTATACGCCTTAAGCATAAGGATGCAGTTGATTTTATCAAATATGGCAGGACACCAACACTTATTGATGATAATTTCCAATCGGAACAGATATTCAAAGAGATAACTTATTTCATAAATTTTTATAAACCTTCGCCTAAAATGTTCATAGCATATGACCGTATTGCAATGTTTGGCAAGGAACAGAAAGATTTGCGTATAACATTTGATACAAACATTCGCAGCCGTGAAAACAAGCTTAATATGTCATATGGGGACAATGGCAAAAAGCTGCTCGAGGATGATACATTCCTAATGGAAATTAAAGCCTCTGGTGCAATTCCAATATGGCTTTCTGATATATTGTGTGACGAAAAAATATTTCCATCGTCATTTTCAAAGTATGGCAGAATATACAGTGAAGAAATTAGTCCTGACGATATTTTGCGTAAGGCATCAATTAATTTTATAACTAACAAGGAGATTAAACCATGTTTACAAGCTTATTAAACAATGATGTAGGAAGCATCTCAATTTCGAGCGTATTAATCTGCACTGCAGCATCCTTAATCTTAGGATTTATTTTATCAGCAATATATCTATACAGTTCAAAGGGAAAATGCTCAAAAAGCTTTGCTATATCGGTAGCAATCCTTCCTGCTGTCGTTCAGATGGTTATTATTTTAGTCAGCGGAAACTTAGGTGCTGGCGTTGCGGTTGTGGGTGCGTTCAGCCTTGTTAGATTTCGTTCCGCACCAGGTACATCAAAGGAAATAAGTATTATCTTTCTTGCAATGGCGATAGGTCTAGCGTCGGGAATGGGATATATAACATTCGCTATCATTTTCCTTGCATTAATAGCGCTTGTGTTCCTTATCCTTACAAAAAGCCCATTTGCTGAAAACAAAACCGATGAAAAAACCTTGCGTATCACAATCCCTGAAACACTTGATTATACAGGCGTTTTCGACGATATTTTCGATGAATATACACACAAGTCATCTCTTGTAAAAGTAAAAACAACTAATCTTGGCAGTATGTTTGAACTGACTTATGATATCATTCTAAAGGATTCCACAAAAGAAAAATCCATGCTTGATGATATTCGATGCAGAAATGGCAACCTGACTATAATATGCTCAAAAACTGCCGAATCTGAAACACTATAACCCTATATAGTTATTTAACCTTAAAACAACTATACAGGTAGTTTTTAAAACTTAACACACTATACCAATCGAAAGGATTGAAACTATTATATGAAAAACAAACGTATACTTGCATTTTTAACAGCAATTTTATGTACATTTACATTGGCATTATCAGGATGTGCCCAAAATGAAAATGATACCCAATTAACATCGGACGAAATAACTTTAAGTGAATATTCAGACATTTATGTTAATACAACAACTGATACAACTTCTGATACTAATTTAGAAAATGATAATATAATAAGCTCAGAAACTATAACATCATCAGAAACCGACACAAAACAGCAGAACACCACTATATTAAATACATCTGATAACACAACAACATCTGCTAAACCGATAGTAACAGTACAGACAACAGCACCAGTTGCGGCAATTCCGCTAACCGAAGCGGATGAAGTTGTTACATCGGCAGCAACAGCCAAAAGTACATCAGGCACTAACAATACAGCAACTCTTAGCGGCTCAAAAATCACATTCAGCGGCAAAGGTGCATCTGTAAGCGGCTCAACATTAACCATAACTTCTGCTGGAACATATATCATCAGCGGTACATTAAAAGACGGACAAATTATAGTCAACTCAACTGGTACAGGAACAGTAAATATAATACTTGACGGTGCTGATATCACAAGTTCAAATTCTGCTCCAATTTACGTAAAGAGTGCTGAAAAAACAATTATCACTATTGAAAATGGCACAAAAAATACACTTACCGATACAAATAAACGCACAGATGAAAATATTACAAGCGTTATTTACAGCAAGGATGACCTTGTTATAAACGGTACAGGCACATTAACGGTAAAAGCAAATTATAATGATGGAATTACAGTAAAGGACAGCTTAAAAATTCTTGGCGGTATAATAAATATCACAGCAGCAGATGATGGTATTGTTGCAAAGGATTATCTTGCAGTAAGCAGTGGCACTATAACAATTAATGCTGACGGTGATGGAATAAAATCGACAAATGATACCGACACTTCACTTGGATATGTCGCTATATCAGGCGGTACATTTAATATCACATCAGGTGCAGATGGTATTCAGGCTGAAACTGATATTCTTATTGAGAGTGGTACATTTACAATTAAGACTGGCGGCGGTAGTGCAAATTCATCAAAATCTTCATCAGGCTGGGGTAACTGGGGCAGCAGTACAGAAAGTTCCACGTCTGCTAAAGGCTTAAAGGCACAGAGTAATGTTACCATAAAAGGCGGTACTTTCACATTTGATACATCAGACGATTCTGTTCACAGCAACTCAGCTGTAAATGTATCAGGCGGCAAACTAAATATTTCATCTGGTGATGATGGCATTCATGCTGACACAACTCTTACAATTTCCGATGGTACTATTAACATAAGCAAAAGCTATGAAGGTCTTGAAAGTGCTTTGATTACAATTAAGGGTGGTACTATTAATATAGTTGCGAGTGATGATGGTATTAATGTTTCCGGTGGCTCGGATAGTTCATCGACAAACGGACGTTTAGGACAGGGCAGTTTTAATTCATCTGGTGCTGACTGTTTACAAATAAGCGGAGGTAAAATAACCGTTGATGCAAGCGGTGACGGACTTGATTCAAATAATAATATTTACATAACAGGCGGAGAAGTTTATGTAAACGGACCTACCAGCAATGGTGATGCAGCACTTGATTATGACGGTGAATTTCTAATGAGCGGCGGAACTCTCGTTGCAGTCGGAAGCTCAGGCATGGCGCAGTCACCAGCCGCATCTTCGTCACAATCCTTTATAGCAGCTGCATTGTCTGGCAAATCAGGTGATACCATAACATTAAAAGACAGCTCCGGCAATACTGTTCTCACATACAAAGCAACAAAAACATATGGCCATGTTGTAATTTCCACAGCTAATATTGTCAGCGGAAGTCAATATACCGTTTCAAACGGTTCATCCTCTGTAACTGCAACAGCAGGAACAGCCGCTTCAGGCGCTTTTGGCGGCGGTGGATTTGGCGGTGGTGATTTTGGCGGCGGACAAGGCGGACAGCGTGGAGGCGGCTTTCGCTAATGACACAATATTAATAAACCTATTCCTTTAATTTCTATATCCCCCTCTCCCTTTTTTTACGAACAGTGCCGCATTTTTTATGCGGCACTGTTCGTTATATAATTCGTACTAACTGCAAGATATAAGATTTTTCACATAAAATACTCAAAAGCCTTGCACATGAATAATTCAAATTGCATATGTCAATATTTTGAGCCGTTTGGGTATAATCCCAAACGGCTCTTTTCTTTGCATATTTTTTGATATTCGTACAGCAGCTGCTTTCTATTATAATATCTTACAAAATGATTTTCTATAAAAATCATTTTGTAAGCAGACGTCAATCAAGAAGTAACACGAAAACACAACGTATTTTCGTGTACGCATTATTATAATTTCCAAAGCTCCTCAGCATACTGAGTAACAGTTCTGTCCGACGAGAATTTACCCGAATTAGCAATATTCATCCAGCACTTCTTAGCAAAAACTTCTCTGTTTTTATAGTCATACAAAGCACGAAGTTTTGTATCAACATAACCCTCTAAATCAGCAAGCAGGAAGTAATTATCAGGCTTGTGCCAGCTAGTGCCATTAATCAAAGCATTATAAAGTTCACCAAACATACCAGTATCACCATCATTGAAAGTACCGTCAACAAGCGTATTAACAATTCTCTTTACACGCTCGTTTGTATAGTAAATCTTCTCCTTAGGCTTGTAAGTCGGTTTAATCTTCTCAATTTCCTCAACACGACATCCGAAAATGTATTCATTTTCCCAGCCTGCCTCCTCGACGATTTCAACGTTAGCACCGTCAAGTGTACCGAGAGTTACAGCACCATTAAGCATGAACTTCATGTTGCCAGTACCGCTTGCTTCAAGACCAGCAGTAGAAATCTGCTCGGAAATATCTGCAGCAGGAATAAGCTTTTCAGCATAAGAAACGTTGTAGTTCTGAACGAACAAAACTTGCAGCTTATCTCTTGTGTCAGGGTCATTATTAACAAGCTTAGCAACCTCATTAATATACTTGATAATACCCTTAGCACGTCTGTATGCAGGTGCTGCCTTTGCACCGAAAATGAATGCAGTTGGCTGTAAATCAGGGAGCTTTTTATCTTTAATCTGGAAATAAAGGTCCATTATAGAGAACGCATTTAAAAGCTGTCTTTTATATTCATGCAAACGCTTAACCTGAACATCAAACACAAAATCAGGACTTAAAAGAACACCCTCAGTCTTAGCGATATGGTCGCAAAGCTGCTGCTTTTTAGTCTTTTTGATGTTTATAAATCTTTGAATTGTATCTTTATCATCAACAAACTTCTTAAGCTTTTGAAGTTCAGAAAGGTCAGTAATCCAAGCATCACCAATTTTTTCTGTAATAAGTGCAGAAAGCTCCTCATTGCAAAGACCAAGCCATCTTCTTGGAGTGATACCGTTAGTTTTATTTTGAAATCTCTCTGGGAAAATTTCATACCATTCCTTAAGGACATCCTTCTTGAGTATTTCTGTATGAAGTGCTGCAACGCCATTAACATGAGTAGAGCCGAAAATAGCCATTCTTGCCATATGAATTCTGTCACCGTCAACAATACGTTTTTGCTCTATCTGATTATCAGTCTGACCGATTGACTTCAGATATTTTTTTAGGTGTTCATCAATCATTAGGATAATCTCATAAATTGTAGGAAGAACACTCTTGAAAAGGCTGATACCCCATTTTTCAAGTGCTTCACCAAGAACAGTATGGTTAGTATAGTTGCAGGTTTTCTGTGCAATTTCGAATGCCTCTTTAAAAGACATTCCCTCTTTGAACATGAAAATTCTGATAAGTTCAGGGATTGCAACAGTTGGATGTGTATCATTAAGCTGCAAAGCATAGCATTTTGCAAACTTTGAAAAATCATCGCCATGAGTAAGCTTATATCTTCTGATGATATCCTGAATGGATGCAGAAACAAAGAAATACTGCTGTTTCAAACGAAGTCTTAAACCTTTTTCTGTGTTATCATTAGGGTAAAGAACATTAGATACAGCCTCAGCAAGAATTGTGCTTTCGGATGCCTTAACATAATCCTGATTATCAAAAGCCCCAAAGTCAAAACCACGAACAGCCTCGCTCTGCCAAAGTCTTAATGTATTTATAGCATTTTTGCCATATCCAATCACAGGAACATCATATGGAACAGCCAAAACAGCTTGGTCAGCAAATTCAACCATAACAGTATCGCTTTCAGTTCGAACGCTCCATGCATCATCAAAATCAAGCCAAGAATCAGCACTTTCCTGCTGGAATCCATTGCCAATAGACTGCTTGAAAAGGCCATAGCGATATCTGATGCCATAACCATTCAGCGGAATATCACAGGATGCAGCAGAATCAAGGAAACAAGCTGCAAGACGCCCTAAACCGCCATTACCAAGAGCAGCATCCTCAACTTCTTCAAGACAAGTAATATCAACGCCATTTTCATTAAAAAGCTCCTTAGCTTCATTCAAAAGTCCTGCACAATATAGATTGTTATACACAGCACGGCCCATCAAAAATTCAGCAGAAAGATAATATGCACGTCTGCCTTCATTATGACGCTTTTCGGTATCATTCCAAAGCGGAATAATATCGCTCATAACAGCTCTTGACACAGCATTATGCAGCTGCTTAACCGATGCATTATTTATATCGGTACGACCGTCTGTCATAAGATTTTCGTTTATTTTTGCAAGAAAAGTAGATTTATCCATTTTGACCACCCTTTTATTTAAAATTTTATTTACATGGTATATGATATTACCATAATTTCACAACATACAATATATTTTATCATATTTTTCAATATTTTGCAACCACGTGATGCAATATTCAGCTATTATATACAAATTTACTAACTTTTTATTGTTTGTCATGATGTTTACTGAATATTATGTTGAAAAAACTTTGTAAATATGATATTATTATAGTATGTGTCTACTGTTTAAAATTATATAGCAAAATTTTACTGGATAATTATTCATAATATGGAATTGCATGGCAGAAAATAACATAAGGGGTGAATTTATGCCTTTATCAAAAGTTGTTAAAAAAACTAAGAATTTATCAATTAATACATCAATCATACTAATATTATTTACGTTAATATTCTTCATAATAACAGTCTTTTTCAGTACTAAAATTCATTCTCAGATTACTAACATAAAAGAGCATCCATTTCCGGTAGTTATTGCCGCTGGTGAAGTCGAAACACGAATATATCAAATGGAAATGCTTACTGAACGTCTTGAATATGCACGTTCAGAGGAGGCAATTAACACAATTGAAAATCATTTTAATGAAATTGAAGTCATCAGTACAAATAGTGCACAGATTATTGTTGATAGGTATCTCGCATCTACTGATGATTCAAAAAGAATGCAGGAGCTTCTGAATGAAGTAATTGCCAAACAAAAAGAATTACTTGAATTATGCCGTACCAATACTCTTTCCAATGAAGAAATTCAAACATTTACAGCAGTTAATATAACGCCGCTGTATGATGAAATATTAGTATTAACAAGTTCATTTATTGATAATGCAACAATAAAATTTGATACTTTTGCAGATTCAGCGAAATCATATAAAAATATAATGATATTCATTGCAGCAATACTTGTAATCGCTGTGATTTCATCTATTTCATTATACTTATATATTTTGCGAAAAAAAGAACTTCAGGAATTAAAGGTGCAAAAGGATATGGAAGTTGCTTTAGCAGCAGCACAAGCGGCGAATAAAGCGAAAACACAATTCTTGTCAAATATGTCACACGATATCAGAACTCCAATGAACGCTATTATCGGAATGACTGCTATTGCAAGCACCTGCCTTGATGACAAGGAAAAAGTGAAGAACTGTCTTGGAAAAATTTCAACCTCATCAAAGCATTTGCTAGGACTTATTAATGATGTTCTTGATATGAGTAAAATTGAAAGCGGCAAGGTAATACTTAGCGAAGAAAAATTCAATTTCCCAGAACTTATACATAATGTTGTGTCAATTATACAGCCGCAGACAAAGGCAAAGCAGCTTGAACTTGAGCTTGCAATATACTCCATTCAAAACGAGTCTGCATTTGGTGATACAGTCCGTATCCAACAGATACTTTTAAATCTTCTTGGAAATGCAGTAAAATTTACAAATCCAGGCGGCACAATAAGTTTAAAAATAACTCAAAAACCATCAATGCATCAGGGTTATGCAAATTTTGAGTTTATTATAAGCGACAATGGAATTGGCATGACAGACGAATTTCAAAAGCATCTTTTCGAGCCATTTGAGCGTGCAAATACAACTACTGTAAGTCGTACTGAGGGTACAGGTCTTGGGATGGCAATATCAAAAAATATTATTGACATGATGGGTGGTCAGATTACAGTTGACAGCAAATCAAATGTTGGTACAACCTGTATAATTAATCTGAACCTTAAAGTTTTCAATGATAAAACAGGAAATTTTACCAATAGTCAGCTTGCTGATTTACGTTCGCTTGTTGTCGATGATGATAAGGATGTGTGCGAAAATACAGTCAACATTCTTAAAGAAATTGGCATGGCGAGCGAATGGGTATTGAGCGGTGCAGAGGCAATCGAAAAGGTTGTCAGCGCTCATATTGAGTATATGGATTATCATGCTGTAATCATCGACTGGAAAATGCCTGAAATGGATGGTATTGAAACAACAAGGCGCATTCGAAATGCAATCGGAAATGAAACACCAATTATAATTCTGACAGCATATGACTGGTCGGAAATTGAGGACGAGGCTTTAGAGGCAGGAGTAACAGCATTTATTCCGAAACCACTATTTAAGTCACGTCTTTATGAGGTGCTTGAAAATGTTATGATAAAAAAAGAAGAAAAATTCATTTATCAGCAGCCTAAGTATGCAGATTTCAGCGGACATCGTATTCTTCTCGTTGAGGATAACGAACTGAATATTGAAATTGTGGAAGAACTGTTGAAAATGCAGAACATTGATGTTGTAACGGCAAGAGATGGTCAGCAGGCTTTGAATGAACATGACAAGGATAGCTTTGACCTTATATTAATGGATATCCAAATGCCTGTTATGGATGGCTATACTGCGACCGAAAGAATACGTTTGGCAGAACAGGTTTCGCATAAGCACATTCCTATTGTTGGCTTGTCAGCGAATGCATTTTCCGAAGACAGAGAGAATGCGATTAATTCAGGTATGGATGATTATATTACAAAGCCTATCAGTATGAGTGAAATGCAGACTATGCTAGAAAGATATCTGGTTAAGGAGTTAACTAAAGTTTAAGAAATATTAAATGGGCAGTCACATAGTAACCCTTTATGCAAAATCACGATATTACGTGATTTTGCTTCAGTGGAGATACTATGTTCTGCCCATTGTTTTTTTGGTTATCGTTAATATTGATAGCTGATTTTTTGTTTTTTTATCTTCCTGTTGAAAACATCATCCCGCTATTGACAAATTTATGAAAATGTTGTAAAATTAATTAGGTTATGTTATGTCAGATTTTGATAGAGGATGTAGTATGCTTAATGACACAAGGTTTGATTACAACAGCAGCTTGGTAATTACAACCGCTTTGTATTATGAGCTACTGATGAATGGGTATAAAATAGAAAAAGAATAATACACCAATAATTAAAGGAGGATTTTTATGTTATTTTCACAAGGCAAAACCGATTGCAAACCAATAGAGGTTATGTATGATGAGTCAAGACTTGAGGTATTAAACAATCATCTTGACAAAATTATAGCTGATGGTGAGATTTTATGTGCATCCTACTGCATTACACGAAAAGGCAAGGTTATTGCTCATAACGGTATCGGCGAGCAATCTTACCGTGACGATGATGACAGAACTGTTCCTTTTAATGCGGTGCATTATATTGCCTCCATCACGAAAACTTTTACTGCTGTGGCTATAATGAAACTTGTTGAGGACGGTAGAATTCGTCTTGACCAGCCTGTTTATGAAATCTTGAAGCAGTTTGAAAATGCACCATTTAATGCAATAACAATTTTCGATTTGCTTACCCACACCTCCGGTATGCACCCAGACGGCGGATGTTTTCCTAATGAACCAACAATTAATACATGGCATCTGATTGAAAATGCATACAAGCAGCATAACAAAGAAGATGGCGAGTTTGACTGGATTGCTGCAGGACTTTCAAATGGAGTTCGCATGGAGCCTTCAAAAGAGTGGGCGTATTGCAGCTTTGGATTTGTTATTCTAGGTGCTGTTATCGAAAAGGTTACAGGTATTAAAGCTGAAACCTATATTGAAGATAATATCATAAAGCCGCTTGGCATGAATGATACAACATTTAACTTTGATAAAACTGACAAATCAAGATGGATAGTGCAGAATGAATATTGGTACAACAATCTTAATGGTAATAAATCCGACGAAGATGAAGTGTGGAGCAAAATTCCTGAAACAGGCGGCGGACTATATTCAACAGCATATGACCTGACTTTGTTTGGCAGCTGCATGATGAATAAGGGTACATTAAACGGCGTTCGAATTTTAGGTAAAAAAGCCGCCGAGAAAATGACCACATTAGCTATACATAACGTTCCTGATTATTGCTGGGGCGCAAAGACAAAATCAAGAGGTTTCGGCATTGGCTTTGATATGCGCAGCGGCCCTGCGTTTACATTCTCCGAGGGTACTTTTAATCATGAGGGTGCAGGTGCCTGCTCGCTATATGTTGATCCTGCCGAAGAACTTGTTGCAGCTTGGCTTGTTCCATATAAGGATTCAAATGGATGGCATCCGAATGCAATGTGGAATGTTCAGAATATTATCTGGTCGGGAATTATTGAGTAAAAAGCCACAAAACCTATGGAGTAAATATTATGAATACAGGACTTATTAAATTAGAAGAACTTCAAAAAGTAACACATGAAGTTTTTGGAGATAATCATACAATAATTAATTCCGAAAAACTTCTTGGTGGTGCTCAAAAGCATGTTTACAAAATAACCTGCTCAAATAACTTTATTTTTGTTTTATATATTTGGCACAAAACGACCTCTTACTTTACAGAATCAGAAATTTCCACTTCAATCTTCACATCAAATAGTGCCACTTTGTTTGAACTAAATAATATCTTTATGAAAAGCAACGGAATTAATGTTCCTGAAATGTATTATATGGACAAATCAAAAAAGGAGTTTGATTTTGAATTTGCTTTGGTTCAGTATATTTATGGGTATGATATAGACACTTTAATTAATGATTACCCTGAAAGAGTAAAACCAGCGTTAATGTCTCTAGGTGACAGCGTTAGAAAAATGAAAAGTATAAAGCGAGAAACAGCAGGAACGCTTGATAATCCACTTAACGAATTCTCCTGCAAGGATTATGTTTATGACGACGCACAAAATAGTTTAGATCTTCTTATTCAAGATTATCAACCAGTCATAAATATTAAGGAGCAGATTATCTCATGCTTGAACATATTGTATAAAAAGTGTATTGATAATTCCGAATATTCATTTATACACTTTGAACTTGGTCCTAACCATGTTATTGTTGATAAAAACAACATATCTTATTTAATTGATTTTGAGGGTGCGAAGTACTTCGATGCTGAATACGAACATAGCTTTATGAACTTTAGATTTGGTGAAAACTATAAGTATTTAACAGTAGATGGCTTGGATAGTGATAAAATGGAATACTATGCATTCTGTCATTATCTAGGGCTTCTTGCAGGTGCATACGAGCTTTCTAAAAGCAATTATTATGACATGGACGATATTAACGGTATGATGAGCTTTGGCTTTGAACGAATAAAGTCATACTGCGACAAATATGTAAAGTAAATACACAAAAAAAGGACGAACATTAACTTAACGAACGGAGGACATGCAAATGCTTATTACAAAAGGAAAAACAGATATCACCCCTACGGAAGCTGGATATGACGAATGCAGAATAGAGGCTTTGCATAAGCACTTTGAAAGATTGATGGATAACAAGAAAATTCAATGTGCATCATACTGCGTTTCACGAAAAGGCAAGACATTTATGAATGGTGCAGTTGGAAGAATTGAATTTGATAATTATGAAAAGCCAATGCTTACCTCAACTCCAAACAGAATTGCATCAATCACAAAGTTAACTGTAACTGTTGCAATAATGAAGCTTATCGAGGATGGTCTGATAAGACTTGATATGCCTGTTAAAGAAATCCTGCCTGAATTTAATCAGGGTGATTTCTGGAGGGTTACAATATATCATCTGCTTACCCATACATCAGGTATGCTCCCTGACGCTGGTTATCCAGATTGTGAACATTATGAATACTGGAATAGAATTAATGCTTATATCGATGAATATAATCCTGATACTGACGGTGAGTTTAACTGGATTAATGCTGCGCTTCAAGCAGGAGTGCGAAAAAATCCTGATGAGGAATGGATGTATTGCTCATTTGGGTTTATGATATTAGGCGAGATTGTCAGCAGAGTCAGCGGTATAAATGTGTGTGAATACATAGAAAATGAAATTTTCAAGCCACTTGGTATGAGTGATACTTCATTTAAGGTAACCAAGGAACTTGCAAAACGTCATATTATTAGAAGTGAGCATGCTAGGAATAATATGAATGATATTATCAATGGAACAGTAACAGAAGATAAGCATAGGAAGTATTGGGGACTGATTCCCCGAACTGATAATGGTGTTGTTTCCACTCCTGCTGACCTCGTTAAATTCGGCAATATGTGCATAAACAAAGGTCGTCTTGGCGATGTTCGGATTGTTGGAAGAAAAATTTTCGAGCGTTTTACTACCCGTGCAATTTATGGCAAGCCGAATTATGCATGGAATGTAAATGTCCCTGACCGTGCTTTTGGCATTGGATTTGACATGAAACGTGAATGCGAATATGTTTATTCCGAAGGCAGCTTTTTCCATGAGGGTGCAGGTGCTTGTGCATTGATTATGGACCCTGCTGAAGAAATGGTTGCAGCATATTTTGTGCCCTTTGATGATGTTCCGGATGGCTGGTGTCAGGAGGCTGTCTATAATACGCAAATTGTTATTTGGTCAGGACTTTTATAATGAACTTTTTGAAAAAACAGCTTGCGGTATTAAAATCCGTAGCATTTGTAACCTATAAGGAGTGGGCTGCATATCGCACCCACTCTATGATTTCTATTTTTGTAGGGCCTGTTTATTTCCTTGTGCAGTATTTCATATGGACTGCTGTTTATGGAGATGGCGGAACACTTGCAGGAATGGAGCTTTCGCAGACTATACGATACTTCGGTGTAACTGTATTAATTGGATATCTTACAATGGATTTTGCCGACTGGAATTTGCAAATGTTAATACGAACAGGCAAATATCTGACATTTGCACTTCGTCCATTAAACCATAGTTTTTTTGCACTATCACAAAAGGTCGGACACCGTTTTCTTGGGTTTTATGTTGAATTTATCCCCTGTCTATTAATTTTCACTTTGCTGTTCCGCATAAATCTGATACCCGTACATATCGGATGGACGATAATTTCTGTTTCAATTGCATTTCTGATGAATTTTTATGTCAACTATACACTTGGCATGGCGGCATTCTGGCTTGTTGATGCAAATGGTATCCGTCATGTATTTTCACTTGTTTCGGCATTCTTTTCAGGCGGTCTTATTCCGCTTGTTTTCTTTCCGAACTGGATGCAGATTATTCAGTTTTTCCTGCCGTTTCAATATGTTTTATATGTTCCTGCAATGGTCTGGACAGGTCAATATTCTCTTGGCGGAATAACAATGTCGATACCACATATTGTTGCTTTGCAAGCTTTTGCTTTAGTTGTCATGTTCATAATCAGCAATATCCTAAATCATTTTGCTATGAAAAGATTTACGGGGGTGGGTGCATGAAAAAGGCAATTGGTATATATTTAGTATGCATAAAAACGGCATTTTCTAAAGCAATTACATATCGCAGCAGTTTTATTTTTGGTACGATAATTACTCTGCTGTCGAACATTCTTTTTCCTCTTGTAACAGTAATGATATACAGCAATGGTGCAAGCTTTCCTGACTGGACTATATGGGAGGTTCTGCTTTTACAATCGATATATACAATGTCACTTGGAGTGTCCTCGCTTGTTTTTAACGGAGTTGTATGGCAAACAATGAACCATATCAGAGAGGGCAGCTTTGAAATTGTTCTCCTGCGTCCTATGTCACCGCTTTATTATATGATTGTAAATAATTTCGACCCTGAATGTATCGGACTTATTTTAGGCGGCGGTATTATGACAGGTGTTTCACTAAGTCAAATTGGAACTGTACCGACTGCACTTAACTGGATGCAGTTTGTCATATTATTTATATCGGGTATAGCTGTTATGGGAGGTCTGTATCTTATCATGGCTGCGATAAGCTTTAAATGGATTGGAAATTCTCGCATACCTGAAATTTTTGACAGTATCAAAACATTCGGTAAATATCCACTTGGCATATTTCCAAAGCAAATAAAATTTCTGACATCATTTATCATTCCTGTTGCAATGATAGGCTTTTACCCATGCACTGCTTTGCTTGGTAGCTCTGATAAAAATGGACTTTTGCTTTGCATTCCATGCATAATATTTTTGCTTTTGGGGATATGGGTTTATAACAAAATGATTAAGCTTTATGAGGGGGTTGGCGGCTGATGCCTATAATTAGCGTAAAAAAGCTTACAAAGACATATTATACTTACAAAAGGGGCAGCGGCTTCAAGGAAACCATCAAAAGTTTTTTCCATCATACTAAGGTTAAAATCAATGCTGTTGATGATATTAGTTTTTCGGTTGAAGATGGTGAAATTTGTGGCATACTAGGTCCAAATGGTGCAGGAAAATCCACCACTATAAAAATGCTTTGCGGCGCTTTATTTGCTACCTCGGGTGAAATTGAAGTCATGGGTTATATGCCTGCAAAGGAACGCAAAAAGTATGTAAACTACATTGGTGCAGTGTTCGGGCAGAAGTCACAGCTTATATGGGACATCCCTCCGATTGACAGCTTTCATATGAACAAGGCTATATATGGCATTTCAGATGCTGACTTTAATGCTCGTCTTGATGAACTTGCAGAAATTTTCGAGGTCAAGGAAATCATGCAGAAACCTACTCGTGTTTTATCTCTTGGTGAACGCATGAAGTGTGAATTTATCATGGCTATGCTTCATAATCCTAAGGTTGTTTTTCTTGATGAGCCAACTATTGGACTTGATGTTATCGCTAAAACAAAAATACGTGAGTTCATTAAAAAGATGAATGAAAACGGAACGACATTCATTCTGACTACACATGATTTAGAGGATGTTAAACAGCTTGCACATCGTGTAATTGTAATTAATCATGGTAAAAAGGTGTTTGATGATACCCTTGATAAACTTCAGAACAGTCTTGGGGAAAAGAAAATTGTTGAGCTTACACTTGATAAACCATACAGCTTTGAAAACTCTGAGTTTATTAATGTTTTATCACAAACCTCACCACTTGAGGTTACACTGGAGCTTGATACCGAAAAACTGCCTATTAGTGAGTTTATCAAGCAGATATCAAATGATGTTTATTTTACCGATATTTCTGTAAAAGAACTCCCAATGGATGATATTATAACAAAGATTTATCAGGAATAAATGTGATATATCAGTAAAGAGTACAGCTCATTTTGTGAACTGTACTCTTTTTTCATTTACCATAAAAGCGCAATATGATTTAAGTCAGGATATATTTCATATTCAATACTTGTAATGTTGTAATTTTCAGTACAGATAATAAACTCCTGTGTTGAACGAACAATTACGTGAAAAACGGAATTGTTCAGTATGTATTAAATTAGAGTCAATATGCAAAAAAATTAAAATACAAGTCATATATTCCGTATAAAACTGTTTATAATATATAAAAAGTATGAAAGGGGTGTTTAAATGGCAAAGGATTCACAGCTTGATCCAAAAGAAGTAAGAAAAGCAAAGTCAAAAGGCGGTCCGACTATGGCTGAAAGTGCACTTGACGGCGAGGGCAGAAACAATAAAAAGCAGTCGGGTAATCGTCATAAGTGCGGAGATGATAAGAAGTAATCATTAATCTGAATTAAATATTTGCTAAAATCGAATATGAATTATAAAAAGGTTAACCTCCCATCAATTGGGGGGAGGTTAACCTTTTTAGCTTATATCATTACTTTGGGTAAGTGATTTTTTATACATGACATCAATTAGTATTGCGCCTAATGGTGCAGTTATCAAAATTGCCAATACGGCAACTGTCAAAATTATATTTCCTGCTGCTGCACCTGCTGCTAACGGCAGACCGCCAATTGCAGCCTGAACAGTTGCTTTCGGAAGATATGCGGCGGCACAAAACATCCTCTCTTTAATGCTAAGCTTTGTTTTTATTAGGCATACAAAAACCCCGCATACTCGTATTGCAAGTGCTATAACGATTAATATAACTGCTGCAATTCCTGCTTTATAAACATAGCTGATATCAACTGCTGCTCCGACTAGCACAAACAGCATAATCTCAGCGGCTACCCATACTTTCGAAAATTTTACTGATAAACGTTTTGCTAAATTACCATAAAGCTTTAAGATTGTTCCTCCCAAAGCCATTACAGCAAGCAAACCCGACATTGTCATATATGATTTTATTGCATTTTCAAGTGTAATCAGAAGAAATGCTGTACTTAATATAACCAGTATTTTTATGGTATCACGCATATGGAATTTTCGGAATACTTTTACTAGTACAAATCCTGCTAAAATACCAATTAATAGTCCTGTTATAATTGCAACTGGTATTTTAACTATGCTTAGAAAATCAAAACTACCACTTTTGTACATCCCCATAAACGAAGTAAACAGTACTATTACATATATGTCATCAACAGATGCACCGGCTAAAATTAACTGTGGAATGCTTTTGTCTGTGCCATAACCATTTTCCATAAGCCTGAGCATTTTGGGCACTATAACTGCCGGCGATACTGCCCCAAGCACCGCACCCATTATCGCTGCTTCTAAATATGAAATGTCGAACAGCATTGGTGCAAAGATTGTTACCGCTGCTATCTCAAATGTTGCAGGGACAAAGCACATTAATATTGCGGGGCGCTTTATTCGTTTTAAATCCTCTATATCTAGTAATAAGCCTGCTCTTGTTAGTATTATTATCAGCGCTATCTGACGTAAATCTGCGGACATATCAAGTATTTCGGGTGCTATCAGATTAAGTATGCACGGTCCTAATATTATTCCTGTGAAAAGCATTCCGATTAGCGATGGTAATTTTAGTTTTTGCATGATTTGACTTAATGCAAGTCCGCATATTAATATTAATGCTATACTGTAAAGCATTTGAATTTCCCTTCTCATTTCAAATAAAAAAGCTGATACTTCTGCTGTAAAACACTGCAGAAGTCATCAGCTAAAAAGCGGTTCGGTTAAATATTACTTAACTCAGGGAGAACAACATTCCCTTGTATTTTATTGATATTATTATACCACATTTTTTCTTAAAACGCAATATGCGTGCACTATTTTGTTATATTATATTTCATCCTCTGTTTCCGATACATCGCCATTTTTATTAAAGCTTTTTTTATATGATAACGGACTGACACCGACATACTTCTTGAACTTGTTATGGAAATAATTTATGTTCGAGTATCCAACCATTTCGGCAACCTCATAAACCTTATATTCCTCCATTGCGAGCAGACGTTTTGCCTCAGAAATTCGTATGCTGTCAAGATAGTTATTGAAGTTATCTCCTGTGTACTGATGAAAAACTTTGCCGAGGTATGCGCTGTTATATCCAAAAATATTTGCAAGCATTTCAAGCTTGATTTCTTGTGAATAATTCGCATGAATATACTGCACAATACGCTCCATTGTACTTTTTGTTGTGCGTCCAAAAAGCTCATTTGATATATCGGAAAGTGTCTTTTTCAGCATTTCAATAATGTCATAAAGACTTATCATTGAGCCAATTGAACTTACAATATCATCACCCAATATATTGACATTTTTCTTATCATTGATATTCTTTATAATTCTTGACTGCAAATCCATAATCAAGGTTATGCATATAATCTTAATTCGTTCAGGTGTATAGCCATTTTTGCAAAGTGCATCCTGAAACTGGTCAAGTGATGCCTCAAGCTTTGGTATATCATTAATTTCAATGTATGCATAAATCTGACGTGCAACCTCATCAACCTCGGCTGTATCAGTGGTATCATTTTTATTTAAATTTTCCGAAGTTACAACACCGTAATGAAGGTATAAAAATCTGTTTTTATACAGCGTATCGGCAGAATAGTATGACTGTTTAATCATATAAATTCCCTTTGCAGTACAGCCAACAGTAATGAAAACCTTACGCATATAGGTCTTGTTAAGTTTCATTAAAAGGTCAATAATCCTGCTGCGTTTCCAGCCCTTGAAAAGCACTGCAAGCATACCGCTGAGGTCTGTTATAATAACATCAACATCGATATTTGCAGCGATGTCATTATAAACGTCATTCAATAAGGTTGAACGCTCCTCATTGGAAAAATCAGCAGCAGCATTTATCAGCGCAACATCATAATTTGTATAGTTATATCCTGATAAATCCATGCTGATAAAAGTATTCTGGTCACCCAAAAGAAGTGATTTAACAAGTTTTTCGTTGATATATTCTGTACCCTTTTCAACCTTTTCGGAGCTTTCACGCTCTTCATAGATTTCACTGCTGACATTCTTCAATGCCTCAACCAGTTCATCTTCATCAAGCGGCTTTAAGATAAACTGTTTGACACCTAAGGACATCGCCTCTTTTGCATATGTAAAGTCGGAATATCCTGACAATATCAGACACTTGCCCTTATATCCTTTTAAAAAAGCTGCTTCAATCATTTGTATTCCTGTCATAACTGGCATTTTCACATCTGCAATTACAATATCAGGTGACAGTGAAAGTATTTTATTTAATCCGTCATCGCCATCTTCGCCCTCGGCAATAACCTCCATACCAAGCTCGTTCCAAGGTATCATCATTTTTACACCTAAACGCACGTTAGGCTCATCATCAACAAGAAGTACCTTTAACATTATATACACCTCCAAAATAATATATATAAATATAGTATTATTTAAATGAATTTAAATTAAGGTTGGAAACTGTTATTGCCTCCGAGCTTTTCATGAAATAATTTTCATCAACATATCTTGGTAAATTAACACGAATTCGTGTTCCCTTACCCTCAATGCTTTTTAGAGTTAAACCATAATTTTCACCATGATACATTTTAATTCGCTTGTTAACATTGGTAAGTCCAATGCTTTTTCCTGATGATGTATCATTTATTATAAGCTTATTTCTAAGCATCGAAAGCCTTTCTTCCGATATACCCTGCCCATTGTCATTAACATCAATATAAATCATTTCACCCTTATAATATACCTTTATATCAATGTTTCCGTTAGTTTTCATACCCTCAATGCCATGCACAAAAGCATTCTCAACGAGCGGTTGTATAATTAGTGGTAAAATTTTATATTCCCTGTCAACCTCGCAGTAAATAGAATAAGTAACACGGTCACCAAAACGTGCTTTCTGCAGCTCAAGATAACTGTTTGTAAAGCTTAGCTCCGATTCAAGTGTTACCATGCCATCCTTAATTTCAAGACATCGGCGCATAAATTTACCAAGCTTTTTAACTAAGTCTGCTGTTTCCTTATCATTATTGCAATAAGCCTTCATGCGAATTGTTTCAAGCGTATTATAAAGAAAGTGTGGATTTATCTGGCTTGCAAGTGCTTTAAATTCAGCCTCAATTTGATTAAGCTTGAATGTTTCCGACTGCATTTTGGATTTATATGCCTCATCAATAAGCTCCTGCATACTGTTAACCATCACTTGCAAATCACTGTACAAATCGAATATTTCATCTGTGCCGTTGATTTTTTCTTCAAGCTTAAAGTCACCCTCTGCAACCTTATGCATCTCACTTTTTAAAAATTGTATTCGCCTTGAAAACAAGCTTGATATCAATACTGCTATCAATACTGACAAAATTGCACACGCTGTCATATACCATATATACGTTGTTGTTAATTCCTTTGTTGCTCCTGTAAACATAGTTCTTGATTTTATCAGAAATATCTGAAATAAGTTACCCGAATTTTCATAGTCAAAATATGATACTATTACATATCCCTTTTCATCCAGAAACGGTTCTTCTTCACCTAATAATATTGTATCAGATGTTCCCGCAAGGAATGTCGTATTTGATAATGGTATTACATTTCCAAGCATCATGTCTTTTACATCACTATAAAAGGCTACACCATTTTGCAGTGTGAATATAACATTATATACTTCATCCTGCATCAAGTCCTCTATCCAGTCGGATTTCATTGACATTACCATAACGCCAACCTGCTGATTTTTATTGTTATAAATACTCCTGATTAAGCTTAAATACATTTCATCATCATAAGGGTCTTTAACAACATACCAAACCGTTTTATTCGATTCAACCGCTTTCTTATACCAATATGTCTGTTTAACCATATCATCAAGCTTTATAAATACAGAATTATACATAAATCCATCTATATCAAGATAAAATGAAATATTCTCAAACTGCGGATATGCATTGAGATAATCCGATATCATTGTATGTGAACTAAAATACTCCTGATAATCTTTATATGACTCAAATTCATTATTAAGCAAATATCTTAATTCCTCATTGTTATAAACACGGTCAGATATACTCTTTGTAGTGTATAATAAGTCTTTTAATCGGTAGGATAAGTTGTCAGCATCATTTTTTGCTTGCTTTACAGTGTTTTCCTGCAAAATTTTAGATGTTGAAAATATCAGGTAAACACCTGCAAGAAAAACAGGTACAATAACAATTATACACATGAATATCATCTTGTTGCGCATTTTTGTGTTGAGTATATATTGTATTGGATTTAACATAGTTACCCTGCTTTCTTAATAATGGAAATATATCCCACATAATTTAGAAATAAACATTACAAAAACGCATTATATATACTTTTATTTTATCACATTTCAAAGTATTATATATTAATATAGTGTGAATTATATATAATTATTGCAATTTATATAAAACCACTTATTTTTAACATTCATATTTATTTTTGTAATTTTTACTTTTTTCGTCTTGAAATCCTTTTCATAAAGTAGTATAATAAAATCTGAAACTGAAATATTATTTGAAAAGGATGGTTATGAAAATGAGTACAATTCTAGTTACTGGCGGTGCTGGCTACATTGGAAGTCATACCTGTGTTGAGCTTGTTAATGCCGGAATGGACGTTATTGTAATGGATAACTTCTGTAACTCAAAACCTGAGGCTATTAAAAGAGCTGAAAAAATTACTGGTAAAAGCATTAAGCTTTATGAAACCGATATGCTTGATTACGATGGTGTATGTAAAATTTTCGAGGAAAATAAAATTGATGCGGTTATTCATTTTGCTGGACTTAAGGCTGTCGGAGAATCATGTGAAAAACCTGTTGAGTATTATCACAATAATATCGGCGGCACATTGGAGCTTATTCGTGCAATGAGAAAATATGGATGTAAAAAGTTTGTATTCTCATCATCCGCAACTGTATACGGCATGAACAATCCTTTCCCTTATGTTGAGGGTATGCCGACTTCTGCAACAAATCCATATGGCTATACTAAGGTTATGATTGAACAAATTCTTATGGATACTGCTAAGGCTGACCCAGAATGGAGAATTTCACTTCTTCGTTACTTTAATCCAATCGGTGCACATGAAAGTGGTTTGCTTGGTGAAGATCCAAACGGTATTCCTAACAACCTTTTCCCATACATTCAAAAGGTTGCTGTTGGCAAGCTCCCTTGTCTTGGTGTATTTGGAAACGATTATAACACACCTGACGGTACTGGTGTTCGTGATTATATTCATGTTGTTGATCTTGCTAAGGGACATTTATGTGCTTTGGAATACATTATGAATAATGAGGGTACTGAACCTGTTAACTTGGGTTCTGGTAAGGGTACTAGTGTACTTGAGCTTGTTGCTGCATTTGAAAAGGTATCGGGTATTAAAATTCCTTATGAAATCAAGGGCAGACGTGCAGGTGATATTGACGAATTCTATGCTAATGCTGAAAAAGCAAAGAAATTGTTTAACTGGGAAACTAAATATGACGTTGAAAAAATGTGTATTGACGGCTGGAATTTCATTAAGCAAAATCCAAATGGTCTATAATTTTTAAAAAACAATCCCCATGATGTTATTGTAATTTAACATCATGGGGATTTTTTTATGCTAATTCAATTTCAGGAGTATTTATAATCTCATTGCTGTTATCTTTATTTTTCTTTGCAAGCTTGCAGAACGCAAACAATGACACTACCATAACAGCAAAACAAATTGCTGTGAAAATTATACTTTGTGATGTTGTCATTTCTGCTGTTTCAACTGCATTTATCGGAGTTTCAGTATATTTTTCCGACCACGTTGAAATACAAGCCATTGTATTGTTTGCACAATGCATTATCATACAATATACAATCACACCAGATTTATGATAGCTAAAAGCAAATACTGCACCCAGAATGAATGTTGCTGTCATATAAATTATACTTGTCGGGTCATGCGAAAGTGCAAAAGCTATTGATGAAAAGACAATAATTACCGCCACAGGAACACCTTTTTTCTTAGATATATCCAGCATATATTTACGGAAAACAAGCTCCTCGAATATTGGTGCTAATATTGCTGCTACTATTACTGTCAAAAATGTAAAATCATCTGTAACTGCATTTGTTGCTGCTTTGCCGTTTGGAAAAAGCAAATATGGTAAATTTCCTGCAAAAAGTCCTGTTGACAAACCAAGCACTATACTAAGAAAAACCATGCCAACATTAACATGATGCTTTTCAAAAGCAGGAATTTTGTGTGCAAACTTAACATATATAAACGTTACTATAATTCCCCCAATCATGCCTATAACTGACATTATCATGAGATTATTATAAGCCATCATATCATACTGAACACCTCTTACAGCTGATATAATCATCATAAAAATCATTGCAATCATTTCGAGAACAAGCATTCCCCCGATATATATAATCGGTACTAAAAGTGCTAAGAAAAATCCACCTATTTTCTTTTTCATAATAAAAATCTCCTTACAAATTAATCATCAGAAACAGTTTTACGCTTTTTATAATAAACCATAAGTAAGACAAAAGCGACAACTAGTATAATTGTTGTGCAAATACCACCCTCAGCACCAAAGCTGCCGCCGGAAATAAAATCCTTACCCTGCGCAATTTCAGTAGTAATTAGTGAGTCACCAAATCCTTGCCCACTGACCAAAACACCAAAAATATTGCCCTGTGCAAAGTTCCATATAGTATGGATTGCGGATGCACCCCAAATGTTATCAGTGACAATCATATATACTGCCATGAATACGCCATACAAAGCAAGATTGATAATAGCTAAGACTGAAAGTCCAGGGTTAATGCCATGCAATAAAGCAAACATAAGTGAGCTTAAAACAATTGCGATATATACAGAATTTTTTCCGCCGATTGAGTTCATTAAAAATCCTCTGCATAAAAATTCCTCGCTCATACCCTGCAAGAAAAACCCTAAGAAAAACAATGCAAAAATACCATAGTTAATATTAAAGCTAAGTGTGAAATTTTCCACTCCGCCGAACATATACATTAGCAAGTATGTGAAACCAAACATCAAAAGTCCGATAAGCAGTCCAACTAAGTATTGCTTTACAGCACCTTTCTTTCTCATGCCGATTGACGATAATGGACGTCCCTCAAGAAATTTACAGTATATAATTACAGCAGCAGTTGTTCCGACAGTCGTTAATAATGAAATAAGCGAAATTGCATTTTCAGGTGTTTTCCCACTCATTCCGATAAAAAACATTGGAATAGACATCAGAATTAACTGTGCAATTCCTCCTGCAATAAATACTGCAATAAATATTGCAAGGTGTAAAGCTGCATTGCGAGGTATCCTGCTTACAGCAGCTTCCTCCATCATTTTAGGTTTGTTTATTAATGCCATGATTATGACCACCCTTTCCAAAAAGAGTTCGGATGTTTTGTACGAAAGTACAGAACTCCGAGTTTGAAAATTTATTTTCAAACTTTTCCCCTTTATATTATTAAATAAAGCGTTATTGTATTAATAATATAATACAATTATACAACAACTATTGCCCAATGTCAATTAGGCAATAGTTACAATTTTAACAATATTTAATTATTAATATTCTATACATTAGGCATTGAGTGTTCATAAATTACTCGTTTGTTTCACGTTCTTTTTTGAGTTCTTTTAATTTCAAAATATAAGGTATCCCTGTAATTAACAACAGAGTTGATACTACAATCTCAATAATTCCGCATACAAATATAAATGACTCGTCGTAGTCATGAACGAATATAATACCTATTATAAAAAATATAATACCAAAATACAAATAATATTTCACTTTGTTTTTATATTCAGCAACCTTAGAATCAATTGTATTATTCAATGTAAATTCGCCAAGTTCTTTTTTTCTTATTGCATATATATGCATATTACCCTCGGGATTAGCATCATGAATAATTTCAGCACCACTATCAACTAGAATTTCACATATGTCATCTCTTTCTTTTGACTTAACAAACATTGCACGGCATATGTATTCATCAGGTTCACATTTTTCAAAATGAAAAACAACACCTAGAAATATTCTTACTAACTTCCAGCCTTTTTCAGCCATTTGATTAATATAATTTTCATCCTGCTCAATAGATAAATTAAATTTGAATACACTTTTTGTTTCTTTACTCATAATCATGTCACTCCTCATTATTTTCGATTACAACTGCCTTACCATTAATAAGCAGTTCCTCAAGACGTCTAAGCTCACTATTCACAGCTTTTTTACCCTCATCGGTAATAAGATACAATTTTTTGTTACGTGCATTTTCCTTATCATCGACTGGTACCATTTCAACAATATACCCTTTTTTAATAAGGGTATTTATTGCGCCATATAGAGTACCAGCGCCAAATTTCACACGACCACTGCTCATTTTTTCAACATTCTGCATAATGCCATACCCATGCAAAGGCGTGTATACAGATATTAAAATATAAAATGCTGCCTCGGTTAAAACGCCTAAACTTTCATTCATTTAATCATCCTCCTTGAATGTTTTATAATAGATACTACGCAATACGATATTACACATTGCTTTATTACGCTTACTGATATATCATAATACGATTATATCAGATAGTGATATATATGTCAAGGGGTTTTTAAAAATAATTTCATATTTATTCTATATTTGTTTGTATATGATAAAATAATGGAACTATTCTTTACAATTACAGTCAAAGATGATATAATATATATTAAGTATATGATAAAAATATATTTATTAGTTAGGAGAATATAAATGAACATTAGAGTTGGTATGGTTTCACTTGGATGCACCAAAAATCAAGTTGATGCCGAACGTATGCTATATAAAATCGAACAAGCAGGCTTTAAGCTTGTTGACGATGCCGCACTTGCTGATATCGCAATTATAAATACCTGCGGCTTCATCGAAAGTGCAAAGCAGGAGGCTATTGAAACTATTCTTGAATTCTGCACACTCAAAGGTGAGGGCAGGATTAAAAAGGTTGTTATTACTGGCTGTCTTGCAGAGAGATACCGTGATGAAGTCAAGGAACTTATTCCTGAGGCTGATGCTGTTCTTGGTATCGGCTGCAACGAGAATATTGTTGATATTTTGAAAAAAATTCTTGAAAACAATGAAATTACCTCTTTTGATGAAAAAGAAAAGCTTGAACTTACTGGCGGACGTATTCAGACTACCCTTTCTTTCTATTCCTATTTGAAAGTTGCAGAGGGGTGTGACAACTGCTGTACATACTGTGCAATTCCGTTAATTCGTGGCAGTTTCCGCAGTGTACCTATGGAAAAACTTATTGCTGAAGCAGAGGAGCTTGCTGCAAACGGAGTTCGTGAGCTTAATCTTATTGCTCAGGATTCAACAAGATATGGTCATGATTTATACGGCGAGTATAAATTGCCAGAGTTATTACAAAAACTATGTCAAATTGAGGACTTAAAGTGGATAAGAATACTATATTGCTATCCTGAACGTGTTACCGATGAACTTCTTGATGTCATGGCGAAAGAGGAAAAGATTGTAAAGTACATGGACTTGCCAATACAGCACTGCAACGGGGATATACTAAAGAGAATGAACCGTAAAGGTGATGTTAATTCTCTTAAGGCACTAATTGAAAAAATCCGCAGCAAAATCCCCGACATTATTATAAGAACAACATTTATTACAGGTTTTGCAGGTGAAACTGAGGAGCAGTTTACAGAGCTTGCAGAGTTTGCGAATGAGATTAGATTTGACCGTCTTGGATGCTTTGCATATTCCGAGGAGGAGGGTACTCCTGCTGCTGAATTTGACAATCAGGTTGATGAAGATGTTCGTCAGCATAGAGCTGATATTATTATGGAACAGCAGATGATTATTGCCGATGAGAATAATCGTAAGCTGATTGGCAAGGTTGTTGAGGTTGTTACAGAGGGGTTTGACCGCTATGGTGAGTGCTACTTCGGAAGAAGTACTGCTGATGCACCTGATATCGATGGCAAGGTTTTCTTCACTAGTCCTGATAAAAAGCTTTATACAGGCGATTTTGTCAAGGTCAGAGTTTCCGATATTCTTGATTATGACCTCATTGGAGAGAGAATATAATATACAATCTGTATAATCAGAAAGGATATATACAAAATGAACTTACCAAATAAGCTAACATTACTGCGAGTTATACTCGTTCCGTTCTTTATGTTTTTCATGCTGACTGATATTGTGCCATTCAGCCCTATTATAGCACTTGCTATTTTTATTGCAGCATCTATTACAGATGCACTTGATGGTCATATCGCAAGGAGCCGTAACCTTATTACAACGTTTGGCAAATTCCTTGACCCTCTTGCTGATAAGGTGCTTGTTGTTGCGGCATTAACTTGTCTATGCCAGATTGGTATCGTTGGTGCTGTACCGCTCATTATTATCGTTGCCCGTGAATTTATGGTATCGGGACTTCGCCTTGTAACTGCAAATGAGGGTGTTGTTGTTGCCGCTGGAATATGGGGCAAACTAAAAACTGCATTCACTATGGTTGCTATTGTGGTGATTTTGCTCGGACTCTGTATCTCTTTGGGTGAAAATGCAGCTAATATTGTTAATATTATATATCAGGTGTTGATTTGGATATCTACTGTCTTAACTGTTATTTCAGGTGGTGTATATCTTAAAGGCTACTGGAAATATATTGATGCAAGCAAATAAGTTTCATACACATTTATAGATTGGAGATGGGTTCATGACGGTTAAAGAGGCTATTGGATATTATATTGATAATAAAAAAGATGAAATGATAAGTGTTTTGCGTACTATCGTGCAAATTCCGTCTGTACAGGGAGAGCCTTTACAGGGGATGCCATTTGGCGAAGAACCGGTAAAAGCTTTAACTGCTATGTTACAGCTTTGTAAAGCTATGGGACTTCACCCTCGTAATGTTGATAATTACGTTGGTACGGTTGATTTTCATCCTACTACTCCGCCTGAATTGGGTATATTATGTCATCTTGATGTTGTTCCGGAAGGCTCTGGATGGAGTGTACCGCCTTACGATATTACCGTCAAGGATGGCAAGCTGATAGGACGTGGTGCTATTGATGATAAAGGTCCTTGCATTGCTGCTTTATATGCGATGAGGGCAATTAAGGAGCTTAAAATCCCACTCCAAAAGGGTGTGCGTCTTATTCTTGGTACGAATGAAGAAAACGGTTCATGCGACCTTGCATACTATCGCATGAAAGAGGAATTGCCGCCGCTTTTGTTCACTCCTGATGGCTCATACCCTGTTATTAACTGTGAAAAGGGTATGCTTAGAATTGGTTTAGCATCAAAAATTATGCCTGTAAAACTCACTGATAATTCACAGGATAACGTTATAATCCATAGCATTTCTGGCGGCAATACAATAAATGCTGTGCCTGAATATGCTGAATGCTCAGTCAGTGGTTTATCTGCTGATGAAATTATGAATGCTGCGGCAGCAATTGACACTGATGTTACTTTCGAGGTTTATAATAAATATAAAATAGTGCAGATTATTGCTAAGGGAAAGAGTGCTCATGCATCGACCCCTGAACAAGGACACAACGCTATAACCGCTTTAATTGCTTTGCTTTCAAAGATAACCAGAAACTATCCTAAAATTTCAGCGTTATCGACATTATATCCATGTGGTGAAACCGATGGCAAATCACTTGGGTTTGCAAATCCTGTCGATTTTACAGCTGTTCTTAGCGTAATCAGCTTTGATGGCAATATGCTTGATACAAAGTCAGATATCAGATTTCCAAATGGCATTTATGCTGATAATGTTATTGACACTCTCATTGATACTGCTACTGAAAATGGATTAAAGCTATCAGTTTTATTCAGCACAGAGCCTCATTATGTTCCTGAGGACAGTGAATTTATTCAAACCCTGCTAAGTGTTTATGAAGATTTCACAGGTGAAAAGGGGCAGTGTGTTTCAATCGGCGGAGGTACTTATGTTCATGGTATACCAAATGGTGTTGCTTTTGGTGCCGAGTTCCCTAATGACCAAAATAATATACATGGTGCTGATGAATTTATCACGATTGACAGCTTGCTTTTGAATACAAAAATTTACGCTGAGGCTATACTGAGAATTTGCGGATAAACTTTTTAAAGGAGTATATATTATTTATGCCATTTAAATATGAAACTCACTTGCATACTTCCGAGGCAAGTGCTTGTGCTATTTCGAGCGGTGCTGAAATGGCTGATGCTCACAAAAAATCAGGGTATACAGGAATTATTGTAACAGACCATTTTTTCAATGGGAATACTGCTATACCTTTTGATTTATCATGGAAAAATCGTGTTGAGCTTTTTTGCTTAGGTTATGAAAATGCTAAAAAACGTGGCGATGAAATTGGCTTGCAGGTGTTTTTTGGCTGGGAGTTTAATTATGGTGCAACGGAATTTTTAACATATGGACTTGATAAGGAATGGCTTATTAAGCATCCTGAAATTGAGCATATGCGCTATCCTGATTATTTGAAACTAATTGATTTGCATGGCGGATTTACTGTTCATGCACATCCTTTCAGACAGCGTGGGTATATCAATAAGTTAGTGCTCGTTCCTGAATATACTAGTGCTGTTGAAATTTATAATGACGGCAACGATATGGAGATTTTCAATGAGCGTGCGAAGTGGTATGCCGAAAGCTTTGATTTAGCTGTTACGGCTGGCTCGGATATACATAGCGCAGATGGTATAAATGGTGTGGGTATTGAAGTTTCGGAGAAATTTGATACTATATTTGATTATATTGACACCGTCAGAAACAGAAAAATTAATATTGTATATTAAAAAATGCGTACTATAATTCCATTTACGGAATATAGTACGCATTTTTTTGTTTATTTTTCAATAAATTAACTGCGGTCAAACTGACTATCGTGACGAGTAAAGAAATCCACTCTTGGCTCAAGGAACTTTATTTCATGCTCACTGACGCCATCCAAAACAGTGCTAAATGTATCAAAAATATTATCCCATGACCACAAACTTTCATCCATGTTAAGATACTCTCTTACCATTTCTGTACCCTTTGGAGCAAGTGGATGAAGAAGAATAGCAGCCGTTTTAATCAAGTGGAAAATGTTGATTATCCACTTTCTGCGAAGTTCATTATCATCAGCCTTATCAGCCTCAGATTTCGCTTTTGACATATATTTGCTCGCATTACGGATAAATGAGTCAAGTACATATGTCACCTGATGGAACTCAAATTTATACATAAAGCGCTCGTATTCAAGCACAGCCTTTTCTGTCATGCTAAGAATTTCATCATCAACATCACCAACAGGCATTTTGCCGTCAAGATATTTCTGCACATCATAAAATGCAGTACGAACAATTCTGTTGAACACATTAGAAAGTAAAAATCCCTCTTTAATAACAGGATCTGGCTCATCAGAATTAGCAATTGGATTAAGCGGCTTTGGCATAAAGCTAACACTTCTCATTCCAAGTCCCAAACTTAAAAAATGCATACGAAGCTGCTCAGCAGTATAGTAATCAAGCAGTTCAGCAGCCATCGGCGGCTTTATTGTTCCAGAGCTTGATGCCTTTTTATTAAGGAACAAAACATGGTGATTTGCAACTAGAATTGGGAGCTGCATTTGATTTTCAGCAGGATTAGCAGTAAGATTATCCTTACCCTGCAGTGCCATAAACATAGCCATTTCAGCAACACCATAGAAATAAATATTATCCTGTCCGATAAACTGATAAACCTGTGAATCCTTTGAACACCAGTAATCACGCCATTTGGAAGTATCCGCACCAATTGATTCTAAGTATGCAATGGTAAATGAAATTGGTGCCCACAATGATTCAGGCCATACCCAAACAGTAAGTCCTGTTTCATCTTCCATAACAGGCGCAGGAACGCCCCACTCGATGTTACCAGTCACACGAAATGGTACAAGAGTTTTGCCCGTTCTAAATCTTGCACCAACGGATGATAGCAGTGCCACTGCATCATCACAATCAGAAAGTTTATCAAACTTTATTGTAAATGATGTCTTTTTAGGTTCTTCGATAAATTCATGAACAGCCATTTTATCCTTAACGGAATTGTATGCATCCATGAAGTCATTCATAACATAAATTACAGGTGGCTCAAGGAATTCAGCAGTTGTCTTATGGATAACCTGACGAACATTTTCCATATCCTTGATACTGTCAGCATACTCACAAAGCAAATCCTTTTTCTCAGGCAATGTAAAATACCAGTTAACAACATCTTTCATGATAGGTGTTTCACCGGATAGTGTGCTGATTGGATTTATAAGGCTTGCAGGCATATACTGATGACCTAAGTCACATTCGTCTGCATAACCCTTTTCGGACTGACATCCCTGCACAGGACATTTTCCGACAACCTGACGTCCATTAATAAATGTATCAGCCTTAACATCAAAAAACTGTGCAGTAGCAGCCTTTTTTAAGTGACCGTTTTCATATAGCTTGCGAATAAATTTATCGGACACTTCATTATGAATTTCGCCTGCTCTTCCAAGTCCTGATGCAGCAAATAAACTAAGACTAATATCATAATCATCAAGTGTTTTCTTTTGTGCAATATGATTGTTCTCAACATAATCTTCTATTGAACCTTCAAAACCTGTTTCCTCGCAATACTTTCTATACCCCTCTGCAATCGGTGAGCCATAGCAGTCAGTGCCTGAAACAAAAATAACATTATCCTTACCAATTCTGTCACGCAAAAAACGTGCATAAGTATCAGCAAAAACAAATACTCCGCCAACGTGTCCGAAATGAAGTGTTTTATTTCCGTATGGCATACCACCTGTGATTACGGCACGCTTTGGGAATTCGGGTCTGTTCTCACGAGTAATCTCTTTTTTATAGTTTTTATTAGGATTGTTGTTTTCCATAACAATACCCTCCAATATTAATATATAATGCGTACTGAACAATTGCGCTTTCAGCGAAATTGTTAGTTCAAATAAACTGTGTCTGTTTGAACTCTTGAATGACATCTGCACTAGAACAATTAAAAAATATCTTCAAAGCGAGCTTTTGCGGCGTTTTTGAATTGTTCAGCAGATATTATTTAGAGCGTTAAGTAATCTACTATATCATATTTATTACAAAAAGCGAACAACAAGCATACCATATTTAATGGTATGTCTGTCTGTTCGCAAACATTTGAATATTATTCGTACAAATCAGCTTGTAACAAGAATAGCAAGGTCACCATTGTTATCCTGTCCTGCATTTTTAACAGCAGCAACAAGCTTCCAAAGAATATCCTCACCTGCATCACGGAGTGCTGTGTCAAAGGCAGAAATAGCCTTAACAAGATCTTCCTCTTCTTTACCAGGCATATAGCAAGCAATCATAACCTTGATTGCATTGTAAATTGCACAAAACAGTGTATAGTTATCCCAGATATTAAGCTTAGCTGCAGCAACAAAAGGGAATGAATGTGTCCATACATAGTTAATCATAATATTCTCAAGAATATGAGAATTTTTCGCCATATAATTATCAGCAAAATCGGATCTGTACTTAAGATATTTCTGAAAATCAACCATACTAAGTGTTTCAGGTCCTGAAATACCAAGGTTAGAGTATACAGTTCTAACAACATCCTTGTATTCAACAGACTTACCATTCAATGCTTTCAAAAGTGATACTCCATCTGATAATGAAAAATGAGGTGCAGGCTTAATTTCATTGAAAAGCTGCAATGTTTCACTATAATCCTCAACCTTTGCAAAGCTTTCAGCAAACTCTGGGATAAGATTTTCCTGATGCTTTTCAACCATACCATGCACAGTTTTTAATGCATAGTTCAAAAGAAGCAAACGCTTTTCAAATATAACACTTTTCTTCTGGAGAATGTTCATTATCAACGACCTGATAATCCAATAGTAATCTGACAAAGGCATTTTCTTTCTTATATCTTCACTTAGAGGAAGAATTTTTGCCTCATCCTCTGGTTTTAAAGTACCCATTCTGTATTCAATAGGCTCAGTTGTAGCAATAAGCTTTTTAACAAGATTTTTACTGCTGAGATACATTACATATTCAACAGTCTGAGCTGTAACGAATATATCACGGTTATTATCTTCAACAAACAATGGTGAGTTTTTATCAGATAATTCAGCATAATATTTAGGTGTTATAACAGTTAATGGCATATTTATAATCATCCTTCTCTTTAAAAATTCGGACGTTTTGTGTGAACACAAAACTCTGAGTTTGAAAGATTTATTTTCAAACTTTTTTCCAATCCAGTGGAAATATATCGGTCACGAAAACCTTACAAAAGCAAGTTTCGCATTAATAAGATTTATTATATCACATATTCCGAAAAAATGCAAGGATAATACAAAAAATTAGCTATACAGAAAGAAAAATCCATATATAGCCGCTGCAAAAGAGCCGATTATATCATAAACCATATCCAAATCAGTATCTATCAACCCACGTTGTGATTTAATTTTTTTGCGTTTTGTTATATCGGATATAAACTCGGACATTTCACATAAAAGCCCTAAGGACAAGCCTATTGCGAAAACAAAAATTGCAGTAATCATTTTCGAATGCACCGCAGGATTTACAAATGCAAGTATCACGCAATAGGAAAACACCGCAAATGCAAACGCTCCAAAGGCATGAAGATATCTGTCATAACGAATTGATGTATTGTAGAAATTGAGATATTTACCGATAAAAATGTGGCATATAACAGTTAATATAACAAGAATAATGCTGTAATCAGGGATAACTAGTGCAAATATTCTTTTTATAAGTATAATAGCAATGATGAACAGATACTCCCCTATCGATTCCTTTGCAACTTGTTTATTTGTTTTAAATGCCTTTGTGAGAATTATTATTTCCAAAGCTGTGTATATCAAAAATATTATTGTAAGCATATTTATAACTATCCTTTCCTCAAGAAGATGGATGTTTTGTGTATAAGCACAAAACTCCGAGTTTGAAAAATTTATTTCCCAAACTTGTCTCCTTTATTTTTATATGGGTTGTCCAAACTTTTTATACTAATCCCACTTTAAAATGCTTGCATTTTAAAGATTCTTTGCAAAGCAAAGAATGTGACGGAGTCGCAGGGATGTCGTTCAATACATCCCTGCGTGTGTTTACACACAACGGCAATTAAATTGCCGAATTAAAACAATGCAATTGTTTTAATCAGGGATTAGTATTATAAATTAATAAGCGGCTTAGGAGCAGCCGCTCTATAAATATTGTTTCAATTAAGTTTTCAAATATACCTAAATTATATCCTCAATTAAATCTCTCAGGAAATTGATTCATAATACCATATGTGAAATAATCAGCCATATCAAGAGCCTCATTCTCAACTGTATTAAACGCACTGATATCAGCTGGATAATTTTTCGAAAACCTCATTGCAATCTCACTTGTTGTTAAATCAAGGTGATTGTATAACATCTGACGCAGTGCATCATATTTATAATACGGATTTATACTAGCAAAAGTTTTCGCCATCTCGTCTGCATTTATGTACCATTTTTTATTTAATTCATCAGCTTCATTTTTTTTGCCATCTCTTAATGATGTGATTATATCTGCTCCTATTTCAAGGTGTTCAGATAACAGCTTTGAAATTGCTCTTGCTACATTAGCAGGATAATATTCAGAAAAAACTTCTGCAATATCAGCTGGATTTTGCATTAGGTTTTCGGTTACATCATTTAAGTCCGCAAGACGTTCTGCAATACTGATTAAAAGCATTCTTGTCCAGTAAACGTGCTGTGACCATGCTTTTCGCATATCGTTAATCAAATCCTGTTGATTGGACATACCGTCAGTTGACATTGGTCTTGGATTTTCTGCACCCATGATAGTAACCGGCATACCATTAGCCACAAAAAAATTTGTATTCGGACACAATATTATTGTACTGCCAATTTGCAAGTTTCGTGGATTAAGACGTGGGTTAAGTAAAAGTATTGATGGAACTGTAGTATTATACTTTCTTGCGATATTATAAAGAGTATCCCCACGCCTAATTACATATGAAATTCTTTGACACATAATAAAATACGCTCCCTTTTTATTTTTATATGTTTTATTATATGTTGTTATTGAGTTTTTGTTCAATAAAAGCAATAAAACGTGGCATTGAATGAAATAATTCAATAACCACGTCGATTTCTTAAATAATGCGTAACAGTCGAAAAAACGATGTTTTTCGACGTACTACTTGATAGATGTCTGCAAACATTAAATAAAAGTAATATTATTGCTGTGCAAATCTCTTACTGTATCCCTAATAAGATTTTTCGCTTCCGCACCAGTTGTGCCGCTTTGAACATGGCTGATAACTTTGCGTTTTTGATCATCTGACAAAGCCGCATAATTCACCATAGCCGTGTTATCCTGTGCAAGACGCATACCAAATCCCATTGGCATATCAATGCCGTCAGGGCTTTTTCCCATTCCTGTAAATACATTATCCATTTGTTAAACATCCTCTCTTTGTGGCACAATTTATGTGCCTTTGACATTAAGTTTTTCCTTTATTCATGATTTTATTCGCAGGATATAATTTTTATAGTCCATTTAGATAAAAATGAACATTTTTTATATGGAAAATTATTCTTAGTGCAACATTCACACGTGAGTTATGCATTTTATAATGTGGATGTGTTTAAAATATAGAATGTTTTGCAATTATATAAAATAATGCTTGCAAAAAGTGAAGATATGTAATATTATATATAATGAACTAGTTGTATGAACAAAAAAGAAAAATATATGTTAGGAGAAATTGTTATGCTTATTACTGAAATGAACAAAGAACAACTGACAGCTTATAAAGCAGAATGTGAAAAAGCTTACGCTGAATATAAGGCTAAGGGTTTAAAGCTTGATATGTCAAGAGGCAAGCCTGGTGCTGACCAGATTGAAATATCCATGCCTATTTTTAATGCATTAAAAGAAAACGACAGTATGATTGCTGAGGACGGCTCAGATGTTAGAAACTATGGTCTTTTGACAGGTATTCCCGAGGCTAAAAGACTTTTTGCAGAACTTCTTGGTGTAGCACCAACTGAAACTATCATCGGTGGTAACTCAAGCTTGCAGCTTATGTATGACTCAATTGCAAGAGCAATGCAGTTTGGTGTTGTTGGCAGCGAAAGACCTTGGGGTAAGGAAGATAAAATAAAATTCCTTTGTCCTGCGCCAGGTTATGACAGACATTTTGCTATATGCGAGCTATTCGGTATTGAAATGATTACAATTCCAATGAACAGTGATGGACCTGATATGGATATGATTGAAAAGCTTGTATCGGAGGATGCCGCTGTTAAGGGTATATGGTGTGTGCCGCTTTATTCAAATCCTGACGGTATTGTTTATTCCGATGATGTTGTTAAGAGATTTGCAAATCTATCACCAAAAGCACCTGACTTCCGTATTTTCTGGGATAACGCTTACTGCGTTCATCACCTTACTGACAATCACCATACAATACTTAACATTCTTGATGAATGCAAGAAAGCAAATAAAGCTGATATGGTTTACATTTTCGCATCTACTTCAAAGATTTCTTTCCCAGGTTCAGGTGTTTCCGTTATGGCGGCATCAGAGAACAACATCAACGCTATCACTAAGCTTCTTGGCATTGCTACAATAAGCTATGATAAAATCAATCAGCTTAAGCATGCAAGATATTTCAAGAATCTTGATGGTGTTATGGCACATATGGAAAAACTTAAGGCATCACTTGCTCCAAAGTTTAACCTAGTTCTTGAAAAGCTTGATGCACAGGTTGCAGGACTTGGTATACTTGAATGGGTTAAGCCAGAGGGTGGTTATTTCGTTTCCGTCAACACTCTTGATGGCTGTGCAAAAAGAGTTGTATCTCTTTTAAAGGATGCAGGTGTTGTTATGACTGGTGCAGGCGCAACATTCCCATATGGAAAAGACCCTGCTGATAAAAATATCCGTATTGCACCTACTTATCCTCCGCTTGATGAACTAGCTGCTGCGATGAATTTATTCTGTCTTTGCGTTAAGCTTGCAAGTGCTGAAAAGCTTTTGGGTGAATAATTTATTTTCAATAATAAAAAGCAAACCACCGTATAAGAAAATCTTATACGGTGGTAATTATTTTGTAAATAGACGTCAATCAAGAAGCAACACGAAAATACAACATATTTTCGTGTATAAAATCAAGCTATGCTTGATTTTATGAATAATTCCATTAAAAACGGAATTATTCAGTACGCATTATATAACAGACACAAAACGTCCAAACGCACCCTCGCCGTCAGCATTTCTTTTGAAAACTCCAGCATGCTCAAGCACCTTTGAAAACACAAGACCAATCTCCTGTTTAATAATATCATCAACATTATTAGTATTAATATCAGAATAATTCTTAATAAAATCATATGCCCAGTCAGCGTGCTTTTCTATTTCTTCTATCGCACGAATATCCTTGCCATTCAAAATCGCATCAGCAAGAAGTTCCATTTCAGTTTTAAGACGTGCAGGAAGAACAGCAAGTCCCATAACCTCAATCAATCCGATATTCTCCTTCTTGATATGGTGAAGTTCACTGTGCGGATGATAAACACCTAGAGGGTGTTCTTCTGTTGTAATGTTATTGCGAAGAACAAGGTCGAGCTCATATGTTGAGCCTTTTTTACGTGCAATCGGTGTAATTGTATTATGAGGAACACCATCAGTTTCAGCAAAAATAAATGCCTTTTTATCGGTATATCCACGCCACTTGTTCAAAATTCTGTCAGCGAGCTCAACAATTCTTTCGGAGTCATTTGATTGTAAGCGAAGTACCGACATAGGCCATTTTACACGTCCAACGCTGACATCCATATAGTTTGCAATGGTGTAATAGTTTTCAATTGGAGCGTTTTCCATAGCGAAAGAATAACATCCTCCCTGAAAATGCTCATGAGTAAGAATTGAGCCTCCAACAATCGGTAAATCAGCATTTGAGCCAATAAAATAATGAGGGAACTGGTCAACAAAATCAAACAGCTTATGAAAAGCAAGCTTGTCAATTTTCATTGGCGTGTGATTGCTGTTGAAAAGTATGCAATGCTCATTATAATAAACGTATGGTGAATACTGAAATCCCCAGCGTTCATCATTTATTTTAACAGGAATTATACGATGGTTTTGACGTGCAGGATGATTTATTCTGCCAGCATAACCAACATTTTCCTCGCACAAAAGGCACTTAGGATAGCTGCTCTGCTTTGCATTAAGCGCAGCCGCAATAGCCTTTGGGTCTTTCTCCGGCTTTGAAAGATTAATGGTTATATCAAGGTTTCCATATTCCGTTTCGGATACCCACTGAATATCCTTTGCAATACGGTATCTCCTGATATAATCAGTATCACAACTGAATTTATAGTAATAATCAGTAGCCGCTTTAAAGGATTTTTCGCTGTAAAGCTTTCTGAATTTATTGATAACTTCAGATGGACGTGGCACTAAACAAGCCATTACCCTAGTATCAAAAAGGTCACGTGATGTAATATCATCCTCAATTAAACCTTTTTCTACGGCATAGTCAAGAATTTCCTTAAGAACTTCCTCCAAATTTACTTTTTTATAAATTTCAGAGTCCATCTCAAAATCATCTAATGCCAAAATTTCAAGTATTCTGTTTGATGCATATATTCTGTCCTCTGCTGAAAGCAGACCGGTTTCGATTCCATAGCAAACAAGCTTACTGATAGCTGTATTTATCATAAGAGCATCTCCTAAAAATTATACAAAATAATAGCTACATTATAACATATTTTGTTAGAAATAGCAAGGGTTGACGAATTTTTTTACATATGGTACAATATATCCTGTAAATTATTTGTAAGTGGAGGACTATAAAAATGGGAAATAACACTTTTTTCATTATTTTAGCAGGATATATCCTCATAATAAGCATAGTAGCTATCATAGCAACAATATCGGACAAATCAAAAGCAAAAAAGGGTCAATGGCGAACACCAGAGGCAACATTACTAATAATCTCAGCGCTAGGCGGCTCAGTGGCAATGCTCCTTACCATGAAGAAAATACGTCACAAAACAAAGCACAAGAAGTTCATGATAGGCATACCGGCAATAATAATCGTGCAAATGCTTGTCATTGCATTGCTTGTATTCAAATTTGTAGTTTTAGCACAAAATCAATAACGTATTACAAGCAAAAAAACACCGAAGTCCATAAAGGACTTCGGTGCAGAACATTCAAAAAGAATTAATTATTCTTCTCTCATCTTAGCAAAACAGTCGCTGCAGTAAACAGGACGGTCTTCTCTAGGTCTGAAAGGAACTCTAGCAGTTCCGCCGCATGATGCACATGTAGCGTCAAACATTTCTCTCTCAGTCTTAGTGCTGTTCTTCTTAGCATCTCTGCATGGCTTACATCTCTGTGGCTCGTTTACAAAGCCTTTTTCAGCGTAAAATTCCTGTTCGCCGGCAGTGAATATGAAATCTGATCCACATTCCTTACATACTAAAGTCTTGTCTTCGTACATTTTGATTTCCCTCGCTTAAAATATAAATATTCGACCTTAGACGGACTTGCACCGCCACCTTTGCCTTTGAAAGAACAACGCTCTGAACTTAAGCTACTTGGCCATATAGTTTATTGCAATTACCTGTGGAAATGCCCCGGGCTTAATAATGTCTTAAGCTTTCTGCGAACCCTGAAAACAGCATTATCCACCGCTTTTTCGGTTATACTAAGCCTGCCTGCAATTTCGCTATATGACAGATTTTCTAGGTATAATCTAAAAATACTCCATTCCTTCTCCGACAAAAGAGAGGAAATTTCACGGTAAAGATTTTCAGTAAACTCCTTTTCAACAAAGATATTTTCAGGTGACGCATCATCCAAAACATTATTATCCTCATCGAGAAGTGGTGCAAAAGGGGTTAAACTTTGCTTTGACACAGCGGATTTCAAACGATTGCCAATACAAACATCGGCATAAGAAGAAAACTTCGCACCGTTTCCTACATCAAAAGAACTGACAGCCTTTAGCAGAGCCATCAAACCCTCCTGAGATAAATCCTCAGTATCAGCATAGTTACCGGAAAATGAGTGAGCCTTTTTCCAAACCAAACTGAGATAACGTGAAATAATAACAGTAACAGCATCTCTGCTTTCTTTGCTAATGCCATCAGCATGAACAATACTTATTAATTCGTTATCCGATAAAGAGTTAAGATTAAAGTCATCGGAGTTATTATTAATTGACTCCCCCCGACACATAGACTTCCCACCAATCCAAATAGGTATGCTATATATACTATTGTATACGCAAATTCTCTTTTTGTCAAGGCATTATAAAATATTTGTGACTTATTCTAATATTTTCTTTTAGTAGTGCCTTGACAAAACATATTTTTTAGGCATTTTGCCATAGATTACCTATATTGTTTGTTCAAAATCAGTTTTCAAGTTATATATATTTACTCAATTGTCACACCGCTCCCTGTCGCAACCTCTGTTTTCGTAACATCTTTATACGTACTGTCAAAAGTCGTGCGTATAAAGGCAATTACAGCCTTAATAGGCTCATCGATTTTAAGACATATGCATACAAGAATAATCGGTGCTTTCAGAACAAATCCCATGACAGCTCCAAGCGGAACAGCAATGAACCAAAGCGCAACCATCTCGAGTTTCAATGTAAAATTGGTATCTCCTGCGCCTCTTAGTATACCAACAATTGATATCGCCGACACTGAGATAAACATAACCTGAACAGCAACAATCAATAGCAGTTGCTTAGCAAGTACACGAACTTCATCACTTACATTATAAATCATGACAAACGGATTTCTTAAAATAGTAATCAAAATAGCACTCAACACACCTAATATAACAGACCATACCATGATAGTGAAACCATAATTTTTCGCACCTGCTTTATCTCCGCTGCCAATTTGCTTGCCGATGATAACAGCGGATGCATTAGCGATACCGAAAATTACAATGGTTGAAAGCTGCTGCAAAACGTTAGCAATGGAGTATCCTGCGATAACATCAGGGTCAAGCTTTCCAAGCATAGCAGCCTGAACGGAAATACCGACACTCCACATAACCTCATTGCATACAACAGGAACGGCAAATTTCATGAAGTCCTTGAAAAGCTGTTTATTTTTAATAAAGACATATTTCAGCTTGAATTTAAGACGTTTGTCGAAAGCAAAAACATAAATAACAGTTATCAAGAAGCTCACAACACGTGCAATCATCGTGCCGATAGCAGCACCTCTGATACCGAGTGCAGGTGCACCTAAGTTACCAAAAATGAATACCCAGTTAAAGAAAATATTCACAAAGAAAGCAGTGAGGTCTGATATAACAGAAATTTTCACAACCTCCACACTTCTAAGCATAATCTGCAAGGACATTGAAACGCCTGAAATAACATATCCCCAGCAGCAAATATTGATATAATCAACAGCCTCAGAAATAATTAAAGCATCCTTAGCAGTTTCATTTTTAAGATATAATTCAATAATCTGTTGCGGAAAAGCCCTTACAACAACAGTAAGGATGGCCGAGCAAATTAAGGCAACCCTGACAACCATACCAGTTACCTGACGAATAGTTTCCATATCCTTTTTACCCCAGTATTGAGCCGCTAAAACCGAGCCACCACCACCCAAGCCAAAAATAAAAAGCGAGAAAATAAATTGAGGCTGATTAGCCTGCGACGAAGCTGAAAGCTGTATTTCACCAAGTCTTCCAAGCATAACGGTATCCATCATAGAGATACCGAATTGTATCAATTGCTGTAAAGCAATTGGCAAAGTAATTGAGATAAGCAGTTTATAAAAGCTCTTATCTGTGATAAATTTTTTCATTAATCTCCCATCCTTAGAGGGAATTGTGCTGGTTTCGACGATAAACGAAATTCAGTTCGACAGAACTGAAAGGCACAAAACCTATGTGAAAAATAAATTTTTCACATTAATAACTCCAAATTTCTAGTAAAGATAAAGACAAAAAGGAACTGTCTTAACAAAGACAGTTCCTTTGCAATTTTTAAATAGTGCAAAACGTTTTTCTGCCGTAAGTAAAGATATCGCCGCCATGGGAGTCACCTGCAACAGTAAGCGGAAAGTCCTCAATATAGAGTTTTTTAACCGACTCACAACCCAAGTCCTCAAAAGCAACAACATCACAGCTCTTTATACAGCTAGCAGCGAGTGCACCAGCACCTCCAATAGCGCATAAATATACCGCATTGTTTCTTACAACAGCATCATTAACATTTTTGTTTCTTTCACCCTTGCCAATCATTGCACAAAGACCTAAATCAAGCAGCCTTGGTGCAAATTTATCCATACGTCCCGAAGTAGTCGGACCACATGAGCCAATAGCTTTACCCACAGGTGCAGGAGTTGGACCAGCGTAATAAATGACAGCATCTCTTAATTCAACAGGCAAATCCTCGCCCTCGTCAAGAAGTGCCATAAATCTTTTGTGGGCAGCATCACGGGCAGTAAAAATGTATCCAGTAAGGAATACCTTATCACCCATGCGCAGCTTATCACAATAAGAACGCAGTTCAGAAACATTTACATTATAAGTCGCAGACATGACAGATTACATATCGGAAAGCTTGATATTTCCAGCGTTTATATTACCGCTGTATTCATCAGTTCCAGAGTTAACAGCAGCTTCAGCAGCCTTTGTCAAGCTCTCAAGTTCACTCATGTCAAAGCCGAATTTGTTTGTATTAGCAGGCTGCTTTGGAGCCTCTGGCTGTTTTGGTGGTTCAGGCTGCTTTGGTGCTGGCTGAGCAGGAGCAGCTTGCTGAACAGGTGCTGTTGCCGCCTGAACCGGCTTTGGTGCAGGAGCTGGAGCCGGAGCAGGCTTGTTAAAAGCCTTTTTTTCACCAGATGGTATTGAACCCTTGTTAATGGATTCCTGTGCTCTGTCGATAACAGATTTAGCCTCAGAAAGCTTGGACAAGCTCTCGTTGGAGAACAACTGAAGAACTTCAGTAAGCTTATGTACATTAGTTTCGATATCGGAAATTTCTGCGCCAATAACACTCTTGATGTTTGCAGCAGCTGCACGCATCTCAGCAGACTTATCTTCAGCCTCAGACATAATTCTCGTTGCTCTGTCATCAGCAGACTTAATGATAGTAGATGCCTTGCCGTTAGCGTCATCAACAACCTGATTAGCAAGCTTCTTAGCATCCTCATCCATTTTTCTAGCGTTATCCTTAGCCTGAGTAACGATTGAGTTAGCAGTTTTCTGAGCTTCGATAAATACATTGCTCAAGTCCATAGCACTGCTGTCAGCAGGACCAGAAGATGCAACCTTATTCTTAGCTTCCTGAAGCTGTTCCTCCAAAGCAGCATTCTGCTTTTTAAGTTCTTCAAGCTCTCTAACCTTTTCAGCCATCTCATCTTCAGCACTCTTGAGCTGAATTTTAAGAGAATCGTTGTTTGTCATTAATTCAGAAATCTTAGCCTTATCAGCAGCGAGCAAATCATCATACTTACTAGTATCAACAGTACCGCCGCCTGCGCTCTCAAGCAAAGTCTTCTTTTCTTCAAGCTCTGCTTCAAGCGTATAAATCTTAGTATTTAAGTCATCAACATAAGCGAGAACGTCTTTCTTATCAAATCCGCCCACTCTTACCGTTTTTAAGAAACCAGTTCCTTCCATAGTAGGACACCTCCGTAAATTCAGATATTAGAATACAAGTAAATTATATCACACATTAGTCATTTTCACAAGGGCATTTTGAATAAATTACTTCACAAAAAATCGCACCTTTTTTTAGTTAATTATAATAATTTTATTGCTAAGAAATTATGCTTTGATGTATACTAATACAAGCTTTGAGCAAATAAAAGCTTAATTGCATTGCAAATACAGCTAATATATGTTATTATTAATCTATAAATAAATTAAGTAAAAGGAAACAAGAAAATATGTATATATTTCTAGGAATCATTATCACAATAATAATCACACTAGCAATATCGTCCATGATTTTTGATAAAAAGCTAAAAGATACACTGGAATATGAATTTGGTAAGCCACCATCCGATATAAATTATTATACCGATAGTATAGATGGATATTATATATACAATTCAGAGGTTACTCCTGACGAAAATCAAATTGATGATATTACATGGAACGACCTTGATATGAACCTTGTATACAAGCAGATAAACGTCTGTAATACGTCAGTTGGTGAGGAATATTTATATGACTGTCTGCACAACATCTCATTTGACACAGAAAAACTTGATAAACGTGAAGAATTTATATCATTTTTAAATAATAATCCTGAAAAACGTTTGCAAATACAATTTTATTTAGCAAAAACAGGAGTTATGAGATACAATGGACTTTCGGGATTTATTTTTGATACCGATAAAAAATCCTTACCGCACCCTATTTTATACAGAATATTTGCTCTAATTCCACTTCTTTGTGCAGGCTTGATGTTTTTAAGCACAGCGCTTGGCGGCGGCTTGTTATTTTTATCATTTGTCATAAATCTTGTGATATATTACAAAGCCAAGCGAAAAATTGAATCAGAACTGTCCTCAATAAAATATTTTCTGCTAATGCTTATAAACTGTAAAAAGCTATGCAAAATTAAGGATATTGCTGATGAACCTGTCATAAAAGAATTAAAGAAGTATCACGATAAATTTTCATCGCTGGCAACTGCCGCATCGGCATTAGTTACAAAGGATAATAACAACATGGATTTTATAACAGAGTATATAAAAATCCTATTTTTATATGACATCCGAAACTACACACGCATTACCCAAAAGGTGAAAAAGAATAGCGAAGATTTCCATATGCTTTATAGAACTGTTGGTGAGATTGATATGTCTATATGCATTTTATCATATAGAAAAAGTCTTTCATATTTCACACAGCCTGTATTTAACAATGATAATAGTATACTGTTCACAGAAATATATCATCCGCTTGTTAAAAATCCAGTGTCAAACAGTGGTGGTATCGACAAAAACAGCATAATAACCGGCTCAAACGCCAGCGGTAAATCAACGTTCATAAAATCACTTGCGATAAACTGTATTCTTGCGCAAACAATTAATACCTGCACAGCAAAGTCGTTTATAATACGCAATTCGCTTATTATGACATCAATGGCAGTGCGTGACAGCATTATTGACGGCGAGAGTTATTTTATCAGAGAAATAAAATCGTTAAAACGCATACTTGATATGATAGAAAAAGTACCATGTACTTGCTTTATAGACGAGATTTTAAGAGGTACAAACACAATTGAGCGTATAGCGGCATCTGCATCAGTAATGGAATATCTGATTGATAAGGACTGTCTTTGCATTGTAGCATCGCATGATATAGAGCTTACTTCAATGCTTGAGAGCAAGTACGATAACCTGCATTTCTGTGAAACAGTTACGGATGACGGCTTATTCTTTGATTATAAGCTAAAGAATGGCGTTTCAAACACAAGAAATGCCATAAAGCTGCTTAAACACTTAAGCTTTGACAGTGATATAGTTAAAAAAGCAGAAAGTTATGCTAAAACTGAATAAACACAAAAAACTGCCGGATGATTCTATCAAACGGCAGTTTTTTTGTATGTAAGTAATTATTTAATTCTATTAACCTCGTCAAGCAAATTCTTCTTTGCCTCAAGTGAAGTCATACCCTTAGCAAAAATGCACTCCATTCTGTAACGGATATAGTCCTCATAAAGCTTTGTACCAAATACATTTTCCTTCAAAAGCTTATCATAGGAAACAGCATCCATGTTGCCTGAAATAACATACAGCAGCTTTTCAAGTGCCATCATCTTCTTGTCATCATCGGACAAGTTTTTCGACTGCGGCAAAGCATTAATTTCAACAAGAGTTGACCTCTTGTCTGTGCGGATTGAATATGTTTCTGACTCAAGACCACCCAAAATTTTGATAATGTTTGTCTTAAGTGCAGGTCCTGCAAATGGGAACATCTTGATTGGCAGGTCATCAGCCTCACAAGGAATATAAATGCTCTTGTCGCAAGCCGGGAACATCATCAGCTTAAACATATCAATAAACCAGTATACAGTGCCATCAAGGTATGTAAGCGGATATTTGTAGCCAACATTATCAGCACCAATACCAACTTCAATGATAGCATCCCTGTTTTTAAAGTAGCTGTTGAAATTTGTAGTACACTTTTCAGCAACAGTCTTTTTAACCTTATCAACAGTATAATCACCCATGTCGTTTGCATCTTTATCAAGGAAAACACGGTCACCGTCAAATGTATTCTTATGCATATCCTCTGCAAAAATATCTGCATTAATATATTCAGATGCAAGCTTTGTCATGATATCAGCGGAAACATTATCAATAACAAGTCCGTCTGACTCATGGAACTGATAATTCTTAGTGATATAATCCTTCAAAGCGAATGAAAACAATGCAGTTTCATCATCTGTCAGATTAGCCTTGTCAAAACGGCTGTTTACAATATTAAGTATAACATCAAGCGGAACTTCACCGCTGATATACTTGAAACGGTCGTTATTAAGAAGCATTGCCATCTTAGGAAGAATTTTCATCTTAGCTGTTTCGGTAATACTAACCTTACCTGACATAATTCCAAGACAAACCAAAAATTCAGCATAGTCACGCATAACAGTCTGCTCATTCAAATAGTTGAAGAAGTAACCATATACATAGCCTGCAAAGAATTCCTTAAGGCTGTTAAACAAATCAGGGTCTGTTCCAACAGCAGCAATATACTTATCCTTAAGCTCTGCAACCTTATTAGCATCAATAGACTTTTTACCGCCGTTTAATGCCTCAAGCTTAGTCTGCTGACCCTTGAAAAACAGCTTTAAGAATGTGTAATACTGAGAATTTTTAATATCCTTGATGTTCTTTTCCTCATCAAAAGTCCATACTAAAAAAGAGCGATGCATATTTTTTACTGCATCAGCCGAATTATCAACAAGTGCCTTAACATCAATTTCAGTTGTATCACCGAAACGCCCTGTTTTGTTGAAATCAGAAAGAATTTTTTCAATTTCCTCCTTGAATGCAGCAAATGCAGGAGATTTGTCCATAAAAATGACAGCATCCAGTATTTCTGCTCCTGCCACTGTCAAATCCAATAATACGCTCATTATCGACTCCATTTCTCAGCGGTTAAAATTAATAAATTTAGCTTTATGTTATATCATGCAGTTCCGCTGGTGCATGATATTGTTATACGAAATGTATATTTTATTATTTATATAACCAAAGTGCGTTTTTGTTATCCATACGTGAAGTATATATATTTGTTGACTATACAATATGTTTACTTATACTCCGTAAACATTACGGTATTCAATCATCTTGTCAAGATATTCAGCACCCTCAACCTCGCCGTTTTTGATAGCCTCGATGATATCCTCAACAGTAACGATTGGATAAACCTTAATTCCGAATTCCTCGTTAACTTCCTGAACAGCAGAAAGCTCGCCCTTTCCCTTTTCCATTCTGTCAACAGAAATAACCATGCCCGTGATGTTAACATCAGCAGCAGCCTTTAGTACAGGCAAAACCTCACGAATAGCAGTTCCAGCAGTGATAACATCCTCAATGATTACAACCTTTTCGCCGTCAGTAAGCTTTTTGCCGACAATAACTCCACCCTCGCCATGATCCTTAGCTTCCTTACGGTCAAAGCAATAGTTAACTTCAGTATCATACTTGTTATACAATGCGCAGGCACATCCGCAGGCAAGCGGAATACCTTTATATGCAGGACCAAAAAGCGTTTCAACTTCAATGCCACTTTCTTTTATACACTGAGCATAAAACTCACCAAGCTTAGCAAGCTGTGCGCCAGTCTTATAATTTCCTGTATTGACAAAGTATGGCGCTTTACGTCCGCTTTTTAAAGTAAAATCTCCGAATGTTAAAACTCCGCTGTCCACCATAAATTTAATAAATTCACTTTTGTATCCCATTTCAAACTCCTTAAAATTAACATTTAACATTGCTAATGTAAAATATGCACTAAAATATATGCAAAAATCAGTCATTAACACAATATTAATAGATATATTCAAATTATATCACATTTGTTTGCCAAAATCAACAGTAATTTCAAATTTATATGTAAAAAAAATTGCATTTTTTTTTGATATATGGTACAATACTAATAATAATTTAGTATAGCGGTTGGATAATGTGACATATAAATATAATGGGGTATTAATATGACAAAATTTAGACAGCGTGTTTTATGTATCTTGCTTGCAGTTTCTATGGTAATGGCTTTTTCATCATGCAGTTTTAAATCTATTAAGGATAATGTTTCGAATTCTGTTTCTAAATTTGTTGACGATTTATTTGAAGAAAAGCCGACAAATGCTGAATTAATGTTAGGACATATCGAAAACAGAGATACAGATGCGATATATGATATGCTTTGCAAAAGATTGAAAAAGCAACCTGAAATAAAAAGGCAAATTGAAGAATTGTTTGATTTTATGGATGGGAAGGTTATTTCATATGAAACTGGCTACTTAAGCGGTGATACTCGTTCGAGCAGTAACGGAAAATTTAAAATGCATATCGCTCATAGCTTAGATGAAATGATAACTGATACAGGTAAGGAATATTACTTGGGTGTTTATTTTTATGATGAAAATGGTTTTGAAAAGGATTTAGTGGGGATAAATACAATTAGTATTGTTGAAATAAATCCTAACGGCACTACTGCCGATGACCGTTTTGTAAGAAGAATAACTATCGATACATCAACAGATGCTGAATTAGTTTTAAAATATATAGAATATAAAAATACTGATGCAATATATAAATTATTTTGTGATAAATCAAAGGAGAAAGCTAATCTGAAAAGTAAAATTGAAGAAACATTCGATTTTATGGAGGGAAGTATTGTATCGTATAAAACTAGTTCAGATAACTTTGATTTACCCAAAGAATTATATTATAGCAATACAAGAAAAGCTATTTGTAGCACTTGTGAAATCAAAACAGACAACGGCAACGAGTACCGATTAATATGTAACTATTATTATGAATCTCGTAATAAGGACAATATAACAGGTATATTGGAGCTAAAATTTTATGAAGCTGATAAGGAATTTACTTATTTTAAGCATTCAAAACAACTTATAATTGATTAAGGATACTATGTTGGATTTAATTATTAACGATTTAATAAGAAATTTTATTTTAGAAAGGATGAATTTTGAATGAAACGTGCAGATTATATTTCATGGGATGAATACTTTATGGGAGTTGCACTTCTTGCATCAAAGAGAAGTAAAGACCCAAACACACAAGTGGGGGCTTGTATTGTAAGCGAGGATAACATTATAATTTCAACAGGCTACAACGGTTTCCCTGTTGGCTGTTCCGACGATATGTTTCCATGGGACAGAGATGGCGAGGATACAAAGTATAAATACGTTGTTCATGCCGAGCTGAATGCTATACTTAACTCAAGTGAAAAGTCACTTCGCAAGGCTCGTATTTATGTGGATTTGTTCCCATGCAATGAGTGTGCAAAAGCTATAATCCAGTCAGGTATTACACAGATTGTGTATCTTTACGATAAATACAAGGATACCGAAAGCACAATCGCCTCAAAAAAAATGCTTGATGCAGCAGGTGTGCAGTACCGCAGCTTAAAAACAAGAATTGATAACATTAATCTTGATTTTAATAGAGATTAATGCAGGGGCGATGCGTCCATACAAAATTTTTCATATAAATAAAAATATAGGGAGTAAAAAATCGCATGAGAATCAGAAAAAAGAAGTGGGCAAGACCCGAGCTTGAGGCTTGTCCATACTATATTCAAAACGGCAATGACATGATTGGAAAATGGGACACCGTTTTTACTAATGGCAATCCTGTATACATGGAGCTTGGCTGTGGTAAGGGTGGCTTTGCAGCACAAGCATCAATGAAATATCCTGATATTAACTGGTTAGCCCTTGATATTAAGAGTGAGATGCTTGCAGTCGGAAGGCGTACCGTTGAAAAAATGTATGCAGAGGCAGGACTTTCATCACCAACAAATCTGCGACTTGTATCACAAAATATCGAGCGTATTTTTCTAGCATTCAACGAAAACGACCATATTGACAGACTTTATATAAATTTTTGCAATCCGTGGCCTCGTGACAAGCATAATAAAAGACGTCTAACACATTCACGTCAGCTTGAGCAGTACAGGGTTTTTCTTAAAGATGGCGGGGAAGTGCATTTCAAAACCGATGATGACGAGCTTTTTGAGGAGTCAATTCCTTATTTCGAGGAAACAGGCTTTGAAATAAAGTACATAACACGTGATCTACATGCATCTGATTATGAATATAATTTAGTGACAGAGCATGAAAGAATGTTTTCTGATGAGGGCAAGAAGATTAAGTTTTTAATTGCGGTTAAGCTCGAAGATGTAAAAGAATAATATATACAAAAGCGGTATGAATTTTTAAAGTTCATACCGCTTTGCTTATGCACTGTGAAAAAATTTCTGTAAAAAACCAACTGCAGTAAAAACCTAATAGAAATTGGAGCAGAGTAAAGACTACTCCTTTTTTGCAGTATAGAACAAAAATATTATAAAGATATAAATGAAACCGTTTAAATACGTGGTTAATGTATTTAAACGGTTAGGTTTGGGTATGAACAGGTGTGTTAATACAATATAACAGTACAAATTTTACGCATCGTTATATTGTGAAAACATTAAGCGTATACAAGTTTACCCCTTGGAATTGGAATATCCCTATTAAGAGAAATTGCAGTATCAATCCATTCAGATATAACAATCTGTGCATTTTCTATTGCTTTAACAAGTGTTTCTCCATCAGCCATACAACCAGCAAGTTCAGGAACCTCAGCAATATAACAATCGTCATCATTGCTCCAATAAATAATTATTTCATATTTATACATCTAAACTACCTCCTAACTTGTACTTAAGAATTATATTTCGTATTTGTTTAACTTGATAGGGCTTTGCTTTGTTTCCAATAGGTTGAATGTTAATGATTTCTTCTACATCATCATTAGTATATATAAAATGGTCACCTTTTATTCTACAATTAAAATTTAGTATCTCAAGTATTTTCTGCAAATCAGAGAAAAAAATGTTTTTATCCTGTGTACCACTTAATATCTTTAAAAATAACTTTTCAATTTGACTCATAACATTATCCTCTTTATCAATACTATCATCATACTATAATTATAACATATATTAATTAAATTTTCAATACAAAAACAAAAATCCACATAGAAGTTAATCTGTGTGGATTTAGTTATTTTGTATCACATATAGTGTACATTGGTGGAGATGACGGGAATCGAACCCGTGTCCGAAAGCCCATTCATACAAATTTCTACGAGTGTAGTTTATCGTTAACATTCCCTCGTCTTAGCGTAGATAAACACACGAAAAGACTTAGTAGTCTGCAATACATCATCGAAACGCAGACACTTTCCGATGACGTTCACCACTAATCGACGCCCAAATCAGAGCCGTGGTACTCACTGACAGGACGAGCAGCAATTAAGCAGCTGCTAGTTCAAAATTGTTGTTGTCGTTTAATTTTAAAAACGTATGCCGTTTAAAGAGATGGCACGTCCTCTACTCGCTTATCATACTTCAAGACCCCCGTCGAAACCTTTACATCCCCATAAAGATTATCAGCGGTTGTTTTCTTTTACAGCACGCTCAATATCACGCTTTGCAGCTCTTGATGCCATGTCATCACGTTTATCATGAAGCTTTTTACCCTTGCAAAGTCCCAGCTGCATTTTAACCATCGAGCCTTTAAAATAAAGGGAAACAGGAATAAGAGTAAGTCCCTCCTGCTTAACTTTTCCAAGGAGCTGCATAATTTGTTTTTTATGAATTAACAGTTTACGAACACGCATAGGATCTCTGTTAAAAATGTTACCATGCTCATAAGGTGAAATATGCATACCCTTAACAAAAAGCTCGCCATTATCAATGGAGCACCAACTGTCCTTAAGATTAACGCCGCCGTTTCGAATAGATTTGACCTCGGTACCAACAAGCTCGATACCACATTCAAAGCTTTCGAGTATAAAATATTCGTGACGAACCTTACGGTTTTCCGATATTGTTTTCAAAGCGGTTTTATCCATAATGATGCCCATGCCTTTCTAAGCACAAAAAATTATATTAAATATAATTGCCAAATAAGTGTTAGCAAGCTTTGGCATCCATGCCATGTTTGTTGCTTTTTTGAGTATGACTTCCACGTTGATATCCTTCGTATAAGAAATTATATCATTTGCGTGCAAAGTTGATTATACCATATATACGCCTATTTTGTCAAGTAAAATGGTTATGCAAAATTACGCATGAAAACAAGAAATCGCTGCATATATAGTGCGCTAAGTTAAAAACCCTAAAGAGTTCATATACTCAACAATAGTATACAAATTGTATTTTTATATTAAGATACTATATGTACAGTTATTTTATAAAGCTCAGCAATGAGCGTATTGTTCCTCGTTTATGTATTCTTCAATAATTTCTCTCATTGTTGATGGCAGTACTGTATTGTCAGCGAATGTATAAAGCATTCTTTCAGCAAGCTCCTTGTCGGTTGTAATATCCTTAACGCAGTCTGATTCTTCAGCACCGAAAAGAGTAGTTGATATTATCATGCCGTATTGAATAATATTATCTGTTTCTGTTGTGAAAAGCTTATAATTGATTCGATTGCTCGCTGTTGAAATTTCATTGATTATCTTCATAATTAATATTCCTCTCGTTTTACATTTAATAACATTTTAATTTCCAATGTTCACATTCGACGAAATTTATTATATACTAAATGTTATATTATTTCAAGCAAATTCGTTCGACATTTTTTGGCTAAACTTGAGTTATAATTACAACAATTGCACTTTTAACGGCAATATGCACAACTATATATTACATCTTGTATAAATAATAAACAACAAAAAACGCAGAGAAATGTCGAAGTGTCGAAATATTTTTTTAATATAATACTCTAAGGAAAACTATTTTTTATTACTAAACGGATAAAAATAAATCGTATTACATATATTTCCAGTTATATCAAACGTATTCAAATGAAATCGTTTACAAATATTCCATTGACGAAGCTAATCAAATGTGCTAAACTATATGTAGAAAAATCGGATAAATTTAGCTGATATACCTATATAGTGAAAGTGGTGTAAAATTCGAAAGACAAATATTTTAGAAAAGGATGGTCAGAGTTATGGAAAGAAATTACCCTTTTTTAGACAGCACAAAACCTGTAAAGGAACGAATTGCTGACTTGCTGTCAAGACTAACCGTACAGGAAAAAATCTCAATGCTTCCAAGTCACATGCAAGGCGTGGAGCGTCTTGGCATTGGTGAATGGCATGTCGGATGTGAGGTTGCAAGAGGATATGTCGGACGTCAGGGCGAAATTGATGAAATATCGACAGTATTCCCCCAGCCTATCGGCATGGCATCAATGTTTGACCCTGAGCTAATGTATAAAATAGGAGAAATAGCCGGCGATGAGGCAAGATACTATTATCAGCAGTGCAAAAACGGCAAGCTGATGGTATGGGGACCAACTGTTGATATGGAGCGTGACCCACGCTGGGGACGTACTGAGGAAGGTTACGGAGAAGACCCATTTTTAACAGGCGAGATGACAAAGGCATACACAAAAGGACTTGCAGGAGAGGATGAATTTTACCTCAAGACTGTACCAACCTTAAAACATTTTTGTGCCGATAATAATGAGTTTGAGCGTGGAAGCTGTTCTGCGAATGTAGACCCACGTCTTTTGCATGAATATTATTATGCTGCATTCAAGCCTGCAATAACAGAGGGTGGAGCACATTCAATTATGGCAGCTTATAATGAACTCTCAGGCGTCCCTGCTGTTATGAACCCTGATATACAAACACTTTTAAAGGACGAATGGGGACTTGATTTTGTCGTTACAGACGGCGGAGATTTTTCACAGAATGTCTTGCTGCATGAGTTTCCGAACACTCATGCCGAAGCTTTGGCGCTATGCCTTAAAAACGGCGCTGATACAATGACAGATGCAAGTGATATCGTTATTGCAGCAGCAAAAGACGCTCTCGAAAGAAATCTTATAACCGAGGCTGATATTGATAAGTCTGTCGGAAATATTTTGCTTGGACGCTTCCGTCTTGGCGAGTTTGATGAAACACATCCATATAAAGATATGGACATTGAGCTTGACAGTGAGTATGCCAAGAGTATTAATAAGGAAGCGGCGCTAAAGCAAGTTTGCCTGCTCAAAAATAATGGTATACTTCCATTGTCAAAGAATAAAAAGCCTAAGATTGCGCTTATCGGTCCAATCGGCGATCAAAATTATAAGGACTGGTATACAGGACTTTCCTCATATGAAATAAGTGTTAAGACTGGTATCGAAAAAGAATTTGGTGCAGAAAATGTTACCTTTGACAATGGCTACGATATCACTGCCTTGAAAAGTATTGCAAACGAAAAATATCTTACAGTAACTGATGATGAATGCACAATAAAGGCAGTATCTGATAATGCCGACACAGCATCACAGTTTGAATTTCACGACTGGGATTTTGGCTCTGTTAACCTAAAGTCAATTTTGAACGGCAAATATATTACCGATGATGGAACATACAAAGCTAAGAGCGATACACCATATTCATGGTTTATCCGTGAATGGCTGAAGCCTACTGTTTATGACGGTTTATATAGTTTCCGTTCATGGATGGACAGAACTTATGATGTTTTCGTTGACACTAAAAACGACAATGCTCTGACAACTGCACCGTCATCACGAATTTCATCTGACAAGCAGTTTGAAAAAATTGTTGTTTCAAGCGGATGTGAGCGTGCAGCAAAGCTTGCGAGAAATTCTGATATAGCAATAGTTTGTGTCGGAAATCATCCTACGCAGGTTGCAAGAGAATGCTATGACCGCCCTGACATTGTTCTGCCAAAACACCAGCAGGAGCTTATAAAGGCTTGTATGAAAGCCAACAAAAATACAATCGTTTTGATAATTTCAAGCTATCCGTATGCAATTAACTGGGAAAATGAAAATGTTCCTGCAATAATCTATACTTCCCACGCAGGTCCTGAGCTTGGAACTGCTGTTGCAAAGACATTATCCGGCGAGAATAACCCTGCGGCAAGATGTCCTATGACATGGTATAAATCCATTCACGAGCTGCCTAGCATTATGGATTATGATATTATCACAAATGAAACCACATATATGTATTATAAAGGTGAACCGATATATCCGTTCGGACACGGCTTGTCATACTCAAAGTTTGCATATTCTGATATGAACGTTACCGATAACATTGTTACCAATAACAATGGTGTTTTGAGTGTTACTGTAAATGTTAAAAACACCTCTGATATTGATGGTGACGAAGTCGTTCAGATTTATTATCATGCTGAAAATGCAAAGATAAAGCGTCCCGAAAGAAAGCTATGCGGATTTAAACGTGTGCATATTTGTGCTAAGACAACAGAAACTGTAAAAATTGATATACCTCATAAAGCACTTGAATTTTATGACGTTTCTCGTGAGAAACTATGTGTTTCAAGCGGTGAATATAAGCTTATGGCTGGCGCATCCTGTCTTGATATCAGATTGTCAAAAAATGTTTATGTTAATGGCGAGAATATTCCTGCCCGTGATATCTCAAAGGTTATCAAACTTAAAAATTTCGATAAAAAATCTGATGTAACATTGGAATTTTCCGCTGAAATGTTCGACCATTATGCTATTTCACATGACTGGGGCGGCAGTATCACATTGCAAAATGTTAATTTCTGCGATTATGATTATGCCGAGATTATTGCTGCTGCACCTGCTGGCACTGCTGAACTTCAGATTTTCACTGATATCACAGTTGATGAGCCAATCGGAACAGCAAGTATCACACCGTCACCGTCAAAATCAAGCTTTATGACATACAAAATACCACTTGTTAAAATTTCAGGCGTATCGGATTTAACGCTTAAAATGAATGGATATATGTCTTTATATTCGATACAAATGAAGTAGAATTTACTCAATTAACATGGCATCGCAGTAAACTTTTTTACTGTGGTGTCATGTGCTGATATGTTAAAAAATATAAAGCCTTTTTTGAAATTATTATTATTGCAATTTAGAATGAAATATGGTATAATGACTATATGCTGTAAATGTTTTTATAGAGTTTTTATAGAATATAATATATATGCAATGTAATATGCCATTGCAAGTCCATACCGCTGTTATAGGACATTAAGCTTTGGCATGGAGGTTGATAATGAATTTTAACTGTCGAGTTATCAGGACAAAAAAGGTATCACGATATGTATTTGCCTTGACATCAGCGATGCTGATTCTTTTGCAGACTGCCCAGATGGGTGTTTTTGCAACACTGGCAGACAGTCAGGCTAAAATTGATACAGGCTGGACAGATACTGGAAAAATAACTGTTAACATTGATACAACAAAGAACAGAACTGCAATAAGTCCGTATATTTATGGCTTGTGTGCAGACGGAAGTCTTACAGGTGTTACTGTTAATGCCGCTAAGCAGTCTGGTGCTGCAATGTCATCATATAACTGGGAAAACAATTTTTCCAACTCTGGAATTGCAGGAAATAACACAAATGATTATGCACTTATAAAGGGATATGTCGGTGCAAGCTTGAATTCGCCTGCACTTCATGCCGAAAATCTTGTAAGCAAGACAAATAAATTTGGCATACAAACAAGATATCTGACACTTCAGATGATGGGTTATGCCGCTAGCGACGGTAACGGCAAGGTTACGAGCTTTGACAGCATTTCTGACAGATTTGACAAGATATCGTTTGATAATCCAGAGGGGTATTCAACTCAGCCAGATTTAAATGACGGTTCTGTCTATATTGATGAATATGTAAGCTATCTTGTGAATAAATATGGTCACGCATCAAGCGGTGGAATTAATGGCTATTTCCTTGATTATGAACCGGAAAACTGGCGCAATAATTACCCTGTGCTTGATTTACCGGTGCTGACACCAAAAGTACTTGTAGAAAAATCAGCGGAGCTTGCTAGATCTGTAAAGAACATTGATAAATCCGCATTAGTTTTAGGTCCGTCTGTGAATGGTCTTGAGTCTTTTGTTAATCTTAGCAATCCTAATGAGTGGAAAAACTACTCTAACTCATACAGCTGGTTTATTGACTACTATCTTGATAAGATGTCTGCTGCGTCTGATGAAGCAGGAACAAGGCTTCTTGATGTTCTTGACCTGCATTTTATAAGCGAGGCTAAGGACTCTCTTATGGAGCCTGTTGTGGAGAGCAATACTATTTTTTCAAATGCCGCAAGAATGCAGGCAACCAGAATTTTATGGGATGCCTCTTATACTGAAAACAGCTTTTCAGCTATCCAGTATAAGCAGAATACACCGATTATCCCTACAATTCAAGCGTCAATAAGAATGTATTATCCAAATACAAAGCTTTCCTTTTCTGAATATAATTTCGGCGGCGGAAAGCATATAAGTGGTGCTATCGCTGAGGCTGATGCACTTGGTATATTTGCATCACAGGGTGTTTATATGGCTTGTTTACTACCAAATACGACTGAGTACTCTTATCAAAAATCTGCTATTAATATGTATACAAATTATGACGGCGTTGGCGGAACATTCGGGAATACTCTTGTTAAGTCTGATAACGGCGGTGACAATATGAGTTCCGTTTACACTGCTATCAATAATAACAACGCCTCAACACTAAAATCTATACTTATCAATAAAAATGATACACTTGAAAAGAATGTCAAGGTTAAAATAACATCTGATATGCTTTATTCATCTGCATCTGTATATTGCCTTAACGGTGATTCATCAGATATCCGTCTGATTGAGCAGATTGATGATATTGAGAACAATACATTTGATTATGTTATGGAGCCACTGTCGATTTACTTGCTTGAATTTAACTGTGACGACACAATTATTGATACTCCAAATGTAACTACCGATGCACGTGTTACTGATATTTCCTCAAATGATTCAATTCAGCACAGTAATGCAATTTCCTCTGAAATCATAACAAATATTCCTGCAAGCTCTGCTGATTCTGAAATAAATTCTGATACACTGAGTGATGCTGTAACAGAGGTAATTTCTGATACTCAAAATTCATCTTTAACATCAGGCGGCAGTAATATGCAAACTGAAACAGATGAGCATGGAGATTTGATTGAAATTATACCGAATGATGATAGTTCCAGCGGAGTTCCGTTCGCTGTGAAAATTATTATCGGCGTTTTAGTTGCAGCTGTTTTCTTTGGAATGGGTTATGTTTTGGTTTATGACAAAAAGTAAACATTAATCTCATTTATACATTAAGTATTATATAATGTTGTGAAAATTTATGGACTGTAATTATTCGTATGAAAAATGCACAAATTATCCCTATATATTTACTTCATGTATACAAATATTGATATTTTATGTTTACAAAATTACAAATTAATATTAAAATATAGATTATAGCATTTATACGAGCGTTTTCATGTGCCTTTAAAAATGAAATATTAAGGAGGGATAATTCTGAAAGTTAAACTTAAGCTGACAGCCGCTATGATTATGCTTACAGTTGTCCCGATTATTATAATTGTTCTGATTGCGAATGGCTCAAGCCATAACCGTGCAATGAACTCACACCTTAATTTAATTCAAAATACTTTGAAAAATCAGGCTGAGGATATAAATTTTATTTTTGAAGATATTATCTCTAACAGCAAGCAAATTGTTTCTACTGATTATATTAAAGAGTATACCGAATTGAGCAACAAGGATAATTTTGATATTAATACCGGCTATTTGTATGCAGAAAAAATTGATATGCGTCTTGACAATCTGCTTAATCACAGCAATTCATTGCAAAAGGCTATGCTTATTAATAATTCCGGCATGATTATTGCATCAACTGATGACAGTGATGTTGGAAAGGCTATGTCGAATTATAAAGCACTGTTTTCGCTCGCATTGGATAACAATGGTTTTTCTTCATTCTATGTAAGCAGCGAATCAGGTAATTCCTCCCCTCTCTTTATTGTTTCAAAATCAATATATTCCTCAAATAATGAAAGACAGGGCATACTTTATCAGCTTTATAACACTAATTATTTGCAAAAATTTATGAACAGCCTTAAAATTGACAAATACAGCCGTGTTGCTGTTATGGATGATTCAGGAAATATTTTAGAATATCCTTATAAGGTTATAAAGAGCTATTCAGAGAACGCAAACTTTGCTCCTGCAAATGATAATATCAAGCAAATACTTGAATCTGACTTGGAAACTGCACAAAATACAATGATAGAGTGCGGCGGGTCTAGCCAGCCGTCACTGTTTTATAACGCAAAGATTTCAAATAGCAACTGGACGCTTATTTCAATAACAAACAAAAATAATTTATCCTCTGAATTAAAGCGTGATGGCAACTCCTTAAAAACTGCTGCTGTTTTGCTTGTAATTCTTGTTTGTGCCGCTGCTATTACATTTGTAATAATTTTCACAAAACCAATTGATGAAATTATTACTTACTTCCTTAAAAAGCAAAAGGGTGACCATAGTATAAGCTGTAATGTTAAATCGCACGACGAATTCCAATCTATCGGCGAGGCATTCAACAAGATGTTTGATGACATCTTTGAAAGTGAACAGCGTTACCGTACTATTGTTGAGATGACAAACAATATTATTTTTGAAATCAACTTCAAAAAGCAGACAGTATACATATCAAAGAATTTCAATAAGAAGTTTAGTTTCAGACCTGCTGATGATTCCTTGAAAGAAAGCTTTTTCTATAAGCTTCGTATCCACAAGGATGACAAGGACAGATATAATTCCGATTTAGCAAAAATACTAGGCGACTGCAATTTCTGGCAGGGTGATTACCGTATCAAGAATATTTACGGTGATTTCGGCTGGGTAATGATAAAGGGTACTAAGTTCTTCGACAGCAATGAGCTGCCATCTAAAATAGTCGGTGTTATTGTTGATATCGACCGTGAGAAAAAGAGTGAAATGCATCTTTTGCAGCGTGCAAGCTATGATGCTTTGACACAGCTTTATAACCGTGAAACATTCCTTAAGTCGCTTTCAAACGAGATTGAAGTTTCAACCATGAAAAAGACTTTGGATGCACTTATGTTTATTGATCTTGACGATTTCAAGCACTTTAATGATGAATATGGCCATGCGTGCGGCGACGAAGTATTGAAATTTGTTGCTGATACACTCAAGGAAATCAGCTTTGAGCGTGGTTTCTCGGGACGTTTCGGCGGTGACGAATTTGTATTATGTCTTACAAATCTTACGCTTTATGGTGATGCAGGTAAAATCGGTCAGGAAATTATCGATATCCTTGGTAAAGGCTTTAATTTCTCCAACGAGGAATTTAATCTGCATATGGTTGTTAGATGCTCAATTGGTATTGCGTTCCTGCGTGAAAGCGGAAAAACAACCGAAGAAGTTATTGCTGCTGCCGATGAGGCAATGTATAACATCAAAAAGCATGGTAAATCTGCATATGCATATGCAAAAGCTGGTACTGTAAGCAGTGAACCTGTAACTATCGAGAGTGTATTTGAATCCTCAAGTGCGATTGACAGTTATGGCGGACAGCAGCCTGCTAAAGCTAGTGACGAAAAAGACGATACTTTAGCTGAAAGTATTAGTGAATAAATTTTTTAAGGCTGTCGAATTTAAATCGTCAGCCTTTTTATACTCTATTATCCGGCAAACACAATCAAGTAGTACGTCGAAAAAACGATGTTTTTTCGACGTACTACGCAATATTTATAAATGAAAACGGCTGCATGATTTTTTCATGCAGCCGAAAAATATTATCAAATATTATTTTGATGGCTTATCTTTTTTAAGAAAAACAATCTTATAAACATCAACATCCCTGTAAGTAAGCAAATATGTCACAAATACTGTTGCTGACTGTAAAACCACAAGGAAAGTTATACCTATTATGCCCCATGCATTTATATCTGCAATCACTCTTGATGATGTGAACATATCAACAAACGGTGTCATCCACATATTTAACAGCAGATAAAAATTGAAGTAATCACCAATAACTCCTGCTTTCATCAAGTAAAGCCCAATTAGCATTATATATGATAAACCAGGACCAATAAGCGCCATTTTTATTGGCATAAAGCGGTCATATTCCATACCGTGAAACTTAACTAAATCCTTATCATTTTTTGCGGCATAATGCGACCAGTTAAACATCAAACCAAGTGTTACCAAAAGTGTGCAAATTGCGATTATTGCCTTTAGAAAAACAGATACCTGCATAATATGTAAAAGCATTACGCATATTATTAAACACATTATCTCTGAAACTATGCTGTATCCAATACCTTTTAAACACCTTGCAATAAAATTTTCCTTTTTTTTCATTTTAAATAATACATATCCTCTCAAAATTAAATAATATCCTTATTATAACTCATTTGCTCCGCTTTTTCAATATATACCACAAATATTTAATATGTTAATGCTAAAGATATTATAGTATGCGTAAGTTTTTTGTGCATACAAATATATTGAAAGGACAGGCATAAAAATGAAATCACCTACAAATTTGGAAAATGCACTTTATCAAAATGCTGTTATGGGTGCAACTTCGATAAAAAAGCTGTATCCGAGTGTTTCTGATACCAGTTTTAAAAGTGAGCTTAGAAATCAGTTCAATGAATATAAAAAGCAGACAAGAGTAATTTCGGGACAATTAAAGCGCAAAAATGCTGTTCCGGAAAAAATTCCAATGGTATCAAAAATAATAGCAGATGCAGATATTCGCTATAACTGCATTAAGGATAATTCCGTAAGTAACCTTGCTAAAATGATGCTTCAAGGCACAAATATGGGTATTATTAAGGTGACACAGGCACTTAATAATTCCATAAACGATAAGTCAAGCACTATTTCAGAGGCAAAAAGCATTTTATCAAAAGAGCAAAAATATGCCGAACGACTGAAATCATTCTTGTAAAGTGAGGTAAAAAATATGTTTGAAAATGATGATAACTGCCGTTATGGCAACCACGCACGAGTAAATCCTGATAGACCTTATCAGATTAACGGCGCATTCAGCACGAACTGCATAACTTGTAACCACACAAATCCTGATGGTACAGTGGAAAATGTGCTTGAGGACAACGCTTATCTTGCACATGATATTTGTAACGAAAACCAGAAGTAAAATTGTTTTTATACTAATCCTCGATAGAAAAGTTTAAACAAAATCAAGCGAAAGTCTTGCGTTTATGGACTTTACGTAGATTTTTTTACAATCTTTTCAGAAGAGGATTAGTATTATACCCGAGCAATTAATATTGTTCGGGTATAAAATTTTGAAAGATTAATATAATAAAAATTCAAAAACATAACAAGAAATATGCTGATTTTACATTATATATGGTTATATTTAATTTAAAATTATACCATTTGACGTTTCTATATGTAAATTGGAACGAATTTATTGACTTATATGTCCATAAAGGGTATAATTAGTTGTATACCTATCATTTGCATATGATTTTCAGATAAATTTTATTTTTCAAATTATTTGACCGAGAGGACATGGATTGTCATGTATAAGATAATTACTAAAAAAGAACTTAATAATACAGTTACATTAATGGTTATAAACGCTCCAATGATTGCACGAAAAGCAGAGCCAGGTCAGTTTGTTATTCTTCGTGTCGATGAAAATGGTGAGCGTATTCCGCTTACTATTGCCGACTTTGATAGAAAAAAGGGTACTGTTACGATTATTTTTCAGATTGTTGGTGCAACAACCGAAAAGCTCAATCATAAAAATGAGGGTGACTATATTCTCGATTTTGCAGGTCCTCTTGGAACTGCATCCAATGTTGATAACTTAAAAAAAGTCGCTGTAATAGGCGGTGGCGTTGGATGTGCAATCGCTTTCCCTATCGCTAAAAAACTTCATAATATGGGTGCTGAAGTGCATTCCGTCGTTGGATTTAGAAACAAGGATTTAGTCATTCTTGAGGATGAATTTACTGATGTTTCCGATAAGCTTTTGATTATGACCGATGATGGCTCATATGGCACTAAAGGTCTTGTCACAAACGCTTTAAAGGAGCTTATTGAAAGCGGCGAGAAGTATGACGAGGTTATTGCAATAGGACCACTTGTCATGATGAAATTTGTTTGCGCACTCACAAAAGATTACGGAATAAAAACAACTGTTTCAATGAACCCTATTATGATTGACGGCACTGGAATGTGTGGCGGATGTCGTTTGACTGTCGGCAGCAAGACAAAGTTTGCTTGTGTTGATGGTCCTGATTTTGACGGACATCTTGTTGATTTTGATGAGGCTATGGAACGTGGCTCAATGTATCGTGATTTTGAACGTCATGCATATGAGGATACCTGCAATTTATTCAAGAAATAAGAGGATGATTACTGATGGCAAATATGTCACCTAATAAAAATATAATGCCTGCGCAGGATGCAGACATACGAAATAAAAATTTCGATGAGGTTGCGCTTGGATATTCCAAGGAAGCAGCTCTTGATGAAGCTGACAGATGCTTGAACTGCAAAAATAAGCCATGTGTATCGGGATGTCCTGTTTTGATTGATATACCTGAATTTATAGGTAAAATCAAGCAAGAGGATTTTGAGGGAGCATATGAAACAATAGCGAAGTCAAGCTCACTTCCTGCCGTATGCGGACGTGTATGTCCACAGGAAGCACAGTGCGAGGGCAGATGTGTAAGGGGTATCAAGCATGAGCCTGTTGGTATTGGCAGACTTGAACGCTTTGTTGCTGACTATCACAATGCTCACAGCGATAATAACGGTGAGATTATTAAGCCGGCATCAAACGGAAACAGGGTTGCTGTTATTGGTGCTGGTCCTGCTGGACTTACTTGTGCTGGTGATCTTGCTAAAATGGGTTATGAGGTTACAATTTTCGAGGCTTTGCATTTAGCAGGCGGCGTGCTTGTTTATGGAATACCTGAATTTCGTCTGCCAAAGGATATTGTTCAGAAAGAAATTGACGGACTTAAAGCTTTGGGTGTTATCATCGAAACTAACATAATAATTGGCAAAACCAATTCTATTGATGAGCTTTTTGAAGATGGATACAAGGCTGTATTCATAGGCTCAGGTGCAGGACTGCCGAATTTTATGAACATTGCAGGAGAAAATTTAAAGGGTGTTTATTCAGCAAATGAATTTTTAACACGAGTAAACCTCATGAAAGCATATAAAGAAACCTCTGATACACCTGTGCAGAAAGCTAAAAATGTTGCTGTTGTTGGCGGCGGCAACGTTGCTATGGATGCTGCAAGATGTGCAAAAAGGCTTGGTGCTGAAAATGTATACATAGTATACAGACGAAGTGAAAAAGAGATGCCTGCACGTGCTGAAGAAGTTCATCACGCAAAGGAGGAGGGTATTATTTTCAAGACACTTTGCAATCCAACAGAAATTTTAGGTGATGAAAACAAAAACGTATGCGGAATAAGATGCATAAAAATGGAGCTTGGCGAAGCTGACGAGGGTGGAAGAAGAAGCCCTGTGGAAATGCCAAATTCTGAATTTGACATTAATGTTGATTCAGTTATAATGGCTATTGGAACATCACCAAATCCGCTTATAAAGAATACAACAAAGGGTATTGAAACAAACCGCCGTGGATGCTTTGTTGCTGATGGTGACGGACTTACAACACGTGAGGGTGTTTATGCAGGCGGCGATGCTGTTACCGGTGCTGCTACTGTTATTCTTGCGATGGGTGCTGGAAAAAATGCTGCATCTGCTATCGACAAGTATATTAAATCATTGTAAAATAAAGCACCATTCGTTCGTGGATGGTGCTTTTTGTGTAAAATATAATAAAAATCATTGCATATTTAAGGATTTTATGATATAATACAATCTATGTATTAAACTGCTAAATCAAAATTTGATATAAAAAAGGATGGTAATAAAAATGGGAAAAGCTCTTATTATCGGCTGCGGCGGAGTTGCCTCCGTAGTTATTCACAAATGCTGTCAGAATTCTTCAGTTTTCGGGGAAATTATGATTGCCTCAAGAACAAAATCAAAGTGTGATGCCATAAAAGCTAAGCTTGACGGTGGAAAAACTATTATTCATACTGCACAGGTTGATGCTGATAATGTGTCTGAATTAGTAGCATTGATGAAGGATTTCAAGCCTGATATCTGTATTAATGTTGCACTTCCATATCAGGATTTGACTATTATGGATGCTTGCTTAGAGTGCAAGGTTGACTATGTTGACACTGCAAACTATGAACCTTTAGACACTGCAAAGTTTGAATATAAGTGGCAGTGGGAATATAAAGAGCGTTTTGAAAAGGCTGGCATTACAGCACTTCTTGGAAGTGGCTTTGATCCTGGTGTAACAGGCGTTTTCAGCGCATATGGCTTAAAGCATTATTTTGACGAGATTCATTATATTGACATTCTTGACTGTAATGCAGGCGACCATGGCTATCCATTCGCAACTAACTTTAACCCTGAAATCAATATTCGTGAGGTAACAGCAAAGGGCTCATATATTGAGGATGGCAAGTGGATTGAAACTGAGCCAATGGAAATTAAGCGTGTTTATGACTTCCCTGAGGTAGGCGAAAAGGATATGTACTTGCTGCACCATGAGGAGCTTGAATCACTTGCTTTGAACATCACTGGTATTAAGAGAATTCGTTTCTTCATGACATTTGGTCAAAGTTATTTAACTCATTTGAAGTGTCTTGAAAATGTTGGTATGGCATCAATTGAGCCTATTGATTTTGAAGGTCAAAAGATTGTACCTCTCCAGTTTTTAAAAGCTGTACTTCCTGACCCTGCATCGCTTGGTCCTCGCACAAAGGGTAAGACTAATATCGGCTGTATCATGCAAGGAGTTAAGGATGGCAAGCCTGTTAAGTATTATGTATATAATGTTTGCGTGCATGAGGAATGCTATGCTGAGGTTGGCTCACAGGCTATTTCATATACAACAGGTGTGCCTGCAATGATTGGTGCGATGATGGTTATGACAGGCAAGTGGAAAAAAGCAGGCGTTTATAATATTGAGGAATTTGACCCTGATCCATTTATGGATGCTCTTAATGAATGGGGACTTCCTTGGAAAGAATCATTCGACCCACAATTAGTTGATTAAAATTTGCAGTTACATGAATTTGATTTCATGTAACTGTTTTTTTATATTCTTATCAATTATAATTATACTACATAATAATAGTAACATACAATAACATCTTTAAATTAATGTTATGTGACATATTGTTACAAGTAAAGTATAGGAAAATAAAGACATTTAAAAATAACTTACAAACAGCAAAGATGCTCGCCACTTTGAAACCGTTTATTTTTGCTATCTCAAAAAAGGACTGTCGAAACCGACAGTCCTTAAATTATATTATTACTTAATGCCTACAAAAATACAATGTATTTTCGTTTATAAACACATTACTTTAGCTTGAACTGAGCAACCAAATCAGCAAGAACAATAGTCTGACCATTCATTTCTTCTGATGCAGCGGCACTTTCTTCGGCAGTAGCACTATTCTGCTGAACAACCTCAGAAACCTGACTGATACCAACATTAATCTGGTCAATCTTCATCGACTGATCTTCAGATGAAACGGCGATATCATTAATGATTTCTGTACTCTCAAGAATACCAGAAACAATAAGGTTAAGCGATGCAGCAGTTTCATTAGCAATCCTAGTACCAAGCTCAGCCTTTTCAATGGAGCTGCTGATCATACTGCCAGTGTTCTTTGCAGCCTCAGCGGATTTTGATGCAAGATTTCTAACTTCGTCAGCAACGACAGCAAATCCCTTACCCGCTTCACCCGCACGAGCAGCCTCAACAGCAGCATTAAGTGCAAGAATATTAGTCTGGAATGCGATATCATCAATAACCTTGATAACCTTGCTGATATTCTGGCTGGACTCATTAATTTCCTTAACAGCAGCCATCATATTATTCATTTCTTCTTCGCCCTTTTGCGCATTAGACTTAATAGCCTCAGACAATGTTGCAGCCTTGTTAGCCTTTGTTGCATTTTCCTTTGTAGCTTGTGCGATTTCAAAGATTGCACTGCTTAATTCTTCAACAGAGGATGCCTGCTCAGTAGAGCCTGTTGCAAGTGTCTGTGCACCGTCAGCAATCTGCTTTGAGCCAGAGGATACCTGCTCACTTGCTGAATTAATTCCGCTAAACATATCGTTAAGATTATCAATGGTGTTTTTAAGCGCATTACCCATTGTATCTTCAGCACCAATCGGTGCGATATCAACTGTAAGGTCACCCTGTGAAACCTTTTCCAAATCATCTGCAATAACAACCAATCTATCCATCATATTAACGAACGAAAGTACAGTCTGTCCGATTTCATCACCTGAAATAGCTGACTTTGTTTCCTCGGTTTCCTCTGCAGTAAATGTCATACGTCCTGTTGTTGCAACAATATTTGTTGTTTTGTACATCTTTGCAAGAGGACCGGTAATACTTCTCATGATAATCATAGCAAGCACCAAACCGATAATGATAGCAACGATTGCCAAAACAATAATTATTAATAGAGCAACAGATGCAGAAGAAGATGTTCTATCAAAATTTTCAGCCATCGTTTTATCAAATTCTGCTGACAGTGCCAAAACTATTTCAGTTGTTTTAACACCCTGTGCTTTTGCAGTAGTTATGTAAGTATTGCTTTCATTACAAGTATTAATGAAATTGTTTATTACTTCAGAATAAGCAACATAATCCTTATAATATCCCTCAACGGTAGTTTTGTTATCACCAGTTAACTTAGATATTAAATCTTCATAAGCTGCTTTTGTACTGCTGATAGTTTGTAAAAATGAGTCTGCACTTGCTGTATCATAAGTTTCAGTCATTACAGCAGCATTTCTTCTTGATTCATATACACCCTCAATAAGATTTTTTACATCTGAAATTAAAGCAATATCCTTAGTAAGAGTAGCAGCATCTGCGTTTGCAGCGATATCCTGTTCAAGCTTTTTTGTTACAATATCATATGCGTTCTTTGCTCCGTCAACAAGACTTACACCATATGATTTCATTTCACCCTTCTGAGCTGCCATTTCAACATTACATCTCTGAATATCGCAAACATCTTTATACCATGAATCAATACTGTCACTCATTGTATTGATGTCACCACTGAACTGATTAAGAACTTTTTCTTCGCTTGCCATCTTTCTCATGTCAGAAATATAACCCTGAACAGTGTCATAATCCTTAACAATTCTGTCATATTCTTCGTCCTTAATAACAACATAAATTATATTTGCACCAATTCTGGCATCATTATAAGTATCAAGTAAAGTATTGCCAATAGTTTGAACATCTGAAACGTGTGAGCTGTTCTCAATATTCTTAATTGATGACACATTAGTAATTAACACAACAACCGCTAGAATAACCATGAGAGCTAAAACTGTTCCGAAACCAATTAAAATTTTTGTTCCTACCTTTAAATTTTTAAACATTATTGTTTACTCCCCTCTCCGCCATTTCAGGCTTAACTGGATTAATCATAACCCTTTAAGATTTGACTGGTTTTAAATTCGAATTGTACAGTATAAGATTTTTTTGTCTCAAACATATTAAGCATTCATTAACACTGTCAAAAACTGTATCTATATTTTAGCACGATAAAAAATATATGTCAACTTTTGTCACATAGCCATATATACATAATTTTATCAAAATCGAAATCAAAATACATATATATTTCCATATATTGTTATTGAGGTATATACTGTCTTTTTATAGTTTTCCTATAACATATCTAAAACATATACTTTGTTAGCGAATTTCAATACGAATTGGCATTAATCGTTTATACATATTTACTTAGCACTATCTTAGCGATATTTTAGCACAACTTTAACGCTGATTTTAAGCAATAAATCAGAAAATTCAAATTTTAGAGTAAAAGCTGCTCATTATCAGTGTATTTCTATCAAATTATTAGGCAAATGCACAAAATATTGCAGTTACATGATATCTTATTCATGTAACTGCAATATTTTACGAAAATGTTTAAGTCGGCTTAATATTACCTATTTGTTAAAACAATTCGATAAAACTTTGTCTAAACACTTGAACTCAATTGGCTTTTCGACATGACCATTCATACACTTATGGCTGTCGATTCTGCTTAACTCATTAAATTTTCACATTTTCAAACCGAGCAGTTCTAAGAACATTGTTCTTTGAGGACGAATAGCGAGGGAGAGAAAAAGTTAGTTATGTCAAGAAAACCGCCCTTTAAGAAGGACGGTTTTTTATTGGACCTGTTCGGGAACTTTGGGTAGTGGAAAAACGAAAAAAAGATCGTTTTTATGCCACACACAGTTTTCAAACAGGTCTATTATATGTTCGTTTATGCCTTACCCTTTAGCATCATACCAAGTAAATCCGCATTCAACATCAGCAATAAGCGGAATATCCATCCGAGCTGCATTAATCATCTCTTCGCCAAGAATTTGCATTGCCTTGTCCTTGTCTTTTGGCGATACCTCAATTATAAGTTCGTCATGCACTTGCAAAATAAGTCTTGCATCAAGCTTTTCTTCTTTTAGTCGTTTATAAACCTTAACCATAGCAATCTTTATTATATCTGCGGCAGTTCCTTGAATTGGTGCGTTCATAGCAGCACGCTTTCCAAATGACTGTATATTTTTATTACTTGCTTTTAGTTCTGGTATATAACGTCTGCGATTAAACATTGTAACTGCATAGCCTGTTTTTATGGCATCTTCCGTTACATTATCCATGAACTGCTTAACATTCGGGTAGTTATCAAGATAATTCTTTATATACTGGTCTGCTTGCTTGACGGTTACATTGATATCCTTTGACAGTGAAAATGCACCAATACCATAAACAATACCAAAATTAACAGCCTTTGCAGCACGTCGCATTTCAGGTGTTACCATATTAAGCGGCATATCAAAAACCTGTGCCGCTGTTGAAGTATGAATATCCATACCTGAAAGAAAGTTATCCTGCATATTTTTGTCACCGCTCATATGGGCTAAGATACGAAGTTCAATCTGGCTGTAATCGGCGTCAAGAAGTGTATATCCCTCACTTGCTGTAAAGAACTTACGCATTTCACGTCCAAGCTCTGTGCGGATAGGAATGTTCTGCATATTAGGCTCGGTTGATGAAATGCGTCCTGTTTTAGTTTCGGTCTGCTTGAAAACGCTGCGTACACGTCCATCATCCGATACAACTTTTAATAGCCCCTCAACATAGGTTGAGTTAAGCTTTGAAAGCTGACGGAAATGCAAAATCAAATCAATAATTTCATGCTTATCACGAAGTCCATCCAGCACCTCGGCATTTGTTGAATAGCCTGTTTTTGTCTTTTTAAGTGCAGGCAAACCCATTTCATCGAAAAGCACGACACCTAACTGCTTTGGTGAGGCAATATTAAATTCATGTCCTGCCATGAAATAAATCTGCTGTTCAGTTGCGCCGATTTCCTCTGTAAGCTTAACGCCGAAATCCTTAATGCCGTTTGTATCAATAGTTACACCATAATGTTCCATTGAAGCAAGAACTTCTGTTAGTGGCAGTTCAATTTGATAAAGCAAATCGTTCATACCCATGCGTTCTACTTCGCAAAGCATAACATCACAAAGCTGCGGCAGACTGCAAATATCTGCATATTCACCCATGTTATCATAATACTTAGAGTTATATTCAATACACATTTTGCTAACTGTATAATCTGATGAGGATGTATTTAACAAATAACCTAAAATATCAGCGTCAGCTTTAATGTTTTTAAGCTCCATATTATTTTCCATGCAGAAATGATATACAGGCTTTGCTTCGAAAGTATACTTTGGTGATGGGGATGAAAGAAATTTAAGTTGTTTATTTTTATCAAATATAGTATATATTTTATTATTATATACTATTCGTATTATACTATTAGTATATATAAATGACACATTACTATTAGTTGATATAATCTCATCAAATACATCATTGGTTAAATCAGCAATTTCATAATCTATATCCTCTGCCATAGGTTTTTCTGCCTGCTCTACTGTATCATTATTCGATGAAATAACTTTAGGATTTGCCGACGGTTTTAGCTTTAGCCTTTCAAGCAACTTATACATTTCAAGCCCTGTCAAAAGTGAGGAAAGCTCATCTTCTTTACACTCTGATATCATATAATTCTGCAGGTTATTGTCAATCGGTGCATCCAAAATTATCGTTGCAAGCCACTTGCTTTGCTCAGCATCTTCTTTACCGACACGCAGTTTTTCAAGGATTGATTTTGTGGCAGTAAGGCTATCACTTTCCAAAGAGGCATACAAGTTTTCGATGGTTTTATGCTCACTAATAAGAGCCATAGCTGTTTTTTCACCGATACCCTTAACACCCTTGATATTATCGGAGCTATCACCCATCAATGCTTTAAGGTCGATAAGGTGGATAGGCTCAAAGCCATAGTTCTCAATAAATTTATCTGTGGTATAATTAATAAGCTCCTTCGTCGTGTGAAGAAGTACAGTACAATTATCATTTATAAGCTGTAATGAGTCCTTATCACCTGTTAAAACATAACAATGGTCACCATTATCACCGCACATTTTTGAGAGCGTACCAAGGACATCGTCAGCCTCAAAACCTGTAAGCTCGCATACCTTTACACCCAAATCTGTAAGGAGTTCCTTTATGATTGGCATTTGCATTGCAAGTTCATCAGGCATGCCATGACGGTTAGCCTTATATGTTGCAACTTCTTTATGACGAAAAGTCGGCTCACGCAAATCAAAAGCAACCACAATCATATCAGGGTTAATGTCATTCACAGCTTTTAAATATATATTCATAAAGCCTGTTACAGCGTTTGTGAAAACACCATTTTTATTTGAGAGTGCTTTAATACCATAAAAAGCTCTGTTCATAATGCTGTTGCCGTCAATTGCTAGCATTTTCATAAATTTAAGTCCTTTCGTGTTTGGGCGTTTGTTAATGTAAATATATTATACTGAAATGGTCCACCACACAGAGTCGACCCTTTGTGGTCACCATGTTATGTGAAATAAATATAGTCTAAACAATTAAATAATCATTCCAAATCCTCAAGAGATAATGTCGCAACCGCATTCAAGCTTTCATCCCCACGCTTGCCTGCAAGATAATCATAATAAGCCTGACAACCAATCATAGCAGCATTATCGCCGCAAAGCGAAAGCGGCGGCATATATAAATCAAATCCATTTTTGTCACATTCAGCTTGTAATAATGTACGTACACCAGTATTAGCGGACACACCTCCTGCTAACGCAACGGTAGTATATCCGAACTCTTTAGCGGCGGTAATAGTCTTGCTTACAAGAATTTCTGAAATAGTTTTCTGAAATGATGCTGCCATATCATTTTTATCAATGATATCACCCTTTTGCTCGGCATTATGAACAGTATTAATAACTGCTGTTTTAAGTCCTGAAAAAGAAAAGTCATATTCACTTCCCTGCACCTTTGGGTGTGGTAGCTTATATGCATCAGCATTGCCAATCCCTGCTGCTTTGTCAATATGGACTCCCCCAGGGTATGGAAACCCAAGCACACGAGCAGCTTTATCAAAAGCCTCGCCTGCGGCATCATCACGAGTTCTGCCAATAACTTTAAATGTAGTATAATCCGTAACCTCGATAATATGTGAATGCCCACCGCTTGCAACCAAGCATAAATATGGCGGCTTCAATGGTTTATCTGTATCCGCACTTGCTAAGTAGTTTGCCGCAATATGCCCTGCAATGTGGTGTGTCGGAATGAGAGGTTTACCAGTCGCCATAGCAAGTCCTTTTGCAAAGCTGACACCAACTAAAAGCGCACCAATCAACCCTGGTGCATATGTCACAGCAAATGCATCGATATCCTCAAGAGTGCAGTCAGCATCGGAAAGTGACTTTTTCACAACACCTAATATATTCTCACTATGTCGGCGTGAAGCAATTTCAGGCACAACACCGCCATATTTTTTATGCTCCTCAATTTGTGTTGATACAACGTTTGAGAGAATTTTAACACCATCCTCAACAATAGAAGCAGCAGTTTCATCACAGGATGATTCAATTGCAAGTATCTTCATATCATAAAATCCTTTCAAGAGTTTTTGTCATGAGCAAGGCATTTTCACATGGGTTTTGATAATAATTTTTACGAATACCAACATCACAAAAACCAAGAGAATGATAAAGCATTATTGCAGGTGTATTGCTTTCACGGACCTCAAGCAGATATGACGAAGTTATATTTTTAGTTGAATTTTCTAGATATGACAACAGTTCCTTTGCAATGCCTTTTCGTCTGTAAGTCTGTGGTACGGCAACATTATAAATGTTAACCTCATCAAGCATGATATCAGCAGAAACGAATCCACATATAACACCGTTTTCGTTCACAGCCTTGATTATAATGGAATTTTCCTTTTCCATTTCACTGATAAAAGCATTCACACTCCATGGATTTTGTATACACTCCGCCTCTATTTCTGCAAGAATAGTTATATCGCTTTTATCAGCATTCTGAATAGTATATATATTAATCAACCTCTTTTTCAAGTTTAATTCTCTCACATAACGCATATAAATCGTCAATACAGTTGAGTGTGCCGCATTCGTTTCTGAATTTTGCGGCATTCGGTATACCCTTAAAATAAAATGAACACTGCCTGCGTGATTCAGCCATTGCAATGCGTTCACCCTTAAATTTTACAGCAAGCTCAACCTGATGACACATCATTTCAATTCGTTCATCCAAAGTAGGCTCAGGCAAAATTTCACCAGTTTGCATATAATGCTCAATCTGCTTAAATACCCAAGGTCTGCCATATGAACCACGACCAATCATAACGAGGTCACACCCAGTCTGCTCATACATCGAAACGGCAGTTTCAGGTGAATTGACATCACCATTTCCAATAACAGCAATGCTAACACTTTCCTTTACTTGACGAATGATATCCCAGTCAGCCTTACCGTGATACATCTGATTTTTCGTGCGGCCATGTATAGTTACAGCGGATGCACCTGCTTGCTCCATTAATTTTGCAAATGGTACAGCATTTACGTTCTGCTCATCCCAACCCTTGCGAAATTTAACAGTAACAGGTACATCGGAATTTTTCACAGCGGCATTAACAATTTCTGCGGCAAGCTCAGGGTTTTTCATCAAAGCCGAGCCACTGCCGTTTCCTGCAATTTTCGGCACAGGACATCCCATGTTTATATCTATTATATCAGGTTTATATGCCATAAGTTTTTTTGTGGCAAGACCAATAAATTCAGGCTCATCACCAAAAAGCTGCAAAGCATATGGGTACTCTGTATCTAAAACAGTGCAAAGCTCCTCGGTTTTTCTGTCGGAATAGCAAAGTCCCTTTGCAGAAATCATTTCCGACACCATATATGCACAGCCATTTTCCTTGCATACGCTTCGGTAAGCTCTGTCAGCAACGGATGCCATTGGAGCAAGTGCTGCGGTGCGTTTTATTTTAACATTTCCAATTTGAAATGTGTCATTATGCATATGCATTTTATTTTTATACTCCATTCGTGACAAAATACCTATTTATTATATCATATAATCGTATTTTTTTAAATAGGTATTTGTAAAATTATACGGTAGATTTGTTTGTTTTTTGATGTAGGGAGCGACGCCCTCGTCGCTCCGCTTTCCATAATTCAAACTATGGGGGACGGAGCGACGAGGGCGTCGCTCCCTACAATATTATTTCACATTAATAAACAAAGTCGGCAGGATATTTCCTGTAACATCGTAATAAACCTTTTTAATAAACATATTCCAGTCGTTAACATGAATCCCCTTTGTTGCCATCAATCTCATGTTAGCGCCGAACAAATTAAGCTTAGTGTCCTTAATCATCTTAAAACCATTTTTATAATAAAACTCCAAACGGTTTTTGCGGATTTTCATATCCTCATAGCCATTTGCAAAATCAGGGTCTTCGACTTCAAGCAGGAAAATACTGTCCTCGGAAAGCTTTTTAAGCTCTGTTAAAATTATACTCCCCAAACCTTTCCCACGAGTATTTTCATCAACTGCTAAATAATGCACATAAACAATCTTGCTGTTTTTAAGCGACTCTGTGATTATATATCCAAAATTTGTATTACCGTCTGTTAAAAAGTAGGCATACAAAATTTTATTATATATAGCCTTTTTAATCATAGAAATAGGCATACGTTCATTATCAGGAAAGTCTTTTTTCATAACCTTTTCAAGATAATTTAACTCTGTATAAGTTAATTTTGCAGACACTAATTTAAATTCCGCCATAATGTAATCTCCATTTCTATGATTTAATAATTCTATAATTTAATTGTACTACGAAAAAAATATTTGTCAATATATTTTGATAAACTATTGACAATGTTGAAAATTAGGAGTATACTATAAAAAATTAACCTTTAGGAGAACTGTAATGAGAAATGTATTTATAAACAGATTTATGAATATGGCAGTCAGAGTCATGCGTGAAAACGATATGGCTTTAAGCTCGTATGCTCATAAACATATTCTGTGATATAAATTTATATGTTTTTAGTATTTTGAACGACTTAAAGCGATATTGCTTTAAGTCGTTTTTTGACGTGATAAAATAATTATAAGGAGAATTAACATGAACAAGCAATTCGAGATAAAAAGACTTCATGACACAGAAGATATTGACACAGCGATAGCACTCTCACACAAAACATTTATGGAGTTCGAAGCACCTGATTATTCTAAAGAGGGTGTTGATAGTTTCATGAATTTTATATATGGTGACAGTATAAAAACAAAAACAAAAGCTGGAACATTTATATTTTGGGGATGTTATTATGGTAATAGAATGGTTGGTATGATGGCACTTCGTGACGGCTCACATATATCGCTTGCATTTACACATAAGGATTTTCACAGACAAGGGATTGGGCGAATGCTGTTCCTTGCTTTGCGTGAATATGTTGTGAAGCAAGGGCTACATACGAATATAACCCTCAATTCATCACCATATGGACTGCCATTTTATATAGCAATTGGATTTATTCCAACCGATATGGAGAGAATTGATGATGGTATCAGGTATACGCCAATGAAATATGAATTAAAGGAATGATTTAGATTATGACACATTTAGGTACAAGAAGAATTGAAACTAATAGATTATATTTAAGACCTTTTGATGTTGCAGATGCAGATATGATGTTCAAAAACTGGGCTAATGATATAGAGGTTGCAAAATTCTTAACATGGCTGCCTCACGGCGAAATAAAAAACACAGAGTGGCTTTTAAATTTATGGGTTTCACAATACAACAACCTTGACAGATATAACTGGGGAATAGTATTGAAATCCGCAGGTGAACTAATCGGCGGAATTGATGTTGTTGATGTTAATGTGAATGCCAAGCGTGCAACGATAGGATATTGCATAGGTAAAGAATGGTGGGGTCAGGGAATTATGACCGAAGGATTTGGCGCAGTCATACCATATCTTTTTGAGGATATTGGATTTAACTCCATATGCGCTTGTCATGATGTAAGAAATATCGCATCTGGTAAGGTAATGCTAAAATGCGGACTTACATATGAAGGCACACTTCGTCAGTCAGCGACAAGCAACATGGGCGAAATAATTGATATGGCACATTATTCTATCTTAAAGAATGAATACTTTTCAAAGTAATATCTACTAAACAATTCCGTTTTTACGGCATTGTTCATTCAAGCAAACTTAAAGTAATATTTACAAATAAAAAGAAAGCGTCCCTGTCTTGGGGTAAAAGACAGGGACTAGATTATGATATAGGATTATTGGGGGTTCTTTAAAAATGTTGGGGTAGAACATTTTAAAGATGGGGGGATTCTTTTATATGGTAATCGCATTGCGATTTCCAAAACAGAAATTATAGGGGTAAATAATTTCTGATATAAAAGCTGTATTGTATAACTTGTACTACCTTTTGAGTACATTTATATAATACAGCTTTTTTGTGTTAAAATAGTGATATTCAGCTGAAATGAAAATGAAAGAACTGCGATATATTTGAGGATATTAATATATATGCTTTCATACAACATTGACGTTTGGCAAGGTGATAAAACTCAATGTATAGTTTTTGTTAAATGTTGAAAACTATGTTTAAAATGTGGAAAAACATATGATTTGTTGAATTGCAAACCGTTATATTACGTGATTTGTGATGAGTTTTCAACATTTTCAACACCTTTTCCACTATTTTATCGTATAAAACATTCTGTAATAGGTAAATTATTCCATTACGATCAAGTACATTTTCATGCACTTTGCATTAGTTTTATGTGAATATAGTGCGTTAAGTTTAAAATGCTGCGCATTTTAAACGGAGTTATGTATGGTTGTTTTGATTTTGACATCTGCACTGCAGCACATAAATGTATGCTAACTCTAAAATAACTATATCAAGAAAAAAGACTGCCGCATTTTTGCGACAGTCTTTAAATTATTTCTTAATACGATAAACTTTTCTTTCGCTCTTAACAACCTTAAGCTTTTTATTATGAGGAAGAATGTCAGGCAATACAGTGAACATAAGCACGCCCGAATTAAATGTACCAGCTGTCTGACCTGCTAAATCAGCAAATACCCCAGAGGAAACATCCTCAATCTTGTCCTTATAGATAACGAAAGCAAATGGTGAGAAATCTGTTGCCTTGAACTGAATGCACCACACATTATCCACTTCAATGATAGCACTTGGAAGAATTTCCATTCTGCCGTCACTTCCAAAAACATCCGCATCATCACCATAAATAGTATCTGAATCGGTGTCAGAAATGATATGTACAACAGAGATATAGTCACGATATTGAATGAGCTTATCAGGAACAGGCATTGTAATCATAACGGAATATCCGAAATTAGGTGATACATGAATAAGCGTATTTTCAAGATAACAGCTTATATCAAAAGGATAAATAATAAAACTGCTCAATCCGTTTGCATACTTCTTAAGTGCACTCTTTACAGCCGCAGTGGACTCGTCACTTACAGAAAAATAGATATCAACAGATTCGTTAAAAGCATCATGATTAGCAACTGCAGAAATAATCTCGCTGTGTGAAATTCCATAAGGAGTTGTACCCTTTACAGTAAGCTCACGGTCTAAATCATCAAGCGAGCCTGCTGTTGGAACTGCTGATACAGGCAATGAATAATCACCGTAATATTTCTTGCCGTTGATAGTCTTGTATGCAGCAACCATGTAAGTATATGTCTTGCCATTCTTCAAACCAATATGTGAATACTGTGTAACTGATGTAATGGTAAGCGGCTCAAAGCTTAATGTTGATGAATCATAAAGATAAACAACATACCCCTCTGCACCCTCAACCTTTGACCATTTCAAGTCAATCTGCTTGTTTCCGGCAGTTGCAGTCAGGTCAGCAGGAGTTGCCATCGAAACGCCAATCTGAACTGTGCGTGTCTGTGTAATACCGCTGAATGTGCGGTTGCCGCTGACTGTTTTATATGCAACCATGTAATATGACCATGTTTCGCCATTAGTAAGTCCAGTATGAACATATGGTGACTTTGAAACGTCAAACTGAAGTGTTTTGCTTCCGTTTGATGCATAGATAATATAACCTGTTGCACCAGTAACGGCTGTCCATGTAATTGTAGCTGTACCGTCAGTTGTAACAACGTTAAAATCCTTTGGTATATCAAGTGTTGCACCAATTGTAACTGATACTGTATTTGACGGACTGCTGTAAAAACGTGAATTTGTAACGGTTTTATAAGCAACAACATAATATTTCCATACATCACCGTTAGTAAGATTTGTGTGAGTAAAGGAATTCTTTGTAACATCAAACTGAGTAGTATAACCGCCGCTTGATGCATAAACTATATAACCCTCAGCACCATTTACAGCTGTCCATGAAACAATAGCTGTGCCGTCAGTAGTTGTTGCGGTAATGTCAGTAGGTGTCAAAAGCGGAATACCAACCTGAGCAGTAACCTCAATTGATGGGTCAGTATCAACACGAACCTGTGTTACATACTTATATGCAGTAACATAATATGTCCATGTATCGCTGTTGATTAATCCCTTATGAGTAAATTTGTTTGTTGAAATGTTATCAAAAACAATCCAAGAATTGCTGCCGCTCTTTTTAGCATAAACAGTATAACCTGTTGCACCCGCAACCTGATTCCATGTCAAATCAATAAATCCGTCACCTGGTTTTGCAACCAAATCCTGCGGAGGATTGAATAGAACACCAACAGTAACTGTACGAGCAACACTGTAATCACTGAATGTTTTTGTATCATCTTCAACTGATTTTACATTTTTAAAAGCACGCACTTGATATGTGTACATTTCACCATTATACAAAGACGAATGTACATATGTACTTGTTTTTACATCATCATATTCAGTGACCTGCTGGTTTGCAGGGATTGCAGTACCATCAGCCTCTTTTACTTTAGTAAAATATACTCTGTAACCGTCAACGCCAGTAACAGCATTCCACTTCAAAGAAACAGTACCATCTGACGGAACTGCCTCGAAACCTTGTGGCTTATCAACAGTAATTCTAAGTGTTCTGCTGCTTCCAGATGAATTTGGCGGATAAAGTGTTGGCTTGCCACTAACCTGTGTCAAATATGGCTCAACATAATAATAATACGTTTCCCCATTAGTTAATGATTCATCGGTATCAGTGTATGTATATTTAGAAGCTCCAGTATAGTTTATCTTTGAAGCAATTGGACTTTTGCAAACTGCAAGCAGCGCATCATGAATAGACATATTATTAGCAGCAGCATATGTATCAATATCAACATTGCTTGTGGTTCGGTAAATATTAAATTCACTGCATCCGCCAACAATGCTCCACTCTACAACAAGTGTATTCGCAGGTTGTTTAATTTCCACAGTTGCAGTATTCGGGTTAATTCCAATATCCTTTATATCAGCACCTGTGTTATAAGTATTACTGTAAATATTACCTTTGTTGCTTGCATTATAAGTAGTTGAAATTTCAAAGGTATCATACCATGCTGTAACACAGTAAAGATACACAAAACCATGTGATACGTCTTTATCAGTATATGTTGTTCCGTTTGTAGCTGCAATCATAGTATAATTTCCTGCAACACCACTTGAACTTACAACGCTTCTGTAAACAAGGTATCCAGCAGCAGGCTTTATGCCGTTTGTTGTAGTTGTTGTTACAGCATTCCAACCAAATGTAACACCTCTGTTGCTCTCATCGTATGCAATAGTGTTTATATATACATTATCAACTGTTTTATTAAGTGTATCGGACGTCTGAGAAAATGTTGCAGTAGTCATTAAATAAGATGATGCTGTATAGTTAACGGTATCTAAATTAGTAGTACCGCTTGCTGTATCTGTTATCTCCTTATAAGTTGGAATTTTAACCTTTGCATATATTTCAAATGTGTACGCTCCTGAAGTCAGATTAACTGTTGTTGGGAATGTACAGCTAGTTATAGCAGCACCAAGATTTTGTGAATTCACAAATGCTCCGCTGCTGTCAAAGCATGAAACAACATACCCGTCAAGTGAATAGCCAACTTCAGCTGTCGGTGGGTTTTTAGAAGGTAATGTTAATCTATTCCAATATATTTTTACAGTACCGTTACCTTCACTCATCTTTGTAATAATAGGCTGCATAGCAGCAATCTCATTATATTCGGAATTGTTATAGAAAATCCCACTTGCATCATTAATGCAGGTATAACCGCCATATGTACCCGCCGCAAAAGTAACAAACTCAAGCTCTGGAATAAACATTGCAACAAAAGCAACTGCCAGTACAGCCGAAACAACCCTAGCTGCAGCAGGACGCTTTTTATAGACAATATCATCCTGTTTACGAGCCTTTGATGTCCGTTCTTTTCCATCACGCTTAACCCCTAAGAAGTTGCCGTTTTTATCGGACAAAGCCAAGTCAATATTACAAACAATAAAATAATATAGCTTAACAAAAGCAGCAGCAATCAAGCAAGAAATAAGCAGCAAAATATTTTTCTCAGCAGTCTTTGAAAGACTTTTCAGAATACGTTTCTTTTTATTGAAATCAACCATTAGGAAAACCCAATCCTTTCGACACAAATATATAAAATATAATAATACTTTTAGGATTAAAAACACCTTTAAATCCTTTATGTATAAAGAAAATTCGACACTATTCCAGTCCTACGTATTATAACATATTTTATCAAAAATGTCCAGCAAATAACAGCGTAATTTTGCACAAAATTTACTGAAATAATTCACAGGATATATGATTTTTCAGGAAAATATATCCGCATTAACTGCATTCAAGAGTGTAATTTCATATGAATTATGTGTAACTAAAATGACAGTGCGTTCACGCTTATTATCCAAAACATATTTAATTGCCTTTTTTGCGGTATCTTCATCAAGCCCCTTGAAAGGCTCGTCAAGAATGACAATATCACTTTTAGCCATGAAAGCACGAACAATTGCTGTACGTCTTGCCATACCGCCGCTAAGCTCGGAAACCTTGCAAAACATACTTTTTTTATCAATGCCAACGCTTTCAAGCGCAGCTATAATATCATTTTCATCAAAAATTTCATCACACACCATTTTTATATTAGCAACAGCATTAAGCCTTTTGCACAGACGATTTTCCTGAAACACAGCAGAAATTTTTCCGCAAAAAGCCCTATCAATCTCGCCGTCAAAATCTTTGACAATCCCCATTAGAATATTAAGCAGGGTTGTTTTTCCACAGCCAGACTTACCCATTATGCAAGTAATCGAGCCCTCTGTAAAATCATAGGAAATATTATCAAGCACGATTTTTTCACCATAACGCTTTATTATATTTTTAATATACAAGACTTATGCTCCTTTCGTTGAAATTCCACCCTTTTCAATTTTTTTCGTGATGACCTTAAGTAATAATAGCAGTATTTTTTCAAATAATGTGCTTATAATTATTATAACAACTGTCCATGCGAATAAATCAGCAGTTTCAAGATATATTTTCGCATGATACAACATATCGCCGATTGAGCCGCTCGGAAGTCCGATGACTTCTGCAGCAATGCCACTTTTCCAGCACAATCCCACAGAAATATTGCAAGCAGATATAAAAAACGGCATGACATCAGGCAGATATATATACAAAAATCGTTTGTATGCAGGAATTTTAAATACATCAGCCATTTCGATAAGCTTTTTGTCAACATTTCTGATACCGCTTAGCATATTTGAATATATCACAGGAAATGACATGAGAAAAGGGATTATAACCGATAGATTTTTGCTTGGTATCCATAACAAAACAAGTATAACAAACGATGCAATAGGTGTGGATTTAATCACCGAATTTAATGGGCTTAACAAAATTTCAAATATTTTAATGTAACTTGCAAGCACCGCAAAAACACAGCCTAAAACAAGTGACAACAAAAATCCTGCACCAATTCTTATCATTGAAAACATAGCGGAATGCCAAAAAGACCGTTCAAAAACAAGCTCGAACAGTCTTTTGACAACATTTATCGGTGATACAAGCACGATAGGCTTGTCAATTATCACACTTGCAATCTGCCATATAATTAGCCAAAAAAACGCTGCGGCAATAAAGGACAGCGTTTTTTGAGTGTTTTTATTCATTGCTTTCATAATAGAAATTTGCATCAGGTAATGTTCCTCCAACAGAAGATGGATTTTGTTCCATTAAAATTTCCAGATAACTTCTGATATAGGTTTGCATTTCAGCTCCACGGATAAAAGTAATATTGCAATATGGAAGCGCTTTCATAGCAGGTGCTTTTTTTACTATATCATACCTGTCAATAAGGTCAGCCGCAGTATCGTTATTCTCATTTACATACGAAACTGATGCATTATACTCATGTAGGAATACATTAAACTGCTCTGTATTATTATTAATATACTCATTTCTTGCTATAACAACACCAGTAATAAGCGGGCTGTCAGCAACCTTATCCCACTCGGAAGTCATATCAAGACAAATTCTGATTTTATCATTTGAAAGCTGTGCAACTGAAACGAAAGGCTGAGGAAGAAGTGCAATAGCATTATCAGAGCTTGCAAGAATTGCCGCAACCTCTGTCGCCTCGGATTTATATTCAATTGTTACATCTGTTTCAGGATTGATGCCGTTTTTATTCAAAATGTAATTCAAAACATATTCAGGAGTAGTGCCCTTGCCTGTTGAATATATGGTTTTACCCTTTAAATCAGCAACGGAATATATCTCCTCACCTGTTTCGACCATATACAAAACTCCAAGCGTATTTACAGCAGCAACCTTTATTCCGCCGTTTGTTTTGTTATAAAGCACAGATGACAAATTTGCAGGTACATTAGCGACATCAACAGTTCCGCTGACAATACCTGTAACAATTTCATCGGCAGTACCATACACAGTAACATTATAGTTATGCTGTGTCACTCCATCCTCATTATCCTGCATTAGCTTAACCATACCCATAGTTGTAGGACCTTTTAGTGATGCGATATTAACAGTGGATTTATTGTCACCACCAATAGAATCAATATCTTTTTGTGCGTTGCATGATGACATCAGAGCAGCAGCGAGAATTAGCGGAATAACGGAAAATATTATTTTTTTCATTTTTACTTACCCTTTTTTTCTATATTTTTCTCTATTACAACTGTGCAAGAATTGACTCTATAAAATGCTTTGCCGCACGCCCTGAACGACCGTTTCTTCTAAGAGAAAACGCTTCAGCTTTGCGGAATAATTCTTCATCACAAGGTATATCATACTGCGCTGCAAGATTTTCAACAATCTTCAAATAAACATCCTTATTAGGCTTTAAAAACGGCACTTTCAGTCCAAATCTTTCAGACAGCGAAGTCAGCTGCTCACGGGTATCGTTTGCATGAATATCGTCACCCTCACGGTCAGAAAACTTCTCTTTAATCAGGTGACGCCTGTTGCTTGTCGCATATATAACGGCGTTTAGTGACTTTGCTGATGCAGAGCCCTCAAGCACAGCCTTTAATGAGCCAAACGAGTCATCCTCGGCAGAAAAAGATATGTCATCAATGAAAATAATGAACTTAAGCGGATTTTTTGCTATAATGGAAATTATTTCAGGAAGTTCCTTAATCTGCGGTTTGCTAATTTCAATCAGTCTTAACCCCTTATCAGAATACTCATTCAGCACCGCTTTAACCGTGGATGATTTTCCTGTCCCTGCATCTCCATACAGCAAGACATTAAGCGCAGGTTTATTATTTAGCAAAGCAAGTGTATTGCTTATAATTTTATTTCGTTCAAGCTCATAGCCTGTTAGCTCAGAAAGCTTTTGTAAATCAGGAGTTTCAACAGGAATTAGCTTGCCATTACCAAAGTGAAATGAGTTATACTTCGCAAAAATACCATAACCTTTTTCAGTCAGCAAATTCATTCGTTCCGAATAAATCGCATGAAAATCCAAAGCCTTGTTTTCCCATGCAGAAAGCGAAACATCAACATCAACGCCATTATCCGTTATCATTTTAATGACCTGCTCCGATGTAACCGCAGAAATTTCTTCAAGCACTGTCAGTTCTCTTTTCACAGACTCAAGTATATATTTGGGAACATCATCAAAAAGCGCCATTCTCTTGACAAAAACATTCTCATTTTCAAGCAGGGAATTTAAAATATAGTCAGAAAGGCAGTCGGTATATTTATATAGCGAAAACACAAAGTTGGAATAATTTTCGATATTTGGTGTCGTGAATAAATTTAGCAGCTTATGTATAGCCTCATCATCAAGAATATTTCGAAAAACCGTGAGTGATTTCAGCTTATCGGCATAAATATTTTTCATTTAATTCTCATCCTTTTGTAAAGTTAGGCTCACATCAATGCCCACGCCTTCACTGCACAAATAGCCACGAAATATGCATGGGTATCCGTACGTTTTTATTGTTTTTTAAATAATGTCTATTACGTTATATCTATTATACCACATTCGTTGATAATTACAAGAAGTGTGTTATTAATTTGTAGAATATACACTATACAAAAAGGGTTTAATATGCTATAATATGTGTATAAATAAAAGAATTGTATTTTTAGAAACAATTCTGCAAAAAGATTAACAAGAGTATGGGACGGAGTTAATAAGTTTGAAAAATAAGTTTTTCAAACTCGGGGTTTTGTGCTTTTACACAAAACATCTGGCTTCTTTAGGAAAGGATGGTCATAAATATGAGTAAAATTCATCTTTTAACAGGCGGAGCAAAAAGCGGTAAATCGAAATGGGCAGTATCATATTTTAACAACGTTGAAAATGTATTGTACGTGACAGCAGGTGAAGGTATTCAAGATGAAGTCAAAGCAAAGATTGATGCTTTAAATGAGGAACGTACTGAAAAATGGACAATCCTTTCTCATAATGAAACCCCATCCGACGTTATATCCGAAACAAAGAGGTTTGTTATTTATGATAGTATCGCTGGATATGTTTCAATAAAACTAAAGGAAACAGTTAAAAACCCCAATGAAATTACCGACGAGCAAGTTAAATCGCTGAAAAAGAAAATTGAGGCTGACGTTTCAGCGTTGATTTCAAAAGCTCACGCAAACGAAACCCACCTCATTATTCTCACAAACGAAACTGGATTTTCAGCATTACCAGATTCAAAATATCAGCTTGCATTCCGTGATATTGTTGGCGCTGCAAATCAGCTTTTAGGTGAGGCTGCTGATGAAGTTTATATGTCTATCAGCGGTATCCAAATGAAAATTAAATAATAATATCGGCGGTTGTATTTCTTACAACCGCCGATATTATTATAATTATGAACTATGCATTTACTGGCGTTAAAATTCCTGCAATATGATTTTTGACCTGTTCAATATTCAAGTCGAGGACAACGGAAAACTCCTGAAACATGATTTTTTCTGCATCACGCATAAACTTTTCATCCGCCATGCTAAGCTTTTTACCGCTTTGTGCACGTTGTTTCTGCTCTGCATAAAGCATTTTTATAAGACTAATCAATTCTGAATAATCTCCGCCTTTTAATATACCGCTGAAAACTTCCCGGCGCCTGTGCACATCAGAAACTTCAAGTGGATGAATGTCTGGCATTTTAATAATAAACTGCTCAATCTCATCCTTTGTCGCAAGAGCCCTAACCTTTTCAGACAAGGTTTCCATCGGAATATAGTACACGGAATTTTCCGATGCAATCGGAATTAACTTCCAGTATTCGTTTTCATTTTTACCGTCAAAACATCTTTTTTCTGTACCCTCAATCTTGCACACACCCGATGTTCCATACATAACAAGTTTGCCTATTTCGGAATTCATCATAAAACCACCCTTTCACATAACACCATCTATTTCAAACGTTTACACGTGCTTTATTTCCATGGCATTGAGCCACCGTAATACTTTTTTGATATTTTAATCTGATCGTCAATACTTAATGAAAGCAATCTTTTCTGCCACTTCAAATCTGCATCTTTTTTGGAATCATTAGATTTAGCCTCGTTTCTATTAGTAAAACTGTCAGCTTTTAGTTCGGCAGAAAGAACTGGGGTATTTATCATTTTTTACCTCCGAAATAATATCAATTAAACTCTTTTTACCCATATGTATATTATATCACATTTTATATAAAATTACTAGGGGCATTTTAGACAAATTTAACAAGATTAATTGAGGGTATAATTTATAAACATATATTAAAATCAAAATAAAAGCGAATAAATGCTTAATATTACATCATTTCGTAGGGTGGGAGCTACTCCCACCGTTTTTTAATAGCATTATATTTCTTGATAATAAATATCCCCCGGCGTAGCCGGGGGTTTTTCTCTAGCGGGCATAGCCCTGTACTACTGGCCACGCCTAAAGGCGTTTTTTACGGTCTGGCCCGTGCAAAGGCTGTTACTTGCTACCCGTTAACGGGTCAAAGTCCCC
>JAVBOH010000003.1:0-52953 GCA_031550725.1 Oscillospiraceae bacterium
GGGGACTTTGACCCGTTAACGGGTAGCAAGTAACAGCCTTTGCACGGGCCAGACCGTAAAAAACGCCTTTAGGCGTGGCCAGTAGTACAGGGCTATGCCCGCTAGAGAAAAACCCCCGGCTACGCCGGGGGATATTTATTAATATTAATCATTTCCTGCTTTGAAATTGTAAATTGGCTTAACAATGCTTAAGACATCAACAGTATCATTAATATTATCAAGAATTGACTGAATATTCTTATATGCCATCGGACATTCGTCAAGGGTGTTTTGATTTACCGATGTTGTATAAACACTTTTCATCTGTTTCTTAAATTCCGAAACAGTGAAAGTTTCCTTTGCCTCACGTCTGCTCATTAAACGACCAGCACCATGCGGAGCAGAGAAGTTCCAGTTTTCATTACCTTTACCAATGCAGACAAGACTTCCGTCACGCATATTAATCGGAATAATAAGTTTTTCACCCTTTTGCGCAGAAACAGCCCCCTTACGCAAAATCATATTATCTGTATCAATATAGTTATGAATAGTTGAAAACTGCTCGGTAACATTGAGTTTCATGCCCTTGATAATTTCATCCATCATAGCCATACGGCTGACTAAAGCAAACTGCTGAATAATCTTCATATCATGAATATACTGATTAAAAAGCTCACCCTCTGCATAAGCAAAATGCTTTGGAATTGGTGTGAATTTTGTACCTTTAAGCTTTTTAATTTCACGTTCAATTTGATTTTCTTTGCTTGTACCCTTTAGCTTTTCGATTAATGCATTAATATCACTGTTTGATGACCTATTAAGCTGATGGAAAGCTTCATTCTGATAGTATTTTGCTACTTCAAGCCCTAAGTGTCGTGAGCCGGAATGAATAACAATATAAATGTTTTTATGCTCATCCATATTTGCTTCAATAAAATGATTACCGCCGCCAAGTGTGCCTAAACTTTTTTCAGCCTTAAGGTGATTAATTTGCCTTATACAATAAAGCTTTGATAAATCAATCTGTTCCATAAACCTATGCGGTTTTTCACGAATATTAAAGCCACTGGGGATTTTTGCATAAATAAGCTTATCAAGCTTTTCAAGTTCAATATGCTTTTCCTTGATTTTTATAGTTTCCATTCCGCACCCGATATCAACGCCAACTAAATTAGGCACGATTTTATCTGTAATAGTCATGGTTGTGCCAACAGTACATCCCGAGCCTGCATGAATATCAGGCATCATACGAATTTTTTCACCGAGCACAAACTCTTGATTGCAAAGCTCCAAAACCTGTGCAGCTGACATTTCATCCAAAACATCAGTAAAAACTTGTGCGGTATTATATTTTCCTTTGAATTCAATCATAAAATAAGTCCTTTCTTAATTGCATGGGGGATAAAAAAGCACCCCCAAAAATCTTGGGAGTGCTATGATATTTAACATAACAAAATTAATTCACTATATATTTATACAGCGAACTATACTTCCTCCCAATTGTATTCGATTTTGTTTTTTTTGTATCTGATATATTATTGTCATTTTAGTCCGCCTCCTTTTCAATATTATTGTTGAAGTATAACACATAAAATATACATTGTCAAGTAAAATTTAAAGTTAATATTTGATAATTAATCTGAATATCAATAAGAAATTAATAGATTGCAATAATGGCAGAGGAGTCAGCAGCAAGCAGTGAGGAGCTGTCTAAACAAGCAAGCTCACTTCAGGAAATTGTTCAGAAATTTAAGCTTAGATAATTTATCAATTAATATAAAATACCAAGCATATTGCACTATTTTAGTGTGGTATGCTTGTTTTTTTATTAAAATAAAGAAAATTTCAAAAAAACTGTAACGCCAAAATGTCCGATTGCATAACTTATACTGTTAGCACAAAAACGCTGACAAATTTAAAACCTAAATTTGAAAGGAATTATTTATTATGAGTATGCCAAAAATCGAAGGTAGCGACGTTATCCGCTGCCAAGCAATCACAGACCTTATTCAATCAGTAGCACTTGAACAGACTGCACTATCACATATCCTAAACGCAGAGGGTGAAAAAATTCAGGCTGTCCTAGCAGATGATGAGGTAACTCCTGAGTTGCTTTTGAAAACAAACAAATCAGTTCAGGGAATGGTTGAAGCTATCACAAGACTTGAAATGCTATTACATTCAAAGCTTCACTTGTTCGGCGATGCACTTCAGGAAGAATGTGAGAAGGAAGATCCGTAATCACCTTTTAAGCATTTTAACTTAAGTTGTTAAAATTTTCTTGAAAGGAGATTTCAATGGATATCCCGCATATTGATGAGCTATTTTACTTAGAGCGTGATGGGTTAAAATATAGAGGGATAGCATTCGATGGTTGTCATTTTTATTTGACAGAAAGAAATAATATCCATGTATATGATCTTTCAATGAGAAAGGTTAAACATATTCAGACCTGTGGATGTTATACATCGATATGCCATGATCCTACATTGGATTGTTTTTGGGCATTATCCGATAATGACTGGCATGCTTATCGTCTTGATTCCAATTTGTGTGAGATAGATAGTATCTGCTTACCATACGCTTTAGGCAAACCCACCGGAATTTCTTGCAGTGAGAATGACAATGAGCTTTTAATTACAGCTGATAATAATATTTACTGCATATCAAAATTCGGTTACATGAATGCATATAAAGTTAACAGTATATCAGGAGCACTTTATTTGTGCGCCTGCGATATAGACAGCGGTTATTTGTGTTCTGCAATATTTCAGCATGGCAATACGATAAAACTGCATAATTCCTGCAAAACGTCATGCAGCATATTATTGCCAGACTGCTATATGACAGCTGCAATGACTTGTGGCAGATGTTGTCATGAAGCTTTTCTTCTAGTAGTTAAGGATAACTGTTATTACCGCATACTTCGCTGTTATACAAAAAAGTGCAAATGCCGCAGTCAACATAAAGATAATTGCTGTGATCCATGTAAAGATTCACGCTGTAATCATCACTCTGAAATATGCTGTGACTGTAAAGAGCCGTGCTGCGACAAAAAGCAATGCTGCAAAGCAGATCACTGCTTGGCATTATGCCGCAGAAGATGTAAAGAACAGGAACTATGTGATATCATTGAATCGATTGCCCTGACTGAAACAGCACTTTCGCATATATTAAATGCTGAGGGTGAAAAGCTGCAAAAAATTCTTGAACTGTCTGATAAACCGGAAACAATTTTAGAAACTAATAAATCAATAAGTGCAACAATTGCAAAGGTTACACACCTTGAATATGTTCTTTTTGAAAAGCTCCAGATGGTACAGGAAATGAGCAACTGTGAAAAAGTAAAATCGTGCTGTGATAAAGATGGCAAATGTGACAAGGATTGCTGTAAATCACTGTGCTGTGAAACAACACGGTATTATGAAAAACAGTGTTGTCATAAACATAATGATTGCTGTGAACAGAATTGTTGTCATGAGAAGAATTGCTGCTGTCATGAGCAGTATGATGAACCTTATAGCAGTAATCAGGATTACTGTTAATTTTATACTAATCCTACTCTAAAATGCTTGCATTTTAAAGATTCTTTGCAAAGCGAAACATTTAGACATAAATAAATATGGCGGCGCTGCATTTAATGTTATGCAGCGCCGTTTTTTCATTACAGATTAAGAGTAACATAAATACCATTGCCTGAATAATATATTATGTGAATACTTAATTCATAATTTTAGACAATATAGTTTCACATGACGTAAAAGACTAATATAAATAGAATATTTTGAATGGAGAATTGATATGTCTGATATGTTTTACGGGCATGATAGATTAGGTCCAGACTGCTTTGAGCATGAAAAATGTGATGTATGTCCAATGGGTACACATTTCGAATGCGGCAAAGGCTGCGTACCTGACAAAGAATGCCCACATGGTACTCATCGTGAAGGTAAAAAATGCGTACCTGATATAACTTGCCCATGCGGCATGAAATATGATGAATGTTTAAAATGCTGTGTACCAGAATGTGAATGCCCATGCGGCACACATTTTGAATGCGGCAAGGGCTGTGTACCTGATAAGGAATGTCCATGCGGAACTCATCGTGAGGGAATGAAGTGCGTACCAAACGTAATCTGCCCATGTGGTATGTGTTATGATGAAAAGAAAAAATGCTGTGTACCAGAATGTGAATGTCCATGCGGCACACATTTTGAATGCGGCAAGGGTTGTGTTCCTGACAAGGAATGCCCTATGGGTACACACAGAGAGGGTAAAAAATGTGTTCCAAACATTGAATGCCCATGCGGAATGCACTATGATGAAAAATTAAAGTGCTGTGTACCAGACTGTCCAAAACCACAGCCTCATCCTTGTTATATGTTCGGTGAGATGGAAACAGACTGCTGTCACGAAAAGCCAGTTTTCTGTGACCCTTGTGATTTTTATAAGAATAGATAAAATAAATGGCATCTGCATTTCAATATGAAGTGCAGATGCCATAAATTTATAACCTATTCTTAAAATCATCATATCCAAAAGTACGGATAATTTCATCAGTACCATCTGTTTTATGAAGTACGATTGATGGTAAACCGATACCGTTAAAGGTATTGTTTTTAACCATAGAATAAATAGCCATATCACAGAAAATAAGCCTGTCGTTTTCCATTAGTGGTTTATCAAAGGAATAATCACCAATAATATCACCAGCAAGGCAGGTTGGACCGCCAAGCCTGTATGTATATGCTTTTTCGCCAGCAATACCTGAACCTATAATGTTAGGACGGTAAGGCATTTCCAGAACATCAGGCATATGGCAAGCAGCAGAGGTATCAACAATTGCTAAATCCATACCGTTTTTAAGTGTATCAAGCACAGTTGTAACAAGATATCCTGTATTTAATGCAACTGCTTCACCAGGCTCTAAATAAACCTGAACATCATATTTATCACGAATATAAGTGATAACAGAAATAAGCTTTTCGATGTCATAATCATCACGTGTAATGTGATGACCTCCGCCGAAATTTATCCATTTAAGTCCATGCAGATATTTCTCAAAACGCTCCTCGATTTTTTGAACAGTTCGTTCAAGCACATCCGCACCTTGCTCACACATTGTATGAAAATGCAGACCATTTACATAAGAGGGGAGGGTGTCGGGGAAATTATCAATCGTGCAGCCAAGACGAGAATTAATAAAGCATGGGTTATAAATATCAGTTTCGATTTCAGAGTATTCAGGGTTCATTCTGATACCAATTTCGATATCCCTGCCTGATTTTTCAATATATGGATAGAATTTATCAAGCTGCTTGAAATTATTGAAAACAATATGGTCGGCAGTATTAACAATTTCATCAAACTCGGCAGGATTAAAAGCAGGGTTATAAACATGAACCTCACGATTACCCATTTCCTCACGTCCAAGCTTAGCCTCAAAAAGACCGCTTGCAGTAGTTCCTGCAAGATACTCCGATATCAGCGGATATGTCGAGTACATAGAGTAAGCCTTTTGAGCAAGAAGGATTTTACAGCCTGTCTTATCTTGAACATTTTTTAGTATCTGAAGATTTTTTATAAGCAAACGTTCATCGACAACATAGCATGGGGTAGGAAGATTTTTTATATCAAAATCAATCATGTAATATCACCTAACCCTTTATTCTTCAGGCTTTCCGACAATTTCAATATTATCAAGCTGACCAGAAAGATTATTAACAACACCACGTCGGTATTCGTTTCGAAGCTCAAGCTGCTCAGATTTTTCTAATTCTGTAAGACCCTCTGGTGTTCGTGATTTTTTTGCAAGCTCATTAATTCGAGCGATTTTTTCAGGTGTCAATTTTAGCACTCCTCTTAGAAAAATAATAAAATTTATTATAACATATATTTATGAAGTTTTCAACATGGGTACTATTAATTTGAACATAATAATACGTGTAGGGAGCGACGTCCAATGCGTGCAACGCACCCTACAAGCCTATTTTTTTGTAGGGGACGATGCCCACATCGTCCCGTTATTCGCCATTTTTTTCTTAAGTTACTTGCATTGGAGCGACGCCCTCGTCGCTCCCTACATTCGCTTGTTATTGGTGTTATACAAGTAATGAACAACAATAAAAAGAAATAACCGCCCACCTTCCCAAATGTGACGGTTATTTCGTAACTGACATAATGGGAGTAAACCGACAGTGGTATACTCTCTTTATATTTATATTATACAATGGATTGAAATATAAGTCAAGAGCAAGAAAATCGTGGTACCCCAAAAGGATACCACGAAAAATATATAATTACTTATTATTAACAAGGTCAAGAGTATCTCTTGCGATAAGAAGTTCCTCATTAGTAGGAACAACCCAAACCTCAACCTTAGAGTCAGGGGAAGAAATCTTAGTAAGCTCACCATGAATAGTGCTGTTAAGTTCCTTGTCAATCTTGATACCGAAGAATTCCATATCAGCACAAACAGCCTCACGAACATCAGTAGCATTTTCACCGATACCACCAGTGAAAAGAACAGCATCAAGACCATTCATAACAGCAGCATAAGAGCCGATATACTTCTTAATCTGGTAACGCAGCATTGTTGATGCAAGAATAGCTCTCTTGTCACCCTTTTCAGCAGCAGCAGTGATATCTCTGTTATCGCTTGAAATTCCTGAGATACCAACAAAACCAGACTTCTTGTTCATGTAGTCGCTCATCTCGGATGGAGTAAAGCCATGCTTGTCCATAACAAATGTTACAGCAGATGGGTCAACAGCACCGCTTCTTGTACCCATAAGAATACCATCAAGAGGAGTAAATCCCATGGAAGTGTCAACAGATTTACCGCCGTCAATAGCAGTAATGGAAGAACCATTGCCAAGGTGGCAGGAAACAATTTTTAGTTCCTCAGGCTTTTTGCCCATAGCCTTTGCAAGCGCCATTGAAACAAATCTGTGTGATGTACCGTGGAAACCGTACTTTCTAACGTGGTACTTCTCATAATCCTCATAAGGAAGACCAAACATAAATGCCTTTTCAGGAATAGTCTGGTGGAATGCTGTATCAAATACAACTGCCTGAGGTACATTTGCAGGAAGAACTTTTTTACAAGCCCAAAGAGCAAGCGCATGAGGATGGTTATGTACAGGAGCAAGTTCCTGCAAATCATCAATCTGCTGAATAACTTCATCAGTAACAAGAGTTGTCTTGCTGAATATTTCAGCACCCTGTACTATTCTGTGTCCAACAGCGGAAATTTCGTCCATAGACTTGATAACGGATGCGTCACCCGTTGTAAGTACTTCAACAAGCTTTTCAAAAGCTTCTGTGTGTGTTGGAAATTCACAATCAACATCAACAGCTCTGCCGTCGAAAGTTTTGTGGGAGATATGTCCTCCGATACCAATTCTGTCGCAGTTGCCCTTAGCGATGACACTCTCATCATCCATATTTAGAAGCTGATATTTGAGGGATGAACTGCCTGCATTGACTACTAAAATAATCATCTTAAAATTCCTTTCAAAAATATGATATATATCATACGCATTTGCGTATAACCATCGTTTTGTGTGAATACAATGAAAATTGTCAAAAACCCCTTGACAAAAAGCCATTATTTTAATATTATTACTTTATACGTCAAAAATCAAGGGTTTTTATATATTTTTAGTATTTGATAATAAATTATCCATAGTCTATATATAAAAATTGGTCACCCTTATATTATAATGTAAGAATGTAATGAAATTTTGCAATAAGAAGTAATTTCTGAAACATGACAATGTTGACGGATGAATATAGAAAGGGCGTTTAAATTTTATGAAAACATACGGAATTATATGCGAATACAACCCGTTTCACAATGGGCATATCAAACAGATTGAGGAAACAAGAAAAAATGGAGCTACACATATTGTAGCGATTATGAGCGGTAACTATGTCCAGCGTGGTGATGTAGCTATCGTAAATAAATTTGAGCGTGCAAAAATCGCAGTTAATAATGGTGTTGACCTTGTTATCGAACTGCCTGTTGTTTATTCACTTTCAAGTGCAGAGATGTTTGCACGAGCAGGTGTTATGATGCTTGGATCTTTGGGTTGTGTTGATGGTATTTCATTTGGAAGTGAATGCGGCGATATTAATATGCTAAGAAATGCTGCAATTGCATCATTAACAGCTGCAAACCCTGATAAAATCAAGCCATTGCTTGAAGAAGGCATACCTTTCCCACAAGCAATACAGCAGATTATTGCAAAGGACAACGGCCCGATGGTTGCAAGTATTTTTGACAGTCCTAATAATACATTAGCTGTTGAATATATCAAAGCAATGAAAATACTGGGACTTGATAATATGGATGCATTTACAGTATTGCGTACTGGTTCAGGTCATGACAGCATGACAGCAACAGGCAATATTGCAAGCGGTTCACTTTTACGTAAAATGATTGAAGACAATGAGGATATCAGTGCATATGTACCTAAGGACATGGCAGAATTGATTGAAAAGTTTGATGACGCTGACCGTCTTGCATATTTTGATAATCTTGAAAGACCGTTGCTGTATAAGCTAAGAACTTGCTCACCTCAGGAACTTGCTGAAACACCAGATGTCGGGCAAGGACTTCATAATCGTCTTTTCGAGATGGGAAGAATGGCAAACTCACTTGATGAGTTCCTTGATAATGTAAATACCAAAAGGTATACAATGGCAAAAATCAGAAGAATTATTCTTAATTTGCTTATTGGTGTTAAGAATACTGACCTTCAAATGCCGCCATCCTATGGCAGAATTCTTGCTTTTAATGAACGTGGTACTGAAATACTCAAAAAGTCAAGAGAAACACAAAACAAAACAATGTCAATTCCTTTTGAAGTATCAATGAAGGATTTGTTTGAGATGAAAGTTCCACAGATTAACAGATTTGCGGATTTAACAACTAAATCCACGGATATTTATGGTCTTGCATCAAGAGAAATCGCTCCAAGTGCATTGGATTTCACTTCAAAGATTGAAATTCAAGGCAAAAGTGAGGAATAAATTTTACTAAATGTAACTGTTTTGTGGTATTTTAATGCAATTTGTCATAAAACTGTAATATATTTTTGTGGTTTTGCTATTGGCAAATAAAAAAAAGTATGTTATAATACTATTAAGAACATTTTTGTTTATAATTAAGTTACACATAAACAATTTTAATCAAAAAAGGAGATTTTAAAATGAAAAAGAAAACTTTCGGTAGATTTACCGCTCTAGGTATCGCTGCTTTGACAGCTGTTCCTGCTTTTATTATTCCTGCTAGTGCTGCATCTTCATTTACACAAAGTGGAACAAATGCATTTGGTACTGTTTATTATGCTAAAACTGCTGGTGCAGGTAATACAATTTTTTATTCTAGTACAGCAGCAGGCATTGCTGATAGTGCAGGTACAGTAGCGGGTGATTTTTCATCAGGTGATTTGTATTCACTTAGAGGTACTGCTACTTATGTAGCTGTAACACAAATTCCTGCTGGCGGATACAAAATTGAACTTACAACAGTTAGTACAGGTGGCAATTTAAAAATTGTTGCTGATTCAGCGAACAACAATAACACTGACAATCTTACTGGCAAGATTTATTATCCTTCTGCAGCAAACAGATATGCAGAAACAAGTGGTAAGGTTTATTATGTAGGTGGTTATTATTATCCAAGCTATGCTGCTGCATTGGCTGCTGCATCACAAGGTAATTATTCTGTAAGCAATATTACACCATATACTCCATCACAAGGATGGACATCTACTTATACGTATTTCTCATATAAAACAGGTGAGTTCTATTCAAGCTCAACAATAATTGGTTCTGCTGGCAGCAATGATTATTATACTGTTACAGCAAAAGGTACTTCATCTTCAACTTATACTTATACTGTAACTAGATACAAGAGTTCAGCAACTGGCAAGTATTATCTTACTGCTGCTGAAGCTTCTGCTGCAGGCGGTACTGTAACTACATCAACTACTAATTCAAATGGCTATGCATGGTATAATCTATCAACAGGTTTGTTCTATAGCACAGAGGGTTATGCTAAGGAAGCATCTAATAATTCTGCTGATGTTATTTATGCTCCAAACTATGGATATTATAATTCATCTGCTTATTACGATAACTATTATTACTACGGCAGTTATTACAATGACCCATATTATCAGTATTTCTACAATAAGAACAACTCAACATCAACATCAACTTCCACTTCCACAGCGACTACAACTGCTGTATCAACTGAGCCAGTTATCAGCGGAACAAAGATTGTTGGTTGGACTTCAATTGTTAACAACATGAGCACTTATGCGAACAAGACTCTTTCTATCAAGATGAATGAGTCAACTCAGGTAACAAAGAGTGTACTTGCAGCTGCAAAGAAAAACAATGTTACATTGAGCCTAACCTTGCCAAACGGTGTAATTTGGACAATTAAGGGTTCTGATGTTGCAACTGCTAAGACTATCAGCCTTGATACAACTTACAATACACAGAACATCCCAACTTCTTTGGTTTCAAAGGCTAAGAAGGGTGCTGTTGCATCTGCTCAGTTTACAATTGGTCAGAATACAACATTAGGCTGTGATGCTGATGTTACTGTTAAGTTCTCCAAGAGCCGTGCAGGCAAGTCTGTTAAGCTTTACCGTTACAACTCAGCTAAGAATACTCTTGTTCTTGTTGATACTGCTAAGATTACATCAACAGGTGCTGCAACATTTACAGTTGCACAGGGTGGAGATTTCATCGCTGTTATCGGCTAAGATTATATTTAATAAAACTTATGGCGTACTGAACCTTCAGTACGCCATTTTTGTCGAGTAAAATATTTTATTGATTTGGAATTGTAACCGTAAAAGTAGTAATTCCACTTGGTGTACATGATGCTGAAATTGTACCGTTATGCTTATCAACAATAGCTTTAGCGATTGACAAGCCAAGTCCGAAGCCACCTGTGTTATGGTTATGTGATTTGTCAGTGCGGTAATATCTGTCGAAAAGTCTTGGTAAATCCTCAGTAGGTATAATTTCACCGTTGTTTGATACTTCAATACGTATTTTGTTGCTCTTATGCTTATAAAAACGTATAGTAATAAAACCGTTTTGGGCTGAATGCGAAACCGCATTATCGATCAGAATATGCATAAGCTGATTGATACGCTCTTTATCACCATGCATATTCAAGTCAGGCTCAATATCAGTTTCAATGATTTTATCATTTTCGAAAATGAGTGCTTCAAAAGCAAGGACAGCACCCTCGACAACATCAGAGCCATTAAACTCGGACATAATGATTTTTTCCTCGTTACTATCCTCTTTAGCGATATAAAGCATACTGCTTACAAGCTTTGACATTTTGTTGATTTCATCCTTGATATAACCAAACCACTGCATTTGTGTTTCAACGGTTTCATCAGGGTTTGACATGATAACGTCAGCATTTGCAGAAATAACGGTCAGTGGTGTTTTTAACTCATGAGATGCATTTGCTATAAATTCTTTTTGCTGCAGCCATGCCTTTTCAATAGGTCTTACTGCCCATCTTGACAGAAAAATACTTAATATATAAACAAAAATCAAGGCAATTACAGCAGTGATGCCAATAACAACAGCAAGTCTTTGAAGTGTTGCAATTTCAATTGAACGGTCAAGCAGTACAATTCTTGTTTTATCACCGAAAACTTCACGAATTAAATATCTGTACTGAATATCATTAATTGTAACATTACCGGATTTTTTACCGTTTTCAAAAAGTCCAAGTGAAATCTCGGATAATGCATCAGCATCATCGGATGTATTATCATCTGAATCAAACTGGTTCATACTGCGATAAATTTGGCAAACTTCTCCGTTTTTATCAATATCAATGGAAATCCAGTTTCTGAACATACTGTTTGGATTTTGATGTGTATTGTTCGGGAAGATGTCATTATAATTTTTATTTTCATTCATCTCGGAAGAAAAGTTATCAGGAATATTATCAGGGATGTCGGCAGGAACATCATCTGGAATATTGGTTTTATCAAAAAACTCGGGAATATCTGTTTTATTTTCCGGAGGTATAAGCTTGCCAAGCTCCTTAAAACCCTTGCTGTAATCAGAAATTGCATACTCAATCACCTGTTGGGACGCCTTAGTTTCAGAATTGAGCATAAGTACGAAAATAACCGTAGCGATACCTAAAATAACAACAGTAAAAATAGACATGATTATAATTAGAAATCGGCGTTTTAGCTTTTTTATCATGTAAATTCACCTCATTCTTTTGAAAATTCAAGCTTGTAACCAACACCACGCAGAGTTTTTATTGTGGTCGATGATTTGATATAAGTCAGTTTTTTTCTTAAGAATGAAATATAAACCTCAACATTATTATATTCAGCATCAGAATCATATCCCCATACCTTTAAAAGCATATTTTCCTTGCTGACAATCTGATTTGGATTGCGTAAAAGCAGTTCGAGTACCGAAAATTCCTTTAAACCAAGCTTAACATTATTCTTACCGCAGTAAAGCTCATATGTCGACAAATTCAGGTAAACATCCTCAAAGGTAAGCTTATCGTCACAAATAACCTGTGCCGAATTTCTTCTGCCTAGCGCACGTACTCTTGCAAGCAGTTCCTCTGTGGAAAATGGCTTTGTTAAATAGTCATCTGCACCAGTATCAAGCCCTCTTACCTTATCGGATATTTCATCCTTTGCAGTAAGCAGCAGTACAGGAGTTTTTATCCCGTTTTTACGAATATTGCGAAGTACTTCTATACCATCCATTTTAGGCAGCATGATATCAAGTATTATTGCATCATATATTCCTGTCAGCGCATTGTCAAGACCGTCGATTCCATTATATGCGGAATCTGCTGTTATTTTTTGTTTTGCAAAAATCTGTACAAGTGCATCACATAACCTTATTTCGTCTTCAACTATTAAAATTCTCATGTCAAAACCCCTCCTATATCAAATGATAGCACATATCCAATCGTTTGTAAACCACTTTGTTTGTATATATTATATAATGGTATTCTTAAATGAAACTTTAATATTGTTGCTGTCTACAAATAATTTTCAGAGTATGGAATTTCTGACTTTTTGTGATATAATAGGCATATTGACATAAAAATGGGGTGTGACAATGAAAAGGGTATGTATACACTGTGGTACTTACGATAAAATTGATGTAAAAGAAAAATATGGCAGGGGATTTTATCGTGGCAAAATACAATGCTTTTGCAGAAATTGTGGAGCAAGACTTTATCAGCGTGAAATACCAACTATCCAAGATAAAATTGCAGTAGTCTTGGAGTATGCAATTATTGCTGCTGGAATATTTGCTTTTCCTTTTTATATTTATCATATTTCTAAAGTTGGATGGGATGGTATTACTGCTAAAGATATTATGTTTTATGGAAGTATTATTCTTTTAATGCTCATATATATATCTTCATTATTGCCATATTCAATAATAGAACATCTTCACAGGCATCCAAAATATTTTGTTAATGTAGACAAAAGCTACAATATCATACTGTTAAAACCAGATATAACATTCAAACTTGAAAAATACAGCAATAAAATCAAAAATATTACTTTGTCTGATACAGTTAAGATTGATGATGGTAAAAATTCATGCTATGCTATAATCAGTTTGATAAAAGATACGGGTGACAGCTTTATTATAGGTGTTTCGAAAATTAATGATGTGAATGTCACTGTTGGTAATTGTGAAATTAAAATGTATACATATACTAATAAATTTATTTGTTCGGGACATTGTGCTGAATTATTATGATAAAATATGCTAATACTATACATAGAAATTTTTTGAGAAAATTTGTGTAAAATGCTTGACAAAATGGGAGAAAGAGTGTATAATATTCGAGTATGCTATTTTTGTATATAATTTTTTTGGAAAGGAGATTGATTTAATGCCAACTTTTAACCAGTTAGTTCGTAAGGGCAGAGATGTTCTTGAGAAGAAATCAACAGCACCAGCACTTCAGAAGGGTTATAACTCCAAGAAGAAGGTTACTATTGACCAGAGCGCACCTCAGAAGAGAGGCGTATGTACTGCTGTTAGAACTGCAACACCTAAGAAGCCTAACTCAGCGATGAGAAAAATTGCCAGAGTAAGACTATCTAATGGACATGAAGTTTCTGCATACATTCCAGGTATCGGCCATAACCTTCAGGAGCACTCAGTTGTTCTTATCAGAGGCGGACGTGTAAAGGACCTCCCTGGTGTACGTTACCATATCATCAGAGGTACTCTTGATGCTCAGGGCGTAGCTAAGAGAATGCAGGCTCGTTCCAAATACGGTGCAAAGAGACCTAAGGCTGGAGCTGCTGCAAAGTAATTTGCGCTTAACAATCCAGAATGTGATAAGTCATTATACTTATCAAAAATTATCTAGTAGAACTCATGAAGCCACATGATTTATGTGGAGTATTCATTTTTTATATATGGATACCTCTGCATTGGTTTACGTGTCAATCGTGCTTTGCGTTTATTTATATGAATGTGAGGTTTGTGGAGAGAAACGAGTACCTATGATATCATTAATATGAAGGAGGGAAGTATTGTGCCAAGAAGAGGTAGTGTTGCAAAACGTGAAGTTTTGCTTGATCCAATTTACAATTCTGAAATCGTAACTCGTCTTATCAACAACATTATGCTTGACGGTAAGAAGGGCGTTGCTCAGAAAATCGTTTACGAGGCATTTGAAATCGTTGCTGAGAAAACAGGAAAGGATGCTCTCGAGGCTTTTGAAGCTGCTATGGAGAACATCATGCCATTGCTTGAAGTTAAGGCTCGCCGTGTAGGTGGTTCAACTTATCAGGTACCAATGGATGTTAGACCTGATAGAAAGCAGACTCTAGGACTAAGATGGTTAACAACTTATTCTAGAAACAGAAATGAAAGAACCATGAAGGAAAGACTTGCTGGTGAAATCATTGATGCTATGAACAGTACAGGCGGCGCTTACAAGAAGCGTGAGGATACTCATAAGATGGCTGAAGCTAATAAGGCTTTCGCACATTTCCGCTGGTAATTTACGTGACAGCATACTTGATATGCTGCTAATTTGGAGGAATATTTATGCCAAGAGATTGTTCACTAGAACAAACCAGAAATATTGGTATAATGGCGCACATTGACGCAGGTAAAACAACAACATCTGAAAGAATTTTATTCTACACAGGTGTTAATCACAAGATTGGTGAAACCCATGAAGGTGCTGCAACAATGGACTGGATGGAGCAGGAGCAGGAAAGAGGTATTACTATCACTTCCGCTGCAACTACTGCATACTGGGCTGGTCATAGAATCAATATCATAGACACTCCGGGTCACGTTGACTTTACAGTTGAAGTTGAGCGTTCATTAAGAGTACTTGACGGTTCTGTAACTGTTTTCTGTGCAAAGGGCGGCGTTGAGCCACAGTCTGAAACCGTTTGGAGACAGGCTAATAACTATAATGTACCTAGAATGGCTTATGTAAATAAGATGGATATTATGGGTGCAGACTTCTTCCGTGTTGTTGCTATGATGCACGACAGACTAAAATGTAATGCTGTTCCAATTCAGCTGCCAATCGGCGCTGAGGACACTTTCAAGGGAATTATTGACCTTGTAGAGATGAAGGCATACTGTTATTATGATGATTTAGGTAAGGATATCAGAGTAGAAGAAATTCCTGCTGACTTACTTGAACTTGCAAAGGAATACCATGAAAAGCTTCTTGAATCCGCTTCGGAGCAGGATGATGAAATCATGGAAAAATATCTTGGTGGTGAAGAGCCAACTATCGAAGAGCTCAAAATGTGTATCCGTAAGGCTACAATAGCTAACCACATGGTACCTGTTGTTTGCGGTACTTCATATAAGAATAAGGGCGTTCAGAAACTTCTTGATGCTGTTATTGATTATATGCCAGCTCCAACAGATATCGAAGATATCAAGGGTGTTAATCCTGATACAGGTGAAGAATGCACAAAGCCATCTTCTGATGACGAGCCATTCTCTGCACTTGCATTTAAGATTGCTACCGACCCATTTGTTGGAAAGCTTTGTTTCTTCCGTGTTTATTCAGGTTCGATTAATGCAGGTGCTACTGTACTTAACGCTACTAAGGATAACAACGAAAGAATGGGTAGAATCCTTCAGATGCACTCCAACCACAGAAAAGATATCGAAACTGTTTATGCAGGCGATATTGCAGCTTGTGTTGGTCTAAAAAATACTACAACAGGTGACACACTTTGTGATCCAAAGCATCCTGTTATTCTTGAATCCATGGAATTCCCAGATCCAGTTATTCAGCTCGCTATCGAGCCTAAGACTAAGGCTGGTCAGGAAAAGATGGGTGTTGCACTTTCTAAGCTTTCCGAAGAAGATCCAACTTTTAGAACTTGGACTGATGAAGAAACTGGTCAGACTATCATTGCTGGTATGGGTGAGCTTCACCTTGATATCCTTGTTGATAGAATGCTACGTGAATTCAAGGTTGAGGCTAATGTTGGTGCTCCTCAGGTTGCTTACAAGGAAACAATCAAGGGTAATGCAGATGTTGATCATAAGTATGCACGTCAGTCCGGTGGTAAGGGTCAGTACGGTCACGTTAAGATTCGTGTTGAGCCAAACGAGTCCGGTAAGGGTTACGAATTCGTAAATGCTGTTGTCGGCGGATCAATTCCTAAGGAATATATTCCAGCTGTTGACAAGGGTATTCAGGGTGCGCTTAAGGCTGGTATTCTTGCTGGCTATCAGGTTGTTGACATTAAGGTAACTCTATATGATGGATCTTACCATGAAGTTGACTCCTCTGAAATGGCGTTCTCCATCGCTGGTTCTATGGCTATCAAGGAGGCTATGAGAAAAGCTACTGCTATTATCTTAGAGCCTATCATGAAGGTTATAGTTACTGTTCCTGAGGATTACATGGGTGATGTTATCGGTGACCTTAACTCACGTCGTGGACAGATTCAGGGTATGGAAGCTCGTCCTGGTGCACAGCAGATTAACGCTCTAGTTCCATTGTCTGAAATGTTTGGTTATTCTAATGACCTTCGTTCAAAGACACAGGGCAGAGGTCAGTATTCTATGGAACCTGACAGCTATATCGAAGTTCCAAAGTCTATTTCTGAGAAGATTATGTCTAACAGAAATAAGGGAAATGATTAATTTGATAAAATTTGCATAAAACACTTGCAATTTTTATTTAATTCTGATAAAATATACTGTATAAGTATTAATTTAATTATAAGGAGGATATTCCAATGGCAAAGGCTAAATTTGAAAGAACCAAACCACACGTTAATATTGGTACAATCGGTCACGTTGACCACGGTAAGACAACTCTTACAGCTGCTATCACAAAGACACTAGCTCTTTCTGGTGGTGCTCAGTTCTCTGCTTACGACATGATCGACAAGGCTCCAGAAGAAAGAGAAAGAGGTATTACAATCAATACTTCTCACGTTGAGTATGAAACTGCTACTCGTCACTACGCTCACGTAGACTGCCCAGGCCATGCTGACTATGTTAAGAACATGATCACTGGTGCTGCACAGATGGACGGCGCAATCCTCGTAGTTGCATCTACTGACGGCCCTATGGCTCAGACTAAGGAGCACTTGCTTCTTGCTTATCAGGTAGGCGTACCTTATATTGTAGTATTCATGAACAAGGCTGATCAGGTTGACGATCCAGAGCTTCTTGAGCTCGTTGAAATGGATATCCGTGAAACTCTTGACAAGTATGAATTCCCTGGCGATGATACTCCTATCATCATCGGTTCTGCTTATCAGGCACTTATGGCTCCAGATGATCTAAATGATCCTGCTTATGACTGTATCAAGAAGTTGATGGACGCTGTTGACAGCTACATCCCAACTCCTGACAGAAAAGCTGACCTTCCTTTCCTAATGCCTGTTGAGGACGTATTCACAATCACTGGTCGTGGTACTGTTGCAACTGGTAAGGTTGAAAGAGGACAGGTTAGAACTGGTGACGAAGTTGAAATCGTTGGTCTTAAGGAAGATAATTCCAAGACTGTTGTTACTGGTATCGAAATGTTTAGAAAGATCCTTGATTATGCTGAGGCAGGCGATAACGTTGGTGCTCTTCTTCGTGGTGTTCAGAGATCTGACATCGAAAGAGGCCAGGTTCTTTGTAAGCCAGGCTCCATCAAGCCACTAACTAAGTTTGTTGGCCAGATCTACGTTCTTAAGAAGGAAGAAGGCGGACGTCATACTCCTTTCTTTAACAACTACAGACCTCAGTTCTACTTCAGAACAACAGACGTTACTGGTGTAATCACACTTCCTGCTGATAAGGAAATGTGTATGCCTGGTGATAACGTTGAAATCGACGTTGAGCTTATCACTCCAATCGCAATCGAAGAAGGTCTTCGTTTCGCTATTCGTGAGGGTGGTCGTACAGTTGGTTCAGGTGTTGTAACTGCTATTAAGTAATAATTTATCCCCTGTGTTTTAACACAGGGGATTTTTTACTTTTCGGTACGCATTATTTTAGAGCAGAAAAAAGCCGCCGCAAAATTGCGACAGCCATTTTAGATGCAAAATCTAAATTATTCAGAAATTGCATTTACAGGACACTGATCAGCACAAGCGCCGCAGTCGATGCAAGCGTCACTGATTGTGTATTTGCTGCCATCCTCTGCAATTGCAGATACAGGACACTGGTCAGCACAAGCGCCGCAAGAGATACATTCGTCAGAAATTTTATACATTGCAAACACCTCCATATGTATTTAGGGAAAAAACTTTCCTCTATCTATTTTACCACAAAACCAGAAAAATGCAATACCAAATTAATAAATTTTAAAAAATATAAAATATTTTAAATAAGGACTTGAAATGTTAAGCAAAATCTAGTACAATATATAGGTAAGATTATTTTGTCGGAGGGATTGTTTGTGGAAATTAGTTTTTGTTGCTTATTAAAACGATTTAGCATTTCACACAGGCTTTTTGCACCCTCTCACAGTATCGTTGTATCAAAAAATAATATAATTGCATGATTTTTAGGCTGTGACCTCTCGTCGCAGCTTTTTGTTTGTATTTTATTAAATATGGAGGTAAATTTTGTCTATGAAAAAGGTTGCAGTAATTATGGGCTCTGACAGCGATTTTCCAATTGTAAAAGCAGCATTATCCGAATTGAAAGCTTATGGTGTTCCTTTTGAATGTAAGGTAATGTCAGCACACAGAACTCCTGAAATGGCGAGTGAGTTTGCATCAACAGCTAAGGATAACGGATTTGGCGTTATTATCTGTGCGGCAGGAATGGCAGCACACCTTGCTGGTGTAATTGCAGGTCATACTACTTTGCCTGTAATCGGTATTCCAATAAAGTCTACATTTGAGGGGCTTGATGCATTGCTTGCAACTGTTCAAATGCCATCAGGCATTCCGGTTGCAACTGTTGCTGTTAATGGTGCTAAGAATGCTGCCATACTTGCAATTCAAATGCTTGCTATAACTGAAGAAGAATTAGCGTTTAAATTAACAAAAGCAAAGCAGGAAATGATTGACGGAGTTGTAGAGAAAAACGAAAAATTACAGCAGGCTATTGCAGAATTATAAGTTTGGTAAGTTAAGGACTTTTTATAATTTCTTTATTTTATATTGATGTTATATAAAAATTGGAATATAACATTTTATATGTTAATTCCCCAACGTTAAAAAAGGTGGTAAAATCAATGTTTGATAGTGTTAATGAAGAATGCGGCGTATTCGCCATTTACAGCGATGAGGTAACTGATGTAAATATGCAGACGTATTTAGGTCTGTATGCATTACAGCATCGTGGTCAGGAGTCGTGCGGTATAGTTGTTAATGACAATGGCGTTTTTACTCATCACAGGGATTTGGGGCTTGTTCCTGAAGTTTTTGATTCAGAAAGACTTGCAAAATTGGGCGAGGGTAATATTTCTGTTGGTCATGTTCGCTATTCAACTAAGAAACAAGCTGCAAGAAATAACGCACAGCCACTTGTAATCCGTCATATAAAAGGACCTATGGCTATTGCACATAATGGTGCTTTGGTTAATTCGGCTGAACTTCGTGAGGAATATGAGCTAAAAGGCGGAATTTTCCATAGTGTGAATGATACAGAGGTTATTGCTTATACTATCACTGAACAGCGTCTTGTTTGTTCATCCATTGAAGAAGCTGTAAATAAAGCTATGGACAAGCTAAAGGGTGCATATTCACTTGTAGTTATGTCACCAAAGAAGCTTATTGCTGCTCGTGATCCGATTGGTTTCAGACCTCTTTCGATTGGTAAGCTTAATGATGCTTATGTTATTTCATCTGAAACTTGTGCTTTTGACAGCATTGGAGCAGAGTTTGTAAGAGATATTCTTCCTGGCGAAATTGTTATCATTGATGAAAACGGACTTCGTTCCGATACTACTCATTGCAATAAATGCGAAAGCCATCTTTGTGTATTTGAATATGTTTACTTCGCACGTCCTGACTCTGTAATCGAAGGCTCAAGCGTACATAGAGCAAGACTTCGTGCTGGTAAGTATTTATGGAGAGAGCATCCTGCCGAGGCTGATGTTGTAATCGGTGTTCCGGATAGTGGTCTTGATGCAGCTTTGGGTCTTTCAAGAGAGTCTGGTATCCCATATGGCGTTGGTTTTATCAAGAACAGATATGTAGGCAGAACTTTCATTCAGCCTACACAGACAGAGCGTACTAACGCTGTTAAAATTAAACTTAACGTTGTTAAGGACACTGTTGCAGGCAAGAGAGTTATTCTTGTTGATGACAGTATCGTCAGAGGTACAACTTCAAAAAGAATTGTTAACCTTATCCGTGAGGCTGGAGCAACTGAAATCCATGTTCGTATTTCAAGCCCTCCATTCCTAAATCCATGCTACTTTGGTACTGATATCGACGGCAGGGACAAGCTGATTGCTTGCAGAATGTCTATGGAAGAAATTTGCGAGGAAATTGGTGCAGATACTTTAGGATTTATAAGTGTTGACAGTATTAACAAGCTTGCAGGAAATGCAACCTGCGGTTTCTGTGATGCATGCTTTACAGGTAATTATCCAGTTGAAGTTCCCGCTGAAATGCCTGTTGATAAGTTTGCAAGTAAAATTGAAAAGTAATTTACATAAAAAAATTGAAAGGTTTGGACATTAATGTGAAAAATAAATTTTTCACATCGGTTTTGTGCTTTTCAGGTCTGTCAACCTGAATTTCGGCTTACACCGAAATCAGCACAATTCCCTTTAATGAATGGAGGATAATAATGAAGAGTTTTTCGGAAAGCTATAAAGCTGCAGGCGTTGACGTAACTGCTGGCTATAAGGCTGTTGAGTTGATGAAGTCACACGTTGCAAGAACAATGACTAGCGGGGTAATGTCCGGTATTGGCGGCTTCGGAGGTTTATTCGAGCTTGATATGACTGGTATTTCTAAGCCTGTTCTTGTTTCAGGCACAGACGGTGTTGGTACAAAGCTAAAAATTGCATTTTTGATGGATAAGCACCACACTGTTGGTATTGACTGTGTTGCTATGTGCGTTAATGACATCATTTGCTGTGGTGCAAAGCCACAGTTCTTCCTTGACTATATTGCAGTTGGCAAGAACTTCCCTGAAAAGATTGAGAAGATTGTTTCAGGTGTTGCTGATGGCTGTGTTCAAGCAGGATGTGCACTAATCGGCGGTGAAACTGCTGAAATGCCAGGGTTTTATCCTGAGGATGAATATGATATCGCAGGTTTTTCTGTTGGTGTTGTTGATAAGGATAAGATACTAAAGCCTGACACACAAAAGGCTGGCGACGTTATGATTGCTATTAAATCAAGCGGTGTTCATTCAAACGGTTTCTCACTTGTTCGTAAGGTATTTACTGTTAATGAGCAGAATTTGGCTAGACATTATTCCGATATCGGTGCTACTTTGGGTGAATGTTTGCTTACTCCTACTAAGATTTATGTTAAGGCTATCATGAACTTGCTTGGCAAGGTTGATGTTAAGTCTATAAGCCACATCACTGGTGGTGGTTTCTATGAAAATATTCCACGTTCTTTGCCAGACGGAATTACTGCAAAGATTGCTCGTGCTGACGTTCAGACACTTCCTATCTTTGATATGATTGCTGCTACTGGTAATATCCCAGAACGTGATATGTTTAATACATTCAACATGGGTGTTGGTATGACTGTTGTTGTGGATAAGAATGATGCTGACAAGGCTATTGCTGCTATTAAAGAGGCTGGTGAGGATGCTTATGTTCTTGGTGAGCTTGTTTCTAGCGATGAGGGTGTAATTATTTGTTAATTACAATATATTGACGTTTTTTATGACGGAGTGATAGGATGTTTAAGTGGATAAAGGAATATTACATGATTTGTCCTATATGGGTTACTGGCGTTTTTAATTTAGTTATTGGTTCATTATTTTTTATTCCACCTATATATGTATTAGGTATCCTTGCTGTATTTTTTTTGCGTGTAATTCCTACTGTAATAATTATAATATTAATTTTATTTATATTAAATTTTATTATGTATAGGATTATTTTGAAAGTCAAAAATAATTCTAAAAAAGTTATTATTGATGTAGCTATAAAAAAACGAAATTGGAAAGTTGATTTTTTTATTGCTTGTGGTATATTTATTTTAACTGCTATAATAAGTATAAGTTATTCTATTGAAAATGTATACCTTAACTTTGGGTGGAATTAGATAATAAAATGAAAGGTGAGTATATTACCTATGAAAAATATTTGCGTTCTTGTTTCAGGCGGCGGAACTAACCTACAAGCTCTTATTGATGCCCAAAATCGTGGCGAAATCAAGGGTGGAAAGATAACCTGTGTAATTTCATCAAAAGCTGATGCATATGCACTTAAACGTGCAGAGGATAACGACATTTCCACTCGTGTTCTTGTTCGTAAGGATTATGCGGATGTAGTTTCATACAGTATGGCTATGCTTGATGTACTTAATGAGCAACAAGCTGATTTGGTGGTGTATGCTGGATTTATGACTATCCTCGATGAATGTGTATGCAAAGCGTATCCATATAAAATGATTAATGTTCATCCAGCACTAATTCCATCTTTTTGCGGCAAGGGCTTTTATGGACTTCATGTTCATGAGGCCGCACTAGAAAAAGGTGTAAAGCTAACAGGTGCAACTGTGCATTTTGTCACAGAGGTTTGCGATGGTGGACCAATAATTTTGCAGGAAGCTATTCCTGTTTTAAACGATGATACCCCTGAAACCTTGCAGAAACGTGTAATGGAAAATGTTGAATGGAAGATACTCCCTAAAGCCGTTTCATTATTCTGTGAGGATAAAATTGAAATCCGTGATGATAAAGCGTATATATTAAACTAATATTTATTTTTGAAATGGATCCAAATATGAAAGGATGTTAATTTTTATGAAAATGATATCACTTGAAAATGAGCTAAAATCTAACGCATATCCAGGCAGAGGAATTGTTATCGGAAAATCTGCTAATGGCAAGTATGCAGTTACAGCATACTTTATCATGGGCAGAAGTGAAAACAGCCGTAATAGAATTTTCGCTGAAACTGCTGATGGTATCAAGACTGAAGCTTTTGACCCATCAAAGCTTACAGACCCATCCCTTATTATTTACCATCCTGTAAGAGTTCTCGGTAACAAGACTATCGTTACAAATGGTGATCAGACTGATACAATTTATAACCTTATGAATCAGCAGATGACTTTTGAGGAATCCTTGCGTACAAGAGAGTTCGAGCCTGATGGACCAAACTATACACCACGCATTTCTGGTATCATTAAAAAAGAAGATGACGGCTTTAATTATGCTCTTTCAATTCTAAAGAGTGCAGATGGAAACCCTGATTGCTGCGTTAGAAACACTTTCACATACAAAAATCCAATCGCTGGCACAGGTCATTTCATTCACACATATATGGGTGATGGTGAGCCACTTCCAAGCTATGAGGGTGAACCTAAAAAAGTTGAAATCCCTGACGATATCAATGCTTTCACTGATATGCTTTGGAATTCCTTGAATGATGAAAATAAGGTATCATTGTTTGTACGTTACATTTCTCTTGAGGATGATACTGTTGATACTAAGATTTTGAATAAAAACGTGTAATATTGTGTAGGGGCGATTATTAATCGCCCGTGGCATATTGATTATTTTACGGGCGATTAAAACGTTGCGACGTATCGCCCCTACAATTTTTATAATTTCAATCAAATACTTTTTATGGAGGATGTTAAAATGGCTAACGAAATGCTTTTAAAATATGGTTGTAACCCTAACCAAAAGCCTTCTAAGATTTTTATGGATGATGGTAAGGATTTACCTATCGAAATACTAAACGGCAACCCTGGATATATTAATTTACTTGATGCTTTCAACGGATGGCAGCTTGTTAAGGAGCTTAAAAAAGCAACTGGAATGTGTGCAGCAACTTCATTCAAGCACGTTTCTCCAGCAGGAGCTGCTGTTGGCGAGCCTTTGTCCGATACACTAAAAAAGATTTATTTTGTTGATGACCTTGAGCTTTCTCCGCTAGCTTTCGCATATGCACGTGCAAGAGGTGCAGACAGAATGTCATCCTATGGTGATTTCATTGCACTTTCCGATGAATGTGACACAGCTACTGCAAAGATGATACACCGTGAGGTTTCAGACGGCGTTATTGCACCTTCTTATACTGACGAGGCTTTGGAAATATTGAAATCAAAGAGAAAAGGTACATATAACATCATTAAGATTGATGAAAATTATATTCCTGCTCCTATCGAAATCAAGCAGGTTTATGGTATTTCCTTTGAGCAGGGCAGAAATGAACTTGATATTAACAATAAGATGTTAGAAAATATGCCTACTGTTAATAAGAATATCCCTGAAGATAAGAAAAGAGATTTGTTAATTTCACTAATCACTTTAAAATATACGCAGTCTAACAGCGTTTGTTACGTTAAGAACGGACAGGCTATCGGTATTGGTGCTGGACAGCAGTCACGTATTCACTGTACAAGACTTGCAGGAAATAAGGCTGATATCTGGTGGTTAAGACAAGCTCCAAAGGTATTAGAACTTGAATTCGTTGATGACATTCGCCGTGCTGACAGAGATAATGCTATTGATGTTTATATTTCCGATGAATATATGGACGTTTTGGCTGACGGTGTTTGGGAGAATATATTCAAGGTTAAGCCTGAAGTATTCACTAAGGAAGAACAGAAAGCATGGCTTGCACAGAATACTGATGTATGCCTAGGTTCTGATGCATTCTTCCCATTTGGCGATAATATCGAACGTGCTAAGAAAAGCGGCGTTTCCTATATTGCACAGCCAGGCGGCTCAATCCGTGATGACCATGTTATTGATACCTGCAACAAGTATGATATAGCAATGGCATTCACAGGTATACGTTTGTTCCATCACTAATTCAAACATACATTGACTTGAGGGGTAGCTATATATGTTCATAATTATAATTCTGGTTTTAGTTTCATGGGTTATGTTTGTTATTATTAATATGTCCGAAAAGAACAGAAATAAAGAGTTTGGTGAGTTTTTAATAACATATGCAGATAATCTATGCAATGGTGAAACGGTGTTTTTTAACGGTGAAGAAATTAATAAATACACTGAACTGACAAGATATTATTACTGCGGCTCATTTTTGGCAATAACACTAAAAAGAGCAACGTCATTCTATGTTACAGGAAGCTCACAGGCAACATTTTGCAAATTTGCATACACAACAGTAACATTTTTTGCAGGCTGGTGGGGTATACCATGGGGAATTGTCTATACATTTCAGGCACTTGGGGTAAACCTTTTTTCTGACGGAACTGATCAGGTTACTATAAATGACTTGCTTATCAGTATGCAAAATACTGTGAATTAATAAAGTTGGAGGATTAGCATGAAAATTTTAGTTGTCGGCGGTGGCGGGCGTGAACACGCTATAATTATGAAACTTGCCGAAAGCAAGCGTGCCGAAAAATTATATTGCACCCCAGGTAACGGCGGAATTTCAAGATATGCGGAGTGCTTCGATGTAAAAGCAACCGATATCGACGGAGTTGTTGCACTTGCAAAACAGCTTAGTGTTGATATGGTAGTTGTTGCACCTGACGACCCGCTTGTTTTAGGTATGGTTGATGCATTAAATGCAGAAGGTTTTATGACATTTGGTCCTGACAAAGCTGCTGCAATAATTGAGGGCAGTAAGGTTTTTTCTAAAGATTTAATGAAGAAGTACAACATTCCTACTGCTAAGTATGAAGTGTTTGATAACGCAGAAAACGCTGTATCCTACATAAAGGAACAGAATTCCTACCCAACTGTTGTAAAGGCTGATGGCTTGGCACTTGGTAAGGGTGTAATTATCGCACAGAATGAGAGTGAGGCTACCACGGCAGTTCATTCAATTATGGAAGATAAAATCTTTGGTGAGAGTGGGTCTAAGCTTGTAGTTGAGGAGTTTTTGACAGGACCTGAGGTTTCTGTACTTTCATTTACAGATGGAAACACAGTAGTACCTATGATATCTTCAATGGATCACAAGCGTGCGCTTGATAATGATGAGGGCTTGAACACAGGCGGTATGGGTACAATTGCTCCTAACCCTTTCTATACCGATGAAATTGCAAAGGAATGCATGGAAACAGTTTTCCTGCCTACTATTAATGCAATGAAATCCGAGAACAGAAAGTTCAAGGGATGCCTTTATTTTGGTTTGATGATTACACCAAATGGCGTTAAAGTTATCGAATACAACTGCCGTTTCGGCGACCCTGAAACACAGGTTGTACTTCCTTTGCTTGATACCGACCTTGTTGATATTTTCGAGGCTATTTATAATGAAAAGCTTTCAGAGCTTGATATCAAGTGGAAAGATGAGCATTGCTCATGTGTTGTAATGGCAAGTGGGGGATATCCACAGAAATATGCAACAGGTATAGAAATGAATGGCATGGATGAGCTTGGACAGGTTGAAGATTCGTTTATTTACCATGCAGGAACAAAGTATGCTGACGGTAAATTTCTAACGTCAGGCGGACGTGTTTTAGGTGTCACCTGTACTGGTGATACACTTAAAAATGCACTTGACAAGTCATATAAAGCAGTATCAAAGATTAGCTTTGAGGGCGCACATTATAGAAATGACATTGGCGCAAAGGCTTTGAATAAATAAATTTTTTATGTATATAACAGTTTGAGAAATTCAAATTGTTATATACATTTTTTGTTAATGAATAAAGTACCTATAAATTATGTATAGGTGCGGTATTATTGTTTGAAATTTATATAATTTTCATGTCTTGACAATTAACAATATTTGGGTTATAATACTGTTATAAAGCAAATTATGTCAAATTATATACAACAGTATGGAGTATTATTATGAGTGCAGGTTTCGATGAAAAAAATTTACCATTACAACTAAATAACAATAACAACAATCTGCAAGCAGAAATTAATGCTCAAATGGAACTCATGCTTGATGGGTGTCCGATGGCATGTATAATGTTTAATGACGAGTTCAAAGCGGTGGATTGTAATAATGTTGCTGTTTCGATTGGCAGTGCGAAATCCAAACAGGAATTGCTTGTAACATATACCGATTATTATCCAAAATTTCAGCCGGATGGCGAGGAAAGTATACCGAAGATGGAGAGGCTGTTAAAGGCTGCAGCTGTGCTTGGCAAGCTGCGTTCGGACTGGATGTATCATCTTCTTGATGGCTCGGATGTCCCATGCAAGATTACAATTTCTAGGTTAAAATGGGGCAATTCTTTTTGTCTTATTATGTATGCAGAGGATTTGCGTGAGCTTAAAGAAGAAATGCGGCTTGTTGAAGAAGCTGAAAACCGTTCAAAGCTTATGTTGGATAATACATTGATGATAACATCAATATGGGATAAAGACGGCAAAATGATTGATTGCAGTAATTATGCTGTTGATGTGTTTGGACTTGAAAGCAAAAGTGAATATATTGAACATTTTTACGATTTAAATCCGGAATATCAGCCAAATGGAATGACTACTGCTGAGTCGGCTGATTATCACATAAAGAAAGCTTTCGATGAGGGATATGATAAGTTTGACTGGATGTATCTCACAAAGAGTGGTGAGGATTTACCTGTTGAAACAACACTAATGCGAGTATGGTGGAACAATGATTACCACTTGCTTGCGCATTCGATTGACAAGCGGGAAATTGAGGATGCTAATGCGAAGATTAAAAGTCATTCCGAGCTTTTAAAGGTATGTAATGATATTGCATCAAATATGATGTCAGCAGGTCCGCACAACTTTGAAAGAATTATTAATGAACAGTTTTTAATGTTAGGCAGAGCTGTAAAGGTAAACAGAGTATATATATGGCGTATATATCAGAATTATGATAAAGATTATTGTGAGCAGATATTTGAGTCAAATGAAAATGTCGAGGCACAGCAGGGTAAGGATTTCACAATTGAGTTTGATTTTGACGATGCACCATTTACAAAAGAGAATATGATGGCAGGTAAATCAATAAATGGTCCAATAACAATATTTCCGTCGGGTGAGTATGAAGTTTATGAGGTGCAGGGTATAAAATCTGTGCTGCTTATTCCTCTTAAGCTTAACGATAAGATATGGGGATTTATTGGATTTGACGATTGTCAAAAAGAGAATATTTTTTCAAAAGAGGTTGAAAACCTGCTTGGCTCATGCGGAGCAATGTTCTTGTCGGCGATTGAGAAAAACAATGCCACACGAAACCTGATAACAACACGAAATGAATTGATATTACAAGACAGACTTTTGCGTGCAGTGAATGAATCTGCTAGGATATTGCTGTCTAATAACGAAAAAAATGATATTGCAATGCAAAGAGTTCTGGAGATAATTGGTGGATGTGTTGGTGCATTAAGCGTTGCAATATGGCAGAACTTTGTTGATATTGAAACTGGCGAGCATATGAGTAAACGTCTTTCGGCATGGCGGTATAACAACCACATTGAATTACTTCCGCAAAAAACTGTGCGTTTCTTGCGTGAGTTGTCTGTTTGGGATGACTGGACAGAAAAAAATGAAGTATTGAAAATTCAAATAACACAGGAGCATAACGATATAGCAGAGTGGCTGACAGTTCCTGAAGCACCTCTGTTTATGCTAATACCGATTAATTCGGACAGTGATTTCTGGGGTTTTGCAAGCTATGCCTTTGATGACAAATATCATATGCTGACAGATAAGGAAATGGATATTCTACAGTCTGCAAATCTTATGTTTGCGAACTCTGTAACCCGTGAGGAAACAAACCATAAGCTAATCGAAGCAACTGGTGCGGCACTTGAAAGTGTTAAATCAAAAAATGAATTTTTAGCACGAATGAGTCATGAAATAAGAACACCAATAAATGCTATTGTAGGAATGACTGAAATAGCAAAAAACACAACAGATTTAACAAGAATAAAGGATTGCCTTAACACAGTAACAGTATCATCAAAGCAGCTTTTATCAATAATTGATGACGTTCTTGATATGGCAAAAATAGATCTTGGCAAGATGAAAATAAACAATCTGCCTTTCAGCTTTGAGAACATGATTAGCTCGGTTATTGATATGCTAAGAGAAAGAATGGCGGAGAAAAATCTAGGCTTTAATTATGATATAGATGAATATTTTGATAAATACATGATTGGCGACGAGAAAAAAATCATGCAGATTATAGTTAATTTGCTGACCAATGCAATTAAATTTACACAAAACGGCGGCGAGATAACACTTGAAATTCGATGCATTAACATGAATAAAGATTGTAAGGTTTTAAAAGTATCCGTGATTGATAATGGTGTCGGGATTTCTGAAAAAGCACTGCCGATTATATTTAATGCATTTGAGCAGGGTGATGGTAGTATCACAAGAAAATATGGCGGCACAGGACTTGGACTATCAATTAGTCAGAATATTATAAGCCTTATGAACGGCGTTATTTATGCTGAAAGCAAGCTAGGTAATGGAAGTAAATTCACATTTGAAATCCCGATTGAATTTGAGGATTCATATGATGTTGCCGACAAAATAACAGAACAGCATAAAGCCTTACGTATAATGATAATATGCAGTAATGCAGGAATTTGTTGTAATTTTATTGATACAATAACGAGGTTAGGACTTTGCTGTGATGTGATAAAATGCGCCGATGATGCATTTGATAAAATAACCGAAATGCGCAAGGAAAACATATTTTATGATATCATTTATACAGGTTCGCTTGATACTGCAAACCATATAAGGCACTTGTCACAAAACACAAAAATTGTAATTGTGTCCTGTACAAGAAATTATAAGGTTGGTAATATATCGAATTTCAGCTGTTTGCAATATCCGATCATGCCGTATGCAATTTTCAAAACGATTGATACTTACTGCCAGTCATCAATTGATAATGTAACATTTTTAGCATATGACTGGAGCGATAAGCATTTGCTTCTAGTTGAAGATATCGAGATTAATCAGTGTATAATTATGGCACTGCTTGAGGAAACAAATATTGAAATTGATGTTGCTGATAATGGGCAGATAGCGGTTGATATGTATAATAAAACTCCAGAGCGATACGATTTTGTAATGATGGATATGCAGATGCCTGTGATGGATGGTCTGACAGCCACACGAAAAATCCGTGAGATGAATTATCCGAATGCGAAAACCATACCAATATATGCAATGACAGCGAATGCCTTTAAAGAGGATGCCGAGCAGTGTATTGCTGCTGGAATGAACGGTCACTTAGCAAAGCCTATTGATATTCATAAGCTTTATACAACGCTTTCGTCTGTGCTTGGTACAAAATTAATGAAGTAAAAAAATTGCTGCAAGAGTTTAACACCTTGCAGCAATTTTTTATTTATCATAAATATGTCTTTCAATATAAGCTGCCATCTTGTTTCGTTGTAAAATAATGTGTATCGTTAATAACCAACTGTCCATTACAATCAACATTGGGTAATCCAAATAAAAACTCAACAAAGCAATAAGCAATAAAATAATCGCTATAATTACATTAATAAGAGTATTTTCCTTAATCCATTTTTTCTTCCAGTATTGGTAGTTATCGTGGTAATTAAAAGTTTTTTCGTTTAAAATGGATGCAATATTTTTTTCGGCATTATTTTTATAATCATTATCATTAAAACGCTCACCGCTGATAAGCTCATTAATGCTCACAGAAAACTCATCACTCAAAATCTGGAGCATTTCAATATTTGGCATATAATTGCCATTCTCCCATCGTGAAATAGTTTTATTTGTAACACTCAAAATTTCACCAAGCTGTTCCTGCGTATAATTCTTCTCACGTCTAAGTTCAGCGATAAATTTTCCGATTTTTACAGTATCCATGATATCATCTCCCATGTATTTTATATATTAATAATACAATAAAACACAAAAAATGTCTATCCCATAAAAAGCGAATTGAATGAGAATGGCGCAAATACGTGCTTGCTCATATATGTTTATTTTAAATCCGACTCAATAAACAAGTCGATATGCTTATTGATATATTCACGCTGCTTTTCATCAAGCTTGTTATATTTATCAATAAATTCGAAATAAGTGTTATTTCCTATCCTGCCCGTCAAAAGATAATCAGCTGATACATCTAACATTTCGCACAATTCAAGCAGCAATTCATAAGACATACCAACATGGCCATTTTCAATTCGGCTCATATGATTTTGAGATATATTAAGCTTTTCATAAACATATTGCTGCGTTATCCCAAGCTCAATTCTTCTTTTTTTTATTCTGTTACCTACATCACGTAAATCAAATATAATCATAATACTCCTCTCACTACATAATAATTATAAATAATATTATGTAATAATATAATAACTATATACATAATATTATTGACAAATATTACTTAATAGGTTATAATACGATAAAGGAGTGAAAATTATGATAAAATTAAGAATAAGAGATTTACGTCAGGAAAATTATCTTAAGCAACGTGATTTAGCAGAATACTTAAATGTAACACAGCAGACGTACTCAAGATATGAAATTGGGGATCTTCAGCCGTCATTAGAAAGCGTAATCCTATTAGCTGAATTTTATAAAACGAGTGTTGATTATATTTTAGGTTTAACAAATAAACGAAATAAGATAGAATAGAGAAAAAGAGTTCGGTTAAGTTATTTTTTGTTTGTTTTGTACATATTATTACATTTAAATGAAATCTATAAATACTCTAAAGATGCGTTTCTATGACACAGGTGGTATAAAAGTTAATATAACAAACAAGCGGTTACATGATTTTTTTCATGTAACCGCTTTAAAATTTAATTTTAAGCGTCCATACCAACCTGAACAGCCTTTAAATTGTTAGCAATAAGCTGTTCCTTTGCAGGAGGAACGATTTTCTTTATAGCCTTTTCGAAAGTTTCCTTTGTAAAAATACCTGATTCTTTGATAAGCTTGCCGATAAGGATGATGTTAGCGCCGCCCTTAAGCTCATTATCAGCAGAAAGTTGAGTAGCAGGTACATAGAATACCTTAACATCATCACGCTTAACTTCGATATCAACCATAGTGCTGTCACAAATAACAATACCATTTGGCATAACAGTATCAATAAATTTCTCAAGTGATGGAGAGTTCATAGCAATCAAAACAGATGGTGCAGTTACAAGTGGTGAACTTACTTCATTATCAGAAATTACAACTGAACAGTTACAAGTACCTCCACGCATTTCAGGACCATATGATGGCAGCCATGAAACTTCCTTGTTATCAATAAGACCGGAGTAAGCAAGCACCTTTCCCATGAAAAGAATACCCTGTCCTCCGAAACCAGCTAAAACGATATCATGTGTCATTACTCAGTTACCTCCTTAGCAGCTTTATCTTTATAAACACCAAGAGGATAGTAAGGAATCATTTCATCATTAAGTCTTTTAAGAGCATCCACAGGAGTCATACCCCAGTTTGTAGGACAAGTTGAAAGAACCTCAATGATAGAAAATCCAGCCTTGTTCTTCTGATTTTCAAATCCTTTTTTGATAGCCTTCTTTGCTTCCTTGATGTGAGCAACGCTGTCAACAGCAACACGCTGTGCAAGCGCAGTACCATCAAGAGTGGAAAGCATTTCGCAAACTCTGATAGGGAAGCCCTGAACAGAAGTATCACGACCAAATGGAGTAGTCTGTGTAACCTGACCTGGCAGAGTAGTTGGAGCCATCTGACCGCCAGTCATGCCGTATGTGGTGTTGTTAACGAAGATAACAACGATATTTTCACCACGTGTAGCGGAATGAACAGTTTCAGCAGTACCAATAGCAGCCAAGTCACCGTCCCCCTGATATGTGAATACAAACTTATCAGGATTAGCACGCTTAGCACCAGTAGCAACAGCAGGAGCACGGCCATGTGGAGCTTCAATCATATCGCAATTGAAGTAGTCATATGCCATAACAGAGCATCCAACAGGACAAACACCGATAGTGTCACCCTCAATACCCATTTCATCAATAACTTCAGCAACAAGTCTATGTATAATACCATGTGTACAGCCAGGGCAGTAGTGCATGGAAATTTCAGCAAGAGCCTTTGGTTTTTCAAATACAACAGCCATTACTTAGCACCTCCAATTTTCTTAATAGCCTCAAGAATTTCAGCAGGCTTAGGTATCATACCACCAGTTCTGCCAAAGAATTCAACAGGCTTTGAGCAGTTAAGAGCCATCTTAACATCATCAATCATCTGCCCCATAGACATCTCGCAGCAAAGAACAGTATGAGCATTCTTAGTGCCCTCATTCATTTCTTTAACTGGGAATGGCCATAGAGTAACAGGACGAACAAGACCAGCCTTGATACCCTGTTCACGAGCTAAGTTGACAGCAGCCTTAGCAATACGAGCAGTAGCTCCGTATGCAGTAACAACAATATCAGCATCTTCAGTCATATAAAGCTCAGCTTCAGTATGATTAGCCTTAAGGTCATCATATCGAACAAATCTGTCCTGAACGGATTTTTCAAGAACATCAGGCTGTAAATAAAGTGAGTTAACAATGTTATGCTCACGCTTATTAGCATGACCATTAGTAGCCCAAGGCTTATCAAGAGTTTTAACAGTAACCTCAGGGAAAGAAACAGGTTCCATCATCTGACCAAGCAAACCGTCAGCCAAAATCATAACAGGCATACGGTATTCATCAGCCATATCGAAAGCCTTAGTAACAGTATCAACCATTTCCTGAACGGAGCATGGAGCATAAACAAGAATGTGGAAGTCACCATGACCTAAAGCCTTAGTAGCCTGCCAATAGTCAGCCTGAGATGGCTGAATACCGCCAAGTCCTGGACCGCCACGCTGAACATTAATAATAACGCAAGGCAAGTCAGAGCCAGCGATATAAGAGATACCCTCTGATTTCAAGGAAATTCCAGGTGAGGATGAAGATGTCATAACACGAACGCCTGTTGCGGATGCACCAAGCACCATGTTGATGGCAGCAACTTCTGATTCAGCCTGCAAAAAAACGCCGCCTGCCTTAGCCATTTTCTTAGACAGATAAGCAGAAATTTCAGTCTGCGGTGTAATAGGGTAACCGAAGAAACACTTACAGCCAGCACGAATAGCAGCCTCAGCAAGAGCTTCATTACCCTTCATAAGATTTCTTTCCAAAATAAATTCACTCCTTTTACTTTTCTACGGTTATAGCGCAGTCTGGGCACATCATAGCACAGAAAGCACATCCGATGCATTTTTCGTCATCGGTGCAAGTTGCAGTAAAATAACCTTTACGGTTACGTTTTTCTTTTTGCAGCTCAACAATTTTCTTAGGACAAGCAGTAGTACAAAGAGCGCAGCCCTTGCATTTCTCGAAGTCCACAGTAATTTTTGCCATTTATAAAACTCCTTTCAAGGTGGAATACAAAATAATATAAATTAAATTTAAATTATGTAGGGGCGATTATTAATCGCCCGTAAATACCTTTTATCTAACGGGCGATTGATAATCGCCCCTACAAAACAAATAATTTTAATGTAAATATTTATATAAGACATGGTTAAACAGCATCATAATTACCTTACGTTTCCCATACCTTCTTAACATAAATATCAACAGGAAACGGATTATAAACATCAGCCGAAAGACCATATGGAACAGCAGTATATGAAATAGGAAGTCCAGTTTTATCGGATAATTCCTTAACATACTCATTAGAATTTTCAAGTGTGTCAGCAGTGGTTTCATAAGCTAAATTTGAATTATTAACAAGACCAGTATGCTTAATCTTTGATGCAGCCTCAATCTCATACATAAGCTCAAGTGCCTCGCCAGCAGTGCGGGTTAAAAACCTGCACTTATTAACAACATAAAGCACGTCCATATCGTCAGTAAATTGCTTGAAAGCCTCATGATAACGACCAAGTGCAATAGCACCAGCATCATCACCACCAACATCAATGATAAGATAACCATCTTCTGTGGCGATACGTTCAAGGTCGAACGAAATAGCGGGGATATCAAGGTTTGAGTTAGCATACATAGGGGAAACGAGTTCAATCCTGTTACTTCCAAAAAGCTCATTAAAATCAGCAGAACGGAAATAAGGATTAACAATGTCAAGATCAACAACAGTAACCTTTTCGCCTTTGTTAGCTAAATGAATAGCAAGGTTAGCAGAAAAGTTAGTTTTGCCGCTGCCGTAATGACCAGTAATAATATTAATTTTTTTCATAGATTTCCTTTTTAAAACAATGTAAGGGCGATGCGCCGCAGCGTTTTGTTCGCCCGCATATAATTATATACTATTATAATTATTCAACAGAAATGATATAGTAATAAACAGGTTGTCCGCCATTAATAAGCATAACTTCGATGTCATTTCCAGCTTTATTCTTGATAAGCTGTTCAAGTTCTTCAGCCTTTTCATCAGTAACATCAGCACCATAAATAACAGTGATAAAGCTTGTATCATTTTTATAAAGCTTTTTAGTAAGCTTATAAGCAGCTTTGTTAACGTCCTTTTCAGTGAAAGAAAGCTTGCCGTTATCAAGAGCTAAAATCTCACCCTGCTTGATATTGTGACCATCGAAATCGCTGTCTCTAGCAGCAAAAGTAACAAGACCTGTTGATACCTTTTCAAGTGCCTTTGTCATATTAAGGCGGTTAGAATCGGAATCGCTGTCAGGGTCAAATGCAAGCATAGCACTCATACCCTGAGGGATAGTGCGAGTCTGCAAAACGATAACCTTTCTGTCAGCAAGCTTAACAGCCTGTTCAGCAGCAAGAATAATATTTTTGTTATTAGGCAGAACAAAAACAGTTTCAGCAGGTGTAGCATAAATAGCTTGTAAAATATCATCAGTAGACGGATTCATAGTTTGTCCGCCTCGAACAATACAGTCAGCACCAAGATTACGGAACATTTCTTCAATACCGTTACCAGAGGCAACAGCAACAAAGCCATAAGGCTTTTCAGGAGCAGCAGGAGTAAAGTTCTGACGTTTAACAACAGCAGCCTCTTTAATTTTATTCTCATGCTGATAACGCATATTATCAATCTTCATGTTAACCAAAGCACCGAACTTCAAGCCTTCTTCAATGGCTTTACCCGGATGGTCAGTATGAACATGAACTTTAATTATATCATCATCATCAACGCAAACAACGCTGTCGCCAATTGTTTCAAGGAAAGCTCTAAGAGCCGAAGGATCTTTTGCATCAGCCTTTTTATTAACAATATATTCAGTGCAGTATCCGAAAGTGATAACCTCGTCCATATCGCCGACAACAGTGCTAGTGTTTGCACCAACAACAGCAGGTGCAGGAGCTTCCAAATCAGAGGACATAATTTTGCCGCCCTCAAAAATATCAAGCATAGCAGTCCATATAACGAGCAAGCCCATACCACCTGCATCAACAACGCCTGCTTTTTTTAGGACTGGGAGCATTTCGGTAGTTTCAGCCAATGTTTCCTTAGCTTTAGCACAAACCTCACTCCAAAAAATAGTTATATCACCACAATCGGTGAATTCTTTAGCCTTTTCTGAAGCAAGTCGTGCAACAGTAAGGATTGTACCCTCAGTAGGATTCATAACAGCCTTGTAAGCACCCTCAACACCAAGCTCCAAAGCCTTGTAAAAATCAGCACAGTCAGCAGTTGTTTTATTAGCAAACCCTCTGGAAAACCCTCTGAAAAGCAAAGAAAGAATAACACCTGAGTTACCTCTTGCACCACGCAAAAGTGCAGCCGCAGCAGTATCAGCAACAGCCTGTACAGTAACATCATCATCCATAATCTGAAGTTCACGCAAAGCGTTTTTCATTGTCATGGACATATTAGTGCCTGTGTCACCGTCAGGAACAGGGTAAACATTAAGTTCATCAACTTCACGCTTTTTATTCTGAATAGCGAGTGCACCATTAATAAAAGCATCTCTCAAAATTTTTCCGCTTATCACTATATCATACCTCTCTTGTAATTGAATGTACTATATTTAGTTCTGCATCCCATCGACGAATACAGTAATTTTAGAAATTTTAAGACCGGTTGTTTCTTCAACGGTATATCTAACCTTGTGAACAAGACTATCAGTAACAGCCTTGATATTAGTACCGAAAAGAACAGTAATATGTATAGTAACAGCAAGCTTGCCGTCCTTAGAGGTAATCACAACACCTTTTTTAGGAGCAAAATCTGCCTTTCTGAAAAGTGTTTGCAAAATACCGATTTGCTCAGAGGAATTAATATCCACAACACCAAAGCAAGTTGATACGGTATGATTAATCAATGAAAGCAAATAGTCCTTAGAAATCTTAGTTGTGCCAAGATAATTTTCAACAGTAATCATTTAAATCATCTCCTTATATAATAGTAAAAAACATTTCAAATTGCAGAAAACAAATATATTAAACTATTATAACACATTTTCATTTATTTTTCAATAGGTTAAATAAAACAACTTGTCAGTAATTTTTTATTTATTACCAATATATAATATTATACTGCTTAACGCTTAAAATACCATAAAATAATAAGGATTACCGATTAAAAAACAACCAGTAATCCTTATATTTTATTTATAAACAATCTTACGAATAGTATCAACGGATAAGGAATATTCCACTGCAAGAATTTCCATATCAGCACCTTTATAGAATTTTGTACGAATTTCATCATTACGCTCACGGTAATAAGCTCTGGCACCTGAATTATCTCCCCACTTCTTTTTCTCTTTTTCGGCAGGAACATATATCGCTTCACCGGAGGCATATTTTTGAAGTTCACGCAGAAGCTTATCAGGTAATATATCCGATGCATTTTTATATTTCATGGATACCTCATTTCCGTTAATTCAACGAAATAAACTCATTAATATCAGCATATGACTTTAGTTCAACACCATTTTCATTGATAACTGAAATAATATATTCCTCAAGTTTTTTTGCACGATTTTGAAGTACAGATAAGTCAGCAGAATTATATACACCCATCAAATCCATTGGTTTCAAATTATATTCTTCTTTTATTATATCAAGCTCACTTTCAAGCAGACATCCCCATACAAAAGCTTTTTCGGTATCATTATTTTTGACAGCGAAATATAATCTTCTCCATGTATAGCAAAGCTCCTGATACCAGTCCGCAAGTGCATTATAATTTATATTATTTTTCTCAGTGACAGTGCATGGCTTATTTTTATCCAAAAACTTTCTTGTTGATGAAATAATCAAATGGCTTAAATTTTTAAGTTCAGCAATTGTTTCTGCATTAATAATAGCTTTATAATATTCTATAAAATTGTCAGGTATGTTTTTCATATTAGATAATTCTTCAATTATATTAGTCTGTATGTTTTTCAGATATGTGTTATTCATGATAGCAACGGCAAACGCTAAATAATCAGTGATATATCCAGCAGCCATTCTAACCTTTCCTACGGATTCTTCAAACATCATAGTCTGATACAAATTCATAGCAATATTAAGCTTTTCAAGAGCTTTTTTAAATACAAATTCATTATTGTTTAGGTTATCGAAAAAGCGTTTACGAGCATCTTGAAATTTTATTTCATCATCCTTATTTCTTGAATAGATGACAGTGGCATCAGCGATAGCAAAGGAGTTATAGTCATCAAAATTAACCATATCTTCGATACGTTCCCAACTCCTTGGGTACAAATCATATCCAACTCCATCGATAATAAATGTGCGAGATAAATTATATCCCTTATCTGTTTCAGGAATATAGAAATCAAAAGCTTCACCCTTTTTATCTTCCTCAAGGTCAAGTGCGTTAAAACCAATAAGCAGGCTTACGTCGTCTGCATATTCAGTTTTGATTTTATTTATTACCCATTCTCTTAGTTTTTCGTTTATTTTTGTCATTATAATCACTCCAAATTCTTATATTAATTATAGTTTATACAAAGCATTGGTACCTTGCCTTTAACTACATTATATTGTATATTTTAGTTTAATTCAATACCACAATTGATTATAATAGTTTATGTCCAAAAACATTATTGATCATATTGAAGTATTGTATAATAAATTAAAAGATGAATATATTAATCTATGTAAAATCAATGCTTTGGGGGAGGATGTTAATGTTTGAAAACGGCTTAGATAAATGCACCTGTACAAGATTAAAATGCAAGCGTCATAGCAATTGCAAAGAGTGTATAACATTTCATATTAAAAAAGGTATTCCACCAATGTGCAAGCAAGATAAAAAAGCATCTAACAAGACAAATCATCGCAAGAATGAACAGGACAATAATCCATAATTTATTTGTTATTATAATTATACACTATAATGACAGTAACATACAATAACATAAAGACTACTCTTTTTTAAACATAAAAATGCAGGGGACGTTGTCCTCGACGTCCCGTTGTAAGTAACATTTCGGGATATCGAGGACAACGTCCCCTGCATAAATTATTCTTGTAACTGTGAAATTTTAAAACAATATTTATCCTCATTAAGCACCAGCACAGCATTATCACCCTTTTTAACTGAGCCGTCAAGAATTTGAACAGAGAGCAGGTTTTCAATCGAAGAAGTTATTTCATTTCGAAGCTTTCTCGCACCTGTTTTATCATAACCATCCTTAATAAGCTTTGAAATAGCATCACCTGTGAATTCAAGTGAAATTTCAAGCTGCAAAGCACGTTTTTTTAGTCCGTCAAGCATCTTAACAGCAATACCCGAAAGCTCAGTTTCGGAAAGTCTTGAAAAGATAATAATATCATCAAGTCTGCCGATAAGTTCAGGACGAAAATGCTTTTTAATATCATTCATAACATCATGCTTATGAGCAGAAAGATCATCGGAAATCTCACCAAATCCAAACGACTTTTTATCGGTAATATGTGCAGCACCAATGTTAGAAGTCATAATAATGATAGTGTTTCTAAAGCTGACAGTGCGCCCCATACTGTCCGTGAGAATACCATCCTCAAAAATTTGCAGGAGAATGTTGTATATATCACTGTGTGCCTTTTCGATTTCATCAAAAAGCACAACGCTATATGGCTTTCTGCGAACACGTTCAGTAAGCTGACCGCCTTCTTCAAAACCAACATATCCTGGAGGTGAGCCGATAAGCTTTGAAACGCTGTGTTTCTCCATAAATTCAGACATATCAAAACGAATTATAGAGTTTTCATCACCGAAAAGACATTCAGCCAAAGCTTTTGATAGTTCAGTTTTACCAGAACCAGTTGGTCCTGCGAAAAGAAAAGAGCTGATAGGACGAGTAGGGTCTTTAAGTCCCGAACGACTTCTGCGAATAGCCTCTGATACTGATTTTACCGCTTCATGCTGGCCAACAACACGCTTATGAAGTTCAAATTCCAAGTTAAGCAAGCGTTCACTTTCTGATTTGGTAATATTAGTTACAGGAATACCAGTTGTAACAGAAACAACCTCGGCAATTTCCTCACGTCCAATAAAAGTCTGGAAAGTGTCACCTTTTCGGCTGCGGTTTAAATCGGATTTAGTATATGACGCTTCATTCACAATGATGTTATCCATCATAGTACGCAAATTTTCGGCAAGTTCATTTAACGAAGTTGGCTCGGTTGTTATTTTCATTCTCGCACGGGATGATGCTTCGTCAATTAAATCGATAGCCTTATCAGGTAAAAATCTATCAGGAAGATAGCGTACAGACATTGAAACAGCAGCGTTAATAGCTTCATCGGTAATGCGGACATTATGAAAATTCTCATAGCATTTACGAAGTCCTGCAAGAATTTTCACAGCCTCATCTTCAGCAGGCTCTTTAATCATAACCTGACCAAAACGGCGTTCAAGTGCACTGTCACGCTCAATATATTTACGGTATTCCTCAATAGTGGTAGCACCGATAATTTGTATTTCTCCACGGGCAAGCTGCGGTTTAAGAATATTTGATGCATCAATAGCACCCTCAGCAGCACCAGCACCAACAATTGTATGCAGCTCATCAATAAAAAGAATAATATTGCCGTTATCAATAACCTCGTCAATACATTGCTTGATACGTTCTTCAAAATCACCACGGTATTTTGCACCGGCAAGCATCGAGGTTAAGCTAAGTGAAAAGATATGCTTATTGCGCAAATTTTCAGGAGCTTTACCCTCTGCAATAAGCTGTGCAATTCCCTCTGCGACAGCAGTTTTTCCAACTCCTGCCTCACCGATAAGGCAAGGATTATTCTTAGTTCTGCGTGACAGTATCTGTAAACAGCGTTCAATTTCTTTGTCCCTGCACAAAACAGGGTCGCACTTTTTTTCTTTTGCACATAAAGTGAGGTCTTTACCATATTTCATTAGAGTGGGAGCTTTTGAAATAGGATTATAAACTTGAGTTTCCATAACATTTATACCAGTACAGGCGTTAGTTAAACGTGTTATACTTCCGCCGACATCACGAATTAACTGCACAGCAGTGCAGCCCTCCTGTGATAAAAGAGCAAGAAGAATATGTTCAGTTCCAGCAAGCTTGCTGCCTGATTCAGCAGCAATTTCAAAGGCATTTTCAATAATGCGTTTTGCAGCAGGAGTAATGGCCTCTGCATCAACACAGCAAGTTTCACCTTTACCAATAATAGCAATGATACGGTTGACAATAGCGTCTTCTTTTACACCGCATACCCTAAAAATACTTGATGCAGTACTGCCGCTTTCGGAAAGCAAGGAAAGCAAAATATGCTCACTTCCGACATAGGTGTGACCGAATTTTCCTGCGTGCATAAAGGCTTTATTAATTACGAGGTTTGCTTTTTTTGTAAAGCTCTCAAGATTATACATATACAGATACCGACCTTTCAAATTAAAAAGTAAAAAATATCTTCCTTAGTATACCATAAATATTAAGAAATATTTGTCGTATGCTATCAAAAGTAAAATTAATTTTTTAATTGAAATTAAGAAAACCATCTGGTCGACCAGTTGACTGGATAAACAATATTTGACTTGAATTTTTCTTGTGTTTTTATTAACTATGTGCTATAATCAAACTATGATTATTATACGAGGTGAAGTAGTAATGAAAAACAAGATAATATTAATAAGTGGATATTGTGCAACAGGAAAATCCACATTTTCATATAAACTTGCAGAAAAATTAAATCTGCCATGCTTTAATAAAGATAGAATAAAAGAAGTGATTGGTGATGGATTTGGAGCAGAAAATAAGGATGTACATAAGAAAAACAGTGCAGTGACATTTATGCTGATGATGCATATAGCAGAGAACTTTTTAAAAGCAGGAAAACCATGTATACTTGAAAGTAATTTCAAGCTTCATGAAAGTGAGCAGGTTAAAAAACTGCTTGAAAAGTATAATTGTGAGTGTCTGACTTTTGTGTTCACAGGTGATTTAGAGGTTGTTTATGAAAGATATATAGAAAGAGAAAAAACAAATCGTCACTGGGTACATATTATTGAGGGTGAAGATAAAGAAATGTTTATGAATTCACATAAACAGTTTGGGCAGGCAGATGTGTCTGTTGGACAGACTGTTAAAGTAAATACAACAGATTTTGATAAAGTGGATTATGAGAAATTATATGATATAGCTGAGAATTTTCTTAATTAATGTCTACTGAATAATTTAAAATATGAGTAATAATAAATCAATAAAATTGCAATACTGAAATATTATCAGGATTGCAATTTTTGTTTTTGGGAAATACAATACATAATAATGTAAAATTATGAAAATAATTGTTGACATATGTTAATATATGTGATATAATCCTATTAATTAATGACAAATTGAATTATGAATACAATAAAATATTATAACATCTTGCATAAAAGGGGATGGTGAGGATAGAAACAATTCAAGAACATATTGCACATATAACAAAATTTGATGAAATTGAATATATTCAGACAGCATCTGAACATTCAAGAAATACAGCGAAATATACATCGGAAAATTTAAAAGTTATTAAACTTGAAAGTGTTGGATATTTGACAGGACTAATACATGATATGGGTAAATTTTGCGGTAAATTTGATGAATATATCAGGAAATCTGCCGATGGTGCAAATGTGAAAAAAGGTTCTGTAAATCATACTTTTTCAGGCGTTATTTATCTTATGGAAAGGTATCATAATACAAGTGATTTTTCAAGAAAACTAACATCAGAAATAGTAGCATGGGCAATTGGCTCGCATCACGGACAGTTTGATATAATTGACCTTGAAAATAACAGTGGTTTTGAGCATAGAATGTATTATGATAAAGAGCAGATATGTTATGATGAGGCAATAAATGATTTTATAGCTGAATGTGCCAATACAGATGAAATTGATACTTTATTTGATAAAGCTGCTGAAGAAGTAAAGTCAATATTTGAAATAATTAAAACTGATTATAAAAAGTATATGGGTCAAAACGGTCTGAAAATAACAATCCAATATAGCTTTCTTGGTTTTTTAGCAAGACTTGTTTTATCGGCTCTAATTGATGCAGACAGGCGTGATACCAATGAGTTTTGCTGTCAGCAAAAACATACATATATTACAGCTGATACGGAATTATGGATTAAGCAGCTTGAGTTTTTTAATAGAAAGCTAAATAAAATGTCATGTGATACTGAAATAAACAAAGCTAGAAAATATATTTCAGATAAATCAGCAGAATTTGCTGTAAACACTGGTGGGGTATATAGAATATCAGTGCCTACCGGAGCAGGAAAAACCTTAGCTACACTGCGTTTTGCACTTGAACATGCGGCGAAAAACGACAAAAGTCGTTTGATTTTTGTTATACCTCTGCTTAGTGTTTTGGAGCAGAATGCAAAAGTAATTTCTGATTATATTTTGGACAGCAAGACAATTCTGACAGAGCATCATTCAAATGTCGTGCGTAGTGAAACAGAAGATGGTGAGCTTGATAATTATGAGCTTTTGTCTGAAAGCTTTTCGTCACCTGTATTAATTACAACTCTTGTTCAGCTGCTTAATACTCTTTTTGCAGTCAAAACAACATCAATACGACGAATGAAATCGTTATGCAATAGTGTAATAGTAATTGATGAAGTGCAGAGTGTACCATATAAAACGCTGTATATGTTTAATATGGCGATTAATTTCCTGGTAAATTTCTGTGGCGCAACTGTTGTATTATCATCTGCAACTCAACCATGTTTCGAAACACTGGATTATCCGATAAAGCTGTATGCTGATTGTGATATTGTTCCATTTAATGAAGAAATCTTCAAAGTGTTCAAACGTACAGAAACGGTGGATTTATCATCCGAGCCAAAGAATATTGAACAGCTTTCGGATTTTTCTTATAAAATTATAGAAGAAAAATCAAGCTTACTAATAATATGCAATACAAAAAATAGTGCTAAAGAACTTTTTTATCAGCTTAAAAATTTAAATTCGGATGATATATATAAATTGTATCATTTATCAACATCAATGTGCACGCAGCATAGAATTGATACCTTAGCAGCGATAAATAAAAGCCTTGCACTCGGTGAAAAAATAATATGTGTATCAACACAGCTTGTCGAGGCAGGTGTTGACTTTTCATTTGAAGTATGCATCAGAATAAAAGCAGGAATTGATAATATAACACAAGCAGCAGGACGCTGTAACCGAAGTAATGATTATGGATATATCTGTACGGTTTATATTGTGAGCCTACAAGATGAAAAATTGAGTATGCTGCCTGATATAATTAAATCACAGCAAGCATTTGATGTTTTACATGAAATTTACGCTAAAAATCCGATTGCTTATAATAATGATATGTTAAGCACAAAAAGTGTTAATGACTATTATCACAGATTGCTCAGATACGAATATGATAAAGATACATTCAGATATGCAGTTAAAAATGAAAAGCTGTTTTCATTAATATCACATAATGACTTACACAACAGAGCTGGCAGTGTAACCAATAAGTATATTTTAAAGCAGTCCTTTAAATCAGCAGGGGATATGTTCAAGGTTTTTGATGACAATACAGAGGATATTATTGTTCCGTATAATGAAACTGCAAGGGAAATAATAGCTGATTTATGTTCGCAAAAAGCAAAGTTTGATATTGTATATCTGAAAGAAAAAATCGAGCAGGCAAAACCGTATACAATCCAGGTTTATGCACAAAAATTCAGAAAGCTATGTGATGATGGTGTGATTTTCAAAACAAGTGAGGACAAGCATTTTACAGCATTAATGGATGGATATTACAGCGATGAAATTGGTCTTAATGATGGAAATTCAATAGGTTTATTTTTCTGAAAGGAAGGGATAAAAAGTGGTTCATGAGAATTCTGTGGAGTTTGAAGTTTATGGCGAGTATGGTTTGTTTTCTGACCCGATAACACGAGTCGGAGGAGAAAAATTTTCGTATCAAATTCCCACATATGAGGCAATCAAGGGAGTATTACACTCGATATACTGGAAACCAAGTCTAATATGGATAATAGATCGAGTAAGGGTTATTAATCAGATACAAACTGAAACAAAAGGTATCAGACCGATAAAGTATAATGAAAACAGCAATGATTTGTCTTACTATACATATCTTAAAGATTGTAAATATCAAGTAAAAGCTCATTTTATATGGAATGAAAACCGTCCGGAACTGAAAAATGACCAGACAGATGAATGTGAAAACAAGCATCATAATATTGCAAAGCGAGCAATAAACAAGGGTGGACGCCGTGACATATTTCTTGGAACAAGAGAGTGTCAGGCATATGTTGAACCTTGCACATATGGTGAGGGTGAGGGTTTTTATGATAGCACACCAGAGCTTAGCTTTGGTATGATGTATCATGGAATAACATATGCAGATGAAGCTTATTCCGTTGAAACGAAGGATAAAATGACAGTTAGACTTTGGAATGCTGTTATGAAAAAAGGTGAGATTATTTTTCTTCCGCCGCAGGCTTGTATTCATCGTCCTGTAAGAGAAATGAATATTAAACCATTTGGCACAGAGCATGAGAATTTTACAGGTGTTGATAATTTGTTTTCGGAGGTGGAATAAATGGCATGGATGAATATGCTTTATAAAACTTATGAAAATAACGCTCATATGATGGGTGTTGCTGATGGCGACAAAGCTATCCTTACACCAATTGCTCATTTTATCATGAATATCCAACTTGAAATTACAATTGACGAAAATGGAAATTTTCATTCAGCAAGGGAACTTGAAAAAGCGGAGGGTAAAACAATTTCTCCTGTAAATGAACGTTCAGCAAGCCGTGCAAGCGGAATTGCTCCGCATCCTTTAAATGATACATTATCATATATAGCACGAGATTATTCTATTTATGTAAGTGGTGAAAGTGAAAAGAACAAGGCGTTAGAAAAACACGCAGCATATATTGAACAGTTAAAAATTTGGAATGAATCTGAATATACACACCCAAAGGTTATTGCTATATATAAATATTTATCGACTAGCAGTGTTATTTCAGATTTAAACAAAGCAGGTTTTGTTAAATTTAATGATTCAGGCGAATTATCTGATGATAAAATTAAAGGAAGTCCATATGAGAAAGTTTTTGTAAGATTTAGGGTATTGTCTGAAAAAATTGATGATATCATGAATGCGTGGGAAGATGCAACACTGTGGCAAAAATATATTTCATATTACTGTTCAAATGAAAGTGGAAATAATGATGTTTGCTATATTAAGGGAGAAAAGGATGTAACATCATCAAATCATCCAAAAGGTATTTTAGCGTCAAGCTATGGTGCAAAGCTTATATCAGCAAATGATTCATCAGGCTTTACATACCGAGGTCGTTTTATAGAAAATGATGAGGCATTATCAATAAGTTATGAAGCAACTCAAAAGGCTCATGCGGCATTAACATGGCTTGGTGCAAATCAAAGCAGAACAATCGGCAGTAAGGATAAGCGAACTTTTATTTGTTGGTGTCCGCAAAGCAAGTCTGTTCCTGAAATAGACCCTGCATTTGGTGATGATGATAATGAAATAGAATCAATTTCATATACAAAATCAGAATATACAGACAAGCTGAATATGTATATTGCAGGATGTCAAAAGAGATTTGAAATTGGTGATGATATTGTTACTATATCGCTTGAAGCGGCAACAACAGGCAGATTGTCAGTGACATATTATAACGAGCTGAAAGCGTCAGATTATATTAACAGGATAAAAAACTGGCGAGAAAGCTGTATATGGTATTTTCCATATTTTAATGCAGATAAAAAGTTTTCTTATATTATAAGCAATCCGAGTACATTCAGAATTGCCGAATATGCATTCGGCGATGAAACGGACAGAGGATTTATTGAACTTAAAAATGACAAGCTTAAAAGAGAACAGACACAGCGGGTTTTGCATTGTATTCTTGATAAACAGCCCGTTCCAAGGGATATAATTCGTGCGATAATGAAAAAAGCATCAAATCCGATAGCATATTCATTCGTGAATTATGAAAGGGTTTTGTCAACAGCGTGTTCTTTGATTGCAAAATATTATAATGATAAAGCAGAAGGAGTGAAATTTACAATGGCGATTGATGTTGGTTTTAAAGACAGAAGCTATATTTTCGGCAGACTTTTAGCTATTGCAGAGATAGCGGAGCAGAAAGCTATGAAAACAAAATTTGCAAAAACAGGTGAAAGTGATGACCGTATAACAAATGCTAGCCGTTATATGGCATCATATCAAAATCACCCAATGTATGTTTATAAAATCATACGAACAAAATTACAGCCTTATTTAAAAATGCTTAATCCTGTTACAAGAGAATATTATGCGAGTATGTTTGATGAGGTGTTTGAACTTATTAAAACTGAAGATATATCTGAGTTGAATAATCCTCTTAATGAAATTTACTTGCTTGGATATTCACACCAGCGTGCAGCGTTACAAGATAAAGATAAAGATAAAATAATATAGACGATGAAAATAAGGAGGAAAAATTATAATGAACAGCTTGATGAATAAAATTGACTTTGCAGTAGTTATTACCGTTTCAAACGCAAATCCAAATGGTGACCCTTTAAATGGTAACCGTCCGAGAACAACATATACAGGTTTGGGTGAAATTTCTGATGTTTGCTTAAAGCGTAAAATCAGAAACAGATTGCAGGATATGGGCGAAAGCATATTTGTTAAATCCAGCGAGCGTAATGATGATGAATATAATTCTCTAAGTGAACGTGCGAGCAAGACTATTATTGGTTATTCGAGCAATGATGAATATGCTGAAAAGGCTTGTAAAGAATGGTTTGATGTCAGAAGCTTCGGACAAGTTTTTGCTTTTAAACCAAGTTCAAAAGATTCAAAAAAGGACGGAGTTTCTGTTGGCGTAAGAGGACCTGTTACTATACATCAGGCATTAAGTGTTGATACAGTTGATATTAACAGCTTGCAAATAACCAAAAGTGTTAACTCTGAGCCAACCGAGTCAGGTAAAAAATCATCTGATACAATGGGCTCAAAGCATATGGTTGATTTTGGTGTGTATATCATAAAAGGCTCAATAAATGTGCAGCTTGCAGAAAAGACAGGTTTTTCTGATGAAGATGCAGAAAAAATCAAGGAGTGTTTAAGAACATTATTTGAGAATGATGCCTCCGCTGCAAGACCTGATGGAAGTATGGAAGTTCATAAGCTGTTCTGGTGGAAACATAACAATAAAATAGGACAGTATTCATCAGCAAAAGTACATAGAACGTTAAGTGTAAAGCTGATTAACGGAAAGGATTATCCAGCATCAATTGATGATTATGATATCATAACAAATGATTTGGATGGTTTGACTCCGGAGGTTATTAATGGAATATGATGAGCAGGATTATTTAATGCTCTCAGGTGTTCAGCATTTTGCATTCTGTCAGCGCCAATGGGCACTTATTCACATTGAAATGATGTGGGAAGAAAATCTGCGTACTGTTGAAGGAAATTTATTACATGAAAAATGTCATGACAGCTATTCATCCGAAAGCAGAGGTAAGGTTATAATATCTCGTGGAATGCCGATTTTTTCACGTACACTTGGTGCTAGCGGAGAGTGTGATATTGTTGAATTCAAAGAATCAAAAAATGGTATTACACTTGCTGGTAAAGAAGGATTTTATACACCATATCCTGTTGAATATAAGCATGGTGAACCAAAAGAAAGTGATGTTGATATAGTTCAGCTTGCTGCACAGGCAATATGTCTTGAAGAAATGCTGATGTGTGAAATAACTAGCGGTGCAATATTTTATGGTACTACAAAAAGACGCTTGAAAGTCGAAATAACAGATGAATTGAAGGGGCTTGTACGAAAAATGTTTGCACAAATGCATCAATATTATATCAGTGGCTATCTTCCGAAAGTAAAGCAGACAAAAAGCTGTAATGCTTGTTCATTAAAGGAATTATGCCTGCCAAAGTTAAATAAAATCAGCAGTGTTAAGAAATATCTTGAAGATAACTTTTGTGACGGAGGAAGTGTATGAAAAAATTATTGAATACACTGTATGTTACTACTGAAAAAGCATATTTATCACTTGACGGAGAAAATGTTGTAATAGAAGCAGAGGGTAAAAAACTTGGCAGAGTACCGCTTCACACTCTTGAAGGAATTATGGCTTTTGGTTATATAGGAGCAAGTCCTGCTCTTATGGGAAAATGTTCTGAAATGAATAAGTCTTTGGTTTTTTTGAAACCAAGCGGAAAATTTCTTGCAAAGGTAACAGGAAAATCGTATGGCAATATACTTCTGCGCAGAGAACAATACAGAATTTGTGATAACCCTGAACGTTCACTTGCTGTATCAAAAAATATTATAGCAGCAAAAATAACAAACAGCAATGCTGTTGTAAGACGTGCAATAAGTGACCATAGTATGCGAATTGATATCGATAAATTCAATAGGGTATCAGAAACATTAAAGGATGCTGCGTATTCAGCATATAAATGCAAAGATGCAGATTCACTTCGAGGACTAGAAGGTGAAAGTGCAAGCCGGTATTTTTCAATATTTGACGATATGATTTTGCAGCAAAAAGAAGATTTCTATTATAAATCACGTTCAAGAAGACCGCCTATGGATAATGTAAATGCATTATTATCATTTATTTACAGTATGCTGACATCAATGTGTGTTAGTGCTTTAGAGTCGGTTGGACTTGATCCGTATGCAGGGCTTTTTCATACAGAAAGACCTGGGAGATGTTCACTTGCATTGGATATGGTTGAAGAATTTCGTGCAGCGTTTGCTGACAGATTTGTACTTACAATAATTAACCGAAAAATGATAACATACAAAGATTTTACTTCAAAGGAAAATGGCGGAATAATTCTTAATGAAGATGGTTTAAAAAAGTGTTTGTCATTGTTTCAGGAAAAGAAGAAAGAAGTGTTAACACACCCATTTTTGAATGAAAAAGTTGAATGGGGATTACTGCCATATATACAGGCTATGTTGCTGGCAAAATATATACGTGGTGATATTGATGATTATCCTCCATTCATATGGAAGTAGGTTTATTATGCTAGTTTTGATAACATATGATGTAAACACCGAATCTAGTAATGGTAAAAAACGGCTGCGTAATGTAGCTAAAGTATGTGTTAATTACGGACAGCGAGTGCAAAATTCTGTATTTGAGTGTTTATTGGACCCTGCACAGCTATGTATTGTCAAGGATAAATTATTAAAAATTATAGATACTGATAAGGACAGTCTTAGGTTTTATAATTTAGGAAATAAGTATAAAACTAGGATTGAACATTACGGTGTAAACTTATCATATGAGCCTGAAGAAACATTAATATTTTAATGCGAATGGCAAGCTAACATAAAAACCCCTGTTTAGTCGCAGAGAAAAAACTATGTTTTTATCTAATCTAAATATTTTTTAATTATAGTTTTAATACGTAATTTGTATATGTTTATATGTTTTTGAAATGCACAGAACAACTTTTTGTGCATTTCGCTGTCACCCCTCATGTGAGGGGTGTGGATTGAAATTTGTGATGATGCTGTTGTATATGGCTTTGCTACTGGTCACCCCTCATGTGAGGGGTGTGGATTGAAATCCATCAACCAAAGCCTTAGTAAATACATCACTAGGTCACCCCTCATGTGAGGGGTGTGGATTGAAATAGTAAAACAGATGATGATATTGCAATAAAATTAATGTCACCCCTCATGTGAGGGGTGTGGATTGAAATAAGAAATCACTTGATGATATAAATAAAAATGCATGTCACCCCTCATGTGAGGGGTGTGGATTGAAATAGCAAAGTCGGCTATTGAATTTGAAAGTGCATTGTCACCCCTCATGTGAGGGGTGTGGATTGAAATTGCTGCACTAGAAAATTCTGCTGATAATTTTGGTGGTCACCCCTCATGTGAGGGGTGTGGATTGAAATAAAGTTTGAAACGGTAATAAAATTATCAGATGCTCGTCACCCCTCATGTGAGGGGTGTGGATTGAAATCTGTTGCTGCTACTGACCTTGCTGGACTTGCTGAGTCACCCCTCATGTGAGGGGTGTGGATTGAAATGCTATAAAATATAACAATGAATGTACTGCATATGTTGTCACCCCTCATGTGAGGGGTGTGGATTGAAATAAGCTGAACAGGGTGAGCGAGTTACTAAGAAACAAGTCACCCCTCATGTGAGGGGTGTGGATTGAAATTCCGTATAATCCTATTCCTCATTATGATGTTGATAGTCACCCCTCATGTGAGGGGTGTGGATTGAAATAAAAAAAAGCCTAAGCATATACGCAAAGATAAAAGAGTCACCCCTCATGTGAGGGGTGTGGATTGAAATATTTTATTCACCATCACTTTCTATATCTCGTGTTGTCACCCCTCATGTGAGGGGTGTGGATTGAAATAACTAATGACATTTCGTTAGCTGCTTCCGCTGATGTCACCCCTCATGTGAGGGGTGTGGATTGAAATATTTCCACACCGTCCTAAAATAATTTATATCGTGGTCACCCCTCATGTGAGGGGTGTGGATTGAAATAAAAAGCAGTAATGGCAGCTGGAACGGTTGAAACAGTCACCCCTCATGTGAGGGGTGTGGATTGAAATTGCCGAAACGGCTTATAAAATTGTTTAACTTATTGTCACCCCTCATGTGAGGGGTGTGGATTGAAATTTACTTGAAACAACAACTTTTGTATTATTTACAGGTCACCCCTCATGTGAGGGGTGTGGATTGAAATTAGCGGTGGTGGCGGTGGTTATACTCTTGCTAAGTCACCCCTCATGTGAGGGGTGTGGATTGAAATCTTTTATATGCAGGCTTGACAGTAAGGATGAAGGTCACCCCTCATGTGAGGGGTGTGGATTGAAATTTTTAGCTAGTTCAGCAGCGTCCCAATCGCTAGCAGGTCACCCCTCATGTGAGGGGTGTGGATTGAAATAGGCAGTGTGGGAGGATGT